>JAFRRF010000008.1 GCA_017428245.1 Bacteroidales bacterium
CAGCGTGACTTTCATGTCCTTGATGCCTTTCTCATAGGGGAGGTTGGCTTCCACCTTCTTGACGCAGTTCTTGCAGTCGATGGTGGTGACGAAGGTCACTTCCTGGATGTTGGCGGCCTTCTTCTGTTTCTTGTCCTGAGCCAGGGCGGTGGTGGCGGTGCCGGCGATCAGCAGCACGGCCAGCATAAGGGTGAAAAAGCGTTTCATATCGAACAATTGTTATAGATTAGACTAGGTTATTTCCACAAAGTATAACGGAGGCCGATGTAGAATTTGCGGCCCATCAGGGGACCCCAGACGCAGCTGGCATCGAAGAAGGGTTTTGCATAATCCACGGCATCCGTACGGTCGATGAGCGGATTTTCGGCGCCGATGATGGCGTGGTGCTGGCGGTAACCGCCGATGTTTTCGGCACCGGCATAGACGTCGATCCCTTTGAACTTGCGGGTGATCTGTGCGTAGAACATCGGGTAGACCGGAGAAGTCTCCATACCCCAGATTTCTGCGGCGAAACTGGGCAGGCGCATCGGGCCGTTGATTTGTGCCGTGAAGTCGAAGGTCCACTTGCTCATCGCGGTGGCATACTGCATATTGAGCACGCCTTTGAAACGGCTGGTCATCGGCCGCTCCACCAGGCCCTGTTCCCTCAACGTCACTTTCGCGTCCGTATAGCGGAACGTTGTGGTAATGTTGAAGCGTTCCAGCGGATTGACCGAGAAGTCCACCTGATAGGTATTGGTGAAGGATTTCCCGTCTAGGTTGTAGAAAACGATTGCATCGTGGGCCTGCAACTCCGTGTCCACGATTACCTGCTTGTTGAAGTCATTGCGGAAATAGTCGAAGCTCAGGTAAGTTTCGGTGTCTTCCGCCCCGATGGGCAGGTAAAAGGTCACGTTGCCGCCCCAGGTCCAGGCATCTTCCAGCAGGTCCAGGTCGGAACCGCCGGTAAGAACCTGGTATCTGCCCGTAGTGTACTCTCCGAAATACTTGTCCGTCGAGAAGATACCGAGGTTGTCGGTAAAGATGTTGGCGGTACGGTATCCGCGGCCGCCCAGGGCACGCAGCGTCACCCACTCCGCCGGCGCCCAGCGGATGTTGGCGCGCGGCGCAAAGAGCCAGCCGTGGAGTGTGCTGTACTGGAGGTTCAGGCCGCCGACGAAGGTAAAACTGTCGCCGGGGGTCAGCGTGTATTCTCCGAAGCCCGAGATTGCGTGTTCATTGCGGCTGAAGTCAAACCACTGATTGTGGATGATGACGCCGGGACTGGCATACAGGTTTGCATTATCATAACAGAAGCCCTGGTTAATGTCATCGAACTGCCAGGTGGCTCCGAATTCCACCTTGTGGGTCTCGTTGATTTCGTTCTGGTAGATCAGGTTGGCGAAAGCGGAATTCTGCTTGGCATCGTACGTCTTCCGGCCGAAGAACGAATCGAATTCGTGGTGGTTGAAATCCGCCACGAGGGCGATGTTGGCGGTGTTTTCTTCGTTGAGGGGCACGCCGATCTTGAAGTAGCCGTTGATGCCGCGGTTCCTGATGTTGGAGCCCCAGATATTGTTCGCCACGTTGGAGTTGTTGTCTTTGGTGGCGTTCATCTGGCCGCCGAGACGGTCGTCGTTGAGGAAACGGCCGCCGAATCGGATCTGCATCCCGCTCGGGGCGTAGTAGAGCCAGCGGCTGGTGAAGTTGAGCTGCAGGTCTTCGGGTTCATCGCGGAAGCCGTCTTGGTTGTGGTCCATCTTCGAGGCGGTGCCGCCCACGTGGGCCATGTTGATCATGCTCCACTTCTCGTTGAACTGGATGGCCGAGGCGATGTTGGTCTCAAACATCTTGTCGGAGCTGCCGTACACCTGGACGAAGAGCGGAGTCTCGTCGGTGGGTTTGCGGTGCTCCATATTGATCTGGCCGGTGATGGCTTCCAGGCCGTTGATCACGGACGAGGGGCCTTTGGCGATCTGGATGCTTTCGAGCCACTGGCCGGGGACGAACGACATGCCGAAGGGAGCGGCGATGCCGCGCATCACGGGGCGGTTCTCGTCAAGCATCTGGGTGTAGGTGCCCGAGAGGCCGAGGAGTTTGATCTGGCGGGCGCCGGTCACGGCGTCGGCATAGCCGACCGTGACGCTGGCAGAGTTCTCGAAACTTTCGGCCAGGGCGCAGCAGGCCATCTTGCAGAGGCCGGCCGCGGTGATGACCTCGGTCTTGACCGGTTTCATCTTGGGCAGGGTGGACTGCATCGCGGTGACTTTCGATTCGGAGAGGTCGTTTTCGCCGCTGAGATAGAATTTCGCTTCAGCGGTGCCGGGTTCCACTACGACGGTGTCACGGGTATAGCCGACATAAGTGGCGATCAGTGTGGCGCGGGCCGTGAGCGTGAGTGTGAATTCCCCGTTGGCATCGGTATCGATAAGTCTGGCCTTTTCCATGTGATAGACCTGCGCAAAAGGCAAGGGCTCGGTGCCGCCGTTGGGCTTTTGATAAAAGACGTAGCCGTGGAGTTGTTGTGCGAATGTCGGGAGTGCGGCCAGACACAAGCTAATGACAATCAGTATTCTTTTCATTGTTTTTCTGTTGGTTGTTTGGAAGGAAGCGGCATCAGCCGCTAGCGAAAGCCGTTGCAGGAGCCTGTGCGATAGCAGGCTGCATCGGCGGGGTCCGGGCAGAGCCCCGTAACACAAGTCAAACCAACCAGACAGAAAGCTGGGAAAGGGTAGGTGGCGATATGAGCGGCGGCGTGTCGACGTCGTCGATGCGCACGTACTCGGATATCACGGGGAGGAAGGCCTCCGCCACGGCCAGAAGGGGAAGCATGATTTCCGGAGCGGCGATCCGGTCGACACCGGGGGCGCTGTCCTGCGCGTCGGTCACGACGAAGACCTGCGTCGAGCAGCAGTGCCCGTCGTGGTGATGGCCGTGGTCGGCTTCGTGGCTGTGGTGGTGGATGGCTTCGCAGGATACGTCGCCCAGGAGCCAGACCAGATGGCGGGTTCCGTCATCGTGGCAGGTATGGATGCCGACGCCCGTGTACGAGAAGACATAGGCGGCAATCACAAGCAGGCAGAGGATGTATCCAGACGCTTTTCTCATTGGTGCAAAAGTAAAGATAATTGATTATATTTGCAAAACGTAACTTGCAAAATCATCATTTATTAGGATATGAAACCTTTTTGGAAAGTCGTTTTCGGCGGATGCCTCGGAGCACTCATTGCCTTTTTCCTGATCAATCTGATCATCTTCGGTCTCATCGGTTCGGCCATCTCTTCGATGGGGAGCAAGGAGAGCCAGCCCTCCGTCCCCCGGGGAGCCATTCTGAAAATAGACCTGTCAAAACCCATCGGCGAGCAGGGCAAGGAATCCTTCTCCTTCAACCCGCTTTTGATGAGTGCCAATATGGGACAGAGCGTCTCGTTGTTGGATGCAATCCGGGCATTGGAAACGGCCGCAACCGATCCGCAGGTGAAGTTCGTCTACCTCAAGGCCGACGGGCTGGGGATGGACATCGCGCAGGCGGAGGAATTCCGCAATGCCCTGGTCCGTTTCCGCGAGAGCGGCAAGCCGCTGGTCGCCTACAGCCAGAACCTGTCGGCTGGAAACTATTATATCGCTTCAGTGGCCGACAAGGTGATTCTCAATACGTACGGTGACGTGATGATCCAGGGCATGAGCTCCAGCCTGATGTATTACAAAGACCTGATTGACCATTTGGGAGTCGATATCCAGCTGATCCGGCACGGCAAGTACAAATCGGCCGGCGAGCCGTATATCAAGAGCGAACCGAGCCAGGAGAACAAGGAGCAATATGAGAAGATGCTCGGTACGATCTGGGGCGTGATGGCCGATGCAGTGGCCGCGTCCCGCGATTTTACGGCCGAACAATACAATGCCTGGATCGACAATCTGGAGCTTGAAAGCGGAAAGGATGCCCTTGAAAAAGGCTTGGTCGACGAACTCTGGTATGATGATCAGGTGCGCGATTATTTCTGCACGCTTTGCGGCGTGAAGGAGCCCAAGCAATTGAAATATGTCAGCCTGAAGGACTATGCCGCGGCAAAGGTCAAGCCGAATCTCCGTTCCAAGGAGAAAATCGCCGTGGTTTATGCTGACGGCGAGATTGTAATGGATGACAAGGGTGATGGCAACATCGGCAACAATTTCGCCAGGGAAATCGCCAAAGCCCGGCGGGATTCTTCGGTCAAGGCTGTGGTGTTCCGCGTCAACAGCCCGGGCGGCAGCGTGCAGGCTTCTGCGGCCATCGAACGCGAAATCGCCCTGACCAAGGCCTGCAAGCCCGTGGTCGCCAGTTACGGTGGCTATGCCGCATCGGGCGGCTACTGGATCAGTTGCGGCGCCGACAAGATCTTCAGCGACAAGAGTACGCTGACCGGGTCGATCGGCGTGTTCGGTTTGATTCCGAGCTTCGGGAAGGCGCTCAGGAAGAACCTGCATCTGAACGTCTATGAAGTGTCCACGCATAAGCACGGTTCGAAAGCCGGCGGGATGGATCCGCTCGATCCGGAAGAGGAAGCCGCCATGCAGAAGCAGATCGACGAAACGTACGAAGACTTTGTCGCCCGTGTCGCAGCGGGCCGCGGCTTGACGACGGAGGCGGTCGATGAAATCGCACAGGGTCGTGTATGGGCTGGCGGTGATGCCATCCGAATCGGACTCGTGGACGAATGGGGCGGCCTTACTGATGCCATCCGCTATGCCGCAACGATGGCTGGGCTGGAGAATTACCGTCTGGTCGAATATCCGGTTGTCGAACCGGTGTACAACAAACTGATGGCTTCTATGAATGAGCAGGGAACCGAGCAGGATATCCGCGCCGGTTTTGCAGATGCGGCGACCCGCACGGGCAACTGGCTGCTCGGCCTGGACGGCCCCGTTGTCGCCGCCCGGATGGAGACGATCGAAATCAAGCTGAAATAATACGATGAAACAACTGAAACTCCCTCTGCTGATCGCCGCTTTCATGCTGGTTTTGCCGTTGGCCCCGGCCCGGGGTTCCTCCGACGGAAACACCTGGTATGTCAGTCAAAGTACGGGATCCAACCGCAACGACGGCTCACGGGACAATCCTGTCAAGAACATCCAGAAAGCCATTGAACTGGCCTCTTCGGGCGACATCATCCGGGTTGCGGAAGGCAATTATTTCGGGCTGATGGATTCCGGAAGCATCAAGATCAACAAGGGTGTTTCCATCATCGGTGGCTATTCTACCGATTTTTCCGAGCGTGACATACTCGAACACCGCACTTTCGTCCAGCCCGGCGCCACGTCCAACGGTTCGGCGCAGGGGCAGGGTACCATCCAGATCAATGTGATGCAGGCCGATACGCACGTGACGCTGGACGGCCTGATTATGGACAGGGGGAATTCAGTCGCCTATAATCCACGCGGTGAAGGCCGGCCGGCCGGCGTGGAAACGGCGATGATGCAGCCGATCGGAACGGCCGGCACCGGGGCTCCGGGTGTTCCGGAGAAACAGGTCTATACCAACGAGACAGCCATTGTCTATATCAACACAGGATCGAAGTGCGATGTGACTATCCGCAATTGCGCGTTCCTCAACGGGCCTAATTTCGGCATTCTGGGATCGACTTCCGCCACGGAGATCGTCGTGGACAATTGCATCTTCGTCAATATCCGGATGGCCGCCGTGGAACTGCGCGGCAGTTCGGGAGCGAAGAACAGCGAGACGCATTTTACCCACAATACCGTCCTGTTCACCTGGTCGCGTCTGAAAGACTTCGGCGATATGGGTTACGGATACCGTTTCCTGCCGAAGATGGACAGCTACCTCGACCATAATATCATCGGATGCTGCATCTTCTCCGGACTTGACCGCACGCACGTGGATACCCCGGCTTCCAAGGAAGCCGAGCGCGTGACCACTTGCGAGAATACGTTGTTCTTCCTCAACCGCCAGGCCGACCTGACCCTGCCCGGCGGCGGGATGTTCCTGCGTGTGAGGGTGTCCGATTTCGACGATGTGGAGCAGCTGGAGGAAGCCTCCGACAACAAATCCGTCACCGATCCGTCGGTTTTCGGCGGGGCTATCAACGAGGCTTATCTCAATGGTTTCCTTAAGGCGGCCGAAACGGGCGGCGGCATGTTCGCCAACCATTATCCCGTTGAGGATGCCCTCAGGCTTTTTGGCGCCGTGAAAGACTACGGCGCGCAGGTACCAGAATAAACATTTCCGATTTATGCGTAGATTATTCATTTTGTTGGCAGCGCTTCTCGCCTTTGGACCTCTTTCCGCCGAGACGTGGATCCGGGTCAACCAGGCGGGTTATTTTCCCGATGACTGCAAGGTGGCCGTCCTGCTCTCGGAGCAGACGGTGGAAGACGGTTTCGCCGTGTACGATGCCCTGACGGATGCTGTGGTTTTCACCGGAACGGGCAGGCACTTCCCGGCCGGGAAATGGGCGTTGAAAGATGCCCTGCGGCTCGATTTCTCGGCAGTGACCCTTCCGGGAAGTTATTATATCGTTGCCGCCGGAACCCGCTCGCCGGTTTTCCGGATCGGTGATGACGTGTACGACGGACTGGTGGACCGTCTGCTGACCTATCTGCGCCAGCAGCGATGCGGAGACAATCCTTTCAACGACCGGCTCTGCCACCAGCACGACGGCTATATCGTGTACCATCCCACCCGGACAGGCGAGCACATCGACGTGACGGGCGGCTGGCACGACGCTACAGATTATCTGCAGTACACCACCACTTCGGCGACGACCATCTATCAGATGGCCTTCGCCTGGAAATATGCGGAGGACCGTTCTGTCTTCGTTGATTACTATGACGCGACGGGCCGTCCGGGGGCCAATGGCATTCCGGATGTCCTCGACGAGGTGAAATGGGGTCTCGACTGGCTCGACAAGATGAATCCCGCTCCGCGCGAGATGTACAACCAGATCGCGGATGACCGCGACCACGCCGGTATGCGGCTGCCGTATCAGGATTCGGTGGATTACGGCTACGGCCCGGGTCTGGGACGTCCCGTTTATTTCGTGTCGGGCAAGCCGCAGGTGACCGGCAATAAGGTGAACCGGACGACGGGTGTTTCATCAATCGCCGCAAAGTTCGCCTCGACCTTCGCCCTGGGTGCCGATGTCATCCGTCCGTGGTATCCCGACTTCGCCTCGAAAATCGAGGGCAAGGTGCAGGACGCCTGGGATTTTGCACTCGAAGTGCCGGGCAATACGCAGACGGCTTGCGTGATCTCGCCGTATTTCTATGAGGAAGACACCTGGGTTGACGATATGGAACTGGCGGCCGCTACGCTGTCGGCACTCGGCAAGGGAGAGGAATGGCGGCAGCAGGCCGCATACTGGGGTGAGATGGAACCCGTCTCTCCCTGGATGGAACGCGGCCGCGGACCCGGGAAAGAGTACCATCACTACCAATGGTATCCGTTTATCAATCTGGGACACTGGCTGCTGGCGGAAAGCGACGACGAGGCCGTGAAGGCCGAGTTCACCGGCTATCTGAAGGAAGGCCTGAACGATCTGCTCGTCCGGGCGGCGGACGATCCTTTCCTCCACGGCGTTCCGTATCTCTGGTGTTCCAACAACCTGACTTCCGCAGCCGTAACGCAGGCGCACCTCTATGCCCAGGCGACCGGCGACACGGATTTCCGGGAGATGGAGACGGCGTTGCGCGACTGGCTTTTCGGATGCAATCCGTGGGGCACTTCGATGATCTGCGGTTGGCCCGTCGCTGAAATGCCGGGCTACGATACGCCGACCGATCCGCATTCGTCGTATGTGAAAATGACCGGCGACCTTCCGCTGGGCGGTTTGGTCGACGGCCCGATCTACAATGCGCTCTTCCTGGAACGGGCCGGAGCCTCGCTGACCCGGGAAGACCCGTTTGCGGCCCTGAACAAGGGCCTGGCTGTGTACCACGACGATATCGGCGACTATGCCAGCAATGAACCTACGATGGACGGAACAGCCGGCCTGGTCGCCTATGCCGCCTCGTTGGAGGCCCGTGGCCGTGCCCTTCGGGCGGAGAAAGACCGGTACGGCGCCATCGTGCGCGTGAACCCCGACCAGAAAGTCGTCTATCTCTGTTTTACGGCCGACATGAACTTCAATGGCGCGGAAACCATCCTCAAGACGCTGAAGAAGCAGAAGGTCAAAGGCAACTTTTTCCTGACGGGCAACTGCCTGCGCCACGCGCCCAACCAGGATGTCATCCGCCGTATCGTGGCGGACGGACATTATGTGGGCGGCCATTCCGACAGGCATGTGCTCTACTGCGACTGGGATGCGGCGCGTACGCCACTGATGGACACCGACAGTATCATCCGTGACCTCAAGGCCAATTTCGCTGCGCTGGAGGAGGCCGGCGTCCCGCGCGAAAAGGCCCGCTGGTTCCTGCCTCCGTATGAACATTACGATGCGCGCAGCGTGGAAATCCTCCGCGCGATGGGTGTGCAGGTGGTTAATTATACGCCGGGCATCGGAACGCCGGCCGATTATACGATTCCGTCTATGACGAACTACCGGAAGGCGCAGCCGCTGATCGACGGCCTCTGGAAGTTTGAAAAGGAAGAAGGTCTTGGCGGCGCGCTGGTGCTTATTCATCCGGGCATTGAGGAGAGCCGGCCGGAAAAGGAACGGCTCTACAACCGGCTCGACGAGATTATCCGTTATTTAAAGAAGAAAGGGTACCGTTTTGACAGACTTCCTTAAAGAAACCTTCGACTTTTCGAACCTGCTCATATTCTCGTTCGATCTGCTCCTGGTCGTCCTGATCGGCTGGGTGGTCGGACACGAGCGGCACGAAGCGGGCAAGACGATGGGGGAACGGTCGACCATCATCCTGATCGTCGGCTCCTATCTGTTCACCTATGCCTCGCTCCGTTGCGGCGTCGACCACAGCCGTGTCATCGCCCAGATCGTGACGGGCGTCGGTTTCATCGGCGCAGGCATCATCTTCAAGAAAGGTGAGAAAGATATCATCAATCTGACCACGGCCATCCTGGTCTGGACGGTCGCGGCGCTTGGCGTGCTGGTCGGCATCGGTCTCCGGGTGGAGGCCATCGTGGCCACACTCGTCGTATTCCTGGTCCTCTGGGTACGCCGCCAGCAAAAAAGCAGACACAAAGGCAAAGAAAACACCGAAACGAATGTATAAGATACTCCGGAAAGAAATGCTGACGCCCACCATCTGTCTGATGGATGTGGAGGCGCCGCGCATTGCCGCGGCCGCATTGCCGGGCCAGTTCCTGATCGTACGGGCCCGGGAACAGGGGGAAAGGATACCCCTGACCATTTGCGACTACGACCGTGATGGCGGGACCGTCACTATCGTCACCCAGATTGTCGGCGCCTCCAGCCGGATGATCTGTGCGCTGGAAACCGGGGAAGCGCTGGTCGACGTGGTCGGCCCGCTGGGCCGCCCTTCCGATTTCGTGGAGATGCCCGACGAGGCGCTCAAGGGCCGCCGCTACCTGTTCGTGGCGGGCGGGTTGGGCACCGCGCCGGTCTATCCGCAGGCGAAGTACCTGCACGAGCGGGGCGCCCGGGTCGACATTGTCGTCGGCGCCAAGACCGCCGATTTGCTGATCCTGCGGCGGGAGATGGCTTCGGTCTGCGACCATCTGTACTTATGTACCGATGACGGCTCCGAGGGGCATCCCGGACTGGTGACCGAGAAGGTCAAACTGCTGCTGGCCGAAGGCCGGGAGTACGACCAGGCGGTAGCCATCGGCCCGATGATCATGATGAAATTCGTGACGCTGACCCTGAAAGGCAGCGGCATTCCGCTGGTGGTGAGTCTCAATACGCTGATGGTCGACGGTACGGGTATGTGCGGCTGCTGCCGTATCACTGTGGACGGCAAGGTCCGTTTTGCCTGCGTGGAAGGACCCGAGTTTGACGCTTATGCAGTCGATTTCGACGAGGCGCTCCGGCGCCAGACCATCTATCGTCCGCAGGAGATCGAAGCGGACCACAAATGTAAAATCGGGAGGAACTGACATGGCGGAGAAGATCGGACGCGTTCCCGTACGGGAACAGGACCCGAAAGTGCGGGCCCATAATTTTGAGGAAGTCTGCTACGGCTATGATGAGCAGGAGGCGCTGCTCGAGGCATCGCGCTGCCTGAATTGCCGGAATCCCCGCTGTGTGGCGAAATGCCCGGTCGGAATCCGGATACCGGAATTCATCGCACAGGTCAAGGCCGGTGAATTCGCGGAAGCGGCGCGGGTGATTGCCCGCGACAGCTCCCTTCCTGCAGTCTGCGGCCGCGTTTGTCCGCAGGAGACGCAGTGCGAAGGCAGTTGCATCCTGGGCGTCAAGGGCGAGCCGGTGGCCATCGGCAAACTCGAGCGCTTCGTGGCCGACTGGAGCCGCGCACACGGCGGCGTCGCCGTCGAGAAGGCGCCTTCCAATGGCAAGAAGGTAGCTATTGTGGGCAGTGGCCCTTCCGGGCTGGCCTGCGCCACCGATCTGGCCCGGGCGGGCTACGATGTGACCATCTTCGAAGTGCTTCACAAGGCCGGCGGAGTGCTGCAGTACGGCATTCCGGAGTTCCGTCTGCCGAAAGAGCGGGTGGTGGCTCCCGAAATCGACAGTGTGCGGGCACTTGGCGTCAAGATCGAAACCAATGTAGTGGTCGGCCGCACGGTCACTATAGACGATCTTTTGGATCGTGAAGGTTTTTCCGCCGTTTTCGTAGGTTCCGGGGCCGGACTTCCGAAGTTTATGGGCATTTCGGGCGAAAGTCTCAACGGGGTGTTTTCGGCCAATGAATTCCTGACGCGCAGCAACCTGATGCGGGCCTATGACCCCGAAAGCGACACGCCGATTTTCGTCGGCCGCCGCGTCGCGGTGGTCGGCGGCGGCAATGTGGCGATGGATGCCGCCCGGACGGCCCTGCGCTTGGGCTCCGAGGTGACCATTGTCTATCGCCGTACTGAGAAAGAACTTCCGGCGCGAGCCGAGGAAGTACATCACGCCCGTGAGGAGGGTATCGATTTCCGGATGCTGACCAATCCGGTCGAGATCCTGGGCGATGAAAAAGGATGGGTGCGGGCTCTTCGCTGCATCCGGATGGAACTGGGTGAACCCGATACGAGCGGCCGCCGCCGGCCGGTTCCGGTTGAAGGTTCCGAATTTGAGATCCCTGTCGACGGTGTAATCATGGCCTTGGGTACGTCGCCCAATCCGCTGATTGCACAGACGACGGAAGGACTGGAAACGGAACGCCACGGCTGCATCGTGGCCGACGAAGCGGGTGTCACCTCACGTCCCGGCGTTTTCGCCGGAGGCGACGCCGTGACCGGCGCCGCTACTGTCATCCTGGCGATGGGTGCCGGCCGAAAGGCCGCCGCCGCCATCGACCGTTATTTACAATCACGAAATTAATCAAGTTTGCGTTATGAAAGCTCTTGTTTGCTGCTTCTGCTTCCTCCTCGGGTTCCTGACCCCTCAGGACGATCTCGAAAAAGCGCGGGCTTTGTTGAAGGAGGGAAAGATTGCTGAAGCCAAGACCATGTGCGAGCAGGTAATCCAGCAGGATCCCTGGACACCCGGCGCCCGGGAAATGCTGGACGATTTGAATCTCTGGATCAACGCTTTGAAAGAGGGTACTGCGAAGGCGGTCCAGAACTATCTCGCCCTTTCGCAGGAACATCTTTTCCAGGCGGAGGCGATTGCCGCCTTGCCGGATCTTATTCTCAAGGATGACTGGGAAGAAGTCGCCAAGGCGGACAAGGTGAGAAAATATGAATTGTTCCTCGCAGACCATCCGGGCAGTAAATATGAAGAACAGGCCCGGAATGCGCTGGCCCGTGCAATGGCCGACCGTTTCAGGAAAAGTACGCCGGTTGCGAAAAAAGAAGAGGCACTGTCCTATGCACGCGACGAGGCTACCCGCGAATATGTGGACTATGCGTACGCTTCTGCGACCGGTACGCTGGATCCTGCAGTAACCTACCGTACGGACCCGAAGCCATTGTATGAGGCCAATAGAGAGCGGAAAAAGGTAGTCGTTTCTGTCGGCGCGACGGCGTTGGGAGCCATAGGCAGGCATCAGATATCTTACGAAACGCTCAGTTACGACCCTGTCGCCGGGTATCATACTGATATCAAGGAATATCCCGTTTCCGATTATCTGGCGGGAGGAGGCGTTGCGGTTCGTGTGGGTGATATTTCAAAACCTGTCAATGCCGTCTTCTCCGGTTCGGTCCTGATGAAAGGCCGTAAGTCGGAACACGCATCCGATAATTACCGGAAAGTGGTCGGTTTGTTGGGTTTTGATGTCAACTGGAATTTTTATCGTGGTGAACGCGTTGCCTTCTTCCTGTCTCCGGGCGTGACGTATGAACTGCCCTGGTGGGTAGGTGTCAGGGCCTGTGCCGGGATGGGATGGAAGCATGGTGAATGGAAGGCGGGCATACATTTCTGCCAGAGCAGCGACCGGAATGTCTTTATGTATCCCCTGTGGGAGACGGGTTTGTGCTTTTTCTTTTAGTTAATTCCGAATAAAGGTATGAAAAGGCTCCTGTCGCTTTTTTTTCTTGTTTTCGTGCTGACTTTGCCTTCTTGCAAGTCGGAATTCGAATTCGTGGAAGGGTCGCTCCGTCCGGGAACGGCTGAGGCCACCCTTTCCGGCGGGAACGTCACGATGAATTTCCCCTCATCAGCCGGTTCTGCATCGGTCGAACTGAATGCCTCCGGCGACTGGACCGCCACGTTCGTCAATGACAGGGCGAAAGACTGGTGCTCTGTTTCGAAGGAAAGCGGTGGACGCGGCGTGGCCGGCATTTCGGTGTCGGTCCGGGAGAACACTGACTACGAGCAGCGTTCAGCCACGATCAATTTTACCTGCGGCGACCTGCGGCGGACCATTGTCGTGACCCAGAAACAGAAGGAGGCGATCCTGGTGACCAGCAACCGGGTGGATGTCGGAAAGGATGGCGGCCGGATTTCGATCGAAGTGAAGGCCAACGTAACGTTTGACTATGCGGTTTCAGATAATGCGAAAGACTGGATCAGGGCGGTCAGGGCGAAGTCACTTACCACCACGACGCTGCTCTTCGATGTAACCGCGAACGATGGGGTTGAAAAGCGGGAAGGGGAGATCGTGGTATCGGGCAGTGCGGGCCGGGAGGTCGTAAAGGTCTATCAGGAGGGCGAAACGCCGACCCTGGTGGTCAGTCGGAACAACTATGACCTGACCTGCGATGCGCAGGAAATCCGCGTGGAAGTGCAGCACAACGTCGATGTGAAGCTGGAAATTCCGTCCGGCTGCGACTGGCTGCGTGAAACTTCGACCAAGTCGATGTCGACCAGTACCTTCTCCTTGACTGTCGATGAGAACGAAGCTTTCTCCGAGCGGAGTTGTGAACTCCGCTTCAAGGCATCGGCCTTGAATATGGAAGAGAAGGTCGTCGTCCGTCAGGCGGCGGCCGTTCCGCAATTGTTCATCGGCGAGGGCGTGTATGGATTCGGTGTGGAAGGCGGCGACCTGTCGATCGACGTGACCAGCAACTTCGGCATCAGCGTCGAAGTGCCGGATACCTGTTCCTGGATCAAAAATGTGACGACGAAGGGAATGACGACGGAGACGTTCAACTTCACGATTGAAGAAAACGACACGTTCGCCAACCGCAGCGGCGTCATCCTGTTCCACAACGAGTCGCTGGGCATCACGGAGACGGTCACGGTCCGCCAGGCGGCGGCCGAGCCACAGATCATCATCGGCGAAGGCGTCTATGAGTTCGGCGTGGAAGGCGGTAACCTGTCGATCGACGTGCTGAGCAACTTCGGTATCAGCGTTGAGGTGCCGGACACCTGTTCGTGGATCAAGGTTGTCGGGACGAAGGGCATGACAGCGAAGAATTTCAACTTCACGATCGAAGAGAACGATACGTACGCGGACCGTTCCGGCGTCATCCTGTTCCACAACGAATCGCTGGGCATCACGGAAAAGATCATCATCCTGCAGGAAGGCGAAGCTCCGCAATTGATCATCGGAAAGACCCTGTATGAAATCGAAGCGGAAGGCGGTTCACTCTCCATCGAGGTGACGAGCAACCTCGGCCTGACGGTCACCGTCCCGGACAGTTGTTCGTGGATCAAGTCGATGACGACCAAGACGCTGAGCGTCAGGTCCTTCGATTTTGTGGTCGAGGAGAACGAGGCATTCGCCGGCCGGGAAGGC
>JAFRRF010000009.1 GCA_017428245.1 Bacteroidales bacterium
CGAGTAGCCCGCGATGAACACCAAGTACATCTTCGTCACAGGCGGCGTGGCCTCTTCCCTCGGAAAAGGCATCATCGCCGCCTCGCTCGCCAAACTGCTCCTGTCTCGGGGACTTCGGGTGACCATCCAGAAGTTCGATCCTTACATCAACATCGATCCCGGCACCCTAAACCCCTATGAGCACGGCGAGTGCTATGTGACGGAAGATGGCGCGGAGACCGATCTCGACCTGGGCCATTACGAGCGGTTTCTGGGTATTCATACTTCCAAGGCCAACAACGTGACGACCGGCAAGATCTACCACACGGTCATCACCAAGGAGCGGGAAGGGGCCTATCTGGGCAAGACCGTCCAGATCGTTCCCCATATTACCGATGAGATCAAGCGCCGGATGCTTCTCCTGGGCAAGACCGGGTTGTACGATGTCATCATCACCGAAGTGGGCGGGACGGTCGGCGATATGGAAAGCCAGCCCTTCGTGGAAGCCATGCGTCAGCTTCAGTGGGAAATGCCGGAAGAAGATTTCCTGAGCGTCCACCTGACGCTGGTCCCGTACCTGAAAGCCGCGCAGGAACTCAAGACGAAACCCACGCAGCACTCCGTGCAGGAGCTGCAGGCGCAGGGCGTGCATCCCGACATCATCGTCTGCCGCACCGAGAAGGAACTCTCCGCGGAAATCCGCCGGAAAGTCGCGCTGTTCTGCAATGTGAAGCCGGGGCACGTCATCCAGTCGATCGATGCGTGGAGCATTTATCAGGTCCCGTTCAACATGCACGAAGAGCATCTGGACGAACTGGTGGTCAATAAGCTGGGCCTCAAGGGCCTCCCGGAGCCCGACCTCAGCGCGCTGCGCGCGTTTGTGGATAAGCTCCGGAACCCCTCGAAGACCGTGGACATCGCGCTGGTCGGCAAGTATGTCGCTCTGCAGGATGCTTACAAATCCATCGAGGAGGCCTTTGTGCACGCCGGCGTGGCCAATGGGTGCAAGGTGCAGGTCCACCGGGTGCTGAGCGATGAGGTGACGGCGGAGAATGTTGCGTCGAAACTGAAAGGGATGGCCGGCGTCTTCGTGGCGCCCGGTTTCGGCGAACGCGGCTTGGAAGGAAAGGTCCACGCCATCCGGTATGTCCGGGAAAACGGGATTCCGTTCCTGGGCGTGTGTCTGGGTATGCAGATGTGTGTCGTCGAGTTTGCCCGCAATGTCCTGGGGCATCCCGATGCCGCTTCCACCGAAGCGAATCCGGGTACGTCATACCCGATCATCGATTTGATGGAAGACCAGAAGAGCACGACCGTCAAGGGCGGAACCATGCGCTTGGGCGCCTATGACTGCCGGCTGAAAGAAGGTTCGCTGGCCCGGGATATCTATGGCGCCGACCTGATCCGCGAGCGACATCGCCATCGCTACGAGTTCAATGAAGCCTATACGGCGGAGTTCGAATCGGCCGGCATGGTGATTTCCGGGAGAAATCCCGAGACCGGCCTGGCTGAGGTCGTGGAACTGCCGACGCATCCCTTCTACATCGGCGTCCAGTTCCATCCCGAGTACCGCAGCACGCCCGAGCAGCCCCATCCGCTGTTCTGCCGTTTCATCCAGGCTGCCAGCGCATTTCTTCCTCGCTGATGATGGGAAAGTCCTTCCACAACAAGCGCGAGTATGAGAAACGGGTGCGGGAGATGGGGATCAGCGCCGCAAAAGCTGCCGTCTCCCGTCACCCCGGCGGAACGCATGCCAAAGGGTTGCGCAAGCTGTCGCCCGATAAGATCCATATCGCCGCCGACCGCAACCGCTTCGGCAATGCCTATGACAAAAGCTCCCGCCTGCGTCGCCTGCGCCGCTACATCAAACACGCTGCGCGTCAGGCGGCGAAAGCGGAATTGCGGGCGTCCTTATAATCTGAATCAAAACTTGAATTACTATGAAGTATAATCTTATTATTCTTTTAGTTATCGTTTCTTTTTCGATGCTGACTGCCTGCAAAGGCGGGAAGACGGAGGCGGGGACGGACAGCACGGCTGTCGAGGCTGCCGGCACGGATGAGACGGCTGCTGCTGCTGAACCTGTGTATGACCTAAAGGCTTTGGCCGAGGCCTTGGAAGGTTGCACGTCTCTGGAGAATTTCAAAAACGGCGTGGCGGCTTTGAAGAAGGACGGGGAGTGGCTGTATGTTGACAGGATGGGGCGGTTTGTGGATCCGGTTGAAGAGCCGGAGGAGGCTGAGTCGGCGGAGCTGGAGGCTTTGCTTCAGAAGCATGAATACCATGGCGATTTCAGCGAAGGCTTGTGCTGGATCTCGGAAGAAGATGGAATGATCGGTTTTATCGATGAGCGGGGGGAGGTGGTAATTCCCTGCCAGTACGAATGGGCGATCGATCACGTTCCCGCCGATTTTCACGAAGGCGTTTGCCCCGTGATGACGATTCCGGAGCGGGAACTGTTCAGTTTTATCGACAAGACGGGCCAACTGGCTTTTCCGGGCTATTTCCACACGGGAGACGGTTTTACGGAAGGGCTTGCCGCCGTTAAGCAGGTTTTTATGGATGGCGATGATGTCACGGGTTCACAGCCCGGATACATCGACCACACCGGGAAAATGGTGATTCTGCTGGCGGAGAACGACTCCGGCAGTGATTTCCACGAAGGGATGGCCAAGGTATCCAATTGGTATGACAATACGGCCTGGTTCATCGACAAAGCCGGAAATAAAGTGTTCGACCTGGACCTGAACCGTTTCTATCGCGACAACA
>JAFRRF010000001.1 GCA_017428245.1 Bacteroidales bacterium
CGTCCTTCGGCCCGTCCTTCGGCCCGTCCTTCGGCCCGTCCTTCGGCGAGCCCTATGGCGTGCCCCTCTTCGTGCCCTTTTTCCCAGCCTTCGGCTTTTCCTGTCTCGATTTCAATCATCATACTCTGATACTTGTCCAAATCGATTTCGTAATCACGCCACTGGTCCTCGGTCAGATCGTCTTCCACCGTCGTGACGACACGACGGAACATCGCTTTCGTTTCTTCGGGAATGTGCTTCAGCGCGTCGATTTCGGCGAGCCGCTCTTCGGTCGTTTTCATATTTTCACTCATTGAACGGAGTAAAAATAGCAATTTTTCGTAAGATTCCCGACATTCCGCCAGCGTTTTTGCGCGGATACAGGGTATCTGGAGCGTGATGATGTTCAGCAAGTCTGAGTATACACGGCCGTTCCGGCTGTTGCACAGCAGGATGTCGCTGCGAAGATGAGGTTCTTTCTCATAGGTAAAATCCATCAGACAGATGGCGTACACCCGCTTGATCATCGCGTAGTCCCATTCGTTCGAATGCCTTCCCATCCGGTCGATCAGACGACAGGCATAATAGACAAGGCGGTTGGCCATATCTCGGCGGGAAGCCTTCTGCATCTCCACCAGATACTGGTCACCATTTTCGTCTTCGCAGAGGACATCCAGCAGGCATCGTTTCATGTCCGGACGGTCGGGAACGACTTCCGGGTTCAAATAGCGGATCTCCCGTATCGGGACTTCCGGATTCAAAAGCAAATTCAGGAATCCCTTCAAGAGATCTTTCGTCTCCTCGCGGCCGAACAAATACTTGAATCCCCAATCGACAAAAGGATTGATCGGCCTCTTTCTCGCAGAATAATCTTTTCTTTCCATCACACAGATCTTTATTGGTTCGTCCAGCAAATATACGTCCGGACGACCCTCAAATAAAAACTCGGAGGAAAGATTAACCGTTTTCCAACTATTTTGGGAAAATCTATTCCCGCTCGTCGTGGCGGCGGAGATCCTTTTCCTTGATGGTCTCCCGCTTGTCGAACTCCCGCTTGCCGCGGGCCAGGGCGATGTTGAGTTTGGCATAGCCGTTTTCAGCGATGAAAAGGCGGGTGGCGACGATCGTGAGGCCTTTTTCCTTGACGGCGCGCGCGAGTTTGCGGAGTTCCTTCTTGTTGAGCAGGAGTTTTCGGTCGCGCTTGGGATCCTGGCGGCTGAAGGCGGAGCCCCACCAGTATTCGGCCACGTTCATATTCTTGACATAGAGCTCGCCATTCACGAAATAGCACCAGCTGTCGACCAGCGAGGCCTTCCCCGCCCGGATCGACTTGATTTCCGTCCCATTCAGCACGATGCCGGCGGTGAAATGTTCGAGAAATTCATACTCGAACCCCGCCTTCTTATTGCGGATCTCAACGGTGCTCTTCTTGTCTTTCTTTGCCATAGGGACTGCAAAGGTAGTGAAAATGTTCGGGACTGACAGCATTATAGGTGAACCGACAGCAACTCTTCCCCTAGACGATGAAGTGCTTTCTCAATTTTCAGGATTTGCGCCTTTCTCGGAACAGATTTGCCTTTGGCATAGTGCCAAAGCTGTTTTTGATTAATCCCCGTCAAGCGTTCCAATCCCGACTTAGAGAAGATACCATTATATAAAGAAAGCAAGCTCTTCACATCCATCGTGAATGTGATGTCGATATCTCCCTCCAGTCCTTTGGGTAAATCACATCCCAATTCTTTGCAAGTTTCGATATAGGCATCCAACGCCGCAATCATGTTTTGCTTGATTTCTCCAAGCGAGGAACCGGTTGCCACAACACCGTCTATACCATCAATATAGGCAGAATAATTATGATTAATGCATTCAATCGTAGCCTTCAACATACTCGTATTATTTATTACAACCCTTTATGTCTCATCGCAGATCATTTAAGCCCGGCTTCACGAAATATCGATTGCAGTGTTCCCTCTGCAAGGTCATCATTAGCTTTTCCGGCTATTATTATAGGTCTCTTAGCCACCCTCTTGTAGAACTTATGATGATCACCTCCTTCACTTTCTTCGTCATACACTGTAAAGAACCTGGTTACAAAAATAACTATTTTTCTATTATTTTTAGCTTATCACCTCGACAAATATACTGCTGCACGACCCTCAAATAAAAACTCGGATATGAGATTAACTGCTTTTCAAAAAAATGAAGGTAATTATCAATAATCTGCCGAAAAATTTGCTTTTCTTCAAGAATAGATATATCTTTGTGATATCAAATTAATATCATTTCAATTATGGAAACCAAGGAATTCGAATTTAAAGGCTTTAAAATCAGCGGCTTCATTGCCCTGTTCCTGATTCTTGCCGTTATTGTGGCTGATATTTTCATCTTGCGTTCGGCAGCGGCTTCGGCCAACCCCGAACGGATTTTCGGCCTGACGATCCCTATCTCTTTCCTGCTGATCATCTTACTGGCCATCGGTATGGTGAAACTCGAACCCAACGAAGCCCGGGCACTGGTGTTCTTCGGCAAATACCGCGGCACGCTGCGGGAGAACGGCTTCTGGTATATCAATCCCCTGCTCTCCAAGAAACGGGTTTCGCTGCGTGCACGGAACTTCGACGCCGAGGCGATCAAAGTCAACGACAAGAGCGGTAACCCCATCCTCATCGGCCTGGTGCTGGTCTGGCGCGTCAAAGACGTGTACAAGAGCCTCTTCGAGATCGACTCGCAGACAATGAGCAATCAGGGCAGCCTGAGCTCCACGATGAAAGCCTTCGAGAGTTTCGTCAAAGTGCAGGCCGACGCGGCGCTGCGCCAGGTGGCCGGCCGCTACAACTACGACGAGAACAGCAACCCCAACGAGAACGATGTGACGCTCCGCTCCGGTGCCGATGAAATCAACGACGAACTGACAGACACCCTCAACGAGCGTCTCTCCATCGCCGGTATCGAAGCCATCGAGGCCCGCATTAACTACCTGGCCTACGCTCCGGAAATCGCCGCCGTGATGCTCCGCCGCCAGCAGGCCGACGCCATCATCGCCGCCCGCGAAAAGATCGTGGAAGGTGCCGTGTCGATGGTCAAACTGGCCCTCGACCACCTCAAGGAAGAAGGCGTGGTGGAACTCGATGAAGAACGCAAGGCCGCGATGGTGAGCAACCTGCTGGTCGTCCTCTGCTCGGAAGACAACGCGCAGCCGATCGTCAACGCGGGTACCTTATATAATTAATTTACGCGCGCGATGACCAAGGAAGGCACCAAGAGTTTCGTACTGCGGATCGACGCCAAGACTTTCGAGGCGTTGGAACGCTGGGCTGCCGACGAGTTCCGCAGCACCAACGGGCAACTGCAGTGGCTGATCGACGAAGCCCTGGTGCGGGCGGGACGGAAAAAGAAATAAATTGCTATCTTTGTGTTCCATCAGGGACAGAAAGACAATTTAACAGCATATGAAACAGATTGATTCCTACGACTTTACGGGCAAGAAAGCGATTGTCCGCGTCGACTTCAACGTTCCCCTCAACGAAAAGTTCGAGATTACCGACGACACCCGCATCCGGGCAGCCATCCCGACCCTCAAGAAAGTGCTCGCCGGCGGCGGCTCACTGATCATTATGTCGCACCTCGGCCGGCCGAAGGGCCCGGCAGAGAAATTCTCGCTGAAACATATCCTGGGCCGCGTCGAGGAGTGCCTCGGCGTGCCGGTGCAGTTTGCTCCGGACTGCCAGAAGGCCGATGAGCAGGCTGCCGCCCTCAAGCCGGGCGAAGTGCTCGTGCTCGAAAACCTGCGCTTCTACGCGGAAGAGGAAGGCAAACCCCGCGGATTGGCGGAAGACGCCACCGACGAAGAAAAGAAAGCCGCGAAGGCGGCCGTCAAGGAAAGCCAGAAGGCTTTTACGAAGAAGCTGGCCTCCTACGCCGACTGCTACATCAACGACGCTTTCGGCACGGCACACCGTGCCCACGCGTCCACGGCCCTCATCGCGAAGTATTTCCCTGAGGACAAAATGTTCGGCTACTTGATGGAAGGCGAGATCCGCGCCATCGACAACGTGCTCAAGAACGCCAAGCATCCGTTCACGGCCATCATCGGCGGTTCGAAGGTCTCCTCGAAGCTCGAGGTGCTCAAGAACCTGGTGACCAAGGTCGACAACCTGATTGTCGGCGGCGGCATGGGCTACACCTTCATCAAAGCCGAAGGCGGCTCCATCGGCGACTCGCTCCACGAAGACGATCTGATCCCCGACGCGCAGGAAATCATGGCCCGGGCCAAGGAACTCGGCGTGAACCTCTCCCTCTCGGTCCAGACCCGCGTGGCCGACGAGTTCAGCAACGAAGCCAACGTACAGGTCGTGCCCTCGCACGAAATTCCTGACGGTTGGATGGGTATGGATGCCGGCGAAAAGTCGATCGAGAACTGGACGAAGATCATCCTCGAATCCAAGACTATCCTTTGGAACGGCCCTGTGGGCGTGTTCGAGATGCCGAACTTCGCGAAAGGTACGCTCAAGATCGCCGAAGCCCTTGCTGAAGCGACCGCAAAAGGCGCTTACACCCTCGTGGGCGGCGGCGACTCCGTGGCGGCCGTCAACCAGATGGGCTACGCCGACAAGGTAAGCTACGTCTCCACCGGCGGCGGCGCTATGCTCGAGGCCATCGAAGGCAAAGACCTCCCCGGCATCGCTGCTATCCGAGAAGCCTGACGCCTCCGTATGGAACTGATTGTCGGGACCTACGGCAGACGGCTGCTGCTGCTCGAACTGGGCGTCGCCACGTTCGATGTCCTGGGCACCAGCGCGTTTGAAGCGGAGAATACCTCTTATCTGGCACTTTCGCCCGATAAGAGGTATCTTTTTGCCACATTGGAAAGCGGCGACGACTCCGGCGTCTACTCCTTCCGGGTACACCCCTACGACCGCCTCAAGCCGCTGCCGAAAGGCCGCATCGAACGGATCTCGGAGATTCGCGGCACCTCGCCCGATCCCTGCCATCTGGTCTACATTCCGGGCTATTTCAACCAGTGCGGCGATCCCGACAACGGCGCGCTGCTGACGGCCGACTATTCCGGCGGGACCGTGACCCTGTTTCCGGTCCGCTCGGGCAGCATCGAACCGGCCACGCAGGTCGTGCATTTTGAAGGCCACGGCCCGGTCGCCGGCCGGCAGGAAAGCCCGCACATCCACCAATTGGTCCCGTTCGGGAACCTGCTGCTGGCCGTCGACCTGGGCGCCGACTGCATCCACGTCCTGCGTCTGTTCGACGGCACGGTTCGTCCGCTCTGCGACGGACGCCTCGACCGTGCGCTGCGGCTCGAGCGTCTGTTCGACATCCCCGCCCCCGCCGGCAGCGGCCCGCGCCACCTGGTCTTCAACCAGGACGGCTCCCATTTCTACGTCATCACGGAGCTGAGCAACGAAATCCTCGTCTACGCCATGCCCGACTATACGGCAGCGGGCGACCGCCCGGTCCTGGTACAGCGGTTGCCCGTGGGTGACCCGATGTTCGCGACCCAGGCGGGCGGTGACATCCAGTTAAGTCCCGACGGCCGCCACGTCTATGCCTCGCTCCGCAACGGCGACGACGGCCTGGCCATCGCCGAAGTGCAGTCCGACGGCTCGCTACGGCGCATCGGCTACCAGCATACCGCCGCCCACGTGCGGGACTTCTTCTTCCTTTCCGAAGGCCTGCCTCCGGGCGAGTTCCTGGTCATCTTCTGCAAGAACGGACGCTGCATCCAACTGTTCAAGCGCGACGCCGCCACCGGTGCACTGCACCTGTACCGCGAGATTCCGGTCTGGGCCAATTTTGGGGAACCCGTCCACGGGGTCGTGTACAGCCGCTGATGCGTGCATAGCTGACAATGGAAGAACAGGAGTATCTTTCCCAATACGAGCGCCGGCTCCAGGATTCGCTGGTGAGCCTCTGTACCGCCTACGAGATGATGGGCGGCGTGCTGCTGGAGAACGACGACATCGAATGCAAATTCACTGAGGCGCTGGCCGAGCCCTATCTCGCGGAAGCCATCCGGGAATACAGGCAGTATCCGGAAGCATCCGTGGCCTGGGCGGGTTATCTGGGGATGGCGATTGCCCGGCTTTGGGACTCCGACTGGCAGGCCTACCAGCAGGTCCGCTACACCGACCTGCAAGGCCCCCGCGGCTTCGACGATATGGACGAGCAGATCGTGCAGCGCGTGCTCGGCTACGAACTCGACAGCGAGCCCGCCCGCCGCATCGCCGACATCCTCTCGAACTGTGCCGTCGAAGCCCTCACAATGATCCGTCACGAGCACATCGAGCCGCAGAGCCCCCGCGCCTACTACGTCTTCGCCCGCACCATCCAGGTCCTCTACCGCATCGGCGCTTCCATCGAGCTTTTTCTGCTGGGTTATAAACTCGAGCGGCTTTAGGGGAATTCGTTGAAATTTGTCTATCTTTGTAGGATATGACGATCGAACAACCATCTGCGGCGTGGAAAGACTATGAGCTGATTGATTCGGGCGACTTCTCGAAGCTCGAGCGATGGGGGCCGTATGTGACCATCCGGCCGGAGCCGAAGGCTTTGTGGCCGAAGGCGCTTTCCGATGCGGAATGGCGGCGGCTGGCCCATACGGAGTTCAAGCCGGGTGCCGGATTCGGTAAAGCCGGGAAGGAAGACAGCGGCACGTGGACTATGCTCCATAAGATGCAGGAGCAGTGGACGATCGCCTACCCCGCCGTGGGCTTCAACCTGCGGCTCGGCCTGACGGCTTTCAAGCACGTGGGCGTATTCCCGGAGCAGGCGCCGAACTGGGATTTCATCTACCGGACAGTCCGGGAAATCGCCGGTTCAGCCCGGGCAGCGCAGCCGGCGGCAGCGCCGAAGGTGCTCAATCTGTTCGCCTACACCGGCGCGGCGTCGCTGGCCGCCCGCAAGGCCGGCGCCGAGGTCACGCACCTCGATGCCGTGCGACAGGTGGTCACCTGGGCGCGGGGCAATATGGAGCTCAGCGGTTTGGACGGCATCCGGTGGATCATCGAAGACGCGCTGAAGTTCGCCAGGCGGGAGGCCCGCCGGGGCAACACGTACCAGGGCATCATCCTGGACCCGCCGGCCTACGGCCACGGCCCCGACGGCGAACGGTGGAAGCTCGACGAATGCCTCTACGAACTGCTGCAGGCCTGCGCTGCGATCCTAGCGCCCGAGAACAGTTTCCTCGTCCTGAACCTCTACTCCAACGGCTACTCGGCCGTGCTGGCCGACACGCTGGTACGCAACGCCTTCGGCACGAAATCTGCGCAACTCGACTACGGCGAACTCGTCCTCCGCGACCGCGCCGGCCGCGCCCTTCCTTTAAGCGTCTTTTCACGATTAATAAGATAATTCTATGATGACCTGTTACCGTTTCAAGACCGTCTGCGCCCACGCAGTCGTGAGTGGGAGGGGCCCATCGCTTGCGATGGGAGGGATAGGGCCCAAATGGCCCGTAGTCTTGAAACGGTAACAGTCATCAAGCATAATCATATCTGTATGATAGATTTCTTATCCGTCACCTGGAACGTCGACCCGATCATCTTCAAGATCGGGCCGCTCACCCTGCGCTGGTACTCGCTGCTGTTCGTGGCAGGTTTCCCGCTGGGCTACTGGTTCTTCATCAAGTTTTACAAACGCGAGGGCGTGGACACCAAACTGCTGGAACCTCTGCTTTACGCGCTGCTCATCGGCACCATCGTGGGCGCCCGGCTCGGCCACTGCCTGTTCTATGAACCCTCCTACTACCTGACGAAGGCACACTGGGTCGAAATTTTCATGCCCTGGCGGGGTGGCCTGGCCTCACACGGCGGCGCCATCGGCGTAATGCTGGCCGTATGGTGGTATGTCCACCGCTACGGAAAGAAAAACGGCTTCGACATACTCTGGCTCTTTGACCGCCTGGTAATCGCAGTAGCCTTCGCCGGCTGCTTCATTCGCCTGGGCAACCTGTTCAACTCCGAGATCTACGGCGACGTAACCGACCTGCCCTGGGGCTTTATCTTTGTCCGTCGCGGCGAGACCCTGCCCAAGCATCCTACGCAGATCTACGAGGCGCTCTCCTATCTGATCCTCGGCATCTTCCTGGCCCTGATGTACCAGAAGAAACTCGACAAGCTCTACCGCGGCTGGTTCTTCGGAATGTTTTTCCTCGTCTGCTTCGGCATGCGTTTCCTGATCGAGTTCATCAAGGAGCCGCAAGTGGGCTTCGAAGAGAATATGACCATCAACATGGGTCAGTCGCTCAGCATCCCGTTTATCCTTGCGGGCATCGCCCTGCTGGTGTATGCCTATACCAAAAAGATTCCGGCCCGGAGGATCGAACCCGAGAAGACGAACTACCGCCCGCTTTCCAAGGAACAGCGTCTGGCGCAACAACAGCAGCAGCAACACAAGAAGAGCAAGAAATGAGACGCATCCTGCTGACAATCATTTTGGCGCTCTCCTGCGTGGTGGCGCAGGCGCAGGCACCCTTGCAGTGCCCCGCGCAACCGCAGCCCGCATCCGACGCCGACTCCCTACTCACCATCGCGATGTGCGGCGACATTATGATGGGCACCACCTACCCCAGCGTCCGTCTGCCGCAGAACGACGGAGCCGATATCTTCGCCGACGTGAAGCAACTCTTCCTCGACGCCGATCTGGCAGCCGGCAACCTGGAAGGAGTAATCTGCGAGGGCGGTATCTGCACCAAGAACACTTCTGCAGCCAATAATTACGCCTTCCGGATGCCTGAAAGCTACGTACACCTGCTCAAGGACGCCGGCTTCGACTACCTCAACCTGGCCAACAACCACACCAACGATTTCGGCACCTACGGTCTGGAACGTACCCGCACGCTGCTCGAGAGAGAAGGCATCCGTTACAGCGGCCTTCCCGACTGCGAAAGCACCGTCGTCGAAAAAGACGGCGTCCGCTACGGCATCTGCTCGTTCGGACACAACTCCTATACGCTGAAACACACCGACACGGCGTCCGTGACACGGATCGTCACGGAACTGCGTCCGCAGTGCGATATCCTCGTAGTTACTTTCCACGGCGGGGCGGAAGGATCGAAATTCTCCCACCTGCCCAACGGCCCCGAGACCTATCTGGGCGAAAACCGCGGCAACCTGCGGACCTTCGCCCACCATTGCATCGACTTGGGCGCGGATATCGTCTTCGGCCACGGCCCGCACGTGACGCGCGCGCTGGAATGCTACAACGGCCATCTGATTGCATACAGCCTCGGCAACTTCTGCACCACTTTCGGCGTGAACCTGTCCGGAGTCAACGGCTATGCGCCCGTGCTTGTGGCCCGCATCACCCGCGACGGCCAGTTTGTCGAGGGACGCATCCACTCCTTCATCCAGACCCAGGGCACCGGCCCGAAACTGGATGCTTCCGACAAGGTCGCACAGCATATGCGCAGCCTCTCGGAAGCCGATTTCCGCGGCCAGTACGGCCTGGGAATCTCCGATAACGGAACTTTGACTAGAAAAACCCGATAATGTCGCCGATTACGCTTCTACTGCTCTTCCTGCTGGGTGCGATGGGCATCTCCTTCCTCTGCTCGATCCTCGAGTCAGTGCTGCTCTCCACACCCATCTCCTACATCACGATGCGGGAAGACGAGGGCTACAAGCCCGCCACGCGTTTTATGCAATACAAGGACGAGAGCGCCCGGCCGCTGGCCGCAATCCTGGCCCTGAACACGATTGCCAACACCGTCGGCGCAGCCGGCGTGGGCCGGCAGGCCCAGTTGCTCGGCGGCTCCGAACTGTTCGGGTGGATGTCGGCCATCACCACGCTGCTCATCCTGATCTTCGCCGAAATCATCCCGAAGACCATCGGCACATCGTACTACCGCAAGCTGATGGGCTTCACGACGAGCGTCCTGCGTGTCCTGATCGTGCTGATGTACCCGATCGTGATCCTCATCGAACTGATTACGCGCATCTTCCAGAAAGACGACGATGAAGCCTCGGTGAGCCGCGAGGAAGTGTCGGCAATGGCCAATGTGGGCGAAGAAGAGGGCGTGATCGACAAAGACGAGAACCGCATCATCCAGAATGTCATCAAACTCGACAATGTGAAGGCCTACGACGTGATGACGCCACGGGTGGTCGCACAGATTGCCTCGGAGAATATGACCCTGCGCAACTTCTACAAGGACAAGGACTTCGAGCACTACTCCCGCATCCCCGTCTATAGCGAAAGCCCCGAATACATCACGGGTTACATCCTCCGCAGCGAGGCGCTCGAATGCCTGGCCGAAGACAAGTTCGACATGCGCCTGAGCGAGATCAAGCGCGACGTCACCTTCTTCAACGAAGAACAGTCCGTGGCTGACATCTGGGACACGCTCCTGGCCAAGAAAGAGCAGATCGGCCTGATCATCGACGAGTACGGCTGCTTCCAGGGTATCCTTACGCTCGAAGACATCATCGAGACCATCCTCGGCCTGGAGATCATCGACGAGAACGACGAGGTCGCCGACATGCAGCAGTTCGCCCGCGAACGCTGGCAGCGGCGCGCCAAACGTTTCAAGGAAATCCAGCTTCCTGTCGAACCCTCCGACAACGACGACGATTAGCCGTATGCTTCCCGAAGGCTACGACCTGATCTGCATTCTCGGACCCACGGCCTCCGGAAAGACACGCTATGCGGTCCAACTGGCCCGGGAGCTCGACGGAGAGATCCTATCCGGCGACTCGCGGCAGGTGTACCGCGGGATGGACATCGGCACGGGCAAGGACCTGGCCGACTATGGCGAAATCCCCTACCACCTGATCGACATTGTGGACGCGGGAGAAAAATACAACATCTTCCAGTACCAGAAGGACTTCGAGCGGGCGTACCGCGACATCGTAGAGCGTGGAAAGACCCCGATTCTCTGCGGCGGCAGCGGCCTCTACATCGAGGCCGCCACCTGCGGATACCATCTCCCCGACGTGCCGCCCGACCCGGCGCTGCGCGCCGAACTGGAGCAGCAACCCACCGAAGAGCTCATTGCCCGCTACGAGAAGCTCCGCAAGCCCCACAACACCACCGACTACGACACGCGGCAACGCCTCATCCGCGCCCTGGAAATCGCCATCTGGGAAGAGTCGCACCCCGTGGTCCGCTCGGAATTCCTGCCCAAAAAGACGAAATACATCGGCATCGCCGTCTCACGCGAAGAGCGCAACGCACGCATCGACCGGCGTCTCCGCGCCCGCCTCGACGAAGGCCTGATAAACGAAGTCCGCGGCCTGCTCGACCGCGGACTCAAACCCGAAGACCTCCTATATTACGGCCTCGAGTACAAATACGTCACCCTCTACCTCACCGGCGCCCTCCCCTACGACGAGATGGTCATCAAACTCCAGACCGCCATCCACCAGTTCGCCAAACGCCAGATGACCTGGTTCAGAGGGATGGAGAGAAGGGGGATCAGAATTGAATGGGTCGAACCGGCGTAGCGAGCGACGCGCGGAACGCCCCCAGGCTATGCAGATCCGAACCGGAACAAGTATAGTATCCTGCTTTCAAAAGGAAGCGCGCTTTCCGGGCAGGCGCTTCGCCATACATACCGCATAAAGAAGGCAGGTTGAGCTGAAACTCCACGCCGGAGTCGTGAAGGCGGTGGTAATCCGTTTCCTCCATATAATAATAACGCTCCGGATGAGCCAGCAGGGGGTGAAAGCCACGTGCCCTGACCTGTTCCAGCAACTCCATGAAATTCATTGGAGCATTGTAGTATGAGGTCTCTATGAGCAGTCTGTCGCCTGCATCGCCGATCGGCAGCAACTCGCCCCGTTTCAGCCGCTCTTCGAACAAGGCGTCGAGCATATGCTCGGCAGCCAGATGCAGCCGGACTGAGCCGGTCCACAGCCGCTGCAGGTCTTCAAACCGCGCTTGCAGCCCGGCCGGTGTATTGGGGAAATCCTCCATCACGTGGGGCGTCAGCCATACTTCCCGGATGCCTTGCTCCTCATACCAGCGCAGCACTTCCAAAGCGGCTTCGGGAGAAGGAATTCCGTCGTCCACACCCGGAAGGATATGGCTATGCCAATCCGTCCAGCCGCGCAGGATACCGCGTGCAAGCAGGGACTTTTTCCGGGAAAAGGGCCACATCGCCCGTCAGTCTTCCTGAATCATATAGCGGATCCGCACCTTCACGCAGCGGTTGAGCTTGGCGTTCAGACCGCGCGTGCTCGGATCGTTCACCGTCCGGATGCCGTCCTGGTTGTTGATCAGATAAATCTGCGACTTGACGTCCTGCAGCTCCTTATGCCCGGTAAGCCAGGAGATCACGGTATTCGCGCGGTTCTCGGCAAGTGCTGCATTGCGCTCCGTACCCACATGACTGGCATCCGCGCCGGAATAGTTGTCCTGGCTTGTAGCCAGACCCTCAACCTGGATGAGCATCACGATGCCTTTGTCGAGGATTTTCCGCACACGGGCGACAGCGGCTTCGTCGGTAAACTGCGAAACATAGCCTTCGTTGGCGTGCAGCGCTGCGTAAACATCGGCAAAACTCACCAGTTCATCGCCTTCGCCGATATCCATAAAGCGGGTGACCGTCTCCAGGCCGGCGTGGGCGTTCAAACCATAAGAATTGGTCTCCTGATAGTTTGCACTGCTGAGCAGGTGCTGGCCCAGTGTGGCGTCGTCAATACGATACTTCCAGACATTCAGGTTATCGAAGATCGGAGCATAGTAGTAGCCCGCCTTATCCCGGAACTCGTTCATCGTCTCGTAGTCGAGGCTCAACGAGATCGGAGTCCCTTCCAGCATCTCATAGCCGCGGGGGACGAAATCGACGGCAAAATCGCGGTCGGCTGTTTCCGTAGGCAGATCGACCGTAGCCAATCCATTGAGCGACTGCCCGGCGAGAATTCGGGCGGCCGCCTTTTCGGTGTCGGCATATCGCTTCTGGGTGAAGATGCCGCCGGCCAGATAGTCGATTGCATTGACGGCAGAGGTCGAAATCTGTGGCGCATCGTTGCGGCCCGAGTAGTTGTTCGGATAGAACACGAAGAAAGTGAGCGTACCGTTGCGGACCGGTTTTTCCCGCTCGATGATCGCTTCTTCCTCCTTGACTTTCATCACCTGGATCTCCCGCTCCGTACGGGAATCCCGATAGACCGTCGTCATCACGCGGTTCCAGCCGTTGCTGCCTTTCTTGCCGAGATAGAAGGTGAAACCCACGTGGAGACCCAGGTTCGCATCGATCTTGTGGGCGGCGTGATCGGCCTGGCCGTATTCCAGATCGAAGTTGGTCTGGTAAACCAGGGCGCGGGCTTTGATGTCGAGGGAAAAGCGTTTGTCGGGTGTAAAGAAACGGCTGTACTGAAGTTCCGTATGGGCGCTCAACTCGTTGTCCGAACCGTAAGCGTGGTTATATCCCATATGGTGGACTCCGCCGACACCGGCGCTGAGCATCCACTGGTTCATCAGCCGGCGGCTGCCGATTCCTTCGTAGCCGTAATACATTCTCGAAAGGTTCAGAATCGCCGAAAGGCTGACATCCCACCACGGCGTCTTCATCAGCCGGTAGTCGGCACCGGAAACGTCTTGATAGCCATAGTGACCGGTCTGATAGGCCGTATAGCCCCGCGAGTTGGACTGGATGAATTCCGCCTTCAGGGCCACCCACGGCATAAACCACTTGCCGACACCCACGCTCCAGTCGGGCGAAATCGTCCCCTTGAAGGGGCCGAGATTGGAGTAGTCTCCACGGAAAGTGTGGACGCCTCCCGTAGCAAAAACAAACCAGTTCTTCCCAAAGCGGTTGGTGACCACCCGGTACGGGTCCACCAGCGTATCTTTCTGCAGAAAGACATACTCCTGCGGTGCCATCGTCACCGTGTCGCGATAGACTTCCCGATAGTCCTTGTACTTGTCATCGATCTGCGCCTGCATCGGTAACGCCGCCATCACGCCGACCAAGACGAGGACGAGCCGGCGCCATTTCCTTTGAAATCCTTTCATAGCCATATTTTTTATCTATTTTTTCGGGTAACACTGAACGGCCATATAGCCGTCGTCAAGATCTGCAATCTGCCGGACCTCCGTCGCGCGATGGCACGATTTGATGGAGGGCTGGTTTTCGGGAGCAATGGTGGCCTGCATCTTCAGGCCTGCAGCGTGACAGATTTCGGCGCAACTGGCCCAAATCGCCGTACCAATGCCTTGGTTCTGGTACGCACGGTCCACGATCAGCCCGGCAAAGGCACGGCCGATGAAAAACCCGCGCAAAAAGAAATAGCCGGCCATCCGGCCGTCCGGCGCCGTGACCTGCATCATCAGAAATGCCGGATTGCGCCAAAGCCGGCGCAACGTCTTCGCATCGAAGAGATGCGGATGGAACCATATCAGGTTTTCGGCCGGCTGGGCGTTCAAAAATGCATTCAGCTCCGGCAAATCCATTTCTTCCAGCAAAGAGTAACGATAACCGGCAACTTCCCTTCGCTTCAATATCTCAGTCGCTTTTTCCGGAAGCCGACGGTACCGGATCCGGAACAGAAGCCCATTCACGTCTTCCACCCGATTCCAGAGTCCCGGACATTTCCGTTTAAGAGCAATCAATGCGGCGATCATTTCAATACGCTTTTATAGAAATCTTTGAGACACTGCCGGACATACGACTGCTCATAGCGGTCGGAGACCAGCTCCCGCGCAGTGGACGCCATCGAATGAACCAGGGCAGGATTGGTTACGAACCGTTTCATCGCTTCATACAGAGCTTCTTCGTCGTGGACAGGAACGATGACACCGTTTTTCCCGTCGCGGATAATCTCACGGGAACCGTTGATATCTGTTACGATGGAAGCCAGCTCCATAGCCCCCGCTTCGATCACCACATTCGGAAAACCTTCCCGATAGCTGGGATGGATGAGCGCATCAGCAGCAGCATACCACGGACGCACATCGGCCTGCCAGCCATCCGATACGTGAATGCGGGAAGAGGAGGCAATCAGTTGTTTCGCAGAATCCGAAAGAGGATTCCCGTCCGGTTCTTCGGCGCCCACCAGAAGCAAATGAACGTCAGCGCCATAGTGTTCCAGCAGGCGGAAGGCCCGCACCAGTTCGACAAGCCCCTTGTCCCGGTCGAAACGGCCGACGAAAAGGAAAGCGAAAGCACTGCCGGAAATCCCGTACGACGCACGGATTTCAGAAGCCTTGTGCAAAATAGCGGCCGTCCGGGTATAAAACTCCATATCGACACCACGCATATTACCATTCCCGAGCACCTTGAGCGGCTTTCTCGTGACACCGGAGGTGAGCAAGTCGTTCCGGACACCCGCCCCTTCCGGGATCACGTGCGTCGCGCACGCAGCCGTCAGTTTGTCGGTCAACCAGAACACATTGCGCCGCCAACCCTTCGCATAGGGGAACAGAAGCCCCGTGAACATATGTACCCGGACCGGCACCCGCGTCAGCCAGGCAGCAAGCATCGAGAGCAGACCGGCCTTCGGTGAAATGGAATGGACCATGTCGGGTTTTTCACGCCGGAATACACGAATCAGCCGGAAGAGCGACACCAGATCCCGCAGCGGTGCCATCTTCCGCTCCATAGGAACGGCGATGGTACGCACACCCTCTCGACGTGCAATCCGATCGAGCTCCGGCAGCGGCGAGGAAAGTGCGATGACTTCATAGTTGTCGGACAATTCCCGAAGAAAACCCCGGCAAAACAAATCCAGCGACAAAGGCACCGTGGCCGTCCGTATGATTTTCTTTTTCAACCTCAACAATTAAAACTTGTACACCACGCCGACGCCGTTCTCTCCGGTGGCAGGTTCCACTTTCAAGCGACTGGCACCGTCGCCCACAACGGCATCGAAGATTCCGAAAAGCCAGATACCCGCCATCGCGCCCAACGAAATGTTGCGGACCAATTTGTAGCCGTCCGCCTTGCTCTGCCAACTGTCGGCAGGAAACTCACCGGCATCCGCACGCTTCTGATAGCCATACGCCTTCAACTGGAAGACAGCAGCCGCCGCGCCCAGTGCGACTTCGGAACCGAGAATCACCAAGCCTTTGGCCGTGTTGCCCTTATATAGCTGGCCGACGCCAGGCACCACACTCATCAGCGCAGCCAGCCCGTTATTGGCCGATTCTATCCCGTAACAGTCGAACACCACGTTGCGGTTCTTCTCCGAAACCGCGAACAACTGGTCGTGTTCCCAACGAAACTCCTGGTCATTGAAATCCTCGAAAGTCAGATAGGAATCCACCCGCTGGGCCAGCACTACGGCTTCTCCTTCCGCATCCCGGAAGGCAATCCGGTAGGTCACCGGCACACCGGCACCTGCCACCAGCGAGTCGAGCTGCACAGAACTCCGCTCCACGCGATACTTCGAAGCCACATAGTGAATCAACGGATCGAAACGCCCGTCCATCAAACGATTATAATCGGCATCCGCCTGATGGAAAGCCTTGAATACATAGCTGTCGTTTGTCCGCTTCCGGTTCATCGCCTCTTCTCCTTTCTGCACCCACTCCGGCTTGACACCCGCCAAAGCGTCCGGAGCCGGAAGCAACCAGACAACTGCGAGTAATACAAAAAACCGATTAAATAATGACATAATCCTAATTTTGTCCCAAAAATACATAAAAATCAACACGCATATTCCTGCAAATACCGCCTGGCGGTCTCTGCAACATCATACGCTGCCGCTCGAACCCGGCACTTCGCGCCGACCTCCGCCGCAAAAGAAGGATCTTCACACACCTGCCGAATCAGTTCCGCCAGCCTTCGGTCATCACCGAAAGGGAATAACAGGCCAGCGCCGGATACGAGGTCGTGGACGCCAGGAACGTCGCTGGCGATAAGAGGCCGGCCTGCGGCCATCGCCTCCAACAACGAAAGCGACATCCCCTCATAGGCCGTAGAGAGCACAACAACATCGGCGGCCGCCAGGAGCTGCGGCACGTCAGGGCGGATGCCAAGAAAGATTACCCGCTTATCAAGCCCCATCTCCGAGACAAGCTGCTTGCAGTCATTCAGGTATCTGCGGTCTTCGTTCGTTTCGGAGCCGCCGGCGAGGAACAAACAATATTCTTCAGAAAGATTTGTAAGGGTACGGATCAAGGTCGGGTGGTCTTTTTGCGAACGAAAGGCGGAAATCATCAGAATCTTGCGCCCTTCTTGAGACGTAATATCCTCCGATGGGATGGCCTCAGCGTATTTGGACACGTCAATTCCATTGGGAATCACCGTCAATCTGTTTGTCAAGTCCGGATGAGCCAACCACGCTGCCAGAGCTTGCCTTGTTTCTTCCCCCACACAAATTATACGACGATATCGTCCATACATCCACCGATCCACGGGCCGATACCCACGCCACCGACGCCGACGATTATCGGTATTATGCTCGGTAGTCACGAGCCGGAGATGCTGGAAACAAGAAGCCACGGCCAAAAGTAGCTGGCAGGACGTATTATGGGCATGGACCACGTCATATCGATTCTTGCGCAACACTCGCATCAGTTTAAACAACAACAACGGATTGCGCATCGCTTGCCATCCCTCCGACAGAGCACAGACTGGAATGCTCGCCGCCCCAGCCTCTGCCTTCAAAGGGGTCTCCGTCCCGTCAAACAAGAGAATCTCAACCTCATTGCCAGCCAATTTCATCTGCTTCGACAAATCCACGACCAATCGCTCAGCGCCGCCGGTCCGCAAGGAAGTGATGACTTGGAGAATCCTCATAAGATATAAGGAGGCAAAGCCTGGAATTCAGCCGTGTGTACGGCTTTACAGCCATCACGCAATCCCCGGAAATAAGAACCGATCTTACCGGACACGCACATAGCAGGAATCAACCAAATAGTCTTGAAGCCAAATGCGACAGCCGCTAGAAATCGCGACCACGCAGTATCTTTTCCGTTCCGATAAATGCTTCGCCACCAAATCATAAAAGATGCTTTCGTTCGAATATAGATTCGTTCCGGGCTATTCCGGAATGCAGCGCTGGATGATCCGGCATCCAGGTTCTGGATTCCGGAGTCAAAAAGCACACCCAGCCGGCCGCCGTTTTGATACAACTTGTAGGTTTCAAGCGCATCGTCGCCATAAGCAAAGCCCAACGAGTCCAACCATTTTTCATCTGCAAGATGAATACGTTCATACGCATCTTTTCGCCACATCATCGCAGGTCCGCCGCAACTCTGCGACCAATAGAAAGACTTTGACGGACAATTGTGATACGAAAACGAACCATTCCGATGAATCTTGAATGCCCATTTTCGACTCCAATGCGGAAACACCATATTGGTAATCGCGGCAAACACCTTCTTTCCGAAACCCATCTTATGGTTCTGAAAAACATCCGCCCCAACGCAATCCGCATCATTTTCAGACAAGGCCTTCAGCATCCGTTCCGCGCTATCCGGTGCCAGCAGCACATCATCATCCAGCAGTAAGATACACGGACTCTTGATTTCGCTGTATGGAAGTATTCGCTGAGCCATCATCCCCTTTCTTATCCAGACATACTCTTCGTCTCCAACCGTAAAATCCGGCCTAGAATACCCCTCGGCAATATATATTACCACTCGCTCAGGTTGTACTGTTTGCAGGCGGATAGACTTAAGTTCCTGTCGGAATTTCTCTCCAGCAGTCCCGAGAGTCCGGATGGCGATGGAATAGGAAAGTTTCATCCTTGCCTTTTCTGTCGCACTAAATCCGCAAACAACTCCATCCACATCGGGATAATCTTTTCTATTGCGAAATCCTTCGACCGTTCTAACGCAGCCGCCCCCATTCGTTTACGCAGATCCTTGTCTTCAATCAAACGGCATATTCTATCCGCCAAAAGTTTCTCGTCCCCTACGGGTACTAGAAAACCGTCAACACCATCGGTGATGATATCTTTGGGACCGCAGGGACAGGCATAGGAAACAACAGGGAGGCCACAGGACATGGCCTCCAACATAACGTTTGGCATTCCTTCAAACCTTGACGACAGCACAAAAATAGAGGACTGAAGCAAGTGTTTCAATGCTTCAGCCGTTAGACCATCGAGCCGGACAACACGATTCAATGACAGATCAGCGATCAACTTTGCCAGGAGTTGCTTTTCTGCCCCGTCTCCGTAAATATCCAACATCCAATCCGGAAAACGTTTCGCCACAATAGAATAAGCGCGTATGAGCGATGTAAAATTTTTCTGATAAGTCAATCTTCCAATCGCAATGACTTTATTATCAGACAATAATGAGCGATACGCCAATGTGGCATCCAGAGGGTTGTGGATTACAGAGACCCGATTGGAATTGTTCCACTTAGCCTGTTTATCCTCATAAGTCTGCACCACTATCTTGTTATACTTTGGGAGAGAAAACAAACGTTCATAAAGATCACTGAATCTCGCAACAACATTGGAGAAAAAACCGTCGGCCATTAACTTGCGATAATCCCGTGTATAGCGGAATTCCCGTATTGTAACCCACTCTCCTATAATACGCGGCAGAAAGTTCTTCTCAGATTGCCCCACGGAAATCACTACATCTGGGCAGATTTGACGCAACTGTCCAGTCAATCTTCTCTTATGTAACCTTCGTTTTACTATGATACATTTTAACACATTCCATCGGGACATCCAATCGTCTTCATAATAATTGACAGCAAGGTCAATGAAATGTACACAAGGTAAAAGCTCGAACACACGCCTCCCGGAATTATCCGCCACAATCACCCACACCTCATTGCCCGGCTCTCGCGCCAAAGCATTGGCTTTCGTAACAGTCACCTTTTGGATGCCACCGACATAATTAATACTGTCCAGACAATAAACGACTCTCATATATCATATATCTGATTGCTGCTTGTTACATATCTAGTTAAGCAAGCAACGACCAATATGGGGAAAAAGCCATAAGGAAAGTGAAAACACTTTTTCAAGTAATGGAATGGACCGTGACATAACATACTCCCATACTGTTCGCTTTCTAAAAGGTAGGCATATCTCCATAAAAGAAGAATAATACTCTGTCCCCAACAAACCTGCCCGATGTGTCGTCATAACTCTATATATTTTCCTTAAATAAGCGACACGAAAAAGATCTTTACTATTTGGAACAGTATACTGTTCAAGAGTTATTCTGTGAGCAAAATTCAAAAAAACATCCTCTTTAGTAATACTAGACGAAATACTAGTTTTCCTATAATAATACTGATATAAATCTTTATTTATGAATACTGCCTTTCTCGTTCTCAGATAAACTCTATAATTAAAGCATACATCTTCCGCTATCTTGGCGAATTCAAATCGCAAATCTCCAATAATCTCCCTTGAATACAGTTTATTCCAAACAGGTTCAAAAGGATCCCCCCGGTCTATCGTCATTTTATTATCCATTATACGCTTTGCCAAATAGCGAGGCGTTAATACTTCGAAAAGAGCATGATGGGGAACCCCATCCTCTACTGAGCATAGAACGTTCCCGTGTGTATCAATCCGCTTAAACCCGAATCCAACCCAGTCTACAGTGCCGGAAGATATGGCGCGATACGCCGTTTCCAGGGTCTCCGGCACAATAGAATCATCACTATCCACAAATAAGATGTATTCCCCATTTGCCTTGTCCAGACCTGTATTCCGAGCAAAACCCAACCCTGCATTCTTTTGATGGATAACACAAAAGCGGTTATCTATCTGACAAAACTCATCGCAGATCGCCCCAGACCCATCCGTGGATCCGTCATCGATAATGATTACCTCAATATCAGAATATGTCTGCGCTGCAATGCTCTCAAGACACCTGCCAACATAATCTTTGACATTATAAACCGGAACAATAATGCTAATTAAACTATTATTCACTTCGTACGCTAAATAATCAGATAAAAAAACTCGACGATAGTGTTTTCAAAACTCTCGGCAGAATTTGATGACTTTCCATAAACAATTATAAAAGAGACGCCCCCTCCTTGAACTTGCTTGGTTATCAATAAGTCTTAAAACGGAATAGCCCAAATACGGAAAATGGAAAACAGCAAGAGATGCCATTTTTATCCTGATAGGAATCCTCTTTTCTTTTAAATAATCATGAATGGTGTTCTTATAATATTCTTTACATTCTTTGAATATGGCGTTTTTGTTTTCGCCCTTCAAACTACGAGCTTTCGACGTCGTCATTTTTTTGAACAGCTGATCAAGAAGAATACCTCGATACGGCTCTTTATCTGGAGGCAAAGCAACATAATTCATATAATATATTTTTGGCCAAATACTATAGTACTGCGCCTCCTTTGAAATCTGCGAATCGTGAGAATACCAGTGATAAAAAATCCCCTCTGTGCAAATAAAACTCTTGCAATGAATAAATGATTGTATATTATAATCCAAATCCTGGGCGATAGGAAACGGTCTTGCCCGGACCCCCGCCAAGCTTTGCACCCTAAATAACTTATTCCAAATATTTGGATAGGGGTAGTCATAGTGAGCCAATAATCTCTTAAATAAGTCCTCTGAGGATCGTTCAATCCATTGGCATTCTATCTGGCCACAGCAATCCTCAAAACGACTAATTGTTTTCTTTCTTCCGACAATAGCCATATCGTATCCGTCTTTGCTGGTAATAGCGCGATACATCTGCCGTATCATATCGAAATGGAAATAATCATCAGAATCTGAGAAAAAAAGGAAATTTCCTCGCGCGACATCCTGACCGGTATTACGTGCCGCCCAAAGGCCTTTATTGGGCTGATGTATAACCTTGGCTCGAGAATCTTTGGCTGCATACTCATCGCAAATCCGGCCAGAAGAATCCGTTGAACCGTCGTCCACTAATAATATCTCCAAATTACGGTATGTTTGGTTGGCTATGCTATCCAAGCATTTGGGAAGATACTCCTCAACATTATATACCGGAACAATTACCGAAATCAATTCTTCTTCCATAGGGCGATACCTGATTCAACTGCATAATGAAATGCACAGCGAATACGGCTAAAGAATGTGGTGTGTTTGAGGGACATTTCCAGACGGCGCATCTTGGCAAAACTGCGAGGACTGTCTAGATACTGTCTCCATATATTGCGGGACATACTGTCATCCATTTGGTATTGCACGAGACAAAAACACTCGTTGACAACAAGTAAGGGGTATTTATCCGTTACCTGCAGCAGCATATACACAGGATTGAAATTCTTCTCTCCCGGGAAGCCTTCCATCGGAGCAACCTCTCGCATCAGATTAGTGCGCATCACCTGCTTGGAGTCGCCACGATGAATGCTCTTTGCGTAAAGTTCTGGAAAAAAACACTCGGCCATCCCTTGAGGAAAAAGGCCTCCTATTGGCTTCCCTGTCTCCATATCATAGTCCAAACCCAAGAGGCCACAATATTTGTCTGAACCCTTTCTTCCCCATATCAATATGATCTTCTCCACTGCATCAGCCGGCATTGCATCGTCGCTGTCGATACAAACATTGAGTTCCGTCTCTATTGTAAGATATGCAACATTATACCCTGTATAGAGGCCGCCATTTTCTTTGTAGATATAACGAATGGGGATGATGTTTTCTTCTTTCCACTGAGCTACAAGGTCGTTTGTCCCATCGGTAGAGCCATCATCAATGACCAGCCACTCAAAATCATCGGAAGTCTGGGAGCACAGACTTTGATAAAGCCGCGGCAACGTATGGGCGCGATTATAAGTCGGAGTGAAAACGGTCAGAGTCTTCATTTCTTTTACCAAAACACGAACCACATAAAAACAGAGAAAGCCGCATAAGCTATCAACACCCATCCGGCAAACCGATCCTGGTCCTCTCGGACAGGAAGATTAACAAGCGGATAGGCAATGATGATGGGGCACATAAACCACGAAAGATAGGCAAAGCGGTTGCTGAACGCAGAACGGATGACCATAATCCAAAATGCGTTGCATAGGCAGTATGTAACACATAAAGCATTATACCAATTGTCGGTGATACCCTTACGAGTACATACATACCACGCCATCACAACCGGCATAGTGCTATACAGCAAAAAATCCCAGCGGAAACCCTCCTTCGAGAACTCCGAAAAATCTTTAATAGTCTGTGTATATTGCGTCATCCTGTCATCGAACCCCAATGAAGCAAAGAAATTTGTCGCCGCATCGCCAAAAACCAACGACAGAAAGATTGAAGCAACCCAGAAGGCGATGGCATAACGCACATCTTTTAAAAGGAAAATGCCCACAAGAATTGCAATGATCGGGAGCATCGCACTCCGATGGATTCCCACTGCGAGCAAAGCGAACAAAGCACCGGGAATCCACTTATCATCCATCAAGAAACTGAAGGCCAACAGAACTAAATGACAGGCCAGCCCATTCCGAAGCCCATTGGTGGCAAATGTAAAGAACATCAACGATGTCAAGACAAATAACATCCCGAGCATCGGATCGGAAGGCATCAAACGTTTTACCGCCCAAAAGGCAGAAAGGACATAACCAGCTGCCACAATCGTAAAAAACGTATGAATGCTGAAACCCGCGGCTTTGCATCCATTCATCAACCATTGCCAGATCCACTCACTACTCCAATCCATCGAAATATGGCGGGCATCCATCTTGGAATACTCCAGAGCATAATTGACCATATCCCCAAAAGCGCTACTGACAGGACGAAAACCGATCCAAAAAGTCAGTGCGATACAAAGTAGTAACGGTAAAACAATAGAACTGCCCTCGAGTTGATGACGATTGTCCGGCGAAGAGATACGAATTCCTCCGACGATAATAGCAATAGCTGCCATTATTCCCGTAAAGAATTCCTGATAGTAAGAAGGATTCATCTCTTCTTCCTGATTATTCTCCGCAGGAGCCGCTTGACAAAAACCTTCCAGGCCGCTTCGGGCTTCATCCATGATTTGGCGTACCAATGAATTGAGTGGGTGTTTTCCGTTTTGCGCAATCTGCCCGTCAAATCATCGAAAGGATTGAACCATTCAGGAGGATAAACATCGATTCCGGCGATATGCTCTATCGTTCCATCGCCTTTAAGACCAGCAGCAACGAGTAGTTCCGTTACCATCGGAATCATTGTATATGGATTAAGTGTTCCGTCTTCCCGTGAGAAAGACATAGTTTCGTAGCGAGAAAGTATCTCTTGATAAAGCGGCATTCCAGGTTCTGCGGCAAGTCCCAGGCCCGGCGCAACAGCGATACGATCATTATTCTCAATCTCAAGACCCATAAGCGGACCTCTTGCCAGCACATCGTCCATTGGCCGGATCAATTCGACATCCGTATCGAAATACACTCCACCGTATTTGTACAATACCCAAAAACGGGCATAATCGCTAACAAAAGCATATTTCCCTGCAGCATAGGCGTCAGCCGTATAGGGCAGTATGTTGACATCAAAGTTGCCTTCATTCCACTCCTTTATTTCGTAGTCCGGCAAATACTTCCGCCAACTTGCAATGCACTTCTCGGCCAATGGCGGAAGCGGATTTCGCCCGAACCAGCAATAATGAATGAACTTGGGAATCAAAGTAATGAAAACAATTGTTCAGTCTTAGCCTCGTTCCCATAATCGTGAGCGAGACAAAAAGCGGATAAATAAGATTGTTTTTCCCGATCGGAGACTAACACCGCAATTCCTTTGGCGCAACCCTCATTGTCCAGCGGAACGATTACTCCGTCCTTCCTGTCTCGAACTTGACTATGAGCCGTAGGATAATTGGTAATAACCACCGGCTTTCCCAGGATTTGCGCTTCGCGGACAGTAACGGCATTGCCTTCATAGCGAGATGGCTGGACATAAATGTCACAAGCTCTCATATATGGATAGGGATTCTCCTTTTTCCCGAGTAGAATAACATGGTCTTCCATTCCAGCTTCCTGGATCTTTCGGCGAATCAAAGACTCGTCACCACCATAACCGATAATGTACCATCGCACAGAGAACCCATCATTCAAGATTCTCCTACAGATGTCTGGCACATTGTCATAGTTTTTAGCTGCCGAAAAACGACCAACGGAGAGAAGATTGACAACTCCTTGTTCACGCGGCATTTCCTTCTCTATCTCCTCGGAAGATATAATCTCTGATCGTTCTCTTACCAACTTCGGAGACAATACATTTGGAATCTCCACAATCTTATGCTCCAACAAAGGAAACACCTTAAGAAAAGCCCTCGTCACATCAGGAGAAATTGAAACTATCTTATCGTAACCGGTCCAAACAGGGAGTTCCAAGGCCTGATTAACATCAATCTGGGAATAATCGGTATGAATCCAAGCAGCTTTTTTCTTGGCCCGGACTCTCTCCATCACAATATTATGTGGCGTTAGGAAACTGACGGCCAGATCGTATTCTTTTTGAGGTAAAATGGGCGGAAGCAGAGAAACGAGATTCTTCATCACGTATGAAAAGATGGCACTTCCATCTTTAGGGTGTTCTCGCTTCGCGTATCGAGCAAACTGCCACTTGGCCCTTAGTCGTGCCAGCACAATCCGCCAATAACCGTCTCCCAGCACTTCTTTCAAAGGGCGTTCAATCTGAGCATATTCGGGTATCTCAGGAAGTATATGGACTTGTGGCGGAATCATTTTCATCAACTCCCCTCGGTGATTATAAACGAACAAGTCTACATCTACACGGCTGAAATCGAGTGCCCCCAGCAGTCCGATTAAACTCCGCTCGGCACCGCCGAGCTCGAGGTAATGGATGGCAAAAAGAAGGTGGGATTTCATTGGGGAAGCCGGTTAATAAGGTCTTCAATCCTTTCATTCAAGCCGTCCGGTCTAGGGACATACACATACTCCCGTTGAAAAATGGCGCAAAACGCGATGGCATGGAAGGAATTGGTCACAACGCAATCAGCGTTCTTGATTAAAGAGAGGAACGATTCGGGACCTGCTATCGTGAAATTTTTGTCGGCATAATGTTGCTTAAAAGGACTGATGGAAAAGATTTGCAGATTTCGACTTTTTGCGACACGCTTGGCTTTCTGTCTGAGTGCCGAGTCTGAGAAAAAGTCATAGACCAACAGATAGCGCTCGCCATCTCCTGTTCCATCATAAAGCTCCATCCATTTTTCGGCCGATAGCAAAAAAACCGGGTCTTCTTCTCTAACCCCATCGGTGATGCCTAGTTGCTTTAGAATAGTAAGTCCAGAGTCCTCTCTAACGGATACCTTGTCAAATCGGGAGAGGTTTGTCCGAACAAAATCCTCAGTTCCTGATTGGAGCTCCGTAGTAGCAAAACTGGCCGCATAACTCTCGCGCCGAATCGTTTTGGGCCCGAAATCCAGATAGAAAGCCGGATCTGTCCCATTCGGGAAGAACGTATTCCAAATCTGATCACTTCCTGCAATATAAACATCAGCACAAGGGGGTTCTTCACGTAAATCTTGAATGCTATGATAAACCCTTTCCGTTAAAGAAATATGCTTATTTGAAAAAGCAACAAAGTTCTTATGTCTTTTCTTGGAGCGAATCCGTTGCGGAAAACGAAGAAAGAATATTGCCCATTCCTTAATTGATAACCCTGGCCAGTAGAAAACACGAAATGAGGGATCCATATAGGGAGGGCGGTAATCGATGACGGAAACATTGTTTCCTTGCTCCTGAAGATACTTGGCCAACGCATAGGTCTGCAAGCGGGCCCCATGGTTATCCGTATTACTGCAGGTGATAGTGCAGATCTTCATCTTAATCTTCCAACAAGAGTTGGTTTACTTTTTCGCTTTCCATTTCTGCCGTTCGGTTTTCTTCTTTTCGCGTATTCTCAATCAGCCGGTTTTTCAAAGCTGGATTCTCAATGATGCTCAAGATCTTGTCAGCGACGGATTCCGGCGTCATTTCGGCAATCAAGCCGTTTTCTCCGTCGATTATCTGATCATATGCTGAAGGAAAGTTTGTGGTGACAATGGGCTTGTGAAGTATTTTGGCTTCGCTAAGCGTAAGGCCGAAGCCCTCAAAAGAAGATGTTTGAACATAGATATCACATGCCTTAAAAAAAGGATACGGATTTGACTGCAAACCGGCCAGGACAATGTGATTCTTCAGCCCCTTATGATTTATCAAGGTTTCTATGTTCTTGCGTTCGGCCCCTTCTCCAACAAAGGTCCAAACAAAATTCAAACCTTTATCTTGCAAAAGACTGGCTGTCTCAACGGCAAGAGGGTAGTCTTTTGGGGGAACGAGACGTCCAACAGTCAAAAACTTTAGCGGTGCCGAGAGGGGGAAAGATTCCAGTGGCATATCCGCCATTTTTTGAATTAGACCCGCATTAAGGATGTCTTTAATAACCCGAATACTTTTAGGAGAGACAAATCCCGCATCGGAAAGCATGTTAGGGAGGACGTCGGAAACGGTACAGACTCCGGTCATCCGGTCATAGAATGGACGGTTGAAATTTGGGCGATAACCAGCCTTCGTCAAGTCTGTATTAATCCATGCCCACTTTTTTGTTGCGCGCACCTTCTCTGCGACATAATAGGTGGGGAACCCCTGCTGATAAGCGATTGCGACATCATAGCTCTTGGAAGGTGCTGGGTGAACTGATGACATTATCTGCCAGTAAGTTTCTGCCCCATGCCGAGTTATTCCTAAACAATGTTGCTTTCTTGTTTCCAAGAATAAAAAGCCATGACAACATCTGGATCGCCAGGAAGTCACCTTCGGAACAGGAATGGTAGACACTTGGGGCGGAATCATCTGTTCAAAGAGACCACCTTTTTTCACAATCATCAAATCCACATCCATTGAAGAGTAATCTAGCAAAGGAAGGAGCGAAACGAGGCTTTTTTCAGCCCCTCCGCAATCTAAGGAATCGATTACGAATAAGACCTTTTTCATTCAGTCCGTCTTACGGAGGACATAATGATAACGGCGAAGAAGCCGTTCAAGCAGGGCAACCATTCTCCATTCTATTTTATAGCGCAAATTGTAAACGGGTTCTGCTGATTTTCGATCCCGCCATGATCCTAAAGCAAGGTGTCGACAAACGGTTTCGTCCCTGACTGTTAGAGCATCAAAATAGTGGCTCGGGTATATAACGAGCCCATCTTTACACAACTGGACTTTTTGAGAGGAAGGCCTTTCATCATACCCGTACAATCGGGCGATTTCTGACTGAACATATGGTAGTAATACAGGAGAGTATCTCAATGACATAGGCAGACGTTCATTCTGAGATTGCACAAAATGTCGACCTTCGAAGTAGTCTAAGCAATCCTTTACGAAAGGATGTCCCTTTTCTGCCCCGAAGCAATGCGATGTCAGATATTGAGAGGAAAGTCGACCTTCGAAATGAATTGAGAATTCCTTACCGATGAACGCGGCGTTTTGAAGCATCGGCGTAAGTGACCGGAACAGTTGGACGTCCGTATCCATGTAAACACCTCCGTATTGATATAAGGCGTATAGCCTTACATAATCGGCAGCGAAGGCCCATTTTCTTTTTGCGAGAGCCTCTTCCACATAATCTGAATCCAACACATTGAGAGAAGCCACATCCCATAGGCGGAAAGAGAAGTCGGGAAGAAAAGCTTTCCAACTCGCTAAGCAAGTTTCAACTTCAGAGGGAAAAGGTTCTCCGGAGAACCAGCAATAATGTATTATCTTAGGGATCATTGTTTCTTGCGCAAAGAATAATACAACCTCCAAAGGTGGTAATTTTGGAAAATAAATGCCGTTTTCATTCGTTCTATGAAACCGACCTTAGTAAACTTCCAAATGTCTCGATGAGATTCCCGGTTAAAATTGAACCACTCACGATCGTTATCGAAAACAGCGCGATAATCCTGTTTATTGCCAAAACTAAGGTAGTTCAGCATCGTGCGATAGGTTTTTGTTGTTCCGGCACCTAGGATATTGCCTATCATGGAGATGTTGCTTGTCTGTCTTTCTAGCATCGCCTTTGAACGATTTGGAGCGGTTGTGATAGAGTTCGGCCTGATACGATAGTGATACAAACAATCAGGGGTAGCGGCAATACTTCGGGCGAAATAATAGACCTGGATTATCACAAACAAATCCGTTCCATGATCAGGCGGTATCACTCTATCAAAGAAATCCAAAGACAGAGCTGTCTTGCGAATCAAATGTCGCCAAAAAGCAACAGCCATTCGGTCTTTCTGATGAAATCGCCTAAGACATTCTTGCGGAGTTGAAGAACGGCGATAATTTGTCTTTTTTTGACAATCATTATGTTCGATAAAGCAATTATTCACTACAATATCGGCATTTTGATCGCACGCCGTCAGATACATTTTCTCAAACATATCTAGTTCACACCTGTCATCTGGATCACAGAATCCAACATATTCCCCAACCGAATGTTCAACCCCCGATCTAATGGCCCAATAATAGCCTTTATTCCTTTCGTGATTAATTATCTTTACCATCGGTTTCCTATGGGGGTATCTGTCAAGAACAGATTTCAGTATGTCTATTGATCTGTCAGGGGTACCGTCATTGATAAAGATGAACTCCATATCCTCCAGTGTCTGCTCCATAAGAGAGCGTACGCTGCACTCGATATACTGCTCAACCTTATAGACAGGGATTATTACAGAGACCTTGGGCAAAGTGTTAAAAATGCAAATAGTTAAATGGAACTCTACCGACTGACGCCGCAAACCGGGGGAAGCCACTGTTATACATACAACCAGTCTGCAGAAGCGTGATTCGGCAAGACTGTTTTAGCAAGAATAAATCCTCAAATGGTTTAATCTGCACATCGATGTCCGCATCCTTATCTCTTGTGAAATCCATGTGATCTCTCTTTCCTTTGACAACATATACAAAAGGGAAGCGGCTGATTCTTTCTATAAAAGACGAGCTATCAGAGGTTACAAAAATGTGCTTGGAGGAAAAATAGCCATCTTCATACAACTCGAGAATTTTATTGATGCAACGATTTATCAAAGCATCCCTTTCCTTAAGCCCCAAAGTGGGATGGTTACCCTCCGCCAAATCCCCCAGCAAGCTTTGGAAACGGAGCACGACAGACTCATAATTCTTTTCCCAGGACTTTGTTATCCCAGCAACTTTTGATGAGAGAAGAGGAGATGGTTTGAAAAGTTCGCGGAAAAGACTAAAGAATTCTTTTTCAGCAAAGCAAGAGTTGCCATAAACATGAATTTGTTTCCAATGCTTTTTCGGAAGGCATTCATCCATTATGGATAATTGCCAGTTATAGGATCGATGCGACGGCATACTACTCGAAAGATAAATATTAACATCAAGTGAATCAATGACAGAATAGGAAATCTGAGAATTATCTATGCACCAGTCATATTCATTTGGCAGTAGAAACAGGGACAAATCGCAAGGATAAATGTAGTGTAATTTGAAATTCAACTGATGCTCTTTACAATAACTATATATTGAAAGAATGTGCCTAAAACGATCTGCTAACCCTCCATGGTGCTGAACGCCATCAATCATGACGACGACAGCTCCATAGAAACGAGGTATAGTAAGGTAATGAAGCCGGTAATAATCCCAACGGGTTTTCACTAAATGGTGATTGTAACTTTTCTGCATGCTTAAAACGGACAAAGAAAAAACCTCGTCCCAGAATCGTTATGAGGACATACGAATTATTCTGAACACAAGCCTATGAAACCTTCTTCATTTAGTCGTAACGGGTGGGCAAAAGCATCACAGAACCCGTTAATGTTGAGCGTAAGACAATTAATTGCTACAAAGAAATTTTGGATATAGGGTTGGTGAAGCATTAAATCAACAAGGTACTCCCCGTCTGCCAAGTACTTAGGAAGCCGGACATGCTTAATAATCTCAAAAGTTCCAGTCGGAAGATCAAGAAGTTTACCCGTATATTGCCCTTCGATAAGCGCCGCCATCGGCGTTCCATCCATTTTCTTGATGATGAACTTCACTTCGCACTTCATTGCTTCTTGGGTAGTTCCCCGAATTACGATGTCCAGGAATTCCTGTCTCGGTTTAAGTGAGGTGCGGTTAGCTGGAGTGCCGTTGATGAGGATTTCTTTTAAGTCGAGATACGACTTCTTTTTCTGAATGCTGTCTATGATTAGTCCGTCTTCTGCCAGGGAAGAACCATTGATATAATAATCCACCGCCTCATTCACCCCTCCATCAAACGCCATCCCCCCATCCTCCAACACTACCCCCCGCTGACACAAACTCCTCACCGCCGCCATATTATGACTGACAAACAACACCGTCCGGCCCTCCCCACGCGAAACATCCTGCATCTTCCCAATCGCCTTCTTCTGAAATTCTGCATCTCCCACAGCCAAGACCTCATCGACCACGAGAATCTCCGGTTCCAAAAAGGCAGCAACAGCGAAACCCAAACGCACAGTCATGCCAGAAGAGTATCGCTTAACCGGAGTGTCAAGGTAGCGCTCGACGCCGGCGAAATCGACGATAGCGTCGAGTTTGCGCGAGATTTCGGCGCGGGTCATGCCCATGATGGCGCCGTTCATATAGATGTTTTCGCGGCCGGTCATTTCCTGGTGGAAGCCGGTGCCGACTTCGAGCAGCGAGGCGATGCGGCCCTTTGCGCGGATAACGCCTGTTGTCGGGGCAGTGACGCGCGAGAGGAGTTTGAGCAAGGTACTCTTGCCAGCGCCGTTCTTCCCGATGATTCCCACAACCTCGCCTTGCTTCACTTCGAAGTTGATGTCGCGCAGGGCCCACACGAAATCGGAGTTGCCGCGATGCGCCCGGTCGTTTGTCTCGCCGATGCGCAGATACGGGTCTTCCTTGCGCAGGATCTTCGTCTGCCACCAGCGGTTCAGGTCGTGCGACAGCGTACCTGTGCCCACTGAACCCAAGTGGTAGAGTTTCCCGACATTTTCAAACTGAATGGCGATATCCGACATCAGGCAAAATAGATATGTCTGAGCCACCAGGCATAAATAGGATCTTCCATCGTAATGACACGGCCAAAATCATCCAGAATGTCGAGCCGGACCAGGACCTTTTTTGCCCTTTGCACCGTAAGACTGTTTTTAAGTCCATATTTTTCAAGGACGCTGGCGGAAGTCAATTGCACGACGCCATCGACAATCGCGTGCAGGAGGTTCTGCTGCGTAATGGTCAACGTCTGGGTCAACGCCAGATTCAAGCCGGCCTGCGACTCGACAAGGGACTGAAAGGCATCGGCAATCATTTCGTCTTCACAGACCTGCGCCGTGCGGTTCCATACCATCTCGCTGAGCTGTTGAATATAGTAAGGGTTGTCTTCCGTCAGTTCCGCAATCTTCAAGCACTGCACCTCCGAGATGGATTTCCCCGTTTCCCGAAATTTCGAAATGATGAAGGGAGGCCAATGCACACGCGCTATCTTATCCAAAAAAATGTTTTGGCCGAACTTGTAGAAAGGCTTCCCTGGGTTGGTGAAAATCTCCGTCATCATATGCCGCCTGCTGCCATACAGACAATAAGCGACCCGTTGATGAAGTTGCCAGTGGGAACGCAGTTTCGCTTGAAACGCTTCCGGATCATCAAAACAGGCTATCTGCTGAAACTCATCGATACAAACGACCAGCGACAGCTTCTTTTCTTCTGCAATCCGTTCGGCCAGGTCCAGCACTTCATCGGCATTGTTCCGGACAGGTTTTTTCGTAAAAGAAAAAGAGACGGAATTCTGAGGATCACCGACGCTCAAGACCGGCATCAGGGACGACAAATACCGACGCGCGGCCGACATCATCTCTTCCCAGCGGGACGATGTCGATGTCAGCACACACTCAGCAAGTTTCTCATAAAACTCCTCTTCTGAACGCACATTGAAGATATCCAGATGGCATATCCGCAATTGCTTGTCCCGTTCTGCAGCCCGTTCGCTGGCCCGTCTCACCAGGGAGCTCTTTCCCCACCTTCTCGGTGAGATCAAAACCGTATTGGTCAGATTACAAAAATTATCGACCATCTGGGCACATTCTTGTTCCCGGTCCATAAAACAACTGCCCGCTGCAATCTTGCCGAATACAAAAGGTGATCTCATCTTGTTACATTTTTGATACAAAATTAAGCATCTTTTTTGTTATAACAAAAAATGTACATCTAAACCGTATCCATAAAATTGCGCTCCACGCGGTTGAACACGATGAGCGAGATGAACAGCATCACCAGCATAAACACCGTGCTATAGAGCAGTCCGCCCCACGACAGGGTGCCGCAGCCCAGGCATCCGTACTTGAATGCCTCGAAAATCGGCGTCAGCGGATTGAGTTCCAAAGCGGTGCGGATGCGGCCCGTCGCGGCGCTGAGCGGATAGATGATCGGCGTGGCATACATAAAGAGCTGAAGCCCGAAGGCGACCAGGAACTTCAGGTCGCGATACTTGGAGGTGACCGAAGAGATGATCAGGCCCCAGGAGAGAGCGTGGAAAGCCAGCAACAGCACAAGGAACGGGAACAACAGCAACGCTGGGCGAATCGGCAACTGCACGCCCGCAATCCGGTAGCCGATATAGACCAGGATGAACAGCACCAGCTGGATCAGCAACTTCAGCAGATTGGAGGTCAAGCCGGCCAACGGCACCACCAGCCGCGGGAAATAAACCTTCCCGAATACCGAAGCATTGTTGGTAAACACATTCGACGAAGCGTTGAACGAATCGCTGAAATAGTTCCAGAGCATAATGCCCGACAGGTAAAACAGCGGCTGAGGAGCGCCGTCAGTTGAAATCTTCGCCAGGCCACCGAACACGAACATATACATAATCGTGGTCAGCACCGGCTGGATCAGGAACCAGAGCGGTCCCAGAATTGTCTGCTTGTAGAACGTGACAATATCGCGCCGGACATACATATACCACAAGTCGCGGTAGCGCCACAGACTCTTCAGATCGAGGTCCAGCAGCCGCTTCTTCGGTTTGATGACCAGAGTCCAGTCGTCCGTCATCGCTTATTTGGCGTAGCCGTATTTCTGGTAACCGTACTTGTGATAGCCGTATTTATGATAGCCATAGTGACCCGAGGCCAAGTCGGTGCCATTGAGAATAATGGTCAGGTTGGCATAGCGCTTCTCGTCGTACCACTGCTGGATTTCAGGCAGCAGGGAGCGCTCCAGCATCTTGGCGCGAATCACGAAGAGGGTCAAGTCGACATACCGGTTGATAATCGCGGAATCGGCTACCATCTCCACGGGCGGACAGTCGATGAACACATAATCGTATTGTTCGCGAACCGTTTCAATCAACTGCGCAAAGCGAGGGGTGTAGAGCAGCTCCGTAGGATTGGGCGGCAGCGTGCCGCACGGCAGGACATCCACTTTGCCAAGCGGAACGATCATACTTTGCACATCGTCCTTCTTGCCGCTCAGGTAGCCCGAGATGCCGTCGGAGGGACTGCCCACATAGCTGGAAAGCGAACCTTTGCGCAAGTCCAGATCGATGGCCAGCACTTTCTTGTCCTTGAGGCCGACCGCCGTCGAAAGATTGGCCGAAATGAAAGTCTTGCCGCTGCCGGGTGTGAGCGAAGTCAGCATCACGACCTTATGCGCGGCATCGAAGCCCAGCAGGAATTCCAGGTTGGATCGGACCACGCGGAAGGCTTCGTTCATGATGTCGCGGTTTTTCTCTGCAACGAGTACCTCCGGAGCCTGTGTCGTCTTGGTTTGCTTTCGCCAGAACCATTTCTTCTTTCCTCCGGCCAGCGGAATCTCTCCTGCAAACGGGACGGTGAGCTGTTTCAGGTCTTCACGACCCTGCACGGAGGTCTTGAACATTTCCCGCAGCGCCAGAACGGCGGCCGGAATGGCCAAGCCCAGCAGCAGGGCGTACAAATAGATGGTCTTGGCCACCGGCTCTACGGGCTTCCAGCTGCCGTGAGCCGGCTCGATGAGCTGCGTGTTATAGGCAGTGAATGCCTGCGAGAGCTCGTTCTCCTCACGCTTCTGGAGCAGGAACAGGTAGAGTTCCTCCTTTACTTTCTGCTGCCGTTCCACCGAGAGCAGGTACTTCTCCTGTTGCGGGGCGGTAGCTACACGACTGACGGCCTGCCTGCGCGTTGCCTGCAAGGCTCGCTGCTGGTTTTGGAGCAGCGCGATCTCTCCGTTCAGCGCTTCGGTAATCGAGGCGCGGAGCACAGCAAGTTGTTTGTTCAGATCGGCCACGAGCGGGTTTCGGGCAGAGGTGTAAGCCAGGTGGTTGTTGCGCTGCAGGAGCAACGTGTTGTATTCCGCGATTTTTTGTACGATAACCCCGTTCCCGATGCCCGAATTGAAAGGAATCTGCTGCGAATCATCCTGGTTGCTCACCACGTAGTCGTGCACCATACGCAGTTGGTGAATCTGGTGTTCCAGCGCGGCGCTCTGCTGTTCCGATTCATTGGCCTGCGACAGGGCCATGGCGCCGGACGAGCCCGGATCGAGGATCAGGTTCGACGATTTATAGTCGGAGATATCCTGCTCCACGCTGCCCAGTTCCCGTTCAATGACGGCCAGTCGTTCGCGGATGAATTCGTTGGTGCTGACGATCTGGCGGTTGCGTTGCTGCATCCACTTCTCGTTATAGACCGTCACGAGCGTATTGAGCACATCCTCCGCGCGCTGGGGCGACACATCGCGGAAACGGATGTCGATAATCGATGAGTTGTTGCCGCGCAATTGCGGGGAAATGCGGTTGCGCACATTGTTGGTCTTTGCATCAAAACCCGTGCGTGTGACGTTCAGCTTGCAATGGGCCCCCTCCTTATAGTAAGGCGAGCCTACAATTGCCAGCCGTCCGATCGGCGTATCAATCGTATCGCCGAGCCGTGCGCTATACCCGTCGAGAGACACCTCTTTCCCCCGCCGCAGGTCTGCCACCGTTACCGTACTGTCAGCCTGCAGCGCGACTATGAGCGAAGCGCTTTCCTGGTCGTTTATGTCGAGAAAATGCACCTGCAGGGGCAGGTCTCTGCCATACATCACCGGATCGTAGAACTTGCCGTCCCGGGAATAATCCACGTCGAGCTGCAACCGTTTTACCACTTCGTCGACCACGACGCCTGAATTGAGCATCAACAGTTCGTTGGTCAGATTGGTGGACGTCTGCGAAAGGCCCAGTTCCTTGAACATGGCTTCCGTGCCGGCCGATTCCTTGTTGTCTTTCACCATGATCGAGGCGGTACGCAAATACACGGGCCGCTTATGCACGGTCAAATAGAATCCGATGGCAAACGCCACAGCCAGCGAAATGGCGAACCAGTACCAGTTGCGCAGCACCAAAGCCAGGATGTCTTTGATCATGACGGCTGCGCTGCCACTTTTCCGCGCGGAAGGTGCCGTCGTACGAATGATTTCTCTGTCCATAACTTATCTTACTTTGCGGGGGCGGGCCAGAAATGGGCCACCAGCGTCACCAAAGAGACCAGCAGCGAGGGAATCGACACCCAGAACCCGAAAGAGTGGAAATAGGTGGCGTTCACGTCCGACTGATACTTGCGCTTCTTGTTGGGCTCAACGTAAATCAGATCGTTCTGCTGGATATAATAAACGGGGGAATTGTAAACGCTTTCGGTCTTGGTCAAGTCGATGGAATAAGCGTGCTGGGTTCCGTTCTCCGTACGGAGCACCAGCACATTCTCACGCTTGCCGTCGATGGTCAGGTCACCGGCCAGGGACAGCGCCTCGAGAATGGTGATCTGGTCGGTCGGAATCTCGATGCGGCCGCGGCGCCCCGTCTCTCCGAGTACCGAGAACGAAAGCCCGGCATACTCCACGATCACCGTAGGGTCGAGCAACAGTTTCGATTGAATCAGCTTGTATTTCACCAGATCGGCCACCTCCAGGCGGTTAAGGCCTTCCACATGGACCGGGCCGAGCGTCGGCATCTCGATGTCGCCTTTCGGATCGACAGTATAATACCGGTATCCGCGGTCGTTTCCAGCACCATAGTTGTTATTGACGGTCGTCAGGTTAAAGAGGTCGGCCAGCTCACGGTCCCGGCTGAAGACATTGATCTGCAAGCGGTCGCCCGGCTTCAGGGTGAGCTGCTGGGGTTCCTGCACCTGCATGGGCACATCGCGCTGAAGGTCTTGCAGATAGCTCACCTGTGCCGTCTCTGCGCAGGCGGCAAGCAAGAACATCGCCAGAACGCTTAAGCCAATGGCGGACATTCGGCCAAGATTATTCATAACGCAATCTTTTGAAAATCAATAAAAATAGCTACGCTGACAGTCTTGCAGGGCAAAACCGCGGTTTCGCAAGGAAAAAGCGGCTATGGAAAAAACCGCCCATATTTTTGCAAAATTAGCACAAATGTTGGATTTTTTCAAGCCAGGCGCGGGGAATCTGCGCCCTGGCCCACAGGAAACCCGATAAGCCGACCACCACATAATACTTGCCGAGCAACTCCAGGACGTGGCCTTCCACGCCTTTCAGCGGGCCTTCCGTGACCCGGACCGGCTCGTCCAGTTCGACCGGCTGGTTGATCAGGCCGCCTTCGTCGATGGCATAGTCGAAGACCCGGCGGAAGTCGTCCATTTCTTTGTCGGGGACAATCATCATTTTGTGCGTGGCGCAGTCGACGAGGTATTGCATCGGGAGGCGATATTCGGCTACGAAAGAACAAGCGAGATCTTTGGTGGCACGGAGGAACACCAGATTGGGGGCCAGGGGCTTTTCGGCCGTGCGGCTGCCGCCCCGGCCCGGGCGGGAGACTCGGGTCTCCATCGTCGGAACAAAGTTCTCGATGCCGCGGGCGGTCAACCAGTCCCGGATCTTTATCTCCTGCCGGAAGTACCGGGTACGGGCAACGAACCAGTGCTGTTTGTCATCCTTGTCTGCCATTCCTGTAACTTGTGTCTTTGACCGAAGTCAAAAATAGCGCAATTTTGCTAAATTTGCAAACGACACATCTTACCTCGACACGATGAAACGAATCCTTCCTCTGCTTATCCTGCTGCTCGCCGCCGCGGCCCCGGCCTCCGCCCAGAAGGCCTCTGAACTTAAATATGTCGATGCTCAGACCCTGATGCTGATCAATCAGGGCTACGACAACACGGCCCTTCCCTATTCCCGCCTGCCGGAAGATCTGAAGGCGCGTACCCGCAAGGGCGTGTGGGATCTCGGCCTCAACTCGGCCGGCCTGGCCATCCGCTTTTCGACCGACAGCCGCACCATCGGCTTCCGCTGGACGCTGCTCAACAATTTCATCATGCACCACATGGCCGGCACGGGCATCCGGGGCATCGATGTGTACCGGATCGACGAGAACGACCACTGGCAGTTCGTCGGCACGGCCATTCCCAACGGGAAAGACAGCACCAAGACCCAGATAGCCGTCAGCGGGATGGACGGCCTGGACCACGACTATATGGCCTACCTGCCGCTGTACGACGGCGTGACGAAAGTCGAGGTGGGCGTGACCAAAAACGCACACGTAGGTTTGCCGCACCGCGACATTCTGGTCAAGGGCCGGGAGAAGCCCCTGGTCTTCTACGGCACGAGCATCACCCAGGGCGGCTGCGCCTCACGGCCGGGCATGGTCTATACCTCGATCATCAGCCGCGCCCTGCAGAAAGAGTGCGTCAACCTGGGATTCAGCGGCAACGCACGAATGGACAAATCGATGGCCGAAGCCGTGGCCCGCATCGATGCCGACCAGTATGTCATCGACTGTCTGGAGAACTGCACGCTGAAAGTGATGCAGGACAGCGCCTGGTATTTCCTGACGTATCTGGCGAAACAGCGGCCGGACGCCCCGATCTATCTGGTCGAGCACATCTGGTTTTCCCACGCAGCCGTCAACAAGGACGTCCACGACCAGATTGCCGAGAAGAATGCCTACTGGCACGAAATCTATCTGAAGCTTCTGAAAGAAGGTTACACTAACTTCCGTTACATTCCGGCCGACCATCTGACCGGACCGGACGGCGAAGGCGCCGTGGACGGCTGCCACCAGACCGACCTGGGCTTCCTGCGTATGTCAGAGGAGTTCCTGCGGCACCTGCGGAAATAACCGTCAGCCAGTTCCGGCAAAGAAAAGGGCCGGTTTTCTTGGCCGAAAGCGTTCAAAAACGAATCCGGCAAAGCAATCGCTGGAAAACCTTTGCCGGAATTCAACCTATTTGGCACTATCAGGCAGGACTACCATCTCGCAGCGGCCGCAGTCGAAATGCAACCGGAGGCGGTTGCCCTGATTGACGAGATAAAGTGGCTCAGACCCCCGATCAAGTCGGGGGTGACGATTAGCCGTCATGCCCGGCTTGGCCGGGCATCTAGTTACTGAGGCGCTGCCCCAAACCCCGTCGCTCCGGCCTGCTATTCCACAAGGCTCTCCCACACAGCCATCGCCAGCGGCTGTTGCCGCCTTCTCACAAAGTCCCAGTTCCCAGCGGATGCAATACCGGCTGCGGAGCAGTTCGCCAGGAATGCCGAGCGTAGAGACGTTGTGGGACGCGGCGCCGGGCCGCGGCGTATGCGGCACCTCGCGCCGGGGACGGTTCTCCGCCAACTCCTGCAGGCGGGTCGCCAGGTCGCGTCGCAACTGATTGAGGAACGCGGCGGAATAGAATCGGACCGGATCGGCCTCGACCGAGGCCACGGTGAAGGCGAAGGGCCCCGCGTGCTTGCCCAGTTGCCGGCGCAGGCTTTCCAGCGCCGCTTCCGGCTTGTCGGCCAACGGCGCGTCGTCGCGGAAACGCAGCTCCGCCGTCAGCCCGTCTTCCGTCGTCGCCGTGACGGTCGTCACCGGATCGTTCCCCGTCATGCCCGGCTCGACCTCCGGCGTCATGCCCGGCTCCGTCCGGGCATCTCCGCTCCGCCAGTCAATCTTCACGTCGATCACCCGCTTCGGCATATTCTTCTCCAGTTCCCGCTCGAAGGCAACGTTCAGACTGCGGTACACCCGCACCCCGGGCATCAGCCCGACAGGCTCGCGGAGCGTCACGCGCTCGCCCCGCACCACCTCGGCCCGCGCACCGGTCACCTCGCCGCCCGGCAGCACGAACGAAAGTCCGTCGCCGTTGGCCAGGGCACGGGAAGAGCGGACCACGATCTCACGCCCCCGCACATCGGTGATCTCGCCGATGTATTCGCCCAGCGACTTGGCCGCATCTTCGCTGGCGACCTTTCCCCTGCGGCCGTCCAGGAAGGCTTCCGTGAACCCCCGGTGGAAACTTTTTTCCGGGTCGGGCGTGAATCCGCCTTCCAGCCGGCCGGCAGAGGCCTTGCGGTAGAGATGCCCGGTCAAGCCGGGCATGACGCCAGAAGTCAAGCCGGGCATGAAGCCAGAAGTCGAGCCGGTCGAAGCGATGAATTCATCGATCACCTGGCGGTAATACCGCACGACGTTCTTGACATACGAGGCATTCTTGAGCCGGCCCTCGATCTTGAACGAGGTGATGCCGGCGGCCACCAGATCGGGGAGGCGCTTGTCGAAACGCAGGTCCCTGGGAGAAAGCAGGGTCCGGTCGCGCACGAGAACGTTCCCGTCGGCATCCACCAGATCGTAACGGGAACGGCAGGCCTGCGCACAGACGCCGCGGTTCGCACTGCGGCCCGCGAGATGCTGGCTCAGGTAGCACTCTCCGCTATAGCCCACGCAAAGGGCGCCGTGGATGAAGAATTCCAGCTCGCAACCGACGGCCGCACGGATGGCGCAGATCTGCTCCAGCGTGAGCTGGCGCTCCAGCACCAGCCGCGAGAAGCCCAGCGCCTCCAGCTCGCGCGCCCGCTCAGGCGTGCGGATGGCTGTCTGCGTGGAGGCGTGCAGCTCCACGGGCGGAAGCGGACGCTCCAGCAGGCGCAGGTCCTGGACGATGAACACATCGACTCCGGCTTCGTAGAGCGCCCACATCAAGCGCTCTGCCTCGGGCAGTTCTTCGTCTTTGACAAGCGTGTTGACCGTAGCGTGGATCTTCGCGCCGTAGAGATGAGCGTAGCGGCACAGACGGGCGATATCTTCAACGGAGTTGCCCGCAGCCGCCCGCGCACCGAACGCCGGCCCGGCGATATAAACGGCATCGGCACCACAGTCGATCGCCGTGATGCCGATATCCGCGTTTCTCGCCGGAGCGAGAAGTTCCAGTTCCTTTAGTTGCACTTCAGCGTGGTGATCTGATAGCGGGCTGCCTCGCCGAACTTGGCGTCCTGCGCAATCTGCTTGAAGTAACCGCAAGCCTTGGCATTGTCACCGGTGGCGACCAGCGCCGTAGCCAGCTGATAGATGATCTGGTTCTTGTCCTTGGCGTCGGGGCTCATCGAGAGATAGGCCTCGAAAGCTTCGGCGGCCACTTTGTTCTGCTTGAGCGAGGAGGCGCTGATACCGATGATCTTCTGGGCGTTGGCGTTGTCCACATACTGCGTGGACTTCTGGGCGTTCTCGAGGGCGCCTTTCATATCCTTGGCCTTCTGGCAGGCGACGGCCTTCTTCACATAGGTGTTGGAAAGCTGCTTGGCGGCGGCATCCTCTTCACCGTTCTTGGAAGCGAGTTCGAAAGCCTTGACGGCATCGTCGAGTTTGCCCAGGGCGACGAGCGCCTGGCCTTTGCGGAGATGTGCGGCACCATTTTCAGGATCGGCGTCGATCACTTTCTGGTAGGCGGCCACGGCACCTTCGTAATCCTTGGCGTTGAGCAGGCTGTTGGCGTCGGCCAGCTGGATCTGCGGGATCAGGGTCTTGGCTTCATCGGCCACCTCATCGTCGCCGAGTTCCTTGCCGATCTTGATCGCCTCTTTGAATTTGGCGACAGCCTCGTCGAGTTTCTTTTCGTTTACAAGTTCCTTGGCAAGGGAGATATACAGTTTCGGGATGATTCCTTTGCACTGATTGACGATTTCCTGTCCTTCTTCTCCGAGTTTGCCGGCCATGTCCAATGCCTGCTGGAACAGGTCGATGGCTTCGGCCTTGCTGTTTTCAATGGCGGCAGCGGCATTGTTGTAGAGTTCAGTGGCTTTTTCCAGATCCTGCGCTGCAGAGATGCCCATCGTACAGAGGGCGACAACGATCGTTAAGAGAATTTTTTTCATCGTTTATGTGTTTTTGTTCGAATGTAGGGTCTATGCATAAAGGCTGCCAAAATTATCAACTATTGTGTAATTTTGCAAAACTTTTTGCGATGAACCTGCCTTCCATCATCCAAATCGGGGATATTCTGGTGTCTTCCGAGGTGCTTACGGAGCATTTCTGCTGCGACTACGAGGTATGCCGCGGAGCCTGCTGCATCATCGGCGACAGCGGCGCACCGCTGCTGGAATCCGAGACGGCGGAACTCGAGCGGAACTATCCGCGTTACGAAGCCTGGATGAGTGTGGAGGGACGCCAGAAGGTGGAGTCCGACGGATTTTTCGAGATAGACGTGGACGGCGATCTGGTGACGCCGCTTCTCCACGGCAGCGAAGAGTGCGCTTTCACGCGTTTCGAAGGGGAAAACTGTTTCTGCGCCATAGAGCGGGCACACTGCGCCGGCCGCTGTCCGTTTGTCAAGCCCATTTCCTGCCGGCTCTATCCGATCCGGGCTTCCGTGCTCCGCAACGGGCTGACCGCCCTCAACCTGCATCGATGGGAGATCTGTCGCTGCGCCTTCGAGAAAGGCCGCAAAGAAAGGGTCCCCGTCTACAAATTCTTGCGGGAACCCCTGATCGATGCCTACGGGCAGGCTTTCTACGACGAACTCTGCGAGGTCGCCGCGGCCGTAGCTGCCGGAGCCGGTCTCTGACGGCCGGGGCCGGTTGAAACTGGCCGAGACATCGGCCGTCAGTCGTTGTCGGTCTCGGCGGCCGCGGCGTTCTCGGCGTTCTCGAGAATCATCTGCGCCGATTCCAGATCGTAATCGTGAACCTGCAACTGGATGCCGTGACGGCCCATCTGGACGCCCGGGTACGAACTGTTGAGATTCATGACGACGGCTTCGATGCCTTCGCTCTCAAGAAGCCCCTTGGCAATCTGGGCTTCGTACTCATTGTAGTATTCGGCAACGGTTTTCAACATAACGGTTTCCTCCCTTGACGTTATTCGGTTTCTCCTTCGCGCTGCTGCTGGCGGACCCGGTAATTGAGGGCGCTCAAGATGCGGAGCAGATCCTTTCGGTATCCTTCTACATAGACAGGCACGTCGCCGGTCTCGAAGGTGATGCGGTCTTCATACATCCGGGTAAGACGAGCATAAGCGCTCTTCTTGATATAGGTCACGCAACCGGGCTCCCGCTTTTCGACCACATAATCAAGGTCTTTCATCACACCGTCGACCAGTTCGGCATATTTTGTGAAGTCTCCGTCGAGGGCTACGTCTTTCCGGTAGAAACTCAGTTTGGGGTAGATGGCGGCCACGGCCACGAAGAACAGGGCGATTTTCGGAAGCGATCCCTCCTTGAAGAGGTCGACGAACGAAAGCCCCGCCATCTTCTGGGCGGAGAACAGATAGACGATGCCGACGATCAGGAAAAAGATGACGGCGAAATAGACCAGGTATTTAAGGGCGCGGATCAGGTATTTCATAGCGACTTTCAATTGGTAATCTTTACAAAAATATATAATTTTGCGATACAAACCGGTAAAAAAGGAAAATTATGGAAGAGTTGGATGAAGAGATGATCCAGTTTGAAAAGGATCACCCGAGCAAGAAAAACAGCGGCGGAGGCGGAAACGCCGGTGCTGTGCGGACGATGGCCATCGTGCTGGGCGTCGTCGCGGCAGCCCTGCTGGCAGCCCTCCTCGTGATGATGAGCAAGAAGAACGCCCTGGTGAAGGATCTTAACATCGATAAGCAGAACCTCACCAACGAACTCATCGCCCTCCAGGGCGATTATGAAGCCCTGAGCACGACCAATGCGGCCATCAACGACTCGCTCAACGTCGAGAAAGAGAAGGTCGGGCAGCTGATCGAACGGCTCCAGAAGACCGAGGCGACCAACCGCGCCAAGATCCGCCAGTACGAACAGGAACTCGGTACGCTGCGTTCCATTATGAAAGGCTACATCCGGCAGATCGACTCGCTCAATACCCTCAACGTCTCGCTGCGCAACGACGCGGCGGCGGCCCGTCGCGAGGCCCAGGAAAGCAAACGCCAGTATGAAGACCTGCGCACTACCACCGACGAACTTTCGAAGAAGGCTTCGGCCGGCAGCGTGGTCAAAGGCCGTGGCTTCAACCTGGTGGCCATCAACGAATCGAACAAGGTAACCGACCGCAGCAGCCGGGCCCGCAAGCTCCGCGCCTGCCTGAGCCTGATCGAGAACACCATCGCCGAACGCGGCTGGCGCACGATCTATATCCGGGTCAAGGGTCCGGACGACGTGCTGATGACCGACGACGGCGGCAAGGTCTTCACCTGCGGCGGAGAATCGATGGTTTATTCGGCTTCGCGCGAAGTGGATTACCAGGGCGAGGAAGTCGAGATCTGCCTCTACTTCGCTTCTTCCCAGGGATTCGAGAAGGGCAAGTACACGGTGGATGTCTACACCAGCGAGACCAAGCTCGGTTCGGCTGAAATGATCTTGAAGTAAGCCCCGTATGGCGGGCGTCTACGTCCACTTCCCCTTCTGCGCCACGAGGTGCATTTACTGCGATTTCTACGCGCGGGTCGGAAAGGACTGGAAGCCTTACATCGAGGCGCTGCTCACCGAACTTTCCGAGCGGAAAGATTTCTTGAAGGGCGTTCCCCCGACGACACTCTATTTCGGCGGGGGAACGCCTTCCCTTTTGCCCGCCGGGGAACTTGCGCGCGTCGCGGATGCGGTGCGCACGACCTTCGGCGTATCGGATTTCGAAGAATTCACGCTCGAAGTCAATCCCGACGACGTGACGGCGGAGCGGGCGGCGGCCTGGCGGTCGATGGGCGCCGGCCGCGTGAGCGTGGGTGTCCAGTCGTTCTGCGACACGCATCTGCGCTGGATGCATCGCCGGCATACGGCAGCGGAGGCTGTCACGGCGGTCGAAACGTTGCGCAGGGCCGGTTTCGACAACCTCTCGCTCGACCTGATCTTCGGCTTCACGGAACTTTCCGACGACGACTGGGCCGCCAGCATCGCGGCCGCCCTCGCCCTGCGGCCGGAGCATATCTCCTGCTATCAGATGATGGGACGTCTGGCCGATTCCGACGAAGACCGCTGCCGGCGGCAATATGCCCTGCTGCAGGAGCGTCTTTCCGCCGCCGGATACCGTCAGTATGAAGTGTCGAATTACGCTTTGCCGGGATACGAATCCCGTCACAACAGTGCGTATTGGGCGCGCGAGCCCTATCTGGGCTTGGGAGCCGGTGCACATTCGTTCGACGGCGATCGGCTCCGCTGCTGGAACACGCCCGACATCGACGCTTATGCCGCTTCCCGTCCCGGCGGCGAGGAACGGTTGTCCGACCGGGAAGTCCTGGAAGAAAAACTGATGTTGTCGCTTCGGACCGTCCGCGGCCTCGACCTGTCTTCCCTTACCGACCCGGAGTTGGGCAGCGTAAAAAAAGCGACCCTGGAGGAACTCTCCAGGGCCGGTAAACTGATTGTCGAAGGTTCCCGGATCCGGATTCCGGAAGGGGAACTTTTTGTCTCGGACTGGATTATCAGCCGATTATTCCCGGAACATACGGCGTAAGGCCGCAGAAACCGTTTGCCTTGCAGAAGGCGAAGATGGCCACCACAGCGAAGCCCAGCATCAGCAGGGTCACGTAGATACCCGTGATCCACTTCCAGCGTTTCAGCCAGATGTTGTTGTTCCAGCCGAGGGTCTGGAGTGCGCTCCAGAAACCGTGGGTGAGGTGGAACCAGAGGGCGACGAACCAGACGAGATAGAGGCAGAGCATCCACCATTTGCCGAAGACCTGGCCCATCAGCTGATACGGATCGGCTTCGCCGGCGCCCAGCCAGTTCTGCAACTGCATCTTGGCCCAGAACTGTCCCAGATGCAGGAAGATGAAGCAGAGCACGATGAGACCCAGCACGAACATGTTGCGCGAAGACCAGGAGTCCGTCCTGGCCTTGTTGGGAACTTCATAGCGCTGCTCGCCGCGGGCCTTGCGGTTGCCGATGGTCAGGATGAAGGCGTACGCGATGTGGACGATGAAGAACGCCGCCAGAACGGGGACGACCACGTTGACCCAGCCCATCGAGAGAATCTCGCAGATCGTACCGTAAACCACGCTGTCGGGGTCGAAGACATAGGTCAGGTTCATCACCATATGGAAGGTGAGGAAGAGGATGAGGCAGAGTCCGCTGACGCTCATAATCAGCTTTTTGCCGATGGAAGACTTGAATATGTTTGCCATAAGATCTATTAATTGTTTTCGGTTAATTATGCAAAGATAATCCGAAACTTGATAAAATCATAATAAATGGTTACTTTTGTTTTATGAAATACAAGCGAATCCTTCTCAAATTGAGTGGCGAGGCAATCGGCGGCCCGGACGGCGTCGGCCTCGACGAAAACGTAATGGCAGCGTATGCGCGGCAGATTGCAGCCGTCGTAGGTGCCGGCACGCAGGTGGCGATCGTCATCGGCGGCGGCAACATTTTCCGCGGCCTGAGCGGCACCCAGCGCGGTTTTGACCGTGTCCGCGGTGACCAGATGGGTATGCTGGCCACGGTGATCAACAGTATCGGCCTCTCCCTCTCGCTACGCAACGCGGGTCTCGACGCCGAAGTGTTCACCTCCACCCCGATGCGCCCGATGGCGAAATACTATATGCGCGACGAAGTCGATGCCTATATGAAGGCGGGCGGCGTGGCCGTGATCGCCGGGGGCACCGGCAATCCTTTCTTCACCACCGACTCGGCCGCGGCGCTCCGCGGATGCGAGCTTCGCTGCGACGCTTTGCTGAAAGGCACGAAAGTTGACGGCGTGTACGACGCCGACCCGGTGAAGCATCCCGAAGCCCGGCGTTACGAGACGCTGACCTTCGACAAGGCCATCGCCGACAACCTCAAAGTCATGGACCAGACGGCCTTCACCCTGTGCAAGGAGAACGACCTGCCGATCATCGTATTCAATATGAACGACGAGGGCACGCTCGAAAAGGTGGTCGAGGGAACCGGACGCTGCACCGTGTTGAGCAATAAAGAATAAAAAAGAACATACCGCTATGATTGAGAAAGCACAAGCCGTGATCGACGCTGCCCGGGACAAGATGCAGAGCGCCGTCACCTATCTGGAAGAAGATCTGAAGACCTACCGGGCAGGCAAGGCCAATCCGGCCGTGTTCAACAGCGTCGTGGTCAATTACTACGGTACGATGACCCCGATTCCGCAGGTGGCCAGCATCGGTACGCCCGACGCCCGGACGATGCTTATCCAGCCGTGGGACCGGACGATGCTTCACCCCATCGAGAAGGCCATTATGGACGCCAACCTGGGATTCACGCCGCAGAACAACGGCGAGACGATCCGCATCAACGTGCCCGCCCTCACCGAGGAGCGCCGCAAAGAGTTGGTGAAGAAGGCCCGCACCGCCGGTGAAAACGCCAAGGTCGGCGTGCGCAACGCCCGCCGCGACGCCATCGAGACGCTCAAGAAGCTCCAGAAGGAAGGACTTCCCGAGGACAGCGAGAAGGATTTCGAAGACGAAGTCCAGAAATTGACAGACAACTTCTCCAAGAAGGTCGAGGAAATCCTCGTCGCCAAGGAGAAGGATATGATGACGGTGTAAGACCCTGCGGCCCGTCCGCATCGGACAAAAAACCGATTGATCCGTGCCCCGGCTGCCATTCGGCGGCTGGGGCACGTTTTGGCCATCGGCCGTTCCCCGAAGGCCGAAATCAGCAGCCGGAAAGGAGAGATTGGAGAAAAAATGTATAACTTTGTACGATTATGCGCTTTACGGAGATTATCGGGAACGAGGCGCTCAAAGAGTCGCTGGTGAAGATGGTTCAGGGGAACCGTCTGGGACACGCCATCCTCTTCACGGAGGAGAGCGGCGGCGGGGCTTTCGCCTTCGCCCTGGCACTGGCCCAGTACGTCAACTGCCGCGACCGGAAGCCGGAGGATTCCTGCGGCGTCTGCAACTCCTGCCACAAATACCAGAAGCTCATCCACCCCGACCTGCATTTCGTATTTCCGGTCAGCAGCAGCAACTCGCTGTCGGAAAGCGAGAAGAAAGGACCGATCTCCGACTACTTCCTGCAGCCCTTCCGGGAACTGGCCCTGGCCAACCCCTACTTCACCGAACAGCAACTCTACGACGCCATCGGCATCGAAAACAAAAGCGGCCTGATCAGTGTCAACGAAGCGAAACGCATTTTCGAGAAACTCTCGCTGCGCGCTGCCGAAGGAGCCTGGAAGACAATGATCATCTTCCTCCCGGAGAAGATGAACGCCGAAGCGGCCAACAAGCTGCTCAAACTGCTCGAGGAACCGCCGCAGGGCACGCTGTTCCTGCTGGTGTCGCACAACCCGGAACGCCTGCTGCCGACCATCCGTTCACGCTGCCAGCCCATCGCGCTGCAGCCGCTCTCCCGGGAGCAGCGACGGCAGCTGGAAGGCGACAGCGACGACCAGGCGGATTACCGGGAAATCGCCAACTCGCTGCTTGCGGCGGGCCTGGCCAAAAAGATCATCGACCTGTTTCCGCAGTGTGAGATGCTCGCCGACCTGGGCCGCGAGAAACAGCGGGAATGGTGTCTGTTTATGGAAAACTATGTAAGAAAAATATATCTGGTTGCCCGCGGGCTCGATTCACTGGCCGACCTGTCCGGCCAGGAAGAGACTTCCGTCCGCGACTTCGCCGCGAAGGTCAAGCCTTCGTTCTATGAAAAGGCTTTCGCCGCGCTGGAAGACGCACTCTCGGCCATCGGCAGCAACGTCAATCCGAAACTGACGTTCTGCGATCTGGGCAACCGTCTGTTATTAGCCTTGTAATATGGAAGATATCGTCATCAAGGAAACAGGAACCAAGACATACGACTGCTCCCGCGGCTGCGACGTGGAGCGCACGCCGATCGGCGAACTGAAGGTCCACTACAATCCCCGCTGCTGCAAGCTGAGCAGTTACAACTGGATGGAGGGCATCACCCAGACCCCGTACAACGACCTGTTCGAGGTCCGCTTCAAGAACACGCGGAAGATCGTCTTCCGGAACACCTCGGGCCAGATCATCAAGAAAGGAGACCTGGTGGTCGTGGAAGCGCCTACCGGGCACGACGTAGGCATCGTCACGCTCGAAGGCCCGATCGTGGTCGAACAATTGATCCGCCATCACATCGACCCCGAGACATACGAGTTCCGGCGCATCTACCGCAAAGCCAAGATCCTCGACATCGAGCGCTGGCAGGAAGCCATCGCCCGCGAACAGAAAACGATGATCCGCGCCCGCCAGCTGGCCGCCCGTCTCGGTCTCGACATGAAGATCGGCGACGTGGAATTCCAGGGCGACGGCACGAAAGCCATCTTCTACTACATCGCCGACGAACGCGTGGACTTCCGGCAGCTGATCAAGGATTTCGCTGAAGAATTCCATATCCGCGTGGAAATGAAACAGATCGGCGCCCGCCAGGAAGCCGGGCTGATCGGCGGCATCGGCGTTTGCGGCCGGGCGCTCTGCTGCTCGAAGTATATGTCCGATTTCCAGTCGATCACCACGCAGGCAGCCCGTGTCCAGGATCTCTCGCTCAATCCGCAGAAACTGGCCGGCCAGTGCAGCAAGCTCAAATGCTGCATCAACTACGAAGCTTCCACCTACGTGGATGCCCAGCGGCAACTTCCCGAGGTACGTGGTCCGATCGAACTGGAAGATGGCCCGGCGTGGCTGATGAAGACCGACATCCTCAGGGGCATTATGTATTTCTCCTACGAGCAGGGCAGCCTGTCCAATCTCTACCCCGTCTCCGGCGTCCGGGTCCGGGAAATCCTGGCCGACAACAGGAAAGGCGTCAAGGGTGCGTCTTTGCAGGACAGCGGGGCAGACGCCCGGCAGGCCGACTTCATCAGCGCCGTGGGCGACGACAGCATCACCCGCTTCGACGAGCAGAAGAAGCGCCGCGGCAACCGCAGGAAAAACGGACAGCGCCAGCGACAGGGAAACCGGAAAAGGACGGCAAATGACGGCAAGCAATAAGCCCATCCTGCTCCTGCTGCTGGCATTTGCCCTGACGGCCGGCTGCAGCAAGCCCGCCGGAGACTATCTGTTCGTCTCCGCCGAAAAAGCGCGCACGCAGGGTGGAACTTACGAGTTCCACTTGTCGCTCGACTCCCTGCATACCTATACTACGGACCTGGCTGCCCGTATCGTCACCAGCAAGGTTCCGACACAGGAAATCAGCCTCGACGTCCATATCACGGCTCCCGACGGAACGACCTCCATCGAACGGCTGACGCTTTCCCTGCAGGAGTCTCCCGGCGTGCAGCGCATCGCCGGAAACGGTTCGGTCACAGACTTCCGCTGGCCCTGGCATACGAGCCGGATCGACGGTCCCCGGGCGGGACGCTGGCAAGTGCGGATTACGCCGACCGATGCGGCGCTTTCCGACGCATTCTACGGGATCGGACTCTCATACGAAGGAAAACCATGGGAAAAGGGAAACTGAGAAAATTCCGCGAAAACGAGACCTTCAGCTGTCTCGTCCAACCCGCGACGGAAGAATTGCTGGGCCGCGACCATCCTTTGAAAGGGAGCTGGAAACAGCAGATGTTCCACAACGACCGGCCCATCGTCCTGGAACTGGGATGCGGCAAGGGAGAATATACCATCGCCCTGGCTGAGCGCTTTCCCGACAAGAACTATATCGGCATCGATATCAAGGGAGCGCGGCTCTGGAAAGGTGCCAAGTATGCCACTGAGCACGCTATGGGAAACGTCGCCTTCATCCGCACGCGGATCGAATTCATCGAATCACTGTTCGGTCCCGGTGAAATCGACGAGATCTGGATCACCTTCGCCGATCCGCAGGAGCGCAAGCCCCGCAAGCGGCTCACCCATCCCCGTTTTCTGGAAAGCTACCGCAGGATGCTGGCTCCGGGCGGCGTGATCCACCTGAAGACCGACAGCCGCCTGCTGCACCATTTCACACTGGAGACAGCCCGCTGCAACGGACTGACCGTCCTGGAACACAACGAAGACATCTACGGCACGGGGCGCGCCGACGAACTGCTTTCCATCCAGACCTTCTACGAGAAGAATTTCCTGGCACAGGGCATTCCGATCACCTACCTGGCCTTCCGTCTCGACAACGAAAAACTCCTGGTCGAACCGGAGTGGGACCAGGAGCCTTATGAGCAGACCTACAAGACGCTTACGCGTTCGTAAGCTTTAGAATCTCAATCCGACAGAAATCTCGAAAGAGCGCTGTTTGTTGTTGAGCGTAGGGAACGATTCGATCTCCGACAGTTTCCCGAGATTCCAGTTTACCTTTCCGCAAATCTGGAATTTGAAGACATCGATGCCGATACCCATACTCACGCCATATTCGATGCCTTTGAGGTGGTCGACGATATCCTTGCGCGTCGTTTCACCGATACCCTCCCAATTTCCTTTGAGGGCATTGCGCACCTTGACGCCAAGATACGGACCGGCAAGCAGGTAAGGACGGGCAATCAGCAGATCCGGTCCCCACTGCACATTGAGAGGGAGCTCCACATAACTGATACGCAGGTTGGCATTATCCTGTACATTGACGCTTGAAACCTTGTACATCAATTCAGGCTGGAAGGAAAAGCCGCTGACCGTTTCGGTCTGATAACCGACACCGGCCTGCCAACCGCTACGGCCACCGCTTTTCAAAGCCTGGACATTGGAAAACTGATAGTTATACCCCGCCTTGACAATCACGCTCTGGGCTCCGGCCGACAGAAGGCTCAGACCCAGGATGCCGACAAACAGTAAAGCAATTCGTTTCATTTTTCGTTCTATTGGTTTTGCCGATAAAGATAACAAAAAAAAATCAAACCGTGCGGACAGCCATCAGTCCGGCCAGTTTTTCGAGACAGGAACGGGCCTCAGAGACCGGGAGGGAAACCAGTGAACCGACGGCAGACTTCAACTCTGCGTCGAGCCTTTCCCGTGCATACCCCAGCCCGTCGTAGGAACTCACCAGCGCAATGGCATCGCCTGCCAGGGCGGCGTCGGGATTTTTCATCCGCCGAAGGATTTCCCGGACCACTTTTTTCGGAGCGCGGGCGAACAGCCCCAGCAAAGGCAACGTTATTTTCCGCTCCATGATGTCTTGTCCCACGGGTTTTCCCGTTGAAAGCCCGGGAGAGTAGTCGAGCATGTCATCGCGCATCTGGAAAGCCTGGCCGATGTGGAAAGCATAGTTCCGGCAGGCCTCGATTTCGGCCTCGCCGGCCTCCACGGAATACGCGGCACTCAGGATGGACGCCTCGAAGAGTGAGGTCGTCTTGTTGTAGATGATCCGACGGTAATCCTCTTCCGTCGTATCGAGTTTTTCCGCTTTCTCCAATTGAAGCATCTCGCCGCACGCCAGGTCGCCCAGACACTTCGAGAAAATGTGGAGCACCCGCTTGTCGGGATGGTCGATAATCAGATCCATAGCCCGGGAGAGCCAGAAATCTCCCAACAGCACGGCGGTGGTGGGCGAATAGAGCGCCATCACCGTGGGAGCGCCCCGGCGGGTCGGGGAATTGTCGGCCACGTCGTCGTGAAGGAGCGTGGCCGAGTGCAGCAGTTCGGAAGCCACCGCACAATGAATCACATTCTCATTGCAAAAGCCCCGAAGGGCTTTTGCAATAAGTAACGTGAAAGTGGGACGGAGCTTTTTGCCGCCGTGGCCAAGCAGATACCGGTTGGCCTTTTCAAGCAGGGGAATCTCCGAATCAAGACTCCCGGCAAAAAGCGATTGGAACCGGTTCCAATCCTGTCCCAGAGAGCGTTGAATCTCCTGGATCAAGGATTAAAAAGTAAAGCCGATGCAAAGCTCGATCGTGTGCGGAGCTTTCAGGTCGGGGAATTCCTTGGTGTCGGCGATCGCGCCGAAATTCCAGTTGTACTTGGCGGTGAACTGCAGGATCCAGAGATTGATGCCCGCACCGAGGCCGAGACCGTACTCAACCTTCTTCAGATGCGATTTCACATCTTCATTGGTCTTCCAGTTTCCGCCGAGCGTACCGGCTGCCACGCCCACATAGGGACCGGCGAAGACGAACGGATACAGATGGTCGGAGTGACCGAAATTGTAACCCATCTGGACATTGAGCGGGAGCTCGATATAGCCGCGCTTCAGCGTCTCTTTGTCATACTCGAAACCGATGACCTTGTACAGCAGTTCCGGCTGGAAAGTGAAACCGAAACCGTCGGGAATCACGGTCTGGAAACCGACACCGGCCTGCCATCCGAAAGGACGGCTGTCGATATTCTCAATTTTGGTGAAGTTGGCGCCGGCCTTGACGACAAGACCCTCGGCATTTGCGGTCAGTCCACCCAGCAGGAGCAGGCTGACAAGAACCAGGAAAAATTTTTTCATGATCTGTAATAAAGGTTAAATGATTTTTTCGATGTGTTTTTCTATCTCCGCCTGCGGAACGGCGCCCACCATACGGTCGACCAACTCGCCGCCCTTGAAGAAAAGGAGGGTCGGAATGTTGCGGATGCCGAACTTCATCGGAATATCCGTGCTTTCATCGACGTTGCACTTGACGACGGTGAGTTTGCCGTCATACTTCTCCGCCAGTTTGTCGACCACGGGAGAAAGCATCCGGCAGGGGCCGCACCAGGTGGCCCAGAAATCCACGAGCACCGGGAGGGAACCCTGCTCGACGATTTCGGCGAAATTGGAATCGGTTAATGCTTGTGCCATATTTCGTATTGTTTTTTGAATTCTGCGATAAAGGTAATCATTTTTTCGGAATGTCAGATACTCTGCTCGATATTCCAGACGAATGCCCGTACGCCCACCGATTTGTTGCGGGCGTCGAGTTTGCGGACCGTCAGCAGCAGTTCGTCGACCTTTTCGTCGGGAACGACCGTGATGACGGCCGAGTTCATCTCGGGCCAGGTATGCGTACCGCGACGCGGCTCGCCGTCGACGGAGCCCCGCCCCTGCACCTGCTCAAAGAACGTAAAGCCTCTGATGCCCAGTTCATCCAGCATATACTCTACGCGGGATGTGAAGGCCTGGTTGAATACGATAAACACACTTTTCATTTTGCTGCCTCCTGATCGGGATTCAATTGCATGAAGATAAATTCCTTGCGGCGCTTTTCTTCCTTGTCGCGCTCGCCGTGGCGGGAGATCAGGCCGTAGACCACCGGCACGATGATCAGCGTGACGAAGGTCGAGACCAGCAGACCGCCGATCACCACGATGCCGAGCGGATGCCACATCTCGGAGCCCTCACCGCCGCTGAGTGCCATCGGAAGCATACCGAGCAGGGTCGTGAAGGCCGTCATCAGCACCGGACGCAGACGGGAGGCGCCCGAAAGGGCGATCGCCTCGTTGAGCGCGTGCCCGCGGTCGCGCATCAGGTTGATGTAGTCCACCAGCACGATACCGTTCTTGACCACGATACCCACGAGCATCACCACGCCCAGTGCGCCGATCATATCGAGCGACGTACCGGTAATCCAAAGGGCCAGCACCACGCCCGAGAGGCCGAACGGGATGGAAAGCAGGATGACTGCCGGTTTGCTGAGACTCTCGAACTGCGACGCCATCACGATATAGACGAGCAGGATAATCAGCAGCAGCAGCGAGAAGATGTCTTTGAAGGTCTTCTGCTGGTCGTCGAAGTCACCCGCCAGCACCACCGAGATGCCCGACGGATGCGGGATCTGGTCGACCTGCGCCTGGATGGCGGCCGCCAGTTCGCCGAGCGACGTCTCGTACGGCATCGAGATGACGCGCACGTAACGCTGGCGGCTCTTGCGGTCGATGGTCTGGGGCGCCCAGTACTCCTCGATCGTGGCAATCTCGCTGAGTTTGATGCGGGCACCGGTCGCCGTCGGGATCGAGAGGTCCTGGATGTCGGTGATGGAATTGCGGTCCGCTTCCTTGAGCCGGACCACGATATTGTATTCGTCGCCGTCTTCTTTCAGGAAACCGGCCGTGAAACCGGCCACGCGGTTGCGGATATACTGCGACACCGTCGCCGTGTTCAAGCCGTGGATGGCTGCTTTCTCCTTGTCGACGATGACCTTGAGTTCCGGACGGTCCTTGTCGCGGGAAACGCGGACGTTACGGGCACCCGGCACATTGTTTACAATGGCCTGGCGGACTTCCTCCGCATAGAGGTTGGTCTCGTCGAAATCGTAGCCGTAGATCTCCACGTCCACGGTGGAACGGCCGCCGCCGCCCATACCGCCCGAGGCATTGACCTGGTATTCGATGATTTCAGGATAGCGGGCAAGTTCCGTACGGATCACCTCGCCGATCTGCTCGATGCTGCGCGTACGCTCGTATTTCTTGTTGCAGACCACCGTCATCTGGATCTTGTAGTTGGTGGTCGAAGAGAAGAGGGCGCCTACCGAACTCTCGTCGTTCGAACCGGCCGAGGTGGAGATGCGCTGCACTTCCGGAACCAGTTCGCGGATGCGCTCTTCCAGGACGCGGGCGGTCTTGACCGTCTCTTCGATGCGGGTACCGCGCTGCAGTTCGATGGAGGCGCTCAGACGGCCGTTGTCGCTGCTGGGCATGAACTCCGTACCGATCTTGCCCATAACCATCGGGAGCATCGACACCACGAAGAAGGCGATGGCGATCAAGATGGTGATCAGTTTGTGCGACAGGCACCAGCGCAGCAGGTTGGCGTAGGCCTTGTCGACTTTGTCGAGGAAGGCGACCACGATGCGGTCGTACCAGGTCTTCTTCTCGCGGCCCTCGATCAGCTGGCCGTTCTCGTCGATACGGACTTCCCGGGCCTTGAGGACTTTCGAGCAGAGCATCGGGATGAGCGAGATGGCCACCAGCGTCGATGTCGAAACCACGATGGTCACGATCCAGCCCAGTTCTTTGAAGAGAATACCCGCCAGGCCGGTGAGCATCGTAAGCGGAATGAACACGGCCGCGATGACGAGCGTCGTCGCGATGACGGAAGTCCACACCTCGTTGGTCGCGTAGATGGCCGCCTCGTGCGGCGAAGAGCCGCGGTCGATGTGCTTGGTGATGTTCTCAAGTACCACGATGGCATCGTCCACCACCATACCGATGGCCACCGTCAGGGCGGACAGCGAGATGATGTTGAGCGAACTGTCGGTGAGCATCAAATAGACGAAAGCCACGATCAGGGCGATCGGGATGGTCAGGCCGATGATCAGGGTGGCGCGCCACTTGCCCAGGAAGAAGAACACGACCAGCACCACGAATAGCAGGGCGTACAGGATGGACTCCTCCAGGGAACCGATGGCGTTCTCGATCTCTTCGGACGAGTCGTAAATCATCTTGATCTCGACATCCGAAGGGAGTGAACGCTGGATCCGGGCGAGTTCCTTTCGTACGTCCTTACAGACCTGTACGGTATTGGAACCCGACTTCTTGGCCACCATCAGACGGACGGCTTCCTTGCTGTCCACCTTCTCGTCGAGCGAGAGGTCCTTGATGGTATCGCGCACCGACGCCAGGTCGCGGACGAAGACTTTCTGCCCCAGCGGCGTGGTCGAGACCACGATATCGGCGATGTCGGCGCTCTGCTCATATTCGCCGCGCACCTGCATCTGGTATTGCTGGCGGTCCATCTTGACCGTACCGCTCGACAGGTTCAGGTTGTTCACGCTCACGGCGTTGGCCACCTGTTCGAGCGTCAGGTTGTAGGCGTCGAGCTTTGCCTGGTCGATGTCGATATAGACATAGCGGTCGGGTGCACCCGACACCGACACGGAGCCGATGCCGTTGATGCGGTTGAGCTGCGGAACCACCTCGTCGTTGAGAATCTTCTCCAGACCGGGATAGCTTTCCTTTGCCATCACGGAATACTGGATGATCGGCATCAGGCTCGAATTGAGCTTGAACATCACCGGGCTGGCGCAGCCTTCCGGCAGATTGCTCTTGACCATGTCGATGAACGACCGCACGTCGTTGGACGCTTCGTCGCGGTCGGTCCCCCACTCCAGTTCCAACGAGACGACGGACATATTGTCGCGCGAGGAAGAAGTGAGCTCTTTCAGGCCGTCGACCGAGGTAAGGCTGTTTTCGATGAGCTTGGTCACGTTGGTCTCGATCTCGCTGGCGGAGGCGCCCGGATAAGTGGTCATCACCGTGATGTACGGCGGATCCATCTCCGGGAACTGGTCGATCGGCAGTCGCGACAGCGAGAACACGCCGATGACGATCACCGCCACGAAAATCAGCGCCGTGGTGACGGGCTTTTCAATGGCTGACTTGTAGATACTCATTGGGCGTTGTCTCCTGCTACGTTGAGTTTCGAACCGTCCACCAGTTTGGCCTGGCCCACGACGACGAGCCGGTCGCCCTCGTGCAGTTCATCGCTGATGATTTCAATATTCTCGTCGAAACGCTGTCCGAGCGTCACGAAGACCCGTTTGGCCACGCCGCCGTCGTCCAGGAAGACATAGCGGTCGTTCGAGCCCGTAAGCTTAAGCACGGCCTGGTAGGGCACCACCATGGCGCGGGCCATGCCCAGCGACATTTTGGTCCGGACATACATACCCGGACGGAGTTTCAGCCCGCTGTTGGGGATCTTGAGCCGCGCCTGGAAGGTGTGGGAGGCAGGATCGACCGTCGGATACACGATGTCGATCGTGGCGGGGAAGGTCTCCCCGGGATAGATTTCCGAGGTAAGCGTGACCGCCATGCCTTTCTTCACGTTGGGATAGTAGCTTTCCGGAATGGCGATCAGGGCTTTGAGCGTGTAGATCTGCGTCAGCACGAGGATCGGCTGCCCGCTGTAGAGTTCGCCGTCCTCATAGTTCTTGGCCGAGATCACACCGGCGAAAGGTGCTTTCACGTAGGTATTCTTCTCCAGGAATTCCAGGGTTTCCTTGGTCTGCTCATAGCTGAGGCGCGTCTGGTCGTAGACCTGCTGGGACACCGCACCGCTCTCGCGGAGCGACTCCATGCGTTCCATCTCCACACCCAGGTTGGTGTAGGTCAGCTTCGTGGTCGTATATTGGTTCTGGTCCATCCGCACCAGGTTCGCACCGGCACCCACGGAAGTGCCGACCTCGACATAGATATGCTCGATCTTTCCGGTCAGGGACGGCGAAACGTTGAGCGTCTGCCAGCCCTGCAGCGTAGTGGAGAACTCGAGTTCACGGGAAATGTCGGACATGGCAAGCGGCGCCGTCTCAACCAGCTGTGCACGCTGCTCCATCACCTGTTGTTGCTGCTTTCCGCCGCAGGCGGCGACGATGAAGGCTGCAGCCAGGACCCATACATATAAGATGTGTTTCATATCGGGATGCTATTTATTCAAAAGTTGTTCAAGGGATACCTGCGCGTTGATGATTTCCAGCAGCGACTGTACATAGTTGCTCTGGGCCGCGATCAGGTTGGTGCCGGAGTTGGTCACGTCGAGGCTCGACGCCACACCGTGCTCATATTTCTTGGCGATATTGTCGAAGACGCGGCGGGCTACCGCCACGTTCTGCTTCTGGATTTCGTATTTCTCGACGGCGCTGCGCAGGTTATACAGCAGTTGCCGGTACTGGACATTGAGGGCCAGTTCGGTGTCTTCCAACGTGTTGAGCTGCTTTTTGTACGAGAGCCGCGCGTCCTTGATCGCCGCATAGCTCTTGCCGAAGGTGAAGAGCGGAATGTTGACCTGGGCACCGATCATATTGGGCGGCGTCATGTTCATCGTCGCCTCGTCGCTGAGGTTGTGCCGCTTGTTGTACTGGTGGTAAACGCTCAAAGTCGGGCCGTTCGACCAGCCGGTCAGGGCAATCTGCTTGCGGGCAAGCTCGGTACTCTCTTTCAGGAGACGGTAATCGTAGTTGTCGTTGACGTCAAAATCCGAAGCCAGCAGGTCGGAGGTCGTACGGAGGTTCAGCAGGTCGTCGATGCCCTGCGTGAGGACGATTTCCACGTCGTCGGCAAGACAGAGCTGGAGCCGCAGCGAGTTATAAACCATCTCCAGCGAGCGCTGCGTGGTCTTGATCGTGCTCTCCATCGTGGAAACCTGCACCTGGAGCTGGTCGGCATCGGTCTGCTCGGCCACGCCCACGTCCACCGATTTCTGGGTGATCGCGTGGAGCTTCCGCATGCTCTCGAGGTTCTCCTCAAGCAGGCGGATCGTCTCTTCCGTCACCAGGGCGGAAAAATACAAAGTCTCCACCTGGTTGGCAATCTCCTTCTCCGACTTCTCGAGCGTGATGTCGGCCATCTTGCGCGAGATGTCGGCAATGCCCAGCGACACAATCTGCGCACCGCTCAGGCCGATGGCCGTCGAAACGTTGAAAGTCATATACGGCGTCATCGAAATCTTCATCGGGCCGAGGTCCATCTTGTAGCCCAAGCTGTTCGAATAGGAAGAACTGGCGCTCACCTGCGGCAGCATCGAGGCGATGGCCTGCCATTTCGTGGCCTGCGCCTTCTGGATATCGATCGACGCATTGGCCAACGTACGGTTGTGCTCGACCGCATATTGCTGCGCCTCGGCCAAAGACAAAGCCACCCTCGAAGGACCTTCCTGTGCGAAAGTCTGCAAAGACAGCAGAACGGACAGCACGAAAAATCCAATTTTTAGAATATTATCTCTCATTTTCACTTGTTTTTCCTCAAAATCAAGGCGCAAATTTACCACAAAAAATGCGCCGAACCACCATTAATTCGTATCTTTGTATATTGTGTAAAGAATTTTTTCAATGAAAAGAATCTCCGTTTTCGCACTCGTGGCCGTTGCTGCCATTTGCTGCACTTTCAGCGCATACGCGCAGGACAAAGTCGTCAAAAAGATCATTGAAACAGGCACCACCGACAACCGGGCCATGGTGCATATCGACCACCTGGCCAACCGCATCGGCGGCCGGCCCATCGGCTCCGCTGCGCTCACCGAGGCCGAAGCCTGGGCGAAAGAGCAGTTCGAGTCTTGGGGACTCGAAGTGATGGTCCAGGAAGCCGGAGAGATCAACGTCGGCTTCAACCGCGGCCCCTGGTTCGGCCGGATGCTGGGCGATGAATCGCTGAACCTGCACTTCGCCACGCCCGCCTACACGGCCGGCACGCGCGGCAAACAAAGCGGTCACGTGCTCATCGAGCCGAAGTCGCGTCGCGAACTCGAACGGATGAAGGGTGCGCTCAAGGGCGCCTGGGTCCTGCTCGACGCCGAGTCCGACGGTATGGCCATCAACACCACCGCCGCCGCCAACGAGAAACGGGCCGAGGTTATCGCCAAGAACGAGGAAATCGACCGGGAGAACAACGAGATCCGCCGCTGGAACTACGAGCACCGCGACAGCGAACCCAAGAAACTGAAGGAATACGAGAAAAGTGTCGCGCCTTTCTATCAGGAAATGGTAGAGGCCGGCGTGCTGGGTTTCATCCGCTCCGCGCAGGTTCCGCTCAAGATTATGTACGACCGCGCCGGCTGCTATGACATCACGATGGAAACCTTGCCGACCGTATGCGACATCATGCTCGACGAGGCCCAGTTCAAGGTCGTCAAGCAGAAAGTGCTGCGCAAGGACATCTTCCAGCTCGAATTCGACATCCGCAACCACTTCTACCGCGGCCCGGTGAAATACCATAATATCATCGGCATCCTGCGCGGCAGCAAATATCCGAAGGAATACGTGATGGCCGGCGGTCATCTCGACGCCTATGACGGCGGCACCGGCGCCGTGGACGACGGCAACGGCACCACCGTGACGATGGAAGCCGCCCGTCTGCTGGCCACCTCGGGTGCCAAGCCCAAGCGCACCATCCTCTTCTGCCTCTGGACGGGTGAAGAGTACGGCCTGCTCGGTTCGAAATACTTCGTGGAAAACAAGACCGTTCCCCTGGATAAGATCTCCAACTACATCAATCGCGACGGCGGCCCGCTCTGCGCCACGAGCGTGACGGTTCCCGCCGCCATGTACGACGACTACGTGGCCATCTGCAAGCCGCTCGAGAACCTCAACCCCGAGTTCCCCTTCACCGTCAATAAGCGTGAAGGACAGCCGCAGCCGCGTCCTACCCGGGCCGGCGGCAGCGACCACGCCTATTTCGCAATGAACGGCGTGCCGACCATCGGCTTCCGCGAGACCGACCCGAAGGGCTACAATTTCGAATACGGTGAAATCTGGCACACCGAACGCGACATCTTCAACAAACTGATTCCCGAATACCTCGAGCACTCCGCCGTGGTTACGGCCGTCGTCCTCTACGGCATCGCCAACCTCGACCATCTGCTCTCGAGAGAGGGATTGTACAAAGAGTAAGCAGTCTGTCCCATTACAGAAAAAGTCCCCGGGAAGTTTCCCAGGGACTTTTTTCATTTTTAGGGACGGTTTCTAGAACTTGAAGGCCAGACCGGCGTTCGCCCAGGTGCCGAAATTGGAATAGTTGAATTCGGCAGAGAAAGCGACACTCTCGGAGAGGAACAGACGGATGCCGGCAATCGGCCCATAGCAGAAGCCCAACTGGGAATGAGCGTCATAAAAACGCACGCCCAGACCCGCGACGACACCGGCGTGTACCTCAAAAATATTCGTTATCCTGAGGCCATACGTTGCACGCGGGGTTATAGCGAGGTCATTATAGATATAATGATATTCACCGCCGTAATTCCAATAACGGAAACCGGCCTGGGCACCGACGGTAAAATGACCTTTCCACCAGCTGTCGACGACCACATAATCACCGTAAAGGGTGCCGCCGATACCGGGATAAATACCGGCCTGCGCACCGAGAAGCAGCGTTCCATTCCTGAAGGGGTCTTCAATGGCCTTGGCCGTATTCGGCACAACCATCATCACAGCCGCCATAACAAACAAAGTAGCAAACAGTTTTTTCATATCGATCGAATTTTGGTTTGGTTTTGTTTGGCAAAGATAGCAAAAAAACCGGAACTACCGGGTGAGTCTGGTTTTGAGCCGCTGGCGGGCCTTGGTGACGGAGGCGGGGGAAATGCCCAGAAGGACGGCCTGCTCCGATACGGAGAACTTGAGATGGGAGAGGATGAACACGCGGATATCTCCTTTTGTGAGCCCCGGATACTTTTCCCGGAGCGATTCCGGGGTAAGGGCGAATGAATTACGGAGCACGCGTTCCAATTCTCCCCATTCGCTGTCCTGAATGTATCTGGGTGCGGCGTGGAGCTGCTGGAGAAGGTGATTCTGGTCGGCCAGCGCATGCATGATCAAGTAGGACTGCATATCGCCTTCAGGTCCGGCTCCGGACTGGGGGATATACTTCTCACGCTCATCGGCCCCTGCACGGATAACCATCAGGAAGGCCCGCACGTTCTTTCCAAGGATTTCGGACACCTGGGGGATGTTGAGCTGGCTGCCGCCCCGGGTACAAGCCTGGGCAAGGCCAAGGGCTATCAGGGTGAGCTGGTAATAGAGCATTTCCGCCTCGCGGGGTTGAAGACCGAAGGACTTCTCTATGGCGGCCATACTCTCCGGCTTAAACCCGATGTGGGAATCTATATAGTCTTCAAAAGAGTCCAAAGGCGTTTCCGCTTCCATAATAAGGGAATAGAGCTCGGGCTCATCCATCGCAAACCACAGAAGAGCCATGCCGAATCCCTTGAACGGCGGATTGAGTCTGAATCCGGCACCCACACGCTGCCGGTACTGCTTCCAGGCCTCTTCCTTTACGGCTTCCCTCACCCCCTTGATGGACCCGAAGGAGGAGAAAACGGGGTTGACACCGCAGCCCAGTGCGGCGCACAGGTTCCGGGCAGTAAGTGCCGCTGCTCCTTGTGAACGCACCAGACCAAGTGCGGCATTGAGGATTCTTTCCTTTGTGACGGTAACGGGCCTTGCCATAACGATTGTTCCGTATTTATTTTCTACAAAGGTAGGAAATGGTCTGGCACTGTCCAATAGTTTCCGGATCGGAATCGCGCAATTGTCCACTTCATTGTCCACATCGGTTTTTATTCCGGAACGCAATATACTCTAACTTTGCAGCCGAAAAAATATGGACAGTCTATGAAAAAAGCGTTTGTTATCCTAATGGCCGTCACGATGGCCCTCCCTGCCCTTGCCAAAGAAGACTGGAAAGGAAAAGTGGTGGACGGAAAAGGTGAGCCCCTGGCCTATGCCAACGTGGCAATCCTTTCTCAGGCAGACTCGACGGTAGTGTGCGGCGTCGTTACCCGGGAAGACGGAACCTTCAATATAGCGACAAATGAGACCGGCGGCATCATGATGGTGGCCCTTCTTGGCTATAAGACCGTTTATCTCGCTCCTTCCGACGGCGCGGTAATTACTTTGGCCGATGATGTGGAAATGCTCCAGGGGGCTGTTGCCACCGCCGTGATGCCCAAGACAAAACTCACGGGAGAGGGCCTTCAGACCAATGTCCGCGGCTCCGTGCTGGAAAATGCGGGATCGGCCAACGACGTGCTTGCAAAGACGCCCGGACTTATCAAAAGCAGCAACGGGCTGGAGGTTATCGGGAAAGGCTCTCCGCTGGTATATATCAACGGGCGCAAGGTTACCGACAGCAGTGAACTCGACCGTCTGCAGAGCAACGAGATCCAGAGCGTCGAGGTGATAACCAATCCCGGCGCGCAGTACGACGCGACGGTACGTGCCGTAGTCCGCATCCGGACCGTCAGGCGCCAGGGAGACGGATTCGGATTCAGCCTGAACGCCTCCGACGCCCAGTCCCTGCGCTGGGCCAAAGGAAACGATTCCTTTGGAGCCGTCAATCTCAATTACCGCACGGGCGGCCTCGACGTATTTGGCGGAATCAACTATTCCAGGAACACGTCCCGCCAGGAAAGCGACATCCAGAAGCGGACATTCGGCCTCACCCCGGCCGGAGAAGACTGGCTCTTCGAGAACAAAGGCACGCTCCTCAACGAATATTCCGGCAGTTCCGTCTATGGCAACGCAGGCGTGAACTATCAGATGGCCGACAACCATTTCCTCGGCGGCAAAATCGAATGGGGACGGCACCTCACGTATGACGTCCATACGGAGGTCAACGACAATGTGTATGAAAACGGCACACTCACAGACAGGCTCAGGACCATCTCCGACGATTCCATGGGAGAACAGACACCCTATAACCTCGGCGCGAACCTCTATTACAATGGCGTCGTTGGAGATAAACTGGGAATAGATGTAAACCTGGACTATTACGGGGCCGATGACAGTTCAAGATCGGTCTCGGCTGAACAGAGCGAAATGACGCACGACGCCGCAATCCGCAGCGGAAGCTACAATGCCGGGCGCCTGTACGCCGCCAAGGCGGTCCTGTCCTATCCCGTCTGGAAAGGACAGCTCCAGGCCGGAACGGAGGAGGCCTTCTCCCGCCGCACGGACAATTATACGGTAGAGGGCATTGCCATTCCGGCTTCGGAGGCGTCAATCAAGGAAGACAACATCGCCGGATTTGCATCTTACGGCTGCTACATACCCCGCGTCGGCCAGATTAGCGCCGGGGTGCGCTATGAATATGTGCATTATGTCTATGAAGATGCCGTAACGCCCGCCAACAATCTTTTACGCGACTATGGCAACTGGTTCCCGGATGTTTCCTTTGCAGGGGTGATCGGCCAGAATACGCAGAACCCCGTTCAGGTTATGCTGAATTACAGCACAAAAACCCGCAGGCCCAATTATGCGAATATGTCCGGCGCCATACGCTATAACAGCCGATACATCTGGCAGAGCGGCAACGCGCAACTGCAGCCGGAACTGTCCCGGAATATCGGCCTTACCGCCGTGTGGAAGTTCATCACCGCAATGGTCAGCTATTCCCGCACGGACAATGCGATCGTAACCTGGTCGGCTCCTTACGGGGCCGAAGGCGTGGTGCTCGTGAAGCCCCGAAATCTGGAGACACCCTATCGCATGATGGCCGCCTTTGTGAACCTGACCCCCACCGTAGGTCCCTGGAATTTGAATTACACGTTCGGTATCCAGCCGCAGTGGCTCACGATCAACGCCCCGGATCCCCGTGAAGAATCCGGAATACGCGTCACCACGTTCAACGGCAAGCCGGTTTTCTTCGCGCAGCTTTTCAATACCTTCAAAGTGGATGGAGGCTGGCAGTTTGAACTGGGAGGAGTACTTATGAGCCCGGGCTACACACAGAACCTCTATATGAGCAACTGGTACTTCAATCTCACGGCTGCCGTGCAGAAAACTTTACTCCGGGACGGCTCGCTCGTCCTGCGCCTGGAAGGGGAAGACCTCACCCGCACGGCACATCTCAATGCCGATTCCGACTTCGGAAGCCACACCATCATGCAGACAAACCTGATGGACACGCAGAAGGTTAAACTCTCCATCCGCTACAACTTCAACTCCGCGCAAAGCAAATACCGCGGCACCGGCGCCGGCTCCGACAGCAGGTCCAGGATGTAGGGCTGGATTTTGGCCGGAAGAGCTTTACCATCCATCCGAATGTGCCCGGAAATGGTTATCTTTGACCGTTCAATAAACCGCCATAATATGAAAGGATGGAAATGCTTCTGCGGGCTCATTCTCGCCGCAAGTCTCTTCGCTTCGTGCGAGACAGAGAGCACTCTGACTACGTACCTTTTCTACTTCAACGAAGAAGATTATACCCAGCCCCAAGAGATTGGGGATCCGGAAATCCGCGCGTTTTACCTGGATATCCGGGAGGGTTTCGCGAAACTTCAAGCCAATGATACGTGGCAGATTGTCGTGTTCGGCCACAATTTCGGCCCAGAGGACGAGAAAGCCGTAACCCAGTTCCAAAATACCCTGGCGGCCATCAAGGAATCCGAAGCCAAGTACAGGAAGGAAATCGGGGAACTTGGGGTGCACGAGGGATCATCCTTTCACGTAAAGTATGTTTACCGGTTGTCCCGGGATGTTCCGGCAGACCATCATTCATCGGGATACGCTCCCTCAATACTGCAAGAGTACTCATTTGAACTGCGGTATGATTAGAATCACTGCCATCAGGAAGGTTTCGTATCCGGATCTGATAGCGAAATACGAGAACCCTATCGAACACACCTGCGATGTGTCGGAGGGGCAGGAGTGGATTTCGATTGACGGCGAGTGTCCTGAAGGGATGTGTCCTTCAGCCTGGAGTTCCATGAGGGAATTCGTCGAGGCGCTGGCCCGCGGTGAGGGAAACTTCTATGACGGCTGGATGAAGAATCCGAAGAGCGCCATGATCAGCTGCAACGACGGCTTCAGACCGGTGAGTTTCTACATCGAAGTGATTTGAATTCGGCTACTTCCATCCACAAAATAATGTGGCTTTTCACCGGATTTCCTTAAACTCCAGGATGTCCAGCATGGAGAACAGGATGTCGTCTATCTCGGAACTCCAACTCTGGTGGAAGTGACCGTAATACCGATGGGATTATATAAACAAAATAACTGCGCAAGAACTTTCGTGTAAATACTTGATTTAGCGCATTGTAAAGCCATTATTTCTTGCACTTTCTTGTGCGATTCTTTTACTCAACCTTGTTTTTGTTGTGCAAAATGCTTAAATTTGCACAACGACATAAATGATTGAGTTATGGAAAGAATCACGATGTATAACCGGACTTCAGGCAAGGGAGACACCCTGCGCATCCGGCTTCGTCTTATAGATGGAAGAGACGTTACCCTCTATCACAGCACCGGCATCCGTGCCAAGATTGCGGACCTCAAGAAGTTTAATAAGGAAGGAGAACTCAGGCCCAAAGTCACCGTCTACAACAAGGAGCTGAAGGCGGAAATCAACCAGCACTTCCTGGCCATGAGCAAAGCCTACGCCCGGATGAAGGATCGTGGTATGGATATGACCTCCGCAGTCCTGGAGCAAGAGATAGAAAAACTGCTCAATCCTGTCGTCGAAACCCGCAAGCTTTCTGCCGAGACTCTCTGCGAGCGCTACGTACGCTTCGCTGATGAATCCAAGCGTGACGGCATCATCGGAGCCGAGCGCTACAAGATGATCATCGGCCAGGCAGACAAACTCAAGCGCTTCCTCACCATCAAGGGCCTTTCCAAAATCTCCGTCACCGAATTCGACACCGCTCTCCTTCTGGAGTACCGGCAGTTCGTCTTCGATGAATTCACTTATGTCGAGAAGTATCCCAAACTCTATCCGGTCGAAAAGAAACTTGGTGCCCGTCGCAACCCGGACCACCGTGCCTCAGTCAATACTGTCGTCAACACCATGAAGAATCTCCAGGCCCTCTTCAATGAGCTGGAGAAGACGGATGAAGTTATGAAGTCTCCCTTCCGCCGCCTCACCACGGAGAAGAAACGTGCCGTCATGCACACGATGTACGACAGCCCGGTCTTCCTCCGTCAGGAAGAATTCCAGAAAGTCATCGACACCGAGGTCCCCAAGCGGATGCAGGGCACAAAGGACGCCTTCATTCTCAACTGCTGCTTCGGTTGCCGTATCGGTGACTTCTCCCGCCTCTCGATGGACAAGGTCTCCGTCAGCCCGGAAGGAATCCCGTACATCCACTACATCCCCTCCAAGACAAGCGGCACCCAGGAGACCAACAAGGAAATCATCACCCCCATCATCCGAATGGCCTTCGACATCATCAAGCGGACCAACTTCGACTTCGGTTTCAGCCTCGGCAAGACCGCCATCAGCTTCTATAACAAGAAAGTCCGTGACCTCATAGAAGCCTGCGGCATTGACCGCAAGGTCGCCGTCTATGACCAGGAAAAAAACGACAACGTCTACGTTCCCCTCTACGAGGAAGCCTCCTCTAAGCTGGCCCGTAAGACTCACGTCGATATGATGAGCAAGGTCCAGGTAAACCTGTACGCCGCCGGTCTCCACCGCGAAGGCAGCTCGGCCGTGAACCGCTACACCAATATGGAACTCAAGGACCACTTCGCTCTGATGAACGTGGCCTTCGACCAGAAGCCCTACAAGGTCGATGCGGATCTGATTATCATTGAAGAAAGCTAATAGAGCCATGAACCAGGAAGTCTACTACAACATCTATATGCCCGGTGTCCTGCAGAAGAAGCGCGAGGAACTCGCCGGCAAGTTCATCTTGACTGAGATTGAGCGCCAGTACGTAAGCATCGAAGACAATATCGACATGTTCGCTGCCGAGGCCGGTGACCGCCTGGGCGAGATATATCGTTACGTCATCATCGGCTACAGCAACGGCGGCAACTGGAATGGTCTGCTCACGCTGTACAAACGCCGCCTGGACCACCTTCTCACCGACTACATAAACCGCCTGGTCGAATCCAAGCGGTACGCCATCAATGAAATCATCGAGCAGATGGGAACCTGGATCGACACCACGACCGAGGTCATCACCGGCATCATTGACTGCCAGAAGGAAGATGTCCTCAAGAAAGGGCCCTCCAAGGGCACCATCAACCCCACCACCACAAAGAAACGGCTCGAAGCGCTGGACAGCATCCGTGACGCTCTCTTCAAGATGCTCGAGGACAAGCAGACCAGGTTCCTTCACGACCTTCCGGAAATGGACTTTGCCGAAATTGGTCCTGATGCCCATGAACAACCGAAACCGGAAGCAAAGCCGGAGAAGAAAGGCCGTGGTAAGCCCCGCAAGTCCTTCTCCAGCTTCGTCGTTGACCAATCCAAAGCAGACACCGTCGTTACCAAACTCAAAACTCTTATCGGAGACAAAACCGGCAACGACGCCTACATCATTCTGGCCGCTGCTGTCAAGGCCGGCATTCTCACCCGCCCGTCATATAATGCGGTGGAAGAAGAGTTCGGGCACCTCGGTGCTTCCTCTGGCTACAACAAGCAGATGTCCAAGATAGGAATAGCGGATTCGGACCTCATACCCTTAGTCCAGCAATTGAAAAATCTTGCATAAATAGCCGCCAAATCTGGTTTTTAATGGAGATAAATGGAGCAATGAATTAGCGCCATTTATCTCCATTTCAATTTCTTGTACCCCTCTTTTATTATGTCCAAATTCGCATTGGCCAATCGAAGAGGGACGGCTGCTCGATGTATCCTCTTCCTGGCAACCGGGGCGATGCCTCCCGACGAGCAGGGAGTGCAGGCGCCGCGGGAAATCAAATGAACAATAATGTAGAAGAAACACTTCAGACCAAACAGTTCATCCAGTACCAACTCAACAAAGAGGATCTGGAAACCGTTCTCACCAAACTGGTGGAACGCATCATTGAGCGCTACGAAGTCGCCAAGCGCGAACCCAAGCTCACCATCAAGCAAGTCTCCCAGAGACTCAGCGTCGACCCCTCCACCTTGTGGAGATGGGAAAGGGACGGCTATCTTATTCCGACCAGGCTCGGACGTAAGGTCCTTTACAACGAGTCCGACATCGCAGCCATCGAGGAGGGACGGATATGAGCCAGCCACGCAAACTCGGAGACATCATGCGCGAATACCTTCTCCAGTCCGACGATGACTTCGCCCGCGCATTCCGCAAACTGTATCAGGAACACGGCTCCCACTTCCTTGA
>JAFRRF010000010.1 GCA_017428245.1 Bacteroidales bacterium
ATACCATAGTGCTTGTGAATAAACTTTGCACTGGATCCAGCCTCAAGCATCTCCATATACTTGAGACGATCTTCGTAAGAATGCTTTTTACGCATAACAAAACCCCGAAAGTTTTTTGTCTAACTTTCGGGGTTCATGTCAAAACCGGCCTCTTTTTATTTATATAAGTAATACTTCTGCGATAATTGTTTGAAGGTGTCAACGTCTTTCATCCAGTAGTCGCAGATATCGGAGACGAGGAAATTCTGGCCGAAGGTCTTGCGGATCAGATCGGTGCCGCAGACGATGTCGTTCGTGCGGTTGACATTTCCGTCGAAGGGATTGTGTTCGGGCCAGAGTTTGTGGACCGCCTGCATCACGTAAAAGTTGATGAGGGTGAGCGGGGCGGACGTATAGTCGGTGAAGAAATACTGCACGCCGTGGAGCAGTTTGCCCTGGTCGGCGCCGAAGAACGGCTTATAGTGGATGGTCCGCCAGGCGACACCGGGAATCTGATAGCTGTCGAGTTCGGCCTTGAACTTCTCCGCATCGACCCACTCGGCCGCAAAGACCTGGAACGGCAGCGTATAGCCTACGCCGATATTCAGATAGAAGCCGGAGAAATCGCCCACTATGCCCGCACAGGGATAGCCGATGGCATTGATATCCTGCGGCACCTGCGGAGACGGGAGAATCCAGGGCAGACCGGTCTGGTCGTAAGTCATTGAACGCGTCCAGCCTTCCATCGGGACAACGGTCAATTTGCATTTCAAAGCCGGCTCATCGCCTTTTTCTCCGCAGTTGAGACCTTCTTCGTTGATCAGTTGCGCCAGTTCACCCACCGTCAGGCCATAGACATACGGTATGGCGAACTCGCCGATATAGGAGAAGAAACCGGGCTCCACCACGCAGCCTTCCACCTTCTCGCCACCCAGCGGATTGGGACGGTCGAGGACCATCACTTCCACGCCGTTTTCAGCGCAGGCACGCATCATCAGGCCCAGGGCGCTGATGAAGGTATAGGAGCGGGCACCAACGTCCTGAATGTCATAGACTACCACGTCGAGCCCCTTCAGCATCTCGGGGGTCGGTTTGCGGTATTTGCCATAGATGGAAAACACTTTCAGGCCGGTCGCTTCGTCGAAGGTGTCTTCGGCGTGACCGCCGGCGTAGATATCACCGCGGACACCATGTTCCGGCGCGAAGAGACGGACCAGGTCGACATTTTTAGCCTTATAGAGAATGTCGATAGTCGACTGGAGATTGCGGTCGACGCCGCTGGGGTTGGTGAGCAGGCCCACTTTCTTGCCTTCGAGACCCGCGAAACCGCGGTCACGGAGCACTTCGACACCCGGCTTGACGACCGGAGCTTTGGCGCAGGTCTGCGCCTGTGAGCGGCAGCAGGCGCAAAGCGCCAGCACGGAAGCCGCGAAGATGAGGATTCTTTTCATCGTATCGTACTGTTATTTTCGTCCATATTCAGGATCGACCTTGCGCCGCGCCAGGACGGTGACAATCACCGTGGCGATGCAGCAGACCATCACCATCCAGAAGAAATTCACATAACCCAGGCTTTCCTGGATGTATCCGGCGAACATACCGGGGATCATCATGCTCAGGGCCATGAATGCCGTGCAGATAGCATAGTGGGCGGTCTTGAATTCGCCTTCCGAGAAATACATCATATAAAGCATATAGGCCGTGAAGCCGAAACCGTAGCCGAACTGCTCGATGGCCACGGCAATGCTGATGGCCACCAGACTGGTGGGCTGGACGACGGCCAGGTAGACGAAGGTCAGGCAGGGCAGCGTCATGCAGGCCGCCATCGGCCAGAGCGACTTCTTGAGGCCCCAGCGCGAGGCCATTACGCCACCGATGATGCCGCCGAGCGTCAGGAAGATCACGCCGATGGTGCCGTACACGATGCCCACTTCGGCCGTCGGCAGGCCGAGACCGCCGGCATCGCGCGCCGCCACGAGGAAAGGCATGCACATCTTGATGAGGAAGGCCTCAGGCAAACGGTACAGCAGCATAAACACGATGACCAGCAGCACGCCCGGCTTGGTGAAGTACGTGGCGAACGTGCGGCCGAATTCCTTGAAGATTTCTTTGGCCTTGTTGCCGGCGTCGGCCTTCAGGTGCGACGTATCGTCGGCCGGCTTGGGGATGAAGAAGGTATGGTAAACCGTCACCAGGGCGAAAAGGATGGCGGAGATCATCAGCGTCAAGCGCCACGAGCCGGGAATGTTGCCGGTTTTGGTCTCGATCAGGCCCGCGATGGCCACCAGGACACCCTGTCCGAAAATCGAAGAAAGGCGGTAAAAGGTGCTGCGGATACCGACGAAGGCGGCCTGGTTCTTCTGCGTCAGGGCCAGCATATAGAATCCGTCGGCGGCGATGTCGTGCGTGGCGGAGGCGAAGGCCGTGATGATGAAGAGGATCAGGGTGAAGGTAAACATGCTCATCGGCGTCTCGCCCGAAGCGATCAGGTCGGCGGAGGGCTTTGGCAGCGTGAGGGTCAGCAGGACCATAGCCGCGGTCATCAGCACCTGCATGGCGATGATCCACCAGCGCTTGGTCTTGATGATGTCCACGAAGGGACTCCAGAGCGGCTTGACGGTCCAGGGAAGGTAGAGCAGACTCGTGAAGAGGGCCATCTGGCCGTTGGGAACGCCCAGTTTGGCGAACATCATCACCGAGATGTTGTTGACCAGGAAGTAGGGAATGCCTTCCGCGAAATAGAGCGTGGGCACCCACAGCCAGGGAGTGAGGTTTTTGGTTTTATCCATGTCGTTTTTCAGTATTTCTTTTCAATCGTGCTGCCGGGGAAGTAGTGCGCGAGAATCTCGTCGTACTTGTAGCCCGTGGCGCCCATCACGGCCGCACCGATCTGGCACAGGCCCACGCCGTGACCCCATCCCGCACCGCGGAGGATAAACTTGCCGCCGGTCTTTTCCACCACGAAGGCGGAGCTGTAGAGGTGGCTCGGCGAAAGGGTCTTGCGGATTTCGAGCTCCTTGCCGATGATCTTGGTTTTCTTCGTGCCCACGATCTTGAGTTTCCAGAGACGGCCGGAGGTGCCGCGGGCCACGGGGATCAGGTCGAGGATTTCACCGTAGTCCTCACCGCTGCGGCGCTTCACGAGTTCCGAAAGTTCGTCGACCGTATATTCCACCTTCCAGCGGTAAAAATTCTTGGTCTCCTGGTCGAAGCCCGTGAGAACCTGTGAAAGGATTTTCGGGTCTTTGGTATTGCAGAACGCTTCCGGTTCCGAGAGAATCCATTTTCGGGCGTTCTCCTCGACGGTCAGGTCAGGGAAATCGTTTTCGTGGGCCGCATCGCGACGACGGACCAGATACGGGAACTGTTTGGGCTCCCAGCAGAATTTGAATTCTTCGAACACGCCGCCGCAGCATTTGGAGAAGCGGGCGTCGCAGATGCGGCCGTCGTAGGTCAGTACACGGCCCCAGGTCTGCTCCACAGCGTCGCGCACGGCTTGCGTAGAGGCGCGGCTCAGGCCATAGTAGCGCTGGCAATGGTCATCGGCGCACACGTCGAAGTTGACGTGGTCTTCGCGGTCGTACCATTTGATGCGCTCGGTGTCGGTGTCGGTGCAGGCCGAGTAATCCGCACCCGCGGCCTTGATCTCCTTGTTCTTCTCGATCTGGGCCAGTATCCACGAACGGGAGATGATGCAGTGTGCCTTGAGCAGTTCTTCTGAATTGGTGGCCGACATCTCGCTCGAGATGACGCTCACCAGATAGTGCTCGATACCCACGCAGTTGACCGCCGTGACCTTTCCGTTCTCGACGATGAGTTTCAGGTCGTCGGGAAACACCTGGGTCTCCTGTCGGTTCCAGTGGAAATCCACGCCGATGGTGACGTCACGCAACTCGAAGGAGCCCTCTTCGCCGGTGTGTTCAAAATAGATTTCGTCGTAAAGCCGGTCTTCAAACAGGATCTTTCCGTCCTGTACCTTCGCAGTATGGGCGCCGGAATACGTCTTGCCCGGTCCGGCCGGATCTCTCATTTGATACGGCGTCTTGAAAGTGAAGGATAGTTCGGGCAGCGATACGACGCCGACCGTCAGGATGGCCTGCTTGCGGAGAAGTTTGTCTTCCATAATACGGGTTTTGGATTCGTCGAATGATACTTCGCGGATGATTTCGCCCAGCCGCGGGGCGTCGAGTCTGTCGAAACTGTCACGTGAGGAGACGATGGCCACGCCGGCCATTTCCACAGCACCGGGACTGATGAGGATCTGCCGGGCCGGATCTTCGTTGAAGAAACAGGCGGGGCGGGATTCGGCACGGAAAAAGACCACCGTAGTCCAACCGCCGGCGCCATACCAGGTGAGGAGGTTCATCCGCGGCTCCCACTCGCACTCCGTTTGGATCTCGCCCAGCGAAACCAAACGGTAAAACAGTCGTTCCTGAGCAGCCGGATTGGACGACCCCAGGACGAACGCACCGCCGGCAAAACGGTCGATGCGGCTGACCACCACACCCTCTTTCTTGCCCAGCAGGCGCAGTCCGTCGCCGCGCCGCACCATCCGTTCCAGCGGAAGGTTACCGGCCGGGATGGCCTGGAAGTGCAGGTGGTCGGGTGCGGAGGCGCCGCACATCGGGCCGTTGTAGAAAAAGAGGTATTCGGGCGCCTGTTGCGCAAGGCAAAGCATATCGGCGTAATGGCCGTCGATCTGCTGGCGGGCGTGCCGGTTGATCGAAATGGTGAAATGCCTGTTGAAGATCGGGAAAGGATTGACCCGGATCCACCAGCCGTTGCCGTAAGGCGAGGTCCAGTCGAGCGTGAGTTGTTCGGGGCCGATGCCTTCGGGGCAGAGGAAGCAGGTGCGATGACGGAGGGTTTCTTCGTCGACCTGCGCCATGACCGAGCCCACGCGACCCGGATTGAAGAAAAGCACGGCGTCGAGACCGTCGACCGGCATCTCGCGCCGTGCCACCTTTTCCAGTGCGGCATAGTTGACGGAAGCCCGCCCGCCGAGCGCAAGCTCGCGGGCGAACATCGCGTCCATTTCGTTGGCTAGCCCTGGCATTTATTCATCGCAATGCGCGCCTTCAGTTCCCAGGTGCGGATGCGGTCTTTGTAGGTATTGTTGGCATTGACCTTGTCGATGTCGAGCGAGGCGTCTGAGTTATCATCCCAGCGGCGGCAGTTGTAAACCACGTCGTAGATGCGACCGATCTGGTATTCACGGCTTACGCGCAGACCCACGGCATAGTCTTCCCCATATTTCGTGGTCGGGAAGTTGATGGTACGCAGCATCGGGGTATAGAAGCCGCGCGGGGCGCCGAGGCCGTTGATGCGCAGGGCATTGTTCCGGCCGTTTTCCGGCGTCCATTCCTTATGGTCGATGACTCCCGGAGGAATCGTCTCCATATGGAAGTTGGTCATCCGGTAAGTGCCCACCACCATCGCGCAGTTCTGCGCATAGAAGGCGTCGACGAACTTCTGGACCGTATTCTCGTCGTAATACACGTCGTCGGAGTCGAGCTGGATGGCGAACTTGCCGCATTTGGGATGGTGCAGGGCCACGTTCCAGTTGCCGCCGATAGCGTGCCAGCTCTTGTCCTGGGCGATGTAGATGAGTTTCGGATTGCCCGTGAACTTCTTGATGATATCGACGGTGCCGTCGTCGGAGTTGTCGTCCACCACGATGACATTGTACTTGAACGTGGTCTTCTGGCTGAGGGCCGAAGCGATGGCATCGCCGATGGTCCGTACGCGGTTCTTGCACGGAATCACCACCGAAGCTTCGTATTCGAAGCTGTCATCGTTGAACTCGATATGCTTGAATTTCGGTTCCAGATAACCTCCGATGGCTTTCAGATGAGCCGTACAGGCCTGTTCCATCTCGATCTGGACAGCGCGGTTTTTCGGATCCACGTAGTCGAAGATCTTCTCGCCGCTCTTGCGGGTGTCGGTCTCCACGTCGTAATACAGGAACTCGTTGATGTGTTCCAGCGCGCCTTTCTGCGAAACTTTCAGACGAAGGTCGTACATGCCGGCGAACTTGTAATCCACATCCATCCGGCCGACGGCCTCGATCAGGGCGCTGCTGCGGTAGAAGAGCAGCGAACCGAAATCGAAATCATCGCGCAGCGCACCGAACTGGCAGTCGATCACGGGCGCATTGGTACGTACATCGCCGGTCTGGTTGAAATGGTCGGCATAGACCATCGCCGCACCTGTGTCCTCCATGATGCCTTCCATCCGCTCGAGCGAGAAAAGCACGAGACTGAGCGTCGTGTACTTAGTGGAAATCAGGGCATACGGCTTCTTGGCGTGCTGGGCGATGGCCTTCACGGCAGCCGTGCTGTTGAGCCCCGGAACCTTCAGTACTTTGCATCCGAGCGCCTCGGCGGGCGCCTCGTCTCCGACATGGAGGAGGAAAATCTCATTGACCAGATCCTGCGCCTTGAGATTGGCCACCGTTTGGGCAACCTGCGCTTCGTCCTGGAAAGGAATGAAACAGTTAATGTTCTTCATGGGTGATTTTATTGTATTATTATCATTTTCGTATACAAATTACAATAATACAAAAAAAACGGCAGATAAGGAGCAGTAATCCGTATCTTTGTACTATGTTTTCTGTACCGGTCATCCTTTTTTACCTGCTGGTTCCCGCCGGGGTCGTGTGGCTCTGCCGGCGGTTCAGCGCCATCGGAAAAGTCGGGGCCATCCTCGTCCTGTATTTCCTGGGCATCATTCTGGCCAATCTGTTTGTTTTCCCGTTCGAAGGCGTGGCCGCAAAACTCTTTCCGCTGCAGGACGCCCTCACGTCGGTCACCATTCCGCTGGCCCTGCCGCTGATCCTGTTTGCCTGTGATTTCCGGGAATGGCCGGTCAAGAAAGCCCTGGGATCCCTGCTCATCGGCCTGGTTTCCGTCATGGCCGTCGCGACTGCCGGCTACTTCCTTTTCCGGGCGCACCTGGGCGAACAGGCCCCGGCCATCGCCGGTATGGTTGTCGGTGTCTATACCGGCGGCACGCCCAATCTGGCCGCCATCAAAATGATGCTCGGCGTGGACGAAGGCACTTACGTGTTGATGAACTCATTCGATATGCTGGTGAGTTTCATTTTCCTGGTATTCCTGATGGCCGCCGGCATCCGCTTGTTCCGGAAGATCCTGCCGGTCGATTCGGCTGCAGAAGCCGAAAAAGGCCTGCCGCACGTCGGGCAGAAACTCGCCCAGAGCGAAGCGGAGATGTACCGCGGCATCTTCACCCGGCAGCATTTCCTGCCGACGCTCAAGGCACTGGGCCTTTCGGTCCTGATTGCCGGCATCGGGCTGGGTCTTTCATTCCTGCTGACCGGCGGCATCAATATGATCGTGCTGATCCTTACGCTGACCACGCTCTCGATTGCGGCATCTTTCCTGCCGGCCGTGAAGAAATGGGAGAAAAGCTATGACGCGGGTATGTATCTGGTGCTGATCTTCAGCCTCGTGGTCGCCTCGATGGTCGATATCCGCAGCCTCGACTTCCACGAAGGACTCTGGCTTCTGCTCTACATCACCTTTGCCATATTCGGATCCCTCACCCTGCAGGTCATCCTGGGCAGGATTTTCAAGATCGACGCCGACACGACGGTCATCACTTCGGTAGCGATGGTCAACTCACCCCTTTTCGTCCCGATGATCGCAGAATCGATGAAGAACCGCCGCGTCATCCTGACCGGCATCACCATCGGCATCATCGGTTACGCCGTGGGAAATTACCTCGGCGTGCTGATCGCACAAATGCTCTGATTAGCAAAACCCTCGACTGAAACGATAATGAAACGACTGGTTCAAACACTTTCCATAGCCCTTCCGACCTTGCTGCTGATGACAGCCTGCCACCGGGATATTCCAGTGGACACCATCGAAATCGAACCAAAATCCGCAACGCTGTTCGTCGGAGAGACCTGCGACGTCACCGTCCGATGCTATCCGGAAGAAGCCACCAATCTTGACGAACTGCTGGTTTACAGTGCCAACAATAGTGTCATCACGTACGAGAACGGCAAGGTAACGGCCATGGGCGGCGGCAAAGCCGCCGTGACCGCCACTTGCGGCAACGTCGTCGCCCAGAGCATCTTCACGGTCTATCAATACAAATTCACGAAAAACAACAAATCCTACGGCATCGACTATGCCTCCGGCCACAACTATTATTGCAGCGAGCCAACGGTCCAGGAAGTGGAAATCATCCTGATCCACAATGATCCGAACGGCGATCTCCAGAAATTCGACGTCTGGGTGCAAACCGGTCAGCTCGGCCAGGAACTCGACTTCACCAAACCCATCGTAGGATGGTCCTACGTCGGCGTATATCTCAACAATAACGAAGACGGTTATCTGGTCTTTGCGTCTGAAGACGGAACGCCCAGTATCCACCTTGCCGACTGGAGCGATCCCGGCAACGTAACCCTCACCCGCGGCCTCCTGCGGGTGGATAACCTCGGTTTCTCCAAATACCGCATCCACGCCGACTTCGAACTCTCCAACGGTTACCGCTTCAGCACCGACTGGGAAGGCACATCCAATATGAAGACCGACTAGGGATTATTTGCCGATATTCTCGTCCATCCATTCCCATTTGTCGAGGAAGGACTTCTTCATCCGGTCGACGGCTTGCTGGAAGGTCATCGTCTCGTCCCCGTTCTCGCGGTTGCTGATGGGCCACATCTGCTGGTTGACGGACTCCGAGACGCGCAGGTAGTCGGCCTGGCTGTCGATATAGTCGGGCAGCTTTTTCAAGGCAGATTTGCGGGCGTTCCAGCGCTCGACCAGCCGCGCCTGGAATTTCGAATCTTTCTGCAACGCGGGATAAAGCATCGTTTTCTTCGCCCCCACCCAGGTATGCGCCCCATCGGGATAAAAAGTATGATAATCGAAATCCCACACGGGGCCTGTATAAAGCTTCCCGTTCCGCGCCTTGTACATATAAGCGCTATGCGGGCCCACCGAAGGCCAGTAACCATAGAAATCATTGTTCCCGGTCAGTTCTTCGACGATGAGATAGTCGATGGCCGAGTCCACGTCAAGATACTCCTCATAGGCGTGCGCCCGGACTTTCGAATCGTCTTTCAACAGGGTCTCCAACGCACCGATCCAGTCGCGGATATAGTTGAACGCAGCTTGCGAAATGTCTTCTTCGTCCGGCTCCTTGACCATCCACGGAAGATTGAAACGGTCCGGGAACGTGAACTTCAACGGTTCGTCATAATACGTATCAAGTTCCAGCAGGTAGCCGCCCGTTATTTTTTCCGGATCCGTTTCGCCGGCGTCCATTTTATCGACGGCCACCCGTTCCTTATCGATCTTGATCTGCTCGCACAGGTAATAGTTTCCCTGGTGTTTTCCGTTGAGGACCAACTCGACAAACTGCCCGCGCACGGTATAAGGAAGACCTGCCTCCCGCGACAGCCAGAAGGCGGCGTCATTGCGCAGGATCGTCCGGTCTTTCCAGTTTGCAAGCAGGATCCAGCGCTTGTGCGAAGGCATCGAAAGCAATTCCGCTTTCTTCGCCAGTCGAAGAGCATACGGTTTCTTGGGATAGCCCCAGGTGGAGTTGCCGCGACCGCGGATATCCGTACTACCCCGATAGAGTTCTTCGCCTTCCGGTGTCACGATCTGCATCGTTGCTCCTTCCAGCCATACATCCTTGCTCGTGATGCCGCGGTGCTCCGGTGTTTCAATGCGGACGATCGGCAGGCCCGAATTCCGGGCGACAACCGTATAATCCTGATACAACCCCTTCAAAAAGAACCGGAACTTGACCGGCTGATTCAGGTTCACGCCCGTAAGGACAGGCCCCACCTTCTGATCACCCATCAGGATAATCGTGGCATCCGTCGTAAAAGCCAGGTCGACCGAAGAAAAATCGGTCTCCCCGGGTCTCGTCACATAAAACGTCGACGCTCCCCCAAGCACTGCCGAAATCCCATCCGCCTTCAACTCTACCGGAACATGCCCCTCCACATCCACCAGCTCAATCCCTCCCTGCCCGGGCTCCTCCTCTCCGCATCCCGCCAGCAGCGACAACAGAACACCCGCAAAAATTATCAGTGATAAAACCTTTCCATTCATAACAGTAGCCATTGTAAATGCGAAGATACAAAAAAAGAGGCCGCTTTAGCGGCCGACATAATCAATCATCAAGGCGACACGGTCGCCCGCAGCTACGCTGCGAGGGGTCTGGGGATGTGCCCCAGTAAAAAAGGACGAGGCATAGGCCTCGTCAGGTCTCCACAAATAAATAATCCAGGCAAAGGCCTGGATTATTTATTTGTGGAGATAGTCGGAGTCGAACCGACGACCCCCTGCTTGCAGGGCAGGTGCTCTAGCCAACTGAGCTATACCCCCAGATATATGGACATAAAAAAAGTAGTCCCTACTGGAGTTGAACCAGTGACCTCTACATTATCAGTGTAGCGCTCTAACCAACTGAGCTAAGAGACTAT
>JAFRRF010000011.1 GCA_017428245.1 Bacteroidales bacterium
GCCGAAGGACGGGCCGAAGGACGGGCCGAAGGACGGGCCGAAGGACGTGCCGAAGAGCAGAGGGAGATTGCGCGGGCGATGAAGGTGCAGGGACTGGGCGAAGCCGTCATTGCTGTTTGCACCGGTCTGTCGCCTGAAGACCTCGCATCGCTATAATCATAATACACGTTTATCTGCTGGCACAAAAAAAAAGAAGCGTCCGCACTGAAGAAGGAGGCGGACGCTTTCAGACTGACAAAAAGGTGTCAATTTGAATAAGAAGAAGTCAGTCTGATAACATATTGTTTATCTCGGTGTCATTCATCTGGTTGATGCGGCGGGACAAGTTGTCGGTGAGACGTTTGAAGGCCTCCCAGACGCCAATTCCTTCGTCACCGTTGACGGAGGGCTGTCCGCCGAGATTTTGCCAGCGAACCCAATCGTTGTCGATAGAGACGGCCAGCGGCATCACTGCGGAATTGGACGATCGGAATTTGGCAGCATATTCACTGCAGACTTCACGCAGGATGGGCTTCACAATCGGCCACAATTCCTCGACGCGAGCTTTGAAAACAGCGTCCTTCAACATATACGGATACCAAATCGAATAGTGATACACCGGAGTCATTGCATAATCTTGCTTGAACGTCCCGTAGTCGAAATCCCAAAGCGGTCCCATCATCAGCTTGCCACCACGGTCCTTATGCATAAACGCACTCTTCGGATGAAGGGGCTCATAGTTGCCGACAACTTCCTGTACGAACATCCAGCAGATAAACGAGTCGATATCGACATCATTCAACCAAGAATTGCCGTGGTTGACGATGCTGCTTTGAACCCCGTTGATATAATTTTTAAACCAATTGAATTGTTCCGGAGTGATGTCCTCTTCCGGACTCTTTATCATCACGGGCAGATGATAGTTGTTTCCGCTCTTTCCATGTCGGTTATAAGGATATGTATCCGGGAAATAATTGGTCCAGAACTGATGTCCTTCCCCCTCGTCCATCTCGATGCCGCACTCCAGCAGATAGCCGCCGGTGATGGACTCCTCATCGATATCCATGGACTTCATCTCCTTGATGTTGACCCGGTTCTTGGCCACTTTGATATGCTCCACCAAGTAGTAGTTGCCCAGGAACACGTTGTTCACCACAAGCTCCACATATTTGCCGCGGGGCGTCCAGTCGAAGCCGATGCCGCGCTCGGCCAGACGACGGCCGAGTTCGAGGGCAAGGTCGTTGCGAAGACGCGTGCGGTCCAGATAATTGGCCAGCAGATCCCAGCGTTTGTCGGCGGGCATTCCAAGGAGAGATGCCTTCTTGCCCAGCTTGAACGCATAGGGCTTCTTCACATAGTTCCAGGTCGTATTGCCGCGGCCTCGGATGGAGGCCTCGCCCAAATCCGTCACAGTTCCATCTACATCTTTCAGGTAAGCGTGTGAATTCTCTATCCAGTTTTCCTTGTCGATGCCCGATACGTTGGTGAGATCCGTCGTGGTGGCTGCGGCAGGTTCGAAGCCGGGCATATACACATACAGCACCGGCAGACCGTTGTTTACCGGCGGCAGATTGGGAATCACCGGCTCCGGCTCCACCGGCTTGGTCTCAAGAAGGAAGGCCTCCATCGGCTGGATACGGTTCCGTTCGATGTCAATCGTTTTCTGGGTCGCCTTGGTGGCTGCATTGCCTTCAGTGTCGGTGATGGTGACCGTGAAGCCCTTTGTGAATGTGGTGGGTGGCAGGGCGAAGAAGAAGGCGGTAGCCTCTTCAACCGTGGTGCCCGTGGTCACGCCTTCCCCGCAGTCGAGCGTCAGAGTGAGCGAGGCGGACAGCTGGGATTCGTCCGGGAAACTGACCACCGGGCCGCTTTCGGGTCGTGTGTCAATTTCCACGGAACCGGCGAGCGGCTCATTGTTGTTGCCTTGGAGAGCGATGGTTTTGACCTTAGCTCCACCATAGACCTGCAGTTTGAGGAAGCAAAGGGCATTCGAAAAACTCAGGTGATAGTCGTTCCGGTTCTGCGTCACAGCGGTCATCACGGACGCTCCAAGGCCGAAGGATCTTTCAGCATAACTCTGTGTCGCCGGAAGGATCGTGGTAATCACTCCGTTGGTTTCGTCAAGAAGTAAGTCTTCCCGGTACGGATAGATGGCGTAGTAGCGGTCCGTTTCAAATCCGCCGGAGAACACGACGGATTCAGCGGCGAATGCACCGCCCCTGTCGCCGGTCTTCCCCTGGAACAGGAACTTCTGCCCATAAGTGCTGAAGAAAATGGCGATGGCGTCGTTGGCCGTCCAGTGCATCCGGACGTTCGTGCCGGTTCCGTCAATATAAGTGCGCGTAGCAGGACCTTGCCCATTATCGGGCTGGACAATCTCGGACGTGAACGTCATGTCCGTGAGTGTCGCCGGGTTGCCGGGGAGGTCGCAGGAAGAAACAAGGAGAGCCAAAAAGGCAAAAAGTGATGTGATGTGTGTTTTCATAGCCGAAACTATTTATAGAAGGACAGGGCCGGGAATAACCTCCCGGCCCTGTTTACAAGTCGTCGATTACCAAGATTCCGTGGGATTCTCACCAGGGTCTTGCATGTTAGATCCGCCGTTTAGAACGGGCGGTGCGTCCAGTGCGATTTCCTCAGTGGAAGGGTGCTCGTAAGAGCGTTTCATTACGTCCTGATTATTGTTCATGAACGGCTCGGATGGCGTAGCAGGCGGCCTTGTCCTGGTCGTTGCGGGCACGCAAAGTAGTTTCGCTCAAGTAGAGGAACTTTGAACAAGCCCTCCAGTCGGAATCGTTGCGCGAGTCAGGGGCTGTTGTCCAATAGTAACCGAGCGACGTCACATCGAAAATACCCTGAACGCCGTTACCGCCTCTTGCTCCGGTGAAGGGAAAGAAGTGATGGTCATTATTGTTGAATCTCCAACCCTCTCCCGTAATCAGCGTAGCGCCTGCGGGAGCAGTGGTCACCCAATCGCTCTGGTTACGGGTGAATGCTCCGAAGAAGAATCCGTAAGGCACGCAGAATCCGGGAGGACAGGGATCGTAAACAGTTTTAACAGGTAACCGGTTGTCGAAAGGATCTGGTGTACCAATCGATGTATTAGTATACGGAATAAGGTCTGCATCCCAAAGGTTGCCGATAAAGACGTCACCCGCTCCGCCAAGATAGATACGTTTCCCATTGCCACCGGTTGCTGAGACCTCTTTATGATACTGAATATGAGGATTCTGGATGGAATGACCTACGGTAACTTTTTCCGAGGTTGCCGGAGGAGTCTCGTGAATGATATGGGTATTATCGGTAGTAAGCACAAAATCGGCAGCAGAATAGTAAGTCTTGTTACGGACCGAACTGGCCGCGGGAAGCATCGGATCCTTACGACCCCACTGGTAGAACGTATTGGAACCCACATTAGGAGCGACATAGGTTGACTCGCCGATTTGCTCAATGGCGAAAGCGGTCCCCGTAACACCACCCGTTTCCGTCTGCTTCACATGAACATAGAAAGTCCAGTCGTTCCAATGCGTAGTATTGGCGGTTTTCGCATCAGTCCAACCCAGGTTGTAAGGCAACATCTGATGGGTCACACTATTCAAGTCTGTGACCGATACAGGAGACAGGTCTTTCTCCGTAACCCACAAATGCCAGCTCCATACAATTACATCCGAAGCATTGCGTACGGCGACTACGATATTGCCGGGCCGGATATTATCTTTTTTGATTTCGAAATCGAGGTAGTCGCCGTTGATGGCAAGGTCGGAATCAAGAAGGATCTGATTGGCGGCACCATCGACATCCTGCCAAACTACCACTGCACTGGTAACCGTAATTCCGTTGCCCGAAATCCAGGGATCGACAATTTTCCCGTCGTCATGACGCAGGAAAGTGCGCATGTAATGATCATTATCATTATTGCCGGTATCATACGCCTTTAAACCCTGATACGCATGATTATTGGTAGTTCCGTTCTTGATAGCGTTACCATATACAAGCGGAATCCTGTAATGTCCGGCACGGGTGATTACATAGCAGTTTGCCGTCTCCCGACTGATTGTCGAATTAATGTTGCCGTAGAACGGGTGCGTAGACAGGTCGAAAGGACTGGAACTCGAGCCCACTTCCGTGCGGTTGCGAAGTTCGGCAATGGCGCTGGCTTCCGAATCGTGGCCAGTCGTTTCCTTCTCACTATCATAATGGGTGCGTGCAATACTGGGGGTTACTGTTTCACCCGTAGCACCACCGACACCACTTGTACTGGTTAAAGAAAGCCGGGCATCCGGTGTGGTAGACCAGCCGGAGGTTCCATTAGCCGAGAATTCGAGCTGCCAGGGAACGGCCACCTTGTTGGTCGGGTCACTTGCTTTATATTTGTAGCTCTTGACCGTAAAGTCGGGAGCCGTCATAGCTACGTGGCCATACGTGGTAATTGTACTGATGGGTTCGGGTTCGATGACATAGATCCACGGCTCATCCACTGTCGGCGCACCGACATTGATGCGGTACTTCTTGCATTTGTCGAAGGTCATGAAACTGCCGTCCTTCTTGAGATCGAGGGTCTTGTCGACCGTCTGTCCGTCGCTGGTAACATTCATCTTGATCGACATATTCTGCAGATCGCGGGGGAGTGCGAACAAAGTCACGGATGCACTGCTTCCATCAGCGATTGCGCTTGAGGGAAGACCGGTAACCGAAATCTCTTTGTTTGTACTGCTGGCCGTAGGGAAACCACCGAAAGAAGGATTCGCGCTTGCGGAAATCGTCCCCGTAAAACTGCCGTTGATGGCCATCGAGGAGGACGTCAGTTTCAACGAGTTGATCTTAAGGCCCTTGCCGGTGTTGTTGTTGATCGTGATCTGGAAAGCCGTAAAAGCCGGCTGGAACTCCAAATTGATGGTCGAACCGGCAGAAGCCGTCTTTGCCGCCCACATATAGGCATTGTCCATATCAGGCGCAGAGGCATTTGTATGCGTGGTGTAATTCTGCGTTGCCGGAATCGTACCCCCGATCGTGGCGTTGCTCGTTCCAACACTGATACTCGCATTGGCGTTTTTGGTCGGAGAAGGATAGATGGCATAGAAGGTATCGCTCGTAGCCGTCGTCGAAGACCAGCTCAAGCCGTCGCCTACTTTAGCGACAGTAGCTGTGCTGTTGCGGCCACTATGCTGATTGATATTTGCACTTTGAACGGCATACTCCGCAGAGGGGTTATTCGCCGCCGTCTTGACATTGTGGGCCATTACTCGGATCTGGTCTCCTGCGACCCAGTCGATCAACTCATACGGCTTCCCGTCCACAGTAACGTCAGTGCCGGTATAAACAGTCTTGGTGCCCGGCAGGTTGTCGTATCCCGTCGCTGCCGTAAAAACCACCTCCTTGGAGTAATTGAAATCTGCGGGCTCGCAGCCGGCGATCAGCAGAATCGCTACAAGGACCGGCAGTAAAATGCTATTGTATAAACGCTTTTTCATACTCATCCTCCTTTTATTGCCATGTGTGATTGAATCCATCGGTTTCGGAACCATAGGTTCCGAGTTCCTGTCCGGTCGAAGTGACCGTCATTGTCTCGATTGAACCCGCCAGCAAGGCGTTTTTCGGCACCAGGTCCACCTGACGCAGAATGGCCGGTGAGACATACGCCTTTTTGCACTTTGTATTCATGCTCATATACTTAATATTTGTTTTCCAAAAGCAGTCTATCTCTTGGTAAGAAATAGTTATAAATTTGTAGGGTAATTATTATAAACTATAAAATATGGCAGCCAAGAGAATGCTGACGTCCGACTATTTTGAGGCCAGAATCTGTGCGCTGGAGCGCGCAGAACGGTTTTCCACCAGCCAGAATTATAAGCGCACCTGGGACAGCTTCCGCCATTTCTTATGCGGGAAGCCGCTCACGATGGATCAGTTTTCTGCAGAACTCATTGGTCGGTACAATCGTTATTTGTCGAGAAACGGACTGTTGCGCAACACCATTTCGTTTTACAACCGCGTGCTGCGTGCGCTATACAACCGGGCGGTACGGGAAGGTTATGCGCGGCAGTGTCATCCTTTTTCTGAAGTATATACAGGGGTCGACACTACCCGGAAACGGGCTTTGTCGGTGGAAACGCTGCGCAGCATCGCGGCACTGCAGTTATCCGGTTCCGGCCTGGAATTGACTCGCGACCTGTTTCTGTTCAGTTTCCAGGCTCGCGGGATGGCTTACGTAGATATGGCATACCTTACTCACAGCAACTTGAAAGACAACGCAATCCGTTATACGCGCCATAAAACGGGCCAGGTAATCACCGTCCGTGTGGAGCCCTGGATGCAGGAGATTCTCGACCGGTGGAAGGGAACAACAACCTATCCTTATTTATTGCCGATCCTCCGTTCGAGCAATCCGAAAGAAGCCCACACGCAGTACACGGCCAGCCTGTGTGCCCATAATCGCAATTTGAAGAAAATCGGGAAAATGGTGGGGCTCGACTATCCGTTGAGTTCCTATTCCGCCCGTCACTCCTGGGCCACGGTGGCGCGCGACGCCCAGATACCCATTTCCATCATCAGTTCCAGTATGGGGCACACGTCGGAAGGCACGACGCGTATCTATCTCGCGCAACTTGACAACGGAGTCATAGACCAGGCGAACCGCCAGGTATGGCACACGATTGGAATGCTTTAAACTATTTGTTGATAAGTATTTTGGGGTTTTCTGAAAAAACCGTTACCTTTGTGCCCCCAATACCCAATGAAACAGGAAGAAAGAAAGAGATTTGGAAGTATCGGCGTAATCGTCGCCGAGGATGTGGCGATGTCGCTTGCGGCTTCATTGCTGGCTATTCTGCTGGTTCGCTGGCTGAGTGAGCCGATTCCCGGGTTCAGCGCCATCGTTTTCAAGTGGCTGGCCTTTTCCCTGGTAGCCGTGTTCGCGGCTTTCATGATTACACAGACCTGGCGAAACGTGCGCCGCTATCCGACCACCCGTTCTTCGGTCCAGCTCATATCGGCGGCTGCCCTCAAGTCGCTGTTGCTGGGGTTGGTTCTGTTGATCGGCTGGGTTGATCTTCCTTCGGCGTCGTTAGGTCTGACAGCCGTGATGTCGGATTTCCTGATGACGACATTCCTGCTGATTTTAAGCCGATATGCGGCCCGGCAACTTGCCCGGGAACCAATTCGGGTGCAAAACGCATCCAAGCGGAAGACCGCACTGGTCGTTGGTACGAGCGTTTCTTCCGTGCGGATGGCTTCTGAACTGGAGAAGGATGGCAGCTACACGGTTTTGGCCTTTGTCACGCGCGACCGGGGTATGGCAGGCCGCGTGGTAGCCGACCGTATGGTCTGTTATTGCGAGAACGTCAAGGATCTCGACCAGTTGCAGTGGCGTCTGGGCGGCATCGACTGCGTCTTCATCCCGAAAGACCATATGCTGAACGAGTCTGAGGATGGGGACGACGGGGCCGTTTCCCGCGCCGATGATTCGCCGGAGTTCCAGGCCGACAGCATGTCGGCCGCCGGACATATAGTGAAACACCTTTTCGACACGTTTGTTTCGGGCGTGCTGATGGTGTTGTTTTCGCCGCTGGCCGCCATCTGTGCTATCGCTGTCAAACTGGGCGACGGCGGTCCTGTCATCTATGCGCAGGAACGCATCGGCCTCCACGGCAAGCCTTTCAAAATCTACAAGTTCCGGACGATGCGCATCGATGCTGAGGCGATGAATACCCCCGCATTGGCCAAGGGTGAAGAAGACCCGCGCCTTACCCGCGTCGGCCGCTATCTGCGGGTCCATCATCTCGACGAACTGCCGCAACTCTGGAATGTTTTCAAGGGCGACATGTCGTTCATCGGCTACCGGCCCGAACGGCCATATTATATCGGCAAGATCATGGCCATGAATCCCTGCTATCGCTTTCTTTATCAGATGCGGCCGGGCATCACCTCCTACGCGACGCTCTACAACGGCTATACTTCCACGCTCGAAAAGATGCTGACCCGGCTGGAGATGGACCTATATTATTTACGCACGCGATCCGTGTGGACCGACATCCGCGTCTTGGGTCTGACCTTCCTTCGCATCGTGGCGGGTAAACGCTTCTGATTTACCTGTTCCGGGAAGATCCATGAGTGAAGACACGCTCCACTGGTATGTGCTCCGGATGACCCACGGTCGTGAACTGCTGGTCCGCGACCGTCTCCGGACGCTGGGCGTGGAGCATTTCATTCCTACCCAGAAAACACGGGGCTACCGGGGCCGTACCGTGGAAAAACCGCTTGTCAACTGTCTGGGCTTTGTGCGTACCACAAAAAAAGACGCCCTCGACTTGATTCATTTACGCGGTGTTCGGGCCGACTACCTGCTTGACCGCGCCACGCACCGGATGATGGTAGTGCCCGACCGCGAAATGGACGACTTCAGGCGGGTGTTCGACCTGTCTGTCGAGGACGTGGATTTCGAACGGCCTCTCGAGCCGGGCGCCCGCGTCCGCGTTGTTAAAGGACCGCTTATGGGCATCGAGGGCCAAGTACTGGGCATTGACGGAAAATGGTATGTAGCCGTGTCCCTGCTGGGCATGTTCTATGCCCGCGCCAGAGTGCCTCAAGCGTGGTTGGAACTCGTAGAGAGTTAATTATTTGTAAAAAAAAACGTTTTTTTTTGGCAGGCTCATAAAAGTGACTTACATTTGTGGGTTGAATTATCTCTTACCAAGAGATTTAATTTGAAATATTAAGTATAAAAAAATAAAATGAACACGAAGTGCTACAAGGTGTATGAGTCCCCGGCCATTCTGCGCGAGGTGGCTCTTGCCCCCAAAAAGGCCCTCCTCGACGGATCGGTCGTCGACACGATGAACATCACCGCGACGGGTCAGGAAGTTCCGGATGACGTCGATTTCACCGGTTCCGGTTTTAATCACAATTGGCAATAATGAAGACAATGAAGACGATGAAGACTTTTATTCGCATTGCATTGGGTTTGTCCGTCATCCTTGCCGTGATGACCAGTTGCGAGGACAACCTGGAATTTTCCCGCAAGGTAAGATTCAGCGCGGCCGGCGGTTACCAGAACGGCCCGAAGACGAAGACTGCATACAGTGACAAGGAATACACGGAAGGCACCAAGACCTACGAGCGTATCGACTGGGTCGAGGGTGACCTGCTCAAGATCGTGAGCGACGTGGCCACCACGGCGACGGGCGAATCTTACGCGGACTACGAGGTCGTGGGCGTGAGCGGCACTACCAGCCGCATCAGCAACGCCGAGGTTGAGAATGCCGACGACAACGGCCTGAACTGGGGCCCCGGCACGAACACCTTCTACGCGCTTTACCCTTCGCCGTCGACCACGGGCACGGGTATGCAGACGGGGGTCGATATCTCGACCACGGCCACCGGTGCCACGTTCACCGGCGTGATTCCGAGAAATCAGAACGTGACACTTCGCGACACAGTGTACCAGCCCGTCATGAACTACGCCTATATGTGGGCGGCTACCTCAACCACGGCGACGGGCAGCGTGGACTTGGCCTTCAAGCCGGCTATGACGGCGCTGGAGTTCACGATCTGCAATCCCGAGAGCACGTTAATGAAAGTCACGCACCTGAGACTCCGTGCCTTGAATAACGGTACGGCCCTTACCGGCACGTTCACGGGTACCATCAACAAGGCGACCCTTGCCTGTGAGTATACCTGCCCGACGGGGACAAGCAATAACCGTTATATCGACATCGATTTCAGCCCGGCGTTGGAGATTCCCGGCGGAGAGTCCAAGTCGGTGACGGCCCTGGCGCTTCCGCAGGACCTGACCGGCCTGACGGTTGTCCTGACGCTCGATGGCGGTGAGACCCGTACGCTGGAACTCAAGAACTCCTCCGGAGAGTGGTACACGTTTGGCGCTACGAAGAAGTACCATATCATACTCGGCGTCCCGATGAGTTACGATTATACGTTCACGGTGACCTGGCGCGTGCCGGCCAATTTACCTGTTGACGCATACAACGGCGCCAATAACGACTATACCGTGACCAGCTATCGGACACTCAGAGGTTCCACGGTCAAACAAGGTGTGGCCTGGCATGCGGAGTTCCGCGAAAGAACATATAACGCCACTACTTCGACGTGGGGCTCTTGGACCGATTGGTCGACGACCCGGCCCGACTGGCTGTATTACTTTACCGATTCACAAACCGGTTCTGAAGCCGGAACGGGTGCAAAGAATTACCGCGCCAAGACCAATGCCATCACCGGTCACAACACCAATACCGACGAACTGAGAGGCAGGACGCCGCTGGGTACGCAAAGCAGTCCGTATAATCTGGCGACGAACGGAGGTAGCACTTCCGAGACTACGGCCAACTGCTATATCGTGAGTGCACCGGGCTGGTATATGCTGCCGCTGGTGTATGGCAATGCCCGGAAGAACGGCAACAATAACACAGATGCATACAATCCGTCGAGTCTGACGGCGGGTACTGGCGTCTTGAAGCCGTTCAAAAAACACGATAACAATAATATTACCAGTCCCAATATTTCCGGTACGAGCAGTGCAGGTCTGGTTTGGCAGGATGCCCACAATCTGGTGACCAACATCAGTGTGTACAATACCAGTTACATCCGCTTCTATGTCGATCCGGAGATGATTACTCAGGGTAACGCGGTAATTGCCGCCAAAAACAGTTCCGGCACCATTCTCTGGAGCTGGCACATCTGGGTGACTAACCAGACGATGACGACCCACTCCCGTTGGGGTTACAATTTCATGCCGGTCAACCTGGGCTGGTGCGACGGCGGCTCGATTATCTATGGGCGGCGCGAATTCGAAGTGCGCTTCGTTCAGGACGGATCCAATATCACAAGGGGAGAATTCACCACTTACCAGAACCAGAACGGCAGCAGCACGACGCTTCTTGGCAATTGTACGTATTACCAGTGGGGACGCAAGGACCCGATGGTTCCGGCAAAGGGAACATCCGACAATGTGAACGACAACAAGACAATCTATCTGGCTTCTGGAGAATCGACGAATACAATTCAGATCGCAAAGATTAACGAGTTTACCCCTACGATTGGATGGTCGATCCAAAACCCTGACCGTTTGCTCCTGGCTGACTCCCATGGTACTGATTACGAATACGATGACTGGCTCAGGACCAATCATTACAACAATCTCTGGAACACCAAGTCGGCGGAAACTGGAAGTAACGTTACCGCTAAGGGCAAAACCGTGTACGATCCCTGCCCTCCGGGATATCTCGTACCGCCGGCTGGAGGAATTCCGAAAGATACCGACACCGGATATAGCCTTGGAACATACAATGCGACCAACAACTGGTATACGGCAAGTGGTATGAACTGGCCGGTCGTCGGTTGTCGACTGCTGCTGACCAGAGTGGTCAATCCTTCTACTCCAGATGTCAACGAGGGCGGCCAGAAGATTACCGGTTATGGCAACTATTCCGGCGGTTATGGTAAGTTGTTGCTCTCAACTCCTTGGACCGATATTACGGAGGTCAATATACTTTGGGCTCCTCCCGCTTCGACGATGACCGGTTATCTTAACAAAGCGAAACTGTATGGCGGCAACGGTAAGGCGTCCGCTTCGCCGGTCCGCTGCGTCGCGGAGTAATCAACTCTTCGTAAACAACAAAGGCCCGCTTCCGAAAAGGAGGCGGGCCTTGTTGTTTTATTATGCTTCGATTATTTTTTGAAGGCGAAGAAGCGTTGGCCGAGATAGTTGAGGCCGACGAATAGGACCATTCCCAAGGCCATCGAGACGTTCTCCTGGATGCTCACGCTATAGCCGGAGAGCAGGTGCCGCATCACGGGCTTGGCGATGCCGTAGGCCAGCAGGTAGCAGACGAGGATGTTGACGGTGAACCGGAAGATGGACCGGAAGTCAGTCTTCCCGTAGCGGAACGTGAAACTCTTGTTGAGGAAGTAACTCAGGATGCTCCCGAAGAAATAGTTCGAGGCCGACGAGAGCCAGTAACTCAAATGGAACACATTGTAGAACACGAACATGATGGCCGTGCCGAACAGCGTGTTCACGATTCCGACAAGGATAAAACGATAGACAGTTGGGTCGCCGGGAAGTCGCATGACAGGCAGGCTATTTCCGGCGGAGATTGCCGCAGGTGAGGGTCAGGATTGTGGCGAAGGTTTCGCGGGGTGCGTAGTGGAGGGAGAAAGGGATGCGGTGCAGGAAACGGCCGAAAGTATGCCGCTTGCGACGCCGGGTGTCGGACTGGAGAGCTTCCTTCCTTCCTGCGGCGAAATGGCCGAAATTGCCGCCTTCCAACACAATGTCAAGTAACGGCGCGGAGGAAACCCGCTGGTCGGCCAGCGGAGAATCGGTCAGGTCGAGATAATCTTCCAGGAACGAAAATAGCAGCCGGTTCCAGCGGAGTGTGCCGGTACGGCGAAAGAGGTCCTGCCACTGGGTCGGCGTTGCCTTTTCTTTGCACGCCTGCCAGGCCATCGCTATGTCGCAGAGCTGCCGGATGCCTATGCCGGTGCCGATGGCGTGCTTGAGGATGTGCGCCGAGAGCATCAGGACGGTCGCCTCCGGTGTGCCGATAGCCGGGAGTTTTTCAGCCGCACAATGCAGGTCGAAGTAGCGGTCGTGCAGGTCGATGTCCTCGCCGTCGCGTCTGAGGTGTACCGATCTGTCGGAGGTCCGTTCACAACCCGGGAGGTTGCACGCTTTCCGGAAGTCTTCCGGCGGGAAATACAGGTCGATGTCACCAGAATTCCGCAGTTCCGGATAGGCGTAGAATGCAGCGACCGTTGCCCCCTTCATCAATACGGGGTGCAGGCCGAGGCTGGTAAACTCGTCCATCATTTTGTCCACGAGCTCCGCTTTGTAACGGTTTTCCCGTTCGATACCGCCGGCAAAGGCCATCAGGTTCAGCACCGTATCACCCGGAAGGGAGAAGTCTGCGGGCAGATGCGTTACGGCCCGATAGATCAGGCCCACGACCGTTTGCTGCCGGGCCAGTTCCAACAAAGAACTCCAGGACGCTTCGTCGAGCGCAGCCACGACAGGCCATTCTTTCTGTAAGAGGGGCCGTTCGTAGAGCCCGCTGCGAAGCAATGCGAAAAAAGAAACGGACAATGGGTCGGAAAACGTCATCTGCGAAAAAGGGATTTCAGGCCGCGTTTGCGGTGCGACTTATGCTTCTTCGCCCGGATACCGGTGATAATCTCGTGGATGGTTCCCCAGTCGGGTAGTCCGCCGACGTTGCGATCGTCTATATAAACGTCAGCAACGACTTTGCAGGAACCTCCCGCCCGGTTGGTAAACAGGGAACCGGGCGGGTAGTTGCTGTTGACCGCATAAAACTCCAGGCCGCGGTCACGGCAGAATTTCAGTGCCTCCTCGAGCAACTCCCCGTCGCGGGAGGTCCACAGGATCAGTCTGTGGCCCTCCTCCGCAAGGGTGCGAAGCGTCTCGATGGCAAAAGGAATCTCCTTGCCAATGTCCGGGAACTTATGCTCGACGATCGTTCCGTCAAAATCAACAGCAATGGTCATCGGCTATTCGTCCTTTTTCTTTCTCTTAAAGAGGCTTTTCGTGTCCTCCCCGTAGCCATAGCCATAACCATACCCGTAGCCATAGCCGTAACCGTAGCCATAACCGTAGAGGCCCTTGTACTCCGTTCCGTTAAGTACGATGCACGGGTTGTTGAGCTTCCGCTTTTCATAAAGTTCTTCCAGGGCAGGAAGGTTACGCTTGTCGATCTGGCCGCTGCGGATCACGAAGAGGTTCATATCCACCAGACGCTGGATGACCAGCATGTCGGCCACGGCGCTATAAGGAACACCGTCGAACAGGATGTAGTCATATTGGCGACGCAGGTCGCTGATTAACAGATCGAAACGTTGACGTGCCAGTAGCTCGGTCGGGTTCGGCGGAGTGTGGCCTGCCGGGATGAAGTCCACACCGTCGATGATATCTTTCTGGGTGACTTGATCGACGGAGAGGGTATCGTCATAAATGAAATTACTCAAGCCAGCGGTATTGTGCTTCAGTTTATAGTATCCCGACAAGGTTCGTTTGCGCAGGTCGAGATCGAGCAGAATAACTTTCTTTTTAGCGTCAGCCAGACAGGCGGCGAGATTGGTGGTCACGAAGGTTTTGCCGGCCGATGCGTTGAACGACGTAGTGGCGATCACCGCGTTGGTGCAACCTTCCGGTTTCATGAACTCCAGGTTGGTCGCCATCAGACGCAAAGACTCAGTAAAACTCTTGTTCGTCGTAAGGGTATAGGCCGGTTTCTGAAGTTCGGATTTTTCACTTTTTTTCAGTTTCGCCTTGGGCAGTTCGGCCAGGAAGGGAACGGCACAGTTCGCGTCTTCGAGATCTTTCCGTGTGCGGATCTTCGTATCAACGAACAACTTGGCGATAAGAATCAAGGCAGGAATCAGCAGACCAATCAGGAAAGCCGTCAAAAGAGATTTGTTGCGTGAAGGATAAATCGGGGCCGATGAGGCGACAGCGGTGTCAATCATGCGGGCATTGTTGTCGACCATCGCCTGCGTCAGGGCATTTTCCTCACGTTTGTTAAGGAGGTAAATATATAGTTCTTCCTTGATTTTCTGCTGCCTTTCAATCGACAGGAGCTGGCGGGCTTTGCTCGGCATCGCCGTGAACTTTCGGAGTGATTCCCGCTCCAGGGAGCCCAGATCGCTGCGGCGCACGTTGAGTGAGGTAATCAGGTTGTTGATTGAACCCAGGATATTCTGTCGCAGAGGAAGGAGTGTGGCTTCCACCTGCTTGACGGCCGGGCTCTCTGCGCTGGAAGCTTCGAGCAGACGCTCCCGCTGCATAATCAAGTTATTGTATTGGGAAATCTCATTACTGATTTTAGCGTCTTCCAGGCCGGTGTTGACAGGGATGGTCTCGTACGACTGGAAGGAGTTGGTAATGTGATCCCGCAGATACTCGGCCAGTTTGAGCTGGGTTTCGACCTTTACGATTTCGGCGTTGTATCCTTTGTTTTCGCTCAGATACTGGCTGGTAGCCTGATCCACATCCATAATCCGCTCAGCGGTCTTGAACCGGGCAATCTGGTCTTCCACACCGCCCAATTCTTCCTGGATGATGAGCAGACGCTCGTTGATGAACTGGGCCGTGTTGATGGCAATGCGGTTCTTGTCGCGGATGGCGTCTTCGTTGTATTTCTCAATCAGCATATTGAGCACATCGCAGGCTCGTAGGGCTGAATAGTCCTGCAGTGAGAGGTTCAGAATAGTGCCGTTAGACTGTTTGATTTGCAGGCGCGAAAGGAACCCAGCTGCTGCACTGGCCACGGGGTGCTTGGTGATGGTAACAGTTTTTTCTGCCCCCTCACGATTAAAGGAGGCACCAGGAGTGAAAACGACATTCGTCCCATAAAGGGCCACTGTATCGCCGAGTGCAATCTTGGCTTCGCGTCCGTCTGATAGTTTCACCCGAATCGTATTATCGTCAAGTTTCGTTGCTGTCAGGCTGAAAGACTCCGGCGTGTCTTCGTCCCGCAAAAGATGCAACTGGACCGGTGCAGACCGATAGAGTTCTACATTGCGCAGCTTGATGGGAATGGTGTAGTCAATATCCGCATCGGTGGCAGTAACCACTTGCGCCATCAGCTGTTTTGACCGCAGCTGGAGGATCTCGTTGGTCATGTCGACCCGGTTGATCTGATTACTGTAGGTACTTAGACTGGCTGTCGTACGGGCGTTGCTGGGGTCTTTGATGATGACGGTGGCGTCGCTGCGATAGATGAAAGGAGTCTTGGCGTAGCGCCAATAGGCGTAACCACAACAAAGCAGGATGCACAGTGCGAACCAGTACCAATGATTCAATAAGTAGAAAAACAGGTCGACCAGATTGATGCTGGAATTGTTGTTGTTTTTGTTGTCCATGGCAAAACTACTTGGTAATGGCCAGATAGGCGAGGACCAGGCTGGCAAAACTGGTAATCGTGGTAAAGAAGTTAATGAAGGAGGATGCAGTCTGGCTCAAACGATACACTTTTGGTTTATAATAGATGATGTCGTTTTGTTGCAGGTAGAACACAGGTGATTCGAAGAGCTCGTTTATCTGAAGATTGATGGCGTATGCAGTGCGAATTCCGTTTTCCGTACGAATGACTGTCACTTCTTTGATGTTAACCTGTTCGTCCGTCGCATTGCTATTTGCACGGGCCAGTGCTTGCAGGATGTTGAAACTATGTCCCTTGATTTCTTGAATGGAACTTCTGGCGCCACCGATGATCGTGACCGTGAAATTATCGAGTTCAGCATTGACAACAGGCTGCTTGATATAACCACGTGAAACAATTTCATCGGCGATCATCTTCTCGATTTCCGGAAGCGTCATTCCTTCCACGTGAAGTTTGCCCAACACGGGGAAATCAATGTTGCCTTCGCGGTCCACCACATAGGTAAGTACCGGCTGCTGGCTTGTCTGGTTTGCCAGGTCGGTCAGCGTGAGCATCGTGTTGAAGGGTGCCGAGAGCTGGGCGTTCTCGCTGAGCACTTGGATGCTGAGCCGGTCTTCTTTCTGCATTCTCAACTCCGGTGCGGGCTTGGCCGGATAGTCGTGGTTGTACTCCATATCGAGCAGGTAGCCCAGCGTGCGCGGGGTAGTGCAGCTGGCCAGCATCAAAAGCAGGGCGAGACCAAGCGCCCATCCGAATCGGTTAACGTGTTCCATATAGTTTTTCAATATTAAAGATCATCTGTTGGCGGGTGAACAAATTCAAAAAGCGAAGATACGCACTTTCTCCGTATTTCTCAGCATTTTCCGCAACTTCTTGTATGGCGGCGGCATATTCTTCCAGCTTGCCGGGTGTCACGTTGCGTCCGGACACGCTGTCTTCGTTGACCCAGGCGACGCCCGATTGCGGAATCCGGGTGGCTACCACGGGCTTGTGGCAACTCATCGCTTCGATCTGCACGATGCCGAAAGCCTCGGTCTTCATCACGCTGCTGAGCACGAAACAATCGCAGGCGCCGAACCAGGCGGGGAGATCTTCGTCGGGGACGAAACCGATCAATTGGATTCGTCCCTGCAGATTCTTTTCCCGAATCTGAAGTTCCAGTTTCTCGCGAAGCGGGCCGGTACCGCCGATGACCAGATTGTAGTCGTCGGGCAGCAGGGCCATCGCGTCGATCAGGTAGGGGAAGCCTTTATAAGGGACCAGCCGCCCGATGCTCAGAATCATTTTCTGGCCCGGGAAACGGGTGCGGATTTCGTTTACTTTTGCCGGGTCGGGCTGCAATCCGTCGATGCCGATGGGCACGTAAGTGCATTTTTCCCGGGCGTGCTGCAAGTGCGGCGATTCGCGTACATAGACAGGCGTCGTGCCCACAATCTTTTCCGCTCGCCGGATCAGCCAGTTCTGGAGGGGCTTATAGAATAGCAGGAAGAACTTTTGCGAAAGAATATCGCTATGCCAGTGCAGAATCACGCGGCCCCTGTATCCGCTCAGCCGCAGGGCCAGGGCGGCCATCGGATCGGGATGATGGATATGGATGATATCGTATTCGGCTGCGTGTTTCCGCAACCAGCCGATCATCTTCGGGGCAATCATCGTGCCCGCCGCCTTCAACCGGGTGGGGACCACGATGATCCGTCCGTGCGCGTTGAGGGGCAGGACCTTTATCTCCCGGGCGCCGTCGGCGCTGGCGCAAAGCATGTCGCAGCTTACACCGCGGGCGGAGAGACCTTCCGTGAGCATCTCCATGACCTTCTCCACGCCGCCGCGGATAGGGTAGAACTTACCGAGTTGCAAGACTTTCATACATCAGTTCTTTCAGGCGGACAGGATTGGTTGCGGGGAAATACACGCCTTTTCCTTCGGCTACGCCATGTGCGTAAGGAAGGTCGGCCAGCAACATCCGTCCGCCGTTCAACAGACTGTATTCCGTGATGGGCAGGCCCCAGGTCTCGACCCTCGACGGGAAGACGAAGCAGGTGGCCGCCTTGTAGTAGCCGTACAGTTTTTCCCGCTTCATAAAGCCTTTGAATTCGACGGACCGGACATCAGCCCAACGTTTTTTGACCCAGCGGGCGTATCGGTTTTCTTCGCCGGAGATGGTCAGGACCACCCTGAACTTGCCGGTTCCGACTTCTTTTTCGAGAAGTCGTGCGGCCTGGCAGAGCGTCTCGAAATTCTTGTGGCAGTCGGCCGTCGAGACATACAGGAACATCGGCACGCCCGACACGATGGTTTCCGGCACGATGCCTTCGACCGACACTTTCGGCGGAATCACCCGGATCTTTTCCTTCGGGTAGCCCGTAATCCGGCTCAATCCGTCGCGGAACCATTCCTGCTGCACGATCAGGCAGTCGTTGCGGTGGATGTTGATCCGGTAGGCGAACCGGGTGAACATCGCAAAAAGCGGAATTTTCGGATCCATCACCAGGTCGCGTGCTTTCCATTTGAGGAAGGGGAACGAGGTGTGGCAATACACTTCCTGGTGCCGGGCCTTAACCCGCGGCGTCGTATCGTGCAGGGAGAGCCAGGTGTCGATCTCCTGACCTTCCTTTTTTTCGATCTCAAGGCTGACGCGGTGCATTGTCACGTATTCGCACCACAGGCGACGCCCCCAGCTCTTGATGGTCCAGGGAAACTCCAGATACGTGATGCCCGGATAGTCGCACAGTTGCTGTTTGTGCACGAGCGCATAGACCTTCAGCCCTTCCTGCTGCGACAGGTATTGCAGGCACTCCCTTAGAATGGTCAGGGTGCCTCCCTTGCGGATATTGACCGCCGAGACTACGATAACTCGTGGAAGAGTTTCTCCCATAGGGCCATGATTCGTTCCTTGTCGTATTTTTCGGAGTTGCGGTAGGCCGCCGCGCCCATCGTGCGGCGCAGTTCTTCGTCGTCCATCAGACGCTTCATACCAGCCGCCAGCCCTTCGATATCGCCTTCGGGAATCAGGATGCCGTCCACGCCGTCGGTGATAACGTCCCGGGGGCCGCATTTGCAGGCAAAGGAGACGGCCGGAAGGCCTGCAGCCTGGGCTTCCAGCAACACCATCGGAAGGCCTTCGTAGCGGGAACTCATTACCAGAAAAGCTGAATCCCGGTACTCCTGCTTCATATCCTTGGAAGGACCGGTAACCACATTTGCCGGCAGTGGGCCGAGATCCTCGCCGCTGCCGGCGATGCGGAGGGTCCAGCCGTTTGTGTCGATCATCTTCCAGGCCTTCAGCAGCCGGTCGAATCCTTTCTGATGGCAGTAGCGCCCCACGGCGACTACGGTCTTCGAATCCAGCGATGCGGGTGCATCGAAGATAAATGTCCTTGGATTGGGAATGACCCGGATATTGTCGAGGGCACCCCAGTAGCCCCGGTCTTCTTCCGTGAGCACCACGAAACGGTCGTATTTCGCCACCGTTTTCGCGTCGTGCCGGCTGCGCCACCTGTCGGCCAGCGCCCAAAGTCCTTTTCTTCCATACTGCAACCGTTTGAAGCGGCTGAAGTGAATTTCCAGTACCTTCCGGCTGCCGTCCATGATCCGGGGAATGAAGGCGGCATCGTTGCAGAACATGCTGACGGTAACGTCCGGCTTCTCTTCCTTGAGGAGCTTTGTCAATCTCCGACGGTGCTTTCGCTGCTTGAACGGGTATTGCAGAATCTTGGACGCAAAGGAGGCCCCGTTGTTCAAGTCATAATCAATGCCCAGGTCATAGAACGTGATGGACGGATCCATCGGGAAAGCCGGCGGCAAACCGCGCTGGTCGGTGGTTACCACGACAATCCGATGGCCGTGAGCGGCGAGCCAGTTCGCCTTAAGCGCCAGCGCCCGCTCCATTCCGCCCGCGTTCCACGTTGCGGCTATGTTGTAGAGAATCGTCAAAGTTGAGTACGTATCCTAAGCAGATGAACAGACCTAATATAAAGAAACAGTCGGTGGCTACTTTAAACCAAATGATAAAATTTATGGCGAGGAGAAATAGGAAAAGCAGTGTGTTTTCCGGAAACATTCGGATGCATGTTTTGCCGGCATAAACAATATACATTGAGTAAACAGCCAATCCTAATAATCCAAAGTAGAAAATGAAACGGAGATAGCCAACGTCAGTATTCTTATAATAACCGCTATAGGCTTCTCCCAGATAGTTTGGATCTCCTTCCGGATTGATAAAACGACCGTCACCGATGAGCCAGGTTTCCGGATTATCAGGAAATACATACATATCGGCTAAGACATCATTGGATCCGGTCTGCCAGTGCCCTTTCTCAACAAGAGAGAAAAAACCCTCAAACCCAAAACGAGTCCGGTTCCGGAATTTCTCATCAGAATTGTACAGCCCAATTATGATCAATACAATTATAAAAGTTTCCGCAATTAGCCATAACCAAGTCCTTAGGGAAGCGGTACTTAGATGTATTCTAAAAGGAAAGATATAGATTATCAGATATATTAAGCCTAAAACAGTCCCGACCAAAGTTGTGCGTGCAACTATATTACCTGTAACAGAAATGATTAGAAAGGCCAGGATATATAAGGGAACAGATCTGGTTTTGTTTTCTTCTACGGCGTTTTTAATATTGTGCATACACAAGACAGATGCAATGGCAAAGCGGATGCCGCCCGTATCAAGGGTTGCAGAACCGCTGAAACCATATAGTCGGCCCTCAGATTTGCACCAGGTCAATCCCGGTATTGTCCGTAAGATAAAGTTGTCCAATGGAGCATAGTTATCGGCAATGATGGCAATCAACCCTTGAATGGTTGAAATTGCTACGATATAAGCGGCGACCAAACCGATCGTAATATGGCCATGGACCAGTTTTATGCATTTTATTACAACAAATGCCGAACTCAACCACACCAACATTGACAAGAAATAGGTGGTATAGACCCGATCCTGCGTGTTATGAAATGTCACAGAGAAAAATGCAACAAGGGAAATGATCACGGAATAGATTAATAAATCCAGAAATTCCTTCGTGATGGTCAAACTCCTCTGTCGGTACATATCCGCTAAAAACAGGAATATTCCCACAACCGCGACCAACTCCTTTGAATTATAGCCGTAGCTAAACGAATAAGGTGTCGGAAAATAGAAGAAATTGACAATCAATAAGCAAAACAGTATCTTTAGAAACTTGATCATCTCTATTTGTAGATAACGCCGTAAATAAACTTATAAACCACCTTGTAATAAAGCTTTACATACCACCACTGTCCCTTTGCCGCCATCTTTTGCAGCAGGCGGGTGCGCAGCGGAAGGCCGGAGTCCGCATCGGCAAACCTGTCGGCTTCCGGATACCACGCTTCCCAGAGCCGGTACATATTCTTGTCGTCCGAAATCAAAAACGGCAGTTTTATGCTTAATTTGAACAAAGATACATCCTTTTCCAGTTTTTCACCAAATCTGTTTTGCAGGAAAGCGACGGTTCGGTCCACATTGAAACGGATATCGTCGAGTTTTTTCTGGGAGTAGGAGTTGGAGTAAGCCCCTTCATTGAGCTTGACGTAATGATACAAAGCCTCCGGCACATACGCCACCTTGTCGGCCACGGAAGCCAGCTGGATCATGGTCATATCCTCTCCCATCGGGTGTCCTTCCGGGAAGACGATACCATTGTCGGAGTAAAGTGTCCGCCTGACCATCTTGTTCCAGACGTTGTATTTCATCTGTCCCCTCAGAAAACCTTTCCTGAGGAGGTCATCGGCCGTCTCGTACCGGGGATTGGACATATACCTTTCGTTTTTCTCGAAAGAGAGATAGAAATCACAATAGGCGATATCGGCGTCCCGGTCCTTTGCCGCTATATACAGTTTTTCCAGCATCGATGTTTCCGGCCAGTCGTCGCTGTCGCAGTGATAGATATATTCGCCCTGTGCGGCGGCAAGCCCCGTGTTCCGTGCAGCGGGAAGCCCCCGGTTCACCGGGTGGTGGAGAATGCGGGTCTGGGCCTTCCTGCCGGGGAATTCTTCGATGACCTTTTCAAGCAGCGCAATGCTGTTGTCGGGCGTGGCATCGTCCACGAAAATGAACTCCACGTCCTGCAGGGTCTGTCCGAACAACTTGCGGGCGCAGCGTTCGATAAAGGCCTCTACGCCATAAATCGGAATGATGGCGGATACTTTGATCATCGGCTGATGTGTGCGATTTTAGTGATCAATTCTGAATCTGATCCCGAAAACTTCCGGGCGAACCACCGGTCAGAACCGAGCAGCGCCGGATAATCGTCGTCATCCAGCGGCAGCAGGGTTCCGTCCTTCCATTTGATGAAGCGCATATTCCCTTCAAATTCCGTCCGGGCCGCTTTGACCTTTTCGGCAAAGGGTGAATGGAAGCAGACGGTCTGGACAAACAGTTCATCGGGGCAGAAGGTATGGGAGAACAGCTCTTTCACGAAGGCTTCCTGTTCGATTAGATAAGCTACGAAGTCCTGGGTCAGGCTGCACCATTGGGACCCTTTCCGGACAACAAGGTCGGTCCGCTTCTTATGAATCAGATCCTGAAATCTCAAATACAAACGACGCAGGCCCCGTTTCCAGACATTCTTTGTCCGGAACTCCTCGGGGAAAAGGAAACGGTGCTGGACCCTGTAGTCAATCTCGGCCTGCGTAGCGGGGGCAAAAGCAATGAACTCCGTTCCGTTCAGACGCGCACATTCCGCGTGGATATAATCCTGCGACTTGATCGGGAGATCGACGCCGGAGATCAGGTGGTAATAAGCATAAGGCCCGTGTGCAAACGCTTCCTTGAAGAGCAGGTACTCTGCTTCCACCATGCTGTATCCGGCCCAGCCGACATTGATCCTTCGATCCAGAAACTTCAGGCGGGAATGCTCCGTTTCCAGCGAAGGCAGGGCACCCGATTTCGCATCCCAGTGGATGAAAATGTCGTTCCGGCTGTCGTCCAGACAGCGGACGAGCGTCTGCAGCAGCGGGACGTCGTTGTGCGCCAGTATCAGATAAGCGTGTTTGGGCATTTTTCAGACAATGACATTGTCGATGATCCGGACCTTGCGCTCAAAATGGTGAAAGGCCTTAAACGCTTTTTTGATGAATCCGGTATAATAACTGACGAGATTCTCTTTCAGCGACATCCTTGACCGGTTGATGCTCCAGTTGTCCTGCTTGACGTCGGAACTGAGCACGTCCATGTTCATATTGGCGTCAACCATATAGGGATGGACAGCAAACAGTTTGATCCCGTTTCTCTTATAGAACATCCAGTCGTCGGCCACACAACGGGGCGGGTTGATTGCCAGGATCTTCTGGGCGGCCGCCCGGTTGATGAGGTAGGCATAGGCCCCGACTGCGGAGAACAGGCGCGTGACGGGTTGCTTCCGATAGTACCAGTAGTCTCCGGAAAGCATCAAGGCTTTGGGCGTGGTGTCATTCAATACGCGCCCGATCTTGTCGAGGTCCAGAGCCTGCAGGTCGCGGATGATGGTGATGTCGTCTTCCAACACGAGGGCATAGGGATTCCCGCTTTGCAGCAGGGATTCATAGGCCTTGCGGTGGCTGAGGGCGCAGCCCACTTCTCCGGCGTTCACCGTTCTGCCATAAAGCGCCCTGCTGCCGTCAAAGTCAAAGCGGGAATGACGATCTTCGTCCGACAACAACCGCCCGTCGATGGCTTTCACGAATTCTACGTTGAGGAAGGCATAGGGAGCGAGCAAATCCTCCATATACTTCCTGCGCACTGTGGACTTCTCGAGATTGATTACATAGGTTTTTAGTGCCATCAGTCGCTATTGTTTGAAATGCTGCTCGATTGTTTTTGCCAGGCTGAGGTTGGCGTCGCTCATTTTCCGGAAGAACAAAGCTCCGGAGGCAGCAAGGGTCGGATAATCCTCTTGGGTGAATATTTTGGGCGTCGTATTCACAAAATCTACATAGCAGATCCGGTCGTCGTAAAGGACGGGGATCTCCGCATCTTCGATGAGGGAACGGACGAAGAACTCGTCGCAACAGAACGTATGGCGGAATCGTTTCAGAGAGACTCTTTCGTTGTCGAGAAGAGTCCTGACGGCCTCTTCGTTCAGGGAACACCACTGGCTGGCCTTTCCCCGAATGAAAGAGGTGTCCCGCCGGATGCCCAGTTTCTTCTGCAACTTGAGGACGAATCGCCAGCCCAGGTGATAGGTCTTGTTGACAAACCGGTTTCTGGATATGAGATGCTTCAGGAAGAAGTGATGCAGGCCGAAGCGCATCTGGATCTCTTCTTCCGGGAGAGGGACTTCCCGGAGGATGCACGCGCCGTTACGGGCATCGAACCAATGATGCAGGTCGTCGTTGGACATCAAAGGGAAATGGACACCCGAGATCAGATGATAATACGAATATCGGCCCGGTGCGAAAGCGGCCTTGTACAAAGCATATTCCGCCTTGATCTGCGACACGTCGCCCCAGATCACATCGATCCGGTCGTTGAGGATCACAAGGCGGCTGTGACGGGTTTGCAGGGCGGGAAGATCTTTCACTTTCCTGTCGAAATGAATGTAAAGATCGTTTCGCTCGTCGTCCAGCACCGATACCAGTTCCTTCAGCGTCAGGAACTGGTTGTGGGCCATGATCAGGTAGGCGTGTTTCATAGGACGGCCGGTCTTCTGTCAAAACGGGAAAACAATCCGTGGACGATTCCCTTGTTGATGTGATGCAGTTTGCAGAACTTGCTTTTCTCGCCCAGAAGGATTCCCCGGATGTTATACATCAGCGTATACAACACGGTTTTGATACTGACCCCTTCCGGAAACTCGCGTTTCATCCAGAACATGTTCCGGATCAAAAGGTAATAGATATAAGGAGCGTAGTTCGAAGTCGAGAATCCGAAAAGCGTCCGGGTCTGCTTGCCGAATTGCTGAATGAGCGCACAATCGTGCAGGACGCGGATCCGGTAGCCGTTCTTCCGCGCCCAGTAGCAGAATTCCCCGTCCACCCAATAGATCTGATAGTCTTCCCTGAATCCTCCCAGTTTTTTTGCAATCTTGACGTTGACCAGGGAGCCGGACGTGATGACCGATTCCGCATCAAAATCCTGCTCCGGTTTGGCGTACTGGCCGATCGTGTAGGGCGCATAGAGCGCCACGTCCGCTTCGGCCAGCGAGGTAGCCCGTTCAATGAAATGCGCCGCATTCTCCCATTTGGAGTCCTGGTCCATTGTCAGGAGAAAGTCATATCCGTTCTGCTCGCACCAGTCCAGCGCGGCATTCAGCGGCTTGGCCATATACTCGTTTTCGCCGTTGCCCATCAGTATCGCCTTCTTCTCCAAATCGGAAGGAATCGCGAACGATTCGGAAGAATTCCGCCAGACCAGCACCTTGTCCACAGCGGCAGAATAGGACCTGATGTTGTCAAGCACTTCTTCCGTTTTAGGATGATAGAGAACGACGACAGATGCAATCATTTTTTAGCTTGATTCGGCTCAATTATTTCCTTGATCAATCGTTCTGCCACGATTTCAGCCTCACTCAATGCAATTCTTTTTGGAAGAGAAACGTCAAAACGGTTTTTCACTTTTTGCAATAATTCATCGGTATAGACCAGACAACCGTTCTCCACATTCTCGATCCCGTCACAGTAAATGGAATTTCGGTTCACACGCTCCATTTCCTCAAATGCATAGTCCGGGGCCATATAACCCTTGATGTCTTCTCCTGCTCCGTCGATGATGAAAGGGTAACCGCCAATATGCCCGTCAACCCCTGGTGTATGAATCTTGATGGCTCTCTTCTCACGAATGGCGGTTAGAATACTATATATGATATCAAAGTTGCTGGACGCGTTCATCATATTGCGCTTCTGGTCGGTAGGCATCGGAATGCTGCAGGCCTTATAGACGTCATCGTGATTGATATCAAGTTCGTTGCCTTGATACTTTATGCTCAGCAATAATCTGACACCTTCCGTATGGCCCTCCTTGCTGATAACGACATCGTGAAAATGGCTGGCCACAAGCGTAATGTCGATGTCGTTAAGATTTTGGATGCCACATTTTTCAGCCACATAGAATTTCATGCGGGGAATCAGGTGATTCAAATTACCGCTGCCAAAATCGAAGTACGGCATACCCGCGCTCTTCAGCCAGGGGATCACGGCATCAGAATACGATGTATTGATGCTGATGGCATTGCACCCTGCTTTCCCGTAAGCCTCCATTATATTCTTCCCAAGAAGCACTGACATCGGGCTCCAAATACCGTATGCACGAAGATTGGACCAGGAGATGGTTCCATATTTCAATCCGGAATAAAGGCGGCTGCTGTTTACGATGAAGTCGGGTTGAATCTTCTTTAATTTTGCCTCGATGGAAGCAACATCCTTAAAGTCACAATCACCTTCGATAACAATTTCGCTGCGGAGTTGTCTGCGAATGGTAGCAGCGGTGCGGATGATGTTCACATCCTGCTGCATTTTCTCGGCATTCCGTCCTACCACGACAAGACGCAGCTGCGGATCTGCAAGCGATACCAGATAATCAAGCAGGTAGCAACCGACGCTCCCCAAGCCGAAAATGGCAATGGTTATCTTTTGTCCACAATTCAGCTTAGCTCTGAGCAGATTCAGTTTTTCATTCAAAGTTTTCATATGTCTATAGCTTTTATCGCTTGCTGATAATCCGCCACGGTGTTGCAGTTAAACCAGGAGCCGATTTTTACGATATCAAGTTGAGAACTCTTGCAGGTGCCGAAATACTTCTGGATAATCTCCAGATTGGTTCCCTGTTTTTGCTTCGAAGTAAGAGACCGGCAGGTCTCTCTTACCCTGCCGGGATCCATGAATTTCCATATCTGGCCCGAGTTGTAGATGGCCGTGAATGGTTCATGAATCTCCAGATAGGAGTGGTTTGTATCATAGATGTAATGGGGGTATGAATCGGCGTCAAAATAGAGAGCTACAGCCTTGCTGGACAGTATCGGCTCGTTGTTGACTGAGATAACGTCCTTGCTGGACTCGATTATCCTAACAATGCTACCGGTATCAAAGAACAGATCACCCTCGATAAATGTGATTCCAGCGGCCTTTTCTGACACTGCCTCTATACCTTTGAGCAGACTGTAACCCGATCCATAGTCATGAAAATGCTCGTTGAATACGAGTTTTATCTTGTTTCCAGGGTCCTTAATGTGCTGCTGTACAAACCATTCCAAATCTTCATACCTGTAGCCCCCCACTACAACTATTTCATCAACAAGGGAGTACACCTTCTGAACCTGTATACTCAACAGAGACTTTGAAGGCATGCTCTCAAAAAAGAGGCACTTGAGCACATCCTTTTTTGTGTCCTTGTTGAATCGGCTGGACATACCAGCCACGGTGATAATCACGCTTCTGTACATTTGATGGAATCAAAGGATAGGTGCGTTACCAAAACTTATGGAAGAAACGGGGGCATGTTGTTCCCGTTGATCTTCGGGGGGCAACTTCATATAGTCGTTATACCAGAATTTGAGACAGGCATCATAGTCTTTAGTGCCTATAAGCTGATGGCCTTCAAACTCAAATTCCGAGCGTTCGGTGAACCACTCTTTGGGTATTCCGTAACGGTCTTTTAGCGGGTGCTTGAAATACAATTTACCTATGGCAGTGAAGCAGAGTATGCGTACCTTATTTGGAGTATTGTTCCGGCTCTTCTTAATATACACGTCTAGCCATTTATAAACCCGTGTAACCGGTATGGTAGATAACAATGACCACCATAACTTCATAAAGCCGCGACTATTCTTTTTCCCTACCTCCGACCACAAGATTTTCCGGCAACAATAACAATAGACATCCTGAACGATCTGCCCGACCGTTGATAACGGAACATCATCGTACGGGAAGATATCCACGTTAATGCCCGTTTTGTGTTTCAGGTGTTCCTGCCCCAGCCGCACGTACTCGGTTCCGGTCCTGCGCAGTTTGCCATAACCCCATCGATATTCAGGATCTGTGGAATGATCCTGGAAAAAACAAATATCTTTGTTCAAATCATTCAATACGGTTTTAAAACGCTCATAATCTTCTCTAAGCATCATTATATCCGCATCATCATCCCAAGGGATAAAACCCTTGTGCCGGACTGCTCCAAGCAATGTTCCGGAGGAAATGACATAATCGATATCATGAATCCGGCAAACCCTGTCAAATTCGACCAGCAACTCCAGTTCAACCAATTGCAATCGGCGAAACTCTTCTGGATTTAAAACGTATTTTTCCATATTGGACTTATTTACTTCAGACCACGGGACAACTTATAATCATAACTATGTATTCCTTCTGCGCGGAAATCATTGTGATATCGATTCAACACGTCCTTGAATACAGAATCATAATCGGGAATGAAAAGGTCATTCTTTTGTTCCAAATTCTTGATTATTTCCAGTGCGAGAGGTTCTGTGACAGAAAGGTCTGTTTTACCCTGATAAAACCCGGTACCTTTGATCCTGCCGGGGGATACGTTGAGAATCCTGTTTGATGTGCCTGCCTTCGTGAGCTCCACGTTCACACTCTCGATAAATATTTTAAGAGCCGCCTTCGTCGCTCCATAAAGAGAAAAGAAAGGGGAAGACATGAAGCCGGCTATACTGACCATAACGCCGCAATAAAAGTCATCTTTTGATAACAATCTGTCATAGAAATGCTTTATTACACGAATAACGGCTATCGTATTCACATTGAAATACGTGGCAATCATTTCTTCCGGGATGTCCTCAAACAGGTCAAGTTTGCCAAATCCCGCAGTAATCAGGAGTCCGTCGATATCTGTGAAACGATTAAAAACAGAGTAATCATGACTGGTCAAATCGAACTGGTGGAAAGCTATTTTTGCTTCTTCGTGTTCGGTTGCCAAGGGGTCCTTATCGACAATATAGACTTTTTCGATTCCGTTTTTTGCCGCTAAAACTTTGGCAAGGGAGAGACCGATTCCATTTGATCCGCCAACGACTAATACCCGTTTCATATTTCTATCAAGTACTTGCGTTCTCCAAATTTCTGCATGATTTCCGCCATTGCTATGCTCTCATGCATTTTGAGCCGGGCCGTGCTTTGGCGATGGTTGACAATGCAGGAAATAAACTCCTGAATCTCATATCGCAAACCTGCTCCATCCCACTTGTAGTAGAATTTCTTGTTTTGATTCTGATCTTCGTAACGCAATTCAAAATAGTCTGTCTTCCACCAAGGGGCCGGCACATAAGCATATCCTTTTGTCCCCGAAATGATGAGGTTGCCTTCCGTTTTAACACCCAACCCAACCTTGAAGGAACATATCGCATTGGGAAACTGCAGAACACCTTTCGTATACATGTCGACACCATCTTCCATGCGGGAATAAAGATGAAGCGTCTCATAATGAATTCCGCAAAGCTTCAAGATAGGGAGCAGGGGATAACTGCCCAGTTCGTACATGGACCCACCCGCCTGCAAGGGGTCAAACTCGCGAAGGGTCTTGTCGTCATCCCAAAGTTTGGAGAGAGAGGCTTCCACATCAACGACATCTCCGATAACCCCGGATTTGATCATTACGATAAGATGATTGAAAGCCGGACAATGGGCCGTTTTGTTTGCTTCCATCAAAAAGACGTTGTTCTCCTTTGCCAACGCATATACTTCTTTGGCCTGGTCTGCATTCAGTACCAAAGGTGTCTCGCAAAGAGTGTGCTTTCCTTCTGATATGCTTTGTTTGATATAGTAATAATGTGTCAAGTGTGGAGATGCAATATATACTGCATCCACAGCCTTGTAGAAGTCATGTAAATCAGTGTATACAGTAATGCCGGAAGTGCTGTCGGCCAATGCGGCGGCGGCATCGGGATCGATATCATATGCGGCAACAACCTTGACTCCACTGACCACATCCGCTTCTGAAGGAAACCGCCTGGCCACACGACCGCATCCGATAATTCCAATTCGTACGTCTATAGTGGTTTCATTACGAAGCATAGTAGAACTGATTCCCTCAGTACGAGGCAGATATACCACTTGGCAAAACTCGTTGAGGTAGTCAAATTTGCCTTCCCAATCAGACCCTATGGCAAAAATGTCGATATCATACTTTTGTATATCGTCAATCTTCTGTCCCACATAATCTTCAATGATAATCTGGTCGGCGAAGCCAGTACTTTTTACAGCCTCAACACGATCAAGGACATTGTTGCGTACATTGAGTTTACCTCTCTCCCGGTCAAAACTGTCATTGGTAACACCAACGATCAGATAGTCCCCCAACTCCTTGGCTCTGCGCAAGAGGTTAATATGCCCTTGATGCAGTAAGTCGTAGGTACCATATGTGATTACTTTTTTCATTCTTCCTTATTGTTCGATGGATGCTATACACATTTCCAGACCTTTGTCGAGGGTAATGATAGGGGTCCATCCGGTACGTGTGCGAATTTTTTCGGTATTCAGGATTCTGCGCTCGGGATCGGAACTGCGATAGCCGTCGAATACAATCTCGGGTTTGGGCAGTCCCATCTTTTCTGCGATCTTGTAGGTTAGATCGATGATGGTAATCTCTTCGTCGGTAGCCACATTATACACAGTTCCATCCAGTGCCTTATCCGAATTGATCAGTGCCATTACGGAACGGCAGGAATCGATGTTGTGAAGAAAAGCGCGGCGGTTTTTCTTGGAGTTTTCCAAGAGCGTGACGGAGCCCTTTTCCAACAATTCATTGATGATATGGGGAATGATGTGTTTGGCAAAACGTTCGTGTTTGCTATATACATTGGCAAAACGGATGGAACAGCCTTTGATTCGCCCCTTATCTACAGCGTCCTTCATAAAGAATTCCGTCATCAACTTGCCACAGGCATAACTGGTGCGTTGACTGTGTTCTGCCGTTGACATCAGCAAATAGTCGCTTTCGCGTACGCCGCCATTTTCATTCCAGGATTGCATCGAATAAACCTCGCTGGTGGAGCAATTGATATAGATGTCTGCCTTGACCCGGATGGCCTGTTCCAAAAAAGACTTCATGGAAACGACATTGGTTTCCCACGTGTGTTCCACTTCATAAAAATGCTCCGTATGTACTACAGCCGCGCAGTTGATGTAAATCGTTCTGTCGTACGCCTCTTTTTCCCGGACAACCTCTTCCTCAATGGCTTTCATCTGTGGAGTATCATTGATGTCGTATTCATAGAATACGAACCCCGGATTATCCAGATACTCTTTTATCGTTTCTATACTGCTTGCGAAAAAATTGTCAAAGCCGATAATACGACTACCCTTTTCTGAAGCAAGAATCTGTCTCACCAGCTCGCTTCCCGTCATACCGGAGGCACCGCTTAAAACATATAGATTTTTCATATGCCTAAAGATAATCTTTCTTTATAAAAAATATCCACTTTATCCGAAAACAGTTTCTTTTCCTCGTCTATATCATACCACACGGAACGATGCACATAGCTTCCGTTAGCTGTGTCCAGAATGCCATATTGCGCATTCGGGTTGTGATTCCGGGGCTGTCCCACGGAACCGGGATTGATAAAGACCGTTCGCTTTTTGTTCCTGTAAACGGCGTCGTCCGAGACGAAAAACTGTTCCACATAATAAGGAATATGGCTGTGGCCACAGACAACGAAATCGTATTTGGAAAAACGATTGTCGGCCATATTGTCAATTCCGAACTTTCCCCAGTATGGATCATCCGGGCTTCCGTGCATGAACAGGAATAAATTCCCTTCAATCTGACATTCTTTGATCCCGCCATGCTCCATCTGCTCGTCAAGATACAACCGGGATTCTTTCGTCAAAATGGATTCAGTGTATTGAAGGACAGAGCGCCCCCGGTCGGTTGCAAAGCGATCCAGGCTTCCGCCAAAGATGGAGTACTCGTGATTGCCCCAAAGATTAATCAAAACCGGATAATCCAATCCTTTTGCAATCGCAACGGTTTCATTGGGGCGCGGGCCATAATTGACCAAATCCCCAAGAAAAGCGACAGCATCTATCTGATGCTGTTTTTCAAGGTCTACGAGCACAGCATTGAACGCTGTGACATTGGCGTGAATATCGGCGAGCAGGGCTATTTTCATTTCTTCAAGAACTGCATCAAAGCCTCTTTGTTCTGGATCGGTGTTGTCGTCGGGCGGCCAAGATTCTTTCTGTTGCCTTTCCTGACCTTCACTTCGAGAAAAACAGGTCCTTCCAGATGTGACACCTTGTTCAGGACGACCTCAAGGTCTGCCTTGTTGTCAACGCTATAGACGGATTTATATCCTACCGCCTCTGCCACGGCGGGCAGATTTATCTTCAATCCTACGGTCGGCTGACCACCTACACTGTCGTGCGCGCCATTGTTGAATATCACGTGAATATAATTCTTGGGCATCTTGCTGGCCACGATAGCCATGCTGCCCATATGCATGATGGTGGCGCCGTCTCCGTCGAAGCACCAAACAGGTCGTTCAGGCTGGGCAAGCGCGATTCCGAGTGCGATCTGAGAGGCATGTCCCATAGATCCTACGGTAAGAAAATCGCGTTCGTGTCCCTGATTCATGGCAACGCGGTATTCAAACAGTTCACGACTGATCATCCCCGTGGTGGAGACGATACAGTCTGATTCGCCGAGAGTTGCGGCAACGGCTTGGATCGCTTCTTCCCGGCTCATCGTGAGGCCGTTTGTCTCAACGTTCTGAAGTGTGTAGTCTTCAAAAGTATCTTTCTCAATGATAATGGCAAAAACCTCCTTATTCTTAAGGGCTTTTGCGGCCTTTTCGATCTGCCCGGCAGCCGTGTCCTCGTCTTTGGAGAGAACTTCATGGTCAACACCCATCACATCAAGCAAATCAACTGTTACCTTGCCTTGCTTGATGTGCTGAGGTTCGTCGTGAACACCCGGGCGGCCGCGCCAGCCGATCAGGAGCAGTAATGGGATATTGTACACTTCCCGGTCTACAAGGGAAGCAAGCGGGTTGATAATGTTTCCTTCACCGCTATTCTGCATATACACACAACCCGGCTGCCCTGTGGCCAGATAATGGCCGGCGGCCAAACCGATGGCGGCACCTTCATTTGCGGAAACGATGTTGTGATTGGCATCAAAGTGATCCGTGATGTAGGCGCACACATTCTTCAGCAGACTGTCGGGAACGCCGGCATAAAAATCAATGCCGTAGGCTTCCAGGCTCTTTATGAAAAAGGCGGGTGAAATCATTTTATTTTTTCTTTGTACCAGGGATGAGGTTAAGAATCTGCTTGATGGGCATACAGTATTCTTCCGAAGCCTCAAGGCAACGGGAGGTTTCGAGTATTCGCTCGGCACATTTTACCATGGCAGGGTATGCACTACGAAGCATATGGTTGGCGTAAATGACGATATTGATACCCCAGCTGGCCAGTTCGGCTTCCGTAAACTGAGCATAGGTTGTCGGGACCGCCACGATAGGGGTGTGATTGTCTGTCTGGCGGAAGCGCTCGCAGAATTCCTTGATATCCATCCCATCTTTGTTTTTGGAATGGATCATGATGCCGTCGGCACCTGCTGCCACATAGGCGAAAGCGCGTTCAAGTGCATCCTCGACGGGTTTACCCGCAATGAGTGATTCAATTCGTGCGATAATCATAAAATCGCGGGTAACCTGCGCTTCTTTGCCGGCTCGGATCTTACTGCAGAACCCTTCTATGGTGTCCTGCGTCTGAACGGCATCGGTGCCGAACAGGGAATTCTGTTTCAATCCGACTTTATCCTCAATGATGACAGCGGAAACCCCAAGCCGCTCAAGTGTACGGACGGTGAAGACAAAATGCTCAGTCCGGCCTCCGGTATCACCATCGTAGATAACAGGTTTTGTGGTCACTTCCAAAGAATCGCTGAGGTCATGGAGGCGTGTGGTAAGGTCAACGGCCTCAATATCCGGTTTCCCTTTGGATGTCGAGTCGGTCAGGGAACTGGCCCACATCCCGTCAAACTCACGGATTTCGTTACCTACAGTGACCTTTGTGTGCTCGATAATGAGTCCGGTAAGCCCACAGTGGGATTCCATGATGCGTACAATGGGCTTGGCTGTAATCAGGCGGCGTAGTGTTTTCATACGAGCCTCAGGCGTAGTTCCCAAAGAATCGAGTTCCTTTGCAAGCCCGGAAGAGGTGATACCTTTGGTGTAGGGTATTTCAATAACCTTTCCGCCAATAGCTTCCATCACTTTGAATACTTCTTCACGGATATATTTGCTCGGGCCTTCCAGCCAGTCATCTCCGTGGATGATATAATCCGGGCGATATTTGAGCAGATTGGGCACATAGCTCCAATCATCCTGCGGAACGACATCGGCAACTCCGTGAATGGAGCGAACGACCGTCTCGCGCTGTTCATATGTCAGGTAAGGGAGACGCTTATGTGTCGCGATAGCCTTATCCGTAAATAACCCTATTATTACATCGCCATATTTGGCCCCTTCGTTGATAATGTTAATCAATCCGGGGTGCATAATGTCGGCCACCATGCCGAGATAGACTGTTTTTGCCATATTCTATAGTTGAAATCGATTCTTTATAAATCTGCCGGGATTGTTGTGGTTAATGATTCGGGCCGGGACCCCGGCCGCGGTCGCATCGTCTTCGATGTCCTTGATAACCACCGATCCGGCCCCGATCGTTACGTTGTTCCCGATCCTTACATCCTCGACGATGCAGCACATCGGCCCGATATAGACACAGTCTCCGATGACGGCGGGCGTTTCGTTATTTGTGCCAATGGTAAGAGAATGACTTAGATTGACATTGTTTCCGATCTTCGTCCCTCCGTTGATGACGATGCAGTGGGGATGGCCAATAAATAAGCCATACCCGATTTCGGTTTTCAGCGGGATTTCGATAAGAAGCCTCCGGGATATCTTTTTAAACCGTCTAATCGCAAAAGATTGCCACCAACTCTTATACTGTGCACACCTGAACCAGAAAGTCCACTCTTTCCGGCCCCATTTGACCAGACGGAGGACCATTTTCAAATCGTATCGATAGGGAACGTGCGGATTGATCCGGACGAAATCCGAGTAAACAATCTCCACCAGGCCTTTGAATGAATCGGGTACCATTATGATGTGGTTTTTACTGTTCGGCGGTTGCCGCAGATAAAAGAGAGGAATCCGAGGCAGATCCGTTTCATTAACTGATAAACTCCTTCGCAGATCGCTATGGTGACAGCAGCGGACAACAGGTACTTGAAAGCAAGCATTACCTGGTTTGTGCCGGGCATCAGCTTACTGAGCAGGAAGGTGATTGTGCTGACGATAAAGATATGTGAAGCATAAATGAAGAAAGAACTGTCTGCCAGTCGGGTAAATAGACAGTTTTCTCCCTGCATGATACTCGCAGCCAAATTAAAGCCTGCTATAACGCCAAACAATTGGAAGCAGCGCAAGACATATTGTGTGGAACCATTCCGGCCGAAGGATATCACCAATAAAACCAACAGGATGGCAGATCCGACGTAGGACGGCCATTTGACTTTTCTGAAAGAATCCACAAGCCCTTTGGAAAAGATGGCAAAGTAGGCTCCCGCGGAAAAGAACAGGAAGCCGATGATCGAGAATCCTTCCATCGGGAACCAGATGTTCAGGATGAAAAGAATGGCCAGGATGCCCAAGCCGATGCCCTTGGCGTGCTTTACGAAGACATAAACGAGGGGAGAGAATAGATTGATCACAATCAGGTCGCGGATGAACCAAAGCGGACCGGTGGCGGGTACTCCGTTGTGCATCGTCACACCCAGCAGGTTGACGGTCGGCGGATTCCACTGTTCCACAATCCGGTTACTGTCCCAGAACATTCTGAGCCAGCCTCTTTCCCGGAAGATGGACGCAATCGAATCCGGGTTCTCCGTCATAGCCCCGAAATAAGGGGTAATGCACAGATAGGCGATTCCCAGCAAATTCCACAAGAGATAGGGAATCAGCAACGTGTGGACTCTCCTTTTCATTTTCCCAAGCCACACATCCTTGTCCCATCGTTCCAGATTCTTGAAGAACAGGTAACCGGAAATGAGGAAGAAGGAAGGTACGGCAATGCGGCAGATACCTTCGGAACAGATGATTTTAAGCGTATAGGCAAAACCGCTGTCGGCAACGATTGGCCGCCAGGTCGGTTCCAGAATCTGGGCGTGCAGCAACACGATGAGGCACGCCAGCGGAAACCGGAGCCACTCAATCACCTTTGAATCGGTCGCTTTCATTCGAATACGACGGCGTTGTGACGCACGAAGGGCAGTTTTTCATAGACAAGGAGAACTTGATTGTTCTCGTTCTCAAAAGTCGGCTCGTCGGAGCTGACCCACAAGTCGGAGATGCACCGTCCGAAAACGGAACGTTGGACTTTGATGCCTGCCGGGGGATTGCTTTTGTCGATGATGACGGCGATGGTTCCCGGTGCAATATTTTCCCAGCCGTTTTCTTTCGGGGCTTGATTCAAATCGGCGCAAAGAGTAGGCACTACCCGCAACGGCTTCTCCTGGTCATAAGCCCCGTCGAGTGTGTGAAGGGCATACCAGGAAAATACATCGGAAGGGTAAGTGTCTTTGGATGTGACTTCCTTTTTCGAGAAATCATAATAGACCAGACCGTCTTTGGAAGCCTTATACGAGGCGTTGATGAAATTGTAAACCGCCCGGTGATGACTCAGGAAACGGGCATTTCCTACGGCAACGACGCCGACCCACAGGGCAAGTGCCGCCAATACAATAGAACTTGCCGTCTTGTATTTCTTTTGCTCAGGGAGAATATACCGTTTTACATACGTGACGATGATGACAATCGCCGCGAACTCCATACCGAAAAGTTGCCGGTTGCCGTAGACCCCGATGTACAGATTGAATGCCAGCATCACAACCCAGACAATCCAGTAGAAGGCGGTGCAGGAGAAGAGCTCCTTGAACTTGATTTTCCGGAAGATCCGCAGATAGAGCAGGAATACCAGCAGCAGATAGGTGATCCGGAGATAGAACCCAAGTTTGGCGAGACTCATCACGGCGGGTGGAAGCAGGTTGGAACTTTTGACCACTTCTCCGGTCCGCCCGAGATTTGCCGGCGACAGGCACAGCAGGACGGCACCTGCAGCGAAGCATACCAGAAGAATCCACTGCGTCCAAGTTGCCTTTCGGATATTCACCAGAACAAAAATACCCAGCGCCGCCCCGACTCCAATGACTAAAGCCTCTTGCGACCAACCGGCGAGGAAGGCGAACGGAGCCGCCCAGAAGAGATGATACCAGCGCCAGGGTTTTTCCGGCTCTTTCCCAAAATGCTGAAGGATCAGCAGGAATGCCGCCACCAGGGCGAACATCCACGGATAGCCGATCTGGCAGGTCGGTGTAAATTTGGTTCGGAAGCCAAGGAAGATCAGGCAGACCAGCAGGGCCATCATCTTCCAGTCGTCATACCTGACCTTGCACAGGCTGGCCATCAGGAGCAGCAGTGCCACCCAGACCAAAGCATTCGACAGGGCAAAAGCCGTCTGGCCGAAGAACGGAATGTAAAGCTGGCACAGGAAATGGGCTACGGTTCGTCCGTTGATGGTTTTGTAGTGCGCTATCTGAGAGGTGACGACGTCACTCAGACTGGAGATTTTGGAGCCGTCCTTGAAACTATAGTTATAAGTGACATCATCGCCGATCCACAAAGCCGATTGGGAAAAAGCGAATATGGCAATGGCAAGGAGTGCCGGGATCAGCAGTACAGTCCAGTTGATGCGATTTTTTCTCATCGTTATACCAGTTTGTCGTTATGCTCCCGCACCAGATAGCCGGGGCGTCGTTTGGCCTCATTGTACATCCGCGCGACATACTCTCCGAGAATTCCGACGCAGAGCAGCAAAACGCCACCCAGGAACAGGATCACGCATATAAGCGTGGGGAAGCCGGCCACGGGATCGCCATAGATCAGTGTCTTGACCAAGATGAAGATGAGGTAGACAAAGGCAAGGAAAGAAATAATCAGTCCCAGCCAGGTTGCCAGGTGAAGCGGCGCCGTCGTGAAAGAGATGATGCCGTCGATGCCCAGGCGCATCAGTTTCCACATGCTCCAGGAAGTAGTGCCGGCGACCCGGTCACCCCGGTCGAAAAGCACCTCGGCTTTTTTGTAACCGATCCAGCAGAACAGACCTTTGGTGTAACGCTCCGTCTCCCGCAGCGATTTCAATGCTTCCACGCAGCGGCGGTCCAAAAGACGGAAGTCGCCGACGTTCTGCAGCATCTCCACCTTCGACATCTTGTTGAGAATCTTGTAGAATTGCATCGAAAGGGTGCGTCGCAGCCAGCTTTCCTTCCCCCGGGAAACACGCTTGGCATAGACGTCCTCGTAACCTTCCTCCCATTTTTCAATCATTTGGAACATTACTTCCGGCGGGTCCTGGAGGTCGGCGTCCATAACGATGCAACAGTCGCCGGTCACGTAATCGAAGCCGGCCATCATCGCATTCTCCTTGCCGAAATTGCGGGAAAGGTCGATGTAACTGACCCGGCTGTCGTCCTTGTGCATCTGCCGCAGGATGGACAGGGTGGAATCCTTTGACCCGTCGTTAACCAGCAGGATTTCAAAGTCGTATTTGGAAGCGACTCGTTCGTCGGCCATCACATCGTACAATGCCTTGTACAGCAGGGGCAGCGATTCCTGCTCGTTGTAGCAGGGAATCAGGATCGAAATCTTTTTCATTTGGAGAAAATCGTTTTGATGACGCTCTTCAGGCCTTCATATTTGAGGATTCCGACCATTCTCGTAAAACGTGGCCGGAAACGCTTGGGTATGAACTTGAACTTGCCTTGCTGGGTACGGCCGTAGATATCGACGGGCGAGATCCAGGAAGCATCGTAATAGTGTATGGTAAGCGTGTTGCCGGTGATCTTGAATTCCTTGGTCACAGGATCGCTCGGATAGAAATACTCCTTGGGAAGAATGGTCAGGCCGTTGACGGTCTGCAGCGTGTTGTTCGGCTCGAAGCCGTAGCGGAGGCAGATTTCCTTGAAGCGGCGGCCGATGACGGCGGTATCAAAGCTGCCGTCTGGCTGCCGGAAATGCGCATGGTCATAGGCTTCAAGCAGGGCGGCGAACATGGGATGTCCTTTAACACAGCCGAGAATGCCCATTCCGATCTGGAATTTGGATTCAAAGGCGGTAAAGGCTTCGTATTCCAACAGATGATCGATCGGTTTGATCACCTCGACGTCGGTATCGAAATACACGCCTCCGTGGTTTACCAGGATCCAGGTACGGGCTACGTCGGAGACATAGGCCCATCGGCGCGCTTTGTATGCTTCCGCAATGTAATCGTTGCAATGAACGTCGAAGTTGCTTTCGTTCCACTCCTTGATTTCGTAGTCCGGACAGAACTTCTTCCAGCTCTCAATATACCGTTTCGTGGATTCCGGAAGCGGATTGCCGCCGAACCAGCAGTAGTGTATGATTTTGGGAATCATCGTTTCGTCTTGTTCAGTAAAAAGACATGGGTTTTCAAGACAAAGCGGTATAGCCGGGAGTCCCTGATGCGGAAGATCAATTCTTCGCTCGGCCCGAGTTCCTGCTTCTTGTCCTTGAAATAATCCCGGACAGCTTTGAATTCCGGGTCATTATAGTCGATTGAGCCACCATCGAGCATCACGTATTTCATTGCGTTGAGCCAGGATTTGTTGACCAGTAACTTGATCTGGTCGTACGAGTCCAGACCAGTACATTTGCTCAGGAATAGTTCTTCCACCTTGCTGAAATAATACTTTTCGTATTCCCAGTTATGTTTGAAAGTCTTTGTGACAGAGGCTTCGTTCTCGTGGTTGACGGCATAGACACAACGAGGCAGAATCCGGGCATTCTTCATCTCAAGGGCATACATTGAATTTAGCAGAAGATCTTCGCCCATTGCGAGCCGTCTGTCAAGGGTGTAGTCGATCCGTTTGTAAATGGATGTCCTGAACAGTTTTCCCCAAAGGGCGGGTCCGACTTTCCCCGTCCACAAGTCGGCCAGATAGGCTTCCTTCCCAATAATTGCATCGGGGCGGCCTTCCGAGAGAAGCAGGTCTGTCTCCGGTGTACAATTGTCGAGCAGATACTCCAGGGCATCGGGAACGAACTGGTCGTCTGCATCCAAAAAGGCAAGATACGCTCCGGTGGCATGATCGACTCCTTTCGCCCGAGCCGAATTCACGCCGCCGTTCGGCTGATGGAATACCTTGATCCGAGTATCCCTTGCCGCATAGTCGTCGCAGATTGAGGCAGAAGAATCCGTGGATCCATCATCGACGACCAACAGTTCCCAATCGGGAACAGACTGGGCGATGACGCTGTCAATGGCAGTCGCCAAAAACTTTTCGCCGTTATAAACAGGCAGAATGATGGATACCCGAGTCATTGCTTCGTTCATTTCCTGAAATGCTCCCGGATGAAGAAAAGCAGTTGCGCTGGCAGGCCGTTGCGGAATCCTTCGGCGTCGACGGCCACGTATTTGTCTTCAAAGACATTGAAGGTATGGAAGGCGTGGCCATACTTGAGCAGGGGCGAATGCAGACGCCGAATCTCTTTAAACGAAACCCTGCCGTTTTCTACGACCATATCCTGAAGAACCACACAACCCCCATAAAAACGAGTACAGTCCTGGGCGGGCCTTATCGTACGCCCTTGCGCGTGGAACGGGACGCCGGCGTTTCGGGCTACTTTCGTTGGGAATGCGATACTATCGGCCGGAGCCGCATCGGTTTCGGAGGAATAAGGATAGATATCCAGCTTTCGGCCACTATCATTGGGTGCGGTCGTGGCAAGAATGACGTCGCGGCCTTCCAGCTTCCATAGGACGGCATCGGCCAGGGGGTAGTCGCTGAGGTCCCGGACTTTCGTGGCGATGCCGGAATCCTCGTCATACTCGAATAGTGTCAATTTCCCGGAAAGGGTGTTCTCCGGGTATATGTAAACCTTTCCACCTTCCCTGTAATAGGCCGGGAAAGACAGGTGCGTTTCCTGTTCGATGACCGGATCGATCTGCTCCAGTTTCCACGTATGGCGGTTCACTTTCAAGCGAGAGATGCGTCCTCTGTTGCAGGAGTACAGAAATTCTTCCACTAAGATGAAGACATAGTCATCCGTCATCGAAAGGATGAATGGATCGGCGAACCACCGGTCTTTGCAATGATGCTTGATCCAGTGGATTCTCAACTTGCCTTTCGGATTGAGAATGGCATCAGGATCAAACTCTGCTACACCTACTGTCCATCGCAACAGGGTGTAGTTGACATACCAGTTTTTGAGCCGCTCTTTAAGATTCATCTATTTCAAATGATCGGAGATAAAACGGAGACTTTTTTCGCGGAAAGAACCCAATTCGGAAAGATTCATCCCGCGGTCAAATACCGTATGGAAGCGGTCTGCGCCCCGTTCTTCATTGATAAACACTTTAAACGGTTTCCCGAAAATGATGGAAAAGAGACATCCGTGATAAGAGTCCGTAATGACGTATTCCGCATTTCTGATGGTGGAAAGCCAGTTCTCGATGGAAAGGCCGGATTCCGACACCGTCATTTCCCTGACTTCCAGCCCGAGTTCCTCGCGTTTCTCTGCGACAAAAGCATCTTTTTCCTCATTCTTATCAAGAATATAAGCAGCTATGTAAGGGGTGGACTGAGCATCCGGTTTTGAGCAAAACTTCTCATAGTCCACCGTATCCAAAAGCAGCGTGGGGTCCAGAACAACCTGCGCGTCAATGCCCAGATTGTCTTTGCACAATACAGCCCCAGAGTTCTCCCGTACCGAAACGGCATCGAACTGCTTGATCAGTTCTTTCGCTTCTTTGGTTCGTGCATCGGGATAATCCCAGCTCTCTTTTCCAAAAGATGCGCCGTAGGCTAGTTTCCGACACAGGTAGTCTTTGGCAAAAACCAGGTACATATCTTCAAGATAATGAGAATTGTACGCATAGCGCCATACCTGGTCGCTGCCCACGATAATCGCTTCTATTCCGTACTTCTTCAGAATGCCTTTCGAGTAATGGGAGATCGTCTTTGTAACGGAGATATTCTTTTCCACGAACGACGCTATATCCGAAGGACGCTGCAGAAAGTGGTGGTATGGTTTTATCGGATGGCGTCTGCTTGGTGAAAGCGCGCAAAGCGCGCCCTTTCCGGCATAGAGCAGATAGCGACCAAAAGAAAGCGAAGGCATATAATCCAGCGTGACAGGCGTATGGCCCATCTTCTTCAAGACCTGCTGCAGGGCATAGTTCTGGAGAATTCCGCCGTAGTTGGCGTAAAGGGGCTGGGTGATGATGCCGACTTTCATTTGTTCTTTTTACTCCATACGAAATCGGCCAGGCGCTTGATGAATGGATATCGTATTTTCAAGACCATCTTTTTTGCGGTGGAATCATAGCAGCCCAGTTGCTTCATCTTTTGTACGATTTCGCTCAAGTGTTTGGTTTCTTGGTAGTGTTGGAGAATATCCAACCGGTTTTTGCAATCGTATTCAGCAATCTTGGCCTTGAACCAATCGCGTTCGTTTTCATCGACCTTGAGCCGTCCGGTAATACTGCTGAGCGTTTCGGTTGCGACATCCTGAATGTGGAGTTTCTGCTCAAAGGTTTTCCGTGTATGGGAATGACTGTCCTGGTGGACAATGTAGTATCCCAACATATCAGGAATGTAATAGGTGGGATACTTGAACATAATGGGGAAGAACAGCTGATAATTCTGGCCGATCTCCCGGGGTGTCTCGATCTGTAACGGATCGGGCATGGCGTCTCGGAACATCGATGAGCGCACCATCGTGGAACAGCAGCAGGTACAACTCATCTGGCCTTTCAAAAAGTCCTCGGCAAGTTGCCTGGTTCGCGTTCGGTTCAGCCCGGTTTCTTGAATCAAGCCAATTTGATTATAGTCGACATCATCCACGACGGCGGATCGTCCGATAACCAAACCCGCTTCCGGATGGTTGTCCAGGAAAGTCACCCTTGTTTCGATAGAATGGGCCGGGAGGTAATTGTCGGAATCCGTCCAGTTCAAGTACTCACCGCTGAAGACTTTCAACCCTTGATTGATGGCGGCGCTTTGACCGGCGTTCTTCTGGTAAAAGTACACGAATTTATAACCTTTCGCTATGATTTTCTCTCCATATTCAATTGCCATCTTTTCCGTTCCGTCGGTAGAGCCATCATTTACGAAGATTAATTCTACGTTGGGATAGGTCTGGGAAAGGATGGATTCGAAGTATCGGGTAAGGTACTTTTCACCATTGTAGCACGGGGTGATGATGCTGACCAGTTTAGGCATTGCTGCGTTTCAGAATCTGTTTTACCTTGTTGATGACGGCCTCCCTCATAGGCTTATCGAAAACGATAAAGAAGACAGTTGCACATACACTGATTGTTGAGGCGAAACATACGGCCAGGAAGCGCCACCAGGAAGGTTCGTCAAACTGATAATAAACCACTGCCGTTACGGCCATCGATATGGCTGCGGACAAAAGAATCGGGAGGATGGTGTTTTTCAGGAAATAAGCCCTGTCGAATTCGGGTATGTTCTTTTTGACGGAATACAGATTTGATATTACCACAAAAAGCAGGAGGAAATACTTGACGACATAAGGGACAATGGGACTCTTGCCCGTTAGCAGCAGTGCATAGGTGATGGGTACGACGGTAATCCAGATCGAACCGTTCACCAAACTCATAAAGCGGATATTTCCTGAGGCGTGGAGAGCATAAACGAGAGGCAGAAAAATGGCGACAAGAAGACCGAGACCCAAATCGACTGCACAGAATAGCGCCGCGTATTCCGGAGGGTTTTTCAGCCACAGGTCAATCACGAATTGGCTCTCAAAGAAAAAGGGTACTGACAACAACATCAGTAAAGAATAAGCATACTTGGATGCATCAATCATAAGGCTCTCCATCTTTTTGATGTCACCGCTGGCGTACGCCTTTACGATGGGAGGCTTGATGGCGGTAAGGAAATTACTTGAGAAACCATTGACCGCATTGCAGATGACACCTGCCTTTCCAGCAGCCGAGTTGATGGCCGGGCCGAAAAACATATTCAGGACGACGTCGACACCCTGGTCGCGGGCCATCGAGCTCAAATTCCCCATCAGGTCCCAGCCGGAGAAAGACAGGATGGGCTTTATAAGTCCCCAATCCTTTACTATTCGGAAATGGCATTCCTCGAAGCGGCGGATGCAATAGACCCGGTAAATCATAATGATCAGGGTCTTGACGCAGAGCACAAGGATTCCATAGGTAATGAGCTTGTCGATGGGGGAGATGATGATGATATAGCAAATCAGCAACTTGAGGACGACTTCCAGAATGCTCATATAGGCAAAAGCCCCCATCTTCTCGTGCGCAATCAGGGAGGCGGAATAAGGCACCTGGGTGATGCTCAATATGGTCGCGAAGGCTGATAACTGGTAAACGACCCGGGCCGCATGCATACGATCTTCCGGAATCACTAGTTTATTGTTCAGCAGCCACAGGCCGGCCGTTTCCAGAAGGATGAAGATAATGATGGCCAGAATGATGTGGACCATTAAAGCCGCAGAGAAGGTTTTCTTTAGCCTGTCCTTGTCGTCACGGCCGATCTCATACGTGAGGAATCTCGATGTGGCCCCGGAGAGGGCCCCGTTGAGGAACATAAACATTCCTACTGCCCCGCCGACGATATTATAGATACCATCATCGACTACGCCCAGTACGCTCAGGATAACCCGCGATGTGTATAGCGACACGAGCATCGTGAGCGCCATACGCAGATAGAGGAGCAGCGTATTCTTTGCGATCGTCCTGTTAGATGATATTTCGGCCATCAAATAACCGTTCTACTTTATGCCAGATGAATAACCTGATTTTGTCCAGCAAAACACACGACAGGAATACAAGTATCAAGAACAGCAATATCAGTAAACCTCTCAGGATAGGAGAAAAATTCGAATAAAAGAACCAGACGGCGGACCGGTAATATGGCATGATAAACTCATTCGTATGAATGATGAATACAGCAAATGAGGAAATGGCTATCCAGTTTATGACTTTTGAATGGGCCATATCCGTGTTGATAAAAGCAAAGAGCAGAGCAACGGAAGAAAGAATGAGGACGGGATTAATATACGAAAACACGATGGGCAGCGTATATTTTGTGTGGAAATCCGCCTTCATCAGATACCAGATACAAAAAGCCACGAAAAAGGATATGGCAAAATAGGTAACAATGCAAATCTTCCGGTTGGAAAGAACACGAACAGGATATAGCCGCAGATACCTTGCCAACAAATATAATCCAATAAAAGAGAGTGTCGAATAGCCGAAAAAGAATTCAGGAGCGGAATCCGTCCAGCCATATATCGTCTGAAAAGCGAAAAAACCGATCAGGACCCACTTGAATGTTTTTTGTGAGGCTTTTTCCACAAACAGGTTCAGAACGGGGGACAATATGAAAAGACAAAGGTAGGATTTGATAAACCAATAACCTTTGGTAATCATAAAGAGTCTTAACACAGAATTCAGAGTTACGACGCTCCGACCTTTTGTCAGGCAAAAGACAAGCAGAAGAGAAACCGTAAAAAACAGGATTTGGAATAAAAGCGAACAAAGCCTCTTCAGTGATGGTTTTATTCCAAACCAGCCGGAAATCATAATGAATACGTCGATGGCGACGATAGAAAGACTCTCTATGAAAAACCTGAAATAAGCGTTAAGTGGAGTAGTAGCGCATTCTTCGGGCGTGGGAACGCCTATCCCCAGGAAATTGGCGTGTAACACCAATACTAGGAACATCGAAAGAATCCTTAGTAATTCAATATTTGAACTCCTTTGTATCGCTGGAGCTGTCATTGGCCTTTGGTTTTAAGAGAGGTCTGGAAACACCGTCCGTATGACTTTAAATAGGAAAGCCTGTCTTTTATCGTTGCGGTTCTTAAGTAGTCGATGAATCTGTTGCGAAAAGCGCCTCGAGAAGCGATATAATCCCACTGCGCATCGAAGCGCCAGTCAATTCCTTTCTGATAGTTCTGGGTTCGATACGCGTCGAGGGTTTTGCGAATCCCTTCTTCAAGCGAAATGCGCTGGCCGAATTCCGGCACGAGCGACTTGATCTTCGTATTGTCGATGATGGCGTTCGCTGCCCTTCCGGCAATCTCTCCTTTCCTGTCCGGGCAGTATTCCATAAACCGTTCTGCGGGAATGTCCACCCGTTTTACCTCTTTGTCCAGGATCCGGCCGAGCACATCGAGCACATCGCTCCAGGAAACAGGCTCGTCGCCACAGATGTTGAAGGCCTCTCCGTAAGCGGCCGGGTTTCCAATCAGCTCCACGACGCCGACGGCGAAGTCCTCGACGCGCATCATATTCCAACGGGCTGAACCACCGTCCCAGGTAATGACCGGCTTATCGTTAAGGATCCGGGCCACCACCGTCCAATGATAGCCGTACGGCGGCATAATGCCATAAGGAATGCGGGTATCGTCATAGGTGATGCAGGGACGGACGATTGTGTACTTGATTCCGCATTCCGCCGCCTTCTGCATCAGGTATTGCTCGCTGGCCCATTTGTCGGTGGAATAAGTCCATTCTTTGAAACCCTTGGGCGCATCCTCACCTTTCTTCCCGGGGATGGAGGTGTCGTAAACACAGGCCGATGAAATGAAGACATACTGATCGGCGACCGCCTGGAACAAGTCCAGACTATGCGCAATCTGCTCCTGGTTATAGCAGATGAAATCGATTACTGCATCGAAGTGCCTTCCCGCCAAAACCGATTTGAGGTAATCTGTATCGTTGACGTCTGCCTGGATCAGTTCGACGCCTTCCGGAATCAAATGCTTTCTGTGTCCCCGGTTGATGACGGAAACGTTCAGGCCGCTGGCCAAAGCTTCCCTGACCACCGCTGTGCTCAGGACACCCGTACCGCCGACTACCAATAGGCTCATGTTAATTCCACTCGATGTTTTCTTCCACGACTTTTGCGGGTACGCCCGCAACGACAGCGTGTGCGGGAACGTCTTTCGTGACGACGGCTCCTGCCGCGATAACAGCTCCGTCGCCGATGGTAACTCCCTTGAGAATCATCGCCCGTTGTCCGATCCAAACGTGGTCGCCAATCTTGATCGGGGCGGCCACCTGGTAGCCATCTTTTTCGATTTGATGTGCATCGTACGACCGGATGATGACATCCCGGCCGATGAAACAGTTCTCGCCGATTTCAATGCGGTCGCCGCAGGTTATCTGGCAGTTTTCATTGAGGAAACCATTGCCCTTGAGAACGAGTGTGCCCCCGGAAATGACCCGGATATAACTTCCTGCAAAGACGGTGAAAGGTTTGTCGACTTGCATCGTCGCGTTCTTTTCCAAAAGAAGACGGGTTTCCATCCGCGATTTACGGACCTGCTTTTCTCCGATCCGGAGCCGGTTTTTCAAGATGAGCTGCGCTCCTTCGTCCAGTTGGACCACGGTATGCTTCAGATTCATCAGGGGCGTTTTGACGCCCTTCTTTACTTGCGAAGACAGGAAGTTATACTTGATAAAAGTGGCCCAGGAAGGGAGGGAGAGTCCCAGTTCGGACACTCTTTTCATCGCTTTTCGGAGTGGATTCATCATTTTGTTCAATTTGGGCCGCCCGTTCCCGTTCGGGAAGTATTTCAAGGCCAGTTTGTCGAAAGACATCGAGTCAAGATCGTTAAAGAACGGTTCGCGTGTGTCGAATCTTTTCTCGAGAGAAGAATTCATCGCAGGGTTGCCAATAGCGGCCTGTTCTTGCGGAAACTGTTTCCAGACGATATCTCCCTTGATGGTTTCGAATAAGGCGGCACCTTTGTCGGAATTGATCATCACCATCGAGGTGCCTTTATCCTGGTCCATCGCCGGGTCAAGTTTTTCAATACCCCAGAAATCAGCCAGCGTAATGTCCGCTTTCTGCGGAAAACTCTTAAACTTGCAATTATAGCAGCTCGGGCGGACAAAGTCGTTGTACTGCAGGTACCCGATGAAGAACAGGTCATGCCAGCGGTCCTTGCAATAGACTTTCCCGTTTTCAAACTTTACCCGGATGGAGAAGTTGTGCCAGCCCTTTTCCTTCGACTTGAACTTGATGTCCGTGGCCCGGGAGCCGTATTTCTTCTCTAGCATTTCCATATAGGAGAGAAACACTTTCGGTGAATTGACGCCCCGGCAGATGAAGTCAGCGGTAATCAGGTTGTCATAGTCCTTGCCCAGGAATTTGTAAAGGGCTTGTACCTGACACGGCGTTCCGCAGAAAAACACATTCTTTCCATTCTTGAGCCGTGCCCGGATATTCCGATAGACGGACTCCGCGTTGCTTTGGAGATACTTCGAACTGCGAATCTCCGGCAGCCGTTCCCGTTGGTCCGTAATGATTTGCGATACGGTGTGGTCTTCGTTATAAACAGCTCCGCCGACAAACGCCTCACGGTCAAACATCTTGTTTGCCAGCATCGAATGGATTCCGCCGGAGGTGCTGTCCAGACGGACGGCCTCGTCTTTGGTATACGCGGCGTACACGGCGGGTTTTTCGTATCGCTCGATGAAATCAGCCGGGCTGATTACCGGACAGACGCGTTCGCATAATCCGCAATCAACGCAGGCCGCTTTGTCTATTTCGGGATACCAGAATCCTTCGTGGTCAGCCTTGAAGGAAATGGCGCCGTGGAGGCAGATGTCCCCGCACGCATTGCAACCACAACAGTCGATCTTATCCTTTAGTACTATCAACGCTATTGCGCTTTTTGAAAAACAGAAGAGAAACGAGGGAATGGAGAAGGTATGCAAAAGCGATGGCTAAGACATAGCTGATCAGCACATTGACGACTTTGGGCAGAGGAAGCATCAGGCAAAGGGCCAATATGATACTCTCGTGCAATAAATAGATCTCATATGAAACATTGCCGATGAAAGACAAAATGCCTTTGGAAAAGGAGAATAATTGTACGAGTGTCAATATGAAAAACAGCGAAGGGATTCCACAGAAAAAATAAACAAATCGGTGTATTTGCACTCTGGTCCCAGAGTAGTTAATAAGCACAACAGCTAAAAAAGCAAGAAAGGACAGAATATAGCAGGCAATACACGCAGTTTTGTCTTCAATGGTTTTCTTCTCATACACCAACTTGCCCAGATTCATGGCCAAAAAGAAAATAGGTAATCTCGTTACCAGGATTTCTGTCTTGGGCAAATGGTATGATAAGGGGAATGTGATGGCAACGAGGAGAAAAGGCAGAATGAAACTGCCTTTAAACCGTTGGATGAGTTTGAAGTAAAACGGAGCAAGCAGATAGCAAATGACGATAAGTGTTACGAACCAGAAGATTCGCTCTCCCCAAAAGAACAGATTCAATCCGGTAATCCGAATGATAAAGTCTTGAAAAGAAGGATAGGAGCGGAGAATGAAAAAAGGAATGGCAACGATCAGGTAGGTCGGCAAGATACGGGTAAAGCGCCGTTTATAATAATGACCGAGATGCTGATCTTTGGATAAAGAATAGAACTGCCCGATAGCCGACACAATCAGAAACCATTCAACTCCGATATTTCCATATAGGGCAAATCGTCCAATCGAATGGGTCGCCATAATGAAAACGATGGCAACCCCCATCAATGCTGACCGATAGGTGCTGAAATCGTGAAAAAAAATACGGTTTATGGACAGCATTATTTCCAGTATGCTTTGAACCCGTGATTGGATACCCTCTTTTCAATGGGAGGGAGTTGCATATAATTGCCGTAGATGGTTGTGAGCCATTCGTCGAAGTTTTCCGGAATTAAAAACTGATACTCTTCGAATGGGCTCTCAATAAGGCTTGTAATATGATTGCGTGGAATGGACCAGCCCCCCACATACCCTATAAAGTGCGACGTCTCATAGGGGTACTTCATTTTTGTCTTTAAAAAACGACCAAGAGCTTTCTTGTTGGAATAAAAGATCCCCAGTACCCTGGATGCGAGAATCTTTATGTTCTTTGCCAGTCCATTGTCCTTTTTTATCTTCAGATTTCGAGTATAGTGCAGACTACTCCAAATCCTCATCCTTTTCTTAATAGCCTTGCTGTGCGAACGGATTTTTCCAGGGGCATCAGGCATGCCGTCGAGCGGAAAAACGTCAACGTATACTCCACATTTGTCTCCGTGCCCTTCATCAATGATGGTCCTGTCGTCACACACTTTCGCGATATAATGATCCCACCCGGAAGAATACTCTGGAGAATATGCTGAAAAATAGCGATGTTTATACTGCTCCATAAAACGCATATAATCCGGTCGGGGCATCCAGATATCTATGTCATCATCCCAGGGGATATATCCTTTATGCCTTATGGCACCAAGCAGAGTGCCATAAGCAAGGAAATACCGGATATTGTGCGACTTGCAAAACGAATCAATATCCTGCAGAATGAGCAGCATAATCTGCTTTAATTCCTGAAGGGAAATCTCTTTTCCGGGTGCAGGCGTAATAACCATCGGTAAAACGGAAACAATTCTAAGATAAAAAACAGCCGCACACAAAAAAGAAGTATGCGGCTGTTCTTTAAATAAGCCGAAACTGGCTATCTGACCGTAATGACCACGCGGCGGTTCTGCTGGCGTTTTTCTGCGTCGGTGGTACCTTCGGTGAACTTACCCTTACCGCGACCGATTGCTTCGAGGCGTTCTGTTTCGACACCCTTGTCAACCAGATACTTCTTCACGGAATCAGCACGCCGTTGCGACAGGCCGAGGTTGTAGGCGTCGGAGCCCTTGTAGTCGGTGTAACCTTCGATGAGGGCCGAGCGCTCCGGATTTTCGATCAGCCAGGCTGCAATTTCGTTCAGTACCGGGAATGCTTCTGTCCGGATGAAGGACTTGTCGAAGTCGAAGAGGGTGATACCCGCGATCTTCGCCGTGAATTCTTCGGAAATCTTGACGACATCGACCGGCTCCGGTTCCGGTTCGGGTTCCGGGATGATGACCGGTTCCGGTTCCGGTTCGGGTTCCGGTTCCGGAGCCACATACACGGGCTCAACCTTCTTGGGTCTGCGCTTGGCCAGATTGAAAGCCAGACCGAGCGTGGCGCTCAGGTCGGTACCGATCGTCTTGCTGGTCTCAATGGCTTTGCCGGCAAAAGCCGTGGCCTTGAAATCGGGCACAACGCTGATTACGTCGTTGAGCGGGATCGGCACTCTGACACCAATACCTCCAGCAGGCGAGGCTACGTTCGTTTTCAAGAAACCGGCATGCAGATAAGGCATAAAGAAGCGGCTGCCCATAATCATGGCGTCGGCGTGGATATAGTTGTAAGGATACTGGCCATATTCAACGTAGCGCTTGGAAATGTTCAGGCCCTGATAGCCCACGGCCAGACCGAACCAGTCGTTAAAGCGTTTACCAACCCAGGCGTCGATGGCAGTACCACCGCCCAGGTGGGAACGATATCGGATGCTGCGGTCGGCAATGCCTTCGGCACCGAAATTCATACCGCCGCCAGCGCCGCCAAACCACTTGTTCTCATATTTTTCCTGTCCGAAAACGGGCGCGCAGCAAAGCGCGGCCAGCAGGACGATGAGGAGTTTGCTGTGTTTCATATTCGGGAGAAATTAATAATTGAAACGATAGATCAGACCGAACGAACCCATGAAGCGAAGGTCGAGCGGGAAACCGGCATAACCCTTGTAATTCTCCTGGTCGGTCTTTGCCGGCTGGAGTCCGTTATAGTTGTCGGCATACGCTTCGCCGCCCAGGTCGATGAACACACCGATGCTCGGGGTGAAGTCATATTCAGCGATGAAGCCGCCCCGGAAACCGAAAGCGGTATTTTTGGGAGAAATCTGCTGCCACGGGTGATGGGATTCGGTAAATCCGAAGGTGTGGCCCATGCCGACACCCAGATAGAAAACGGGGCGGAAGGCGCTTTCTACGCTGTAGTTCCCGTTCAGGTCGAGGGTGACGTCGAGGAAGGCGTTGACGCTCTTGAAGCTGTAGGGATAATAGCCCCAGGCGGCCGTCTGATAGTGGTTGCCGGCGCTCCGGTTAAGGCCGTAACCCACGGAGAGGCGGGCGCCGAGTGCGTTGGTGAATTCGTAACCAATGGCGGCGGATCCCTGCGGGGTGAACAGTTTCAGCCCTTCGCCGTTGTCACGGTAGGTGAAGCAGTTCTCGTTGAGGGAGTACAGCATACCACCCTGCACAGCAAAGGTCCAGGCCCTGTGGCCGCCGACGAATGCATTCTGGGCGAACACCGAGCCTGCTCCAAGAATCAGGATAGCGATGATTGAAGTAAGTTTCTTCATTGTATAAATAGGTTTTGTTTGTTTTCTTTTTTCTTTCGTTGTTTTAACGGCTCCGCCGTCGGGAACTCACTTCAGAAGCCCCCGAAAAGCCGTGATTATGAAGCGTAACTTCATTTAACCGCGCAATTTACGCACTTTCCGACAAACTGCAAAAAAAAATATAAAAAAAGCCTGCCGTCGGTGGGGACGGCAGGCCTCTGACGCGGGCGGAAACCCGGTTTAGAACGCGTAGCGGATACCCAGGGCCACGTGGTTGTCGAGGCTCAGGTGGTAGGGTCCGACCAGGGCATACATCGGCCGGAAATCGAGCGAAAGCTGGAACGGTGCATCGAACTGGTAGTCCAGGCCGACCTGGCCGCCGAGGCCGAGCCCGAAGCCCGCACCCGCGATGGTCGCCTGCACGCCGGGGCCGACGTAGATTCCGAACCCGCCCACAAGGAACCAGTGCCAGTGGTACATGACGGAAAGTGCGGCGCTGGTGGGGTAGGCCACGGCCACCTCATCTTTGACGAATTTTTTGCCGAAACGGGCACCGAGGTCGATCTCGATGCGGTTGATGTCGCTGACAAAACCCTGGTAGGAGAGTTCCGCACCGAAGGCGGCGCCGTAACCGGCACGCACGCCGAATGTGTTGTCCTGCGCCTGGGCCGCCGTGGTCAGGGCGACCAGCGCGATCAGGGAAATAAGGATTCTTTTCATAATATGATGTGTTTATTGTTATTCTGCGACTGTCACCAGGTTGCGGTCGCCGTAACCGTTATCCACGCGGCTGACGGCCGGCCAGAGCTTGTTCTGACGGATCCATTCGAGCGGGAAGGCGGCCTGGGTACGGGAGTACGGGTGGCTCCAGGTGTCGGCGCAGACTTCGTCTTCCGTGTGCGGGGCCATACGGACTGGGTTGTCCTCTGCGTCGAGGGTGCCGGCCTTGATGGCTTCGCATTCGGCTACGATGGTCTTGAGGGTCTCCACGAAGCGGTCGAGTTCGCTGAGCGGTTCGCTCTCGGTGGGCTCGATCATCAGGGTCTCGTGGACCGGGAACGACAGCGTCGGGGCGTGGAAGCCGAAGTCCATCAGGCGTTTGGCTACGTCGGTGGCATCGACGCCATAGGTGGCCTTGAAGTGGCGCAGGTCGATGATGCATTCGTGGGCAACGCGGCCGGTGGCGCCGGTATAGAGCGTCTGGAGCTCCGGCATCAGCTTGGCGGCCATATAGTTGGCGTTGAGGATGGCGATCTGGGTGACCTTCTTCAGGCCTTCCGCGCCGAGCATCTTGATATAGGCGTGGGTGATGGGCAGCAGCAGCGGGCTTCCGTAAGGCGCCGCGCTGACGGCGTCCATTCCTGCTCCGCCGCAGGCGCCGACCACCGGATGGCCCGGCAGATACGGCTTGAGGGCCGCGGTGCAGCAGATCGGGCCGACGCCCGGGCCGCCGCCGCCGTGCGGCATGGCGAAGGTCTTGTGGAGATTGAGGTGGCACACGTCCGCTCCGATGTAGCCCGGATTGGTGAGGCCTACCTGGGCGTTCATGTTGGCGCCGTCCATATAGAGCAGTCCGCCGTGGCGATGGATGATGTCCACGATCTCGCGGATGCGGACTTCGAAAACGCCGTGGGTGGAAGGATAGGTGATCATCATGCCGGCCAGGGTGTCGCCGGCCGCTTCGGCCTTCTCGGCGAGTTCTTCCACGTTGATGTTGCCGTGGTCGTCGCATCCCACCAGGACGATGTCGAAGCCGGCCATCGCGGCGGAGGCCGGGTTGGTGCCGTGGGCGGAGGTCGGGATGATCATCACGCGCCGGCCACATCCGTCGTTGGCGTTGAGGTAGCGACGGATGGTCATCAGGCCCGCATATTCGCCGGCCGCGCCGCTGTTGGGCTGGAGGGAGCATCCTGCGAAGCCGGTGATCACGGCCAGGTCGTGTTCGAGTTCGTGGATGACCTGCAGGGTGCCTTCGGCCTGGTCGGCCGGGGCGTAGGGATGCAGGTTGCCGAATTCGCTCCAGGAAAGCGGGAGCATCTCGGCGGCGGCGTTGAGCTTCATCGTGCAGCTGCCCAGCGGGATCATCGAGTGGGCGAGCGAGATGTCCTTGCGCTCCAGCATCTTGATGTAGCGCATCATCTCGGTTTCGGAGTGGTAGGTGTTGAACACCTTTTGGGTCAGGATGGCCGATTCGCGGGCCATGGGTACGGGTTTGCCCGGGGCGACGGGGCAGTTGCCGGGGCAGCCGAAGACTGCGGCGACGGCGTTGGCTTCGTCGCGGGTGGACAGCTCGTCGAAGGAGATCTGCACGGTGTGCGCATCGGGATACCAGAAGTTGAATCCGGCTTCGAGGGCCTTGGCGCGGATGGCTTCCGCATCGACACCGACGATGCGGATGGTGTCGAAGAAGTCTTCGCTTGCAAGCTTGAAGCCTGCATTCTTCAGCCGGGCAGCCACGGCGTGGGCGAAGCCTGCGGCGTTCTGCGCGATCTCGGTGATGCCTTTCGGGCCGTGCCATACGGCGAACATACCGGTCATCGTGGCCATCAGGGCCGTGGCGGTGCAGATGTTCGATGTGGCCTTCTCGCGTTTGATGTGCTGTTCGCGGGTCTGGAGGGCAAGGCGCACGGCGCGTTCACCCAGACGGCCGACCGACACGCCGATGATACGGCCGGGCAGGTTTCTCTTGTATTTGTCGGCGCAGGCCATCCAGCCGGCGGTCGGACCGCCGAATCCCATCGGAAGACCGAAGCGCTGGGCGGTGCCGCACGCGATGTCGGCGCCCCAGGCGGCGGGCTCCTTGAGCAGGGCCAGGGCCAGCAGGTCGCACCAGGCAGCTACCAGGCATCCGGCCGCGTGGGCTTTTTCGCAGAAGGCCGTGTAGTCGCGGACGGCGCCGTCGGCAGCCGGATACTGAACCAGTGCGCCGTAGCATTTTTCTTCAAAAGTATATTCCAGGGCGTTCCCTGTCCGGATCTCGATGCCCAGGCCGGCGGCGCGGGTGCGCAGCACCGACAGGACGTTCGGGAAGATGTTCTCGTCGACGAAGACCACGTTTTTCCCGGCCTTGACGGCGTCGCGCGGACGGAGCTCGAACATCATGCGCATCGCTTCGGCGGCGGCGGTGGCGTCGTCGAGCATCGAGCAGTTCGACAGGTTGAAGCCCGTGAGCGAGGAGATCATCGTCTGGAAGTTGATGAGCGCCTCGAGACGGCCCTGCGAGATCTCGGCCTGGTACGGCGTGTAGGAGGTGTACCAGCACGGGTTCTCGAAGACGTTGCGGGTGATCACGGCGGGGGAGGCGGTGCCGTAGAATCCCAGTCCGATCAGCGAACGAAGGTTCTTGTTCTTGTGGGCGATGTCCTTGAGCCGGGCCAGGTAGGCGCTTTCGCTCATCGCGGGATCCAGCTTGAGGGGTTCTTTCAACAGAATATCCTGCGGCACGGTCTGGCCGATGAGTTCGTCGAGCGAAGAGACGCCCAGGACTTCGAGCATCTGCTGCTCCTGTTCGGGTCTGGGACCGTTGTGGCGGTCAACAAAGGGAAGTGGCATATTGAAATCGGTTAATTCGGGTTTATTCTATCTCACAAATATAGTAATTTCTCAATAACTTTGTTTTTCCATGTCCAGCCGCAGGAAGATGAACAGCAGGATGGTGAAGGCCCAGAGCGACGATCCGCCGTAGCTGAGCAGCGGCAGCGGGATGCCGATGACCGGCATCAGTCCGATGGTCATGCAGACGTTGATGAACACGTGCATCAGCAGGCACACCGCCACGCACCAGCCGTAGATGCGTACGAAGCCGTCTTTGTGCCTCTCCGCGTCGCGGATCAGCCGCAGGATCATCACCAGATAGACGATGATCACGGCCAGCGTGCCGAGGAAGCCCCATTCTTCGCCGATGGTGCAGAAGATGAAGTCGGTGCTCTGTTCGGGCACGAAGTCGAACCGGGTCTGTGTCCCTCCCAGGAAACCCTTTCCCGCGAATCCGCCGGAACCGATGGCCACCAGCGACTGGTGGACATTATAGCCCACGCCCATCGGATCGTCCTTGATGCCCAGCAGTACCTCGATTCGGGCACGCTGGTGGTCCTTGAGCACGTGTTCGAACACGAATTCCACCGAAAAGATCAGGACCAGGCCTGCGAGGAAGCCCAGCATCAGGTTTCGGAGCGCCCGCTGGCGGCGGAGCCACCAGACCGCGGCCAGGACGGCCGCAAGCAGGCCGGTGACGGCCGCCGCCCAGACGTCGGGCTCAAAACGGCTCAGGATGGCGGGCGACTCCAGCCGCGTAAGCCGGGGCAGGAAAGCTAGCGCCGTAACTGCGACCGCAGTCAGGGGGATGCCGACCATTTGTCTGTGGCTATAGAAACTGGCGGCCACACCCGTCAGGCCGGCCAGCACAATGATGGCGACCAGCGAGGATCCCACCAGGGTCAGGATGAAGAAGCCGATGGCCAGCAGGCCGGCGACCAGGATCCATCCCGTCATCCCTTCCCGGTAGCAGACCAGCAGGAAGCCCAGATAGACCAGGGCGGAGCCGGTCTCCTTTTCGAGCAGGATGGCGAGCATCGGGATGGCGAGCACCACGGCGATGCGCAGGAAATCGCGCGGATTGCTGAAGCGGAAATCATACTTGCTCATCAGGTAGGCCAGCAGGACCGAGGTCGAGATTTTCGAAAACTCGGCCGGCTGCAGGCGGAACGGCCCGATGGCGAACCACGATTTGGAGCCGTTGACCTCCACGCCCACGAAGGCCACGGCCACCAGCAGCAGGACCATCAGCCCGTAGAACGGCCACGACACGGCGGGATAGACCCGCGACGGGATGACGAACAGGATGAGGATAGCGATGGCCAGGGCCGATCCCATCCAGATGAGGTCCATCACGTATTTCTCTTTCAGGCTGAAGACGAAACCCTCTTCCGAAACGCTCGACGAAAAGATGTTCATCCAGCCGAAGAAGATCAGCAGCAGATAGCAGCCGATCACCACCCAGTCGAGTTTCTTGTAGTTGAGTTCGGGCATCTCTCGTCAGCGTTTTACTTTGACTTTGTGCAGGAGATTGCCGTCGACCACGCGCTGCTCCAGGGCTTTGCGTTCGGGCGAGATCTCGCCTTTGAGATATTTCTCCACCAGGAGCGAGGCAATGGGCGCCGCCCAGGTGGCACCGAAGCCGCCGTTCTCCACATAAGCCACTACGGCGATCTTCGGGTCGTCTTTCGGGGCGAAGGTGATGAACACGGAGTGATCGTCGCCGTGCGGGTTCTGGGCCGTGCCCGTCTTGCCGCAGGCCACGATGCCGGGGATGCGGGCGATGGTCGCCGTGGCGCCGCCGCCCGTATAGTTGATGGCCAGTTCCATTCCCTGGACGATGTCGGCGAAGTGCGTGGTATCGACCATCGTATAGTGGCGCTCTTTGAAGCGGGGGTCGATGGGGCTTTCGGGCGTGTCTTTCTGCAGGTGCGGGGTGTAGAAATAGCCCCGGTTGGCGATGGTGGCCGCCAGGTTGGCCAGATGGAGCGGCGTGCAGCCGATCTCGCCCTGGCCGATCGAGAGGGAGATGATGGAGATCGACTTCCAGCGGTCCTTGCCGTGGATCCGGTCGTAGCGTTCGGCCGTGGGCATCGTACCCGCCTTCTCGCCGGGGATGTCGGTCTCCAGTTTCCGGCCGAAGCCGAAACTTTCAGTATATTGTTTCCACCGGTCGAAGCCCTCCCGAACGGAGCCGTATTTCGGGTTGTCGAGGATGGAACGGAACACGTAGCAATAGTACGCGTTGCACGACATCATGATCGACTGGTAGAGATTGATCGGGCTGGGATGCCCGTGGCAGCCCACGCGCAGGCCGCCCACCACGTAGCCGCGGTGGCAGCCGTACATTGTCGCGGGCGTCAGCACACCTTCCTGCAGGCCGATCAGGCCGTTGACCAGTTTGAACACCGAGCCGGGCGGCTGCGGGCTCATCACGGCGCGGTTGTACATCGGCTTGTAGGGGTCGGTCACCAGGTCTTTGTAGTACTTGTTGATCTCGGAGAGCTGGCTCACGTCGATGCCGGGGCTGGAGACCATCGTCAGGATCTCGCCCGTGGCAGGCTCGATGGCCACCAGCGAACCCACCTTGTTTTTCATCAGTTTTTCCCCGTATGCCTGCAGGTAGCCGTCGATGGTGGTAACCACGTCCACACCCGGCGTGGCGGTCTTGTCGTATTCCCCGTCCTGATAACGCTGCTTGATGCGGTTGTGGGCGTCGCGCAGATAGATGTTGTAGCCTTTTTCGCCGCGCAGCAGATGCTCGTAAGCCTCCTCCATCCCGGTCTTGCCCACATAGTCGCCGCTCTTGTAATCCGGATGGTCCTTGAGGTACGACGCATCGACTTCCGAGATATAGCCCAGCAGGTTGCCGCCCGCGCTGAAAGGATAGGTGCGCGTGGTGCGTGGCACGCCCGTGAAGCCGGGGAACATAAAGTTCTTCTCGACGAACATATTGTACTGCTCGCCGGTGACCTGGCGCTTGAATACCAGGGTCTGGTAGCCGATCTTGCGGCGGTAGAGCCGGTATTCGCGGAATTTTTCCTTGACGAAGGCCGTGTCCAGGTCGAAGATGCGGCAGAAGGCCAGGGTGTCGAACTCCTTCACGTCGTAGGGCGTGACCATGATGTCGTAGGTGACCTTGTTGTCCACGATCACTTCGCGGTTGCGGTCGAGGATGCGGCCGCGGGCCGGATAGATGGTCTCGTACTTGAGTGCGTTGTTCTCAGCCGTCACGCGGTATTCCTTGTCGAGGATCTGGACCTGGAAGAGCCGGAATACGATGACCGCGAAGACGATCACGATGGCTGCCACCAGGATGCCGCAACGGTTCTGAAGTTCGTTCATACGCTAAGGGCGGTTGCTGCGCGGGATGGCCAGCAGCAGGGCCAGCGCGATGCTGGCGGCTGCACTTGCCGCGAATTTGATGAGGATGAACGACACCGGCCGGAAACTGATGCAGTCGAGCGCGACATAGGCGGCCATATAGACGAGCGTAACGGCGGAGAGGTATTTCGCATACTTGAGAAACCCCACTTCGCCGGGCAGGGGGATTTCGGTCTTGTCCTGCCTGTCGCTGTTGACCAGGCGACGGTAAAGGAATTTGCAGGGAGCCGCGGCCAGCACGGCCGCGAAGGCGTTGAGACCGGGTACGCCGTCGGAAAGGACGTCGAGGCCCAGTCCGATGGCGAAGGCGGTCAGCATCACCACGTGGGGACTCCGCGAAAGCGGGATGTTGATGAGCAGGTAGGGTACCAGGCAGAGGAAGACGTAGGGCCCCAGATGCACATAGTCCGTGAGCACCAGCTGCAGCAGGAACACGAGGGTGCAGTAGAAGATGTTACTGAGCCTGTTCATAGAGTTCTTCCAGCTCCTGCCGGCGGTTGTTTTTGACGATATAGACGTTGTGGAGCGAACGGAAATCTTCCAGCAGACTGACCGTCAGTTCCTGGGAGGAACCCTGCCGGATCGTCGATTTCTCGATGGTGCCCAGCGGGATGTCGGGCGGATAGATGGTGGAGAATCCGCTCGAATAGACGGTGTCGCCCGGGGCGGTCTGGATGTGGACGGGAATCTCGCGCAGGACGGCGCCCTTGGGAGAGACACCCGTCCAGGTCATCGGGCCGAAGGCGCCGCTGCCCGCGAGCTTGGCGCTGACCGACTGCTCCGTGTTCAGGAGCGAGATCACGTAGGAATAGTGCCGGCTCACGGCGCTGACGATGCCCACCACGCCGCGTGATGTGACTACGCCCATTCCCGCTTCGACGCCGTCGTCGCTTCCGCGGTCGAGCACCAGGAAATTGTGCTGCCGGTCGACGGAGTTGCGCACGACGGTGGCGCCGAAATAGGTGAATTCCGGCTCGACGACCACCTCCATCGAGTCGAGTGCGCGCTGTACCGCGGCAAAACGCGAGAGCTGTTGCCGCAGCTGCAGGTTTTCGGCGGTGAGGCGGTCGTTCTCCGTGCGGAAATTGAAGTAGTAGCGGATGCGTCCGGTGCGCTCCCAGAACCACGACTCGACACTGCGCACGGCTCCCATCACCTTGAAGCGCTGCACGACCCCGCCCCGTGCCACCAGCAGGATGGCGCACGTTTCGAGGAGGATGAACAGGACGACGGCGGTCAGGGAAGACAGGAGTCCGTAGCGGCTTCTCATCGCATCAGGAAGGGATAGTGCGGGTTCTTCAGGGCGATGCGGGTGCCTCTGGCCACGGCGCGGAGCGGATCTTCGGCCACGTGGAACGGGATGTTGATCTTCTTGGAAAGACGGATGTCGAGACCGCGCAGCAGGGCGCCGCCGCCGGTCAGGAAGATTCCCTTGCGGACGATGTCGCTGTAGAGCTCCGGCGGGGTCTTCTCGAGCACCGTGAGGATGCTCGATTCGATTTTGACCAGCGACTTGTCGAGACAGTGCGCGACTTCCTGGTAGGTGACGGGCGCTTCGACCGGGTGGACGGTCATCAGGTTCGGGCCTTTGACCACGAAGGGCTCGAGCGGTTCTTCGAGTTCGGAAATGGCCGCGCCGATGCGGATCTTGATCTGCTCGGCAGTGGGTTCGCCGATGCGGATGTTGTACTGCTGGCGCATATACTGCTGGATCTCGGTGGTGAACACGTCGCCGGCGGTCTTGATGCTCTCGTCGGCCACGATGCCGCCCAGGGAGATGACGGCGATTTCGGTAGTGCCGCCTCCGATGTCAACGATCATGTTGCCCATCGGGGCCGTGACGTCGAGGCCGATACCCAGTGCGGCGGCCATCGGCTCGAAAATCATCTGGACGTCGCGGCCGCCGGAATGTTCGGCGGCGTCGCGGACGGCGCGTTTCTCCACTTCGGTCGATCCGGAGGGGATGCAGACCACCATCCTGAGGCTCGGCGAGAAGAGCGAGCGCTTGTTATTGTTGATCATCTTGATGAACTCGCGGATCATCTGCTCCGAGGCGTCGAAGTCGGCGATCACGCCGTCTTTCAGCGGGCGGATGGTCTTGATGTTCTGGTTCTCCTTGCCCTGCATGGCCTTTGCCTTGGTGCCCACGGCGGCGCATTTGCCGGTCAGCTTGTCGATGGCCACGATGGAGGGTTCGTCGATGACCTTCTTGTCGTTCATGAAAATGACGGTGTTGGCCGTTCCCAGGTCGATGGCGAGTTCCTGCTGTAAGAATGAAAATGCCATATTGTGAATGCGGTTTTTATCAGGTTAGTACTATCGTACAAATTTAGAAATATCTCGGGAGAAATGATTAATTTTGTCTTGCAATTTTATTGACATTTTTTTCACAATGAAACGATATGCGGTCATCGTGGCCGGAGGGCAGGGGGTGAGGATGGGAGCCGACCGGCCGAAGCAGTTCCTGGAGATCGGCGGCAAGCCGATCCTGCGGCACACGGTCGAACGTTTCCTGGATTTCGACCCGTCGATGGAGATCATTCTCGTACTGCCTTCCGCCGGGAAGGCGTGGTGGCGCGACTATTGCCGGACGGAGGGTTTCCTTGAGCGGTATTCGATGGTTTCAGGCGGGATCACCCGTTTCCATTCCGTGCAGAACGCCCTGCGTTTTGTGGGGGATGAGGGAATTGTGGCGGTGCACGACGGTGTCCGTCCGATGATCGGCCGCGAACTGCTCGCGCGCCTCTTCGAGGCGGCGGCCGTCTCGCCGGCCGTGGTACCGGCCGTGCCGGTGGTGGAGTCGGTGCGCCGTGTTGCGGAAGACGGGTCGGTCCCCGTGTCCCGCGACGGCCTGGTGCTGGTGCAGACGCCCCAGCTGTTCGATGCGAAAATTCTGAAAGAAGCCTATCGACAGCCGTTCTCGCCGGACTTTACCGACGATGCTTCGGTGGTCGAAGCGGCAGGTACGCCCGTACGGATCATTCCCGGCGAGCGTCTGAACATCAAGATCACCACGCCGGACGACCTGGCCCTGGCCGGGAAACTGCTCAGGCTTTCTTCTTGTTAGGAGCCGGGCTCGTGTTCTTGCGCAGCGGCGCCTTGACGTAGTCGTAGTCTTTCACCCAAACCTGGCGTTCGATGGCCTGGTCGAGCGAGACCAGCGTCTCGGTGCGACGGATGCCCGGGATATTCTGGATGGTCTCGATGAGGATCTTCATCAAGTGGTCCTGGTCGAAGCAGAAGAGTTTCAGGAGCAGGGAATGCTGTCCGGTCACGAAGTGGCATTCCACGACCTCGGGAATCTTGCGGAGCGCCTCGACGACTTTCGGATAGGTGTTGGCTTCGGAGAGCGTAACGCCTACGAAGACACACACGTTGAGACCGAGCGCCTCGGGTTTGACAAGCAGGCGCGATCCCGTGATGACGCCCGCATTCTCCATTTTCCGGACCCGCTGGTGGATGGCCGCGCCGGAGACGCCGCATTCGCGGGCGATTTCGAGGAACGGCATCCTTGCATTTTTCACAAGAAAGGCCAGGATCTTCTGGTCAATCTCGTCGATTTGATAGTTTACCTTTGCCATAATGCGTGCAAAGATAAAAAAAACTATCAAACTGTAAGTGGATTATTGCTTCTTCTTTTCGGCTTTTTCAATAATGTCGATGCAATCCTGCTCTGAGAGGGTTGCGGGATCCTTCCTTTTTGGAATCTTGAAGTTGTCTTTTCCCTTCTTGAGATAGGGGCCGTAGCGGCCGTTGAGGACCTGGATGCCCGAGGCGGGGAAGTCGGCGATCATTTTTTTCTCCTCTTTCGAGCGGCTCTCCTCGATCAGGGCGATAGCCTGCTCTTCGGTGATGGAGTAGGGCGTCTGTCCCTTGGCCAGCGACACGAATTTGCCGTTCCATTTCACGTAAGGGCCGAAGCGGCCGATGGCCGTGGTGATCTCGGCGTCCTTGTAGCTGCCCACAAGGCGCGGCAGGGCGAAAAGCTTGAGGGCGTCTTCCAGCGTCACCGATTCGATGAGCTGGCCCTTGCCAAGGCTGACGTACTGCTTGTCGGGGTCGTCGGCCGAGCCTTTCTGGAGCAGCGGACCGAAGCGGCCGATACGGGCCGTGATGGGCTTTCCGCTGGCGGGGTCCACGCCGATCAGGCGTTCGGAGCGGGTGTGCTCGCGGTCCTGCAGGCTGTTTTCGACCTCCTTGTGGAAAGGCCCGTAGAAGTCGGCGATGACCTTGTCCCAGGCGAGCCGGCCTTTTGCGACCCGGTCGAACGATTCTTCGACGTTGGCCGTGAAGCCGTAGTTGAGGATATCCTCGAAGTTGGCGGTCAGGAAGTCGGTCACTACGATGCCGATGTTCTCGGGCAGGAGTTTCTTCTTCTCGGCGCCGATGGCTTCTTTCTTCACCGAGCGGGTGACATCGCCGTCTTCGAGCGTCAGGGTGCGGCAGTCGTGCTGCGTGCCCGCCTTGTCGCCGACGATGATGTAACCGCGGGTTTTCAAGGTGCTGACCGTCGAGGCATAGGTGGACGGACGGCCGATGCCCAGTTCCTCGAGTTTCTTGACCAGGCTGGCCTCGCTGTAGCGCGGCGGCCGCTGGGTATATTTCTCCGATGCGTCGATGCGCTTGCACTGCAGTGCCTGTCCCCGGCCGATGTGCGGCAGGACGGCCTGCACCTCGTCTTCCTCGTCGTCGCGGCCTTCGATATATACTTTAAGGAAGCCGTCGAAGAGGATCTGCTCGCCGGTTGCGATGAATTTCTCCGGCAGGTTTTCGCCGCAGATCTCCACTTCGGTCTTCTCGACCACGGCATCGGCCATCTGGCAGGCGACGGTGCGCTTCCAGATGAGGTTGTAGAGCCGCTTCTCGGTCGCGCTTCCCTCGATTTCCTGGTTGCTGACATAGGTGGGACGGATGGCTTCGTGCGCCTCCTGGGCGCCCTTGACGCGGGTGTGATAGTTCCGGACCTTGGAATACTGCGCCCCGTAGAGTGCGGTGACCGTCTCCTTCGTGGTCCCGAGGGCCAGGGTGGAGAGGTTCATCGAGTCGGTACGCATATAGGTGATCAGACCGGCTTCGTAGAGACGCTGGGCGATCGACATCGTCTGGCTGACCGAGTAGCCGAGTTTTCGGGCGGCTTCCTGCTGGAGGGTGGAGGTGGTGAACGGCGGTGCCGGCGAGCGGCGCGATTCACGGGTTTCGACGGAAGCCACGTGGAAGCTTTCGCCCTTGCAGCGCTCCAGGAAGGCGCGGGCTTCGTCTTCGGTGTCGAACTTGCGGTCGAGGACGGCGCGGAACGGCTTGCGGGACCCTTCGGCCAGGAAGAGGCCTTCTACGCGGAAGAACGGTTTGGATTCGAAAGCGGCGATCTCGCGCTCGCGGTCGACGATGAGTTTGAGGGCGACCGACTGGACGCGGCCGGCCGAGAGCTTCGGCTGGATCTTTTTCCAGAGGATGGGGGAGAGTTCGAAACCGACCAGGCGGTCGAGCACGCGGCGGGCCTGCTGGGCCTTCACCAGGTTCATGTCGATGTCGCGCGGATTCTGGATGGCTTCGAGGATGGCGTTTTTCGTAATCTCGTGGAAGACGATGCGGCGGGTCTTCTCCGGCAGCAGGCCGAGCGTTTCGGCCAGATGCCAGGCGATGGCTTCTCCTTCGCGGTCTTCATCGGATGCGAGCCAGACCGTTTCGGCCTTTGCCGCAGCGGCCTTCAGATCGGCCACCGTCTTCTTTTTGTCGCTTGAAATCTCGTATTGCGGAAGGAATCCGTTTTCGATATCAATGCCCAGGCCGGCCTTCTTGAGGTCTCTGATATGGCCGAAACTGGATTTGACGGTATATGCTTTTCCGAGAAACTTCCCGATGGTATCGGCTTTCGCCGGGGACTCCACAATGACTAAATTCTCTCCCATCTCGTTCGTTTTTGGTTTTGGGAATGCAAAGTAAGGGATAATCAGGGCAACTTTCCAAATCTTTTTTCCTAAATTTGCAAGTTGTATCGCCCTTTAACGAAGTTAAAAGAAATGAAATCGACGACGCAGAAAAAGATAACCAAGTGGTTCTGGATCCTGATCACCCTGCCGCTTGCCTGCCTGTTGCTGGGCCTGCTGCTGGTGGCCCTCTTCGCCAAGATTCCTTCGTTCGAACAGATCGAGAATCCCGACAGCAACCTGGCCACCCTGCTGATCTCCGACGACGGCAAGATCCTCAATACCTATCATATCGAGAACCGTTCGTATGTAAGCTACGACCAGATCCCCCGCCACGTGGTCGACGCGGCCATCGCCACCGAGGATGCCCGCTTCTACCGGCATTCCGGCATCGACTTCCGCGGCCTGGGCCGCGTGCTCTTCAAGACGATCCTCCTGGGAGACTCCTCGCAGGGCGGCGGCAGTACCATCACCCAGCAGCTGGCCAAGACCCTCTATCCCCGTCAGGACGTGAAGAGCCGCATCCCCGGCGGACGGACAATCAAGATGATCGGCATCAAGCTCAAGGAGTGGATCACCGCCGTCAAGATCGAGCGCAATTATACCAAGGAAGAGATCGTGACGATGTATCTCAACCAGATCTTCTTCGGCGGCAACGCCTACGGCATCAAGGCCGCGGCCAACACCTTTTTCGCAAAGGATCCCGAAGACCTTACGATCGAAGAGGGAGCCTGCCTGGTGGGTATGGTCAACAAGCCCACCCGCTACAACCCGGCCCTCAATCCCGAGCAGTCGCTCGCCCGCCGCAACCACGTGCTGCGGCAGATGGAGCGCAACGACTACCTCTCGCGGCACGATATGGATTCCATCGCGCAGATCCCCATCGTGGTCACCTACAAGCAGCAGGACCACAACTCCGGCTACGGCCCGTATTTCCGCGACATGCTCCGCAAGTTCATGAACGCCACCCAGCCCAAACGCTCCAACTATACGCAGGTGGAAGACTACCGCGCCGACTCCCTGGCCTGGCGCGACAATCCGCTCTACGGCTGGCTCAACAAGAACCGCAAGCCCGACGGCACGCAGTACGACCTCGACCGCGACGGCTTGCGCATCTACACCACGCTCGACTCGCGGATGCAGAAATACGCCGAACAGGCCGTGGAGCAGCATCTGGGCAAGGAACTCCAGAAGACCCTCGACAAAGAGCTCAAGAACCGCAGCAACTACCCCTTCTCCAACGACGTTCCCAAAGACGAAGTCGAACGCCTGATGCGCAACGGCCGCCGCTGGAGCGACCGCTACCGCAGCATGAAGGAGGCCGGTGCTTCCGAAGCCGAGATCAACAAGGCCTTTGATACGCCCGTCCAGATGCGCGTCTTCGCCTGGAACAACAAGGGCTACGTCGATACCACGATGACCCCCAACGACTCCATCCGCTACAACAAAGCGTTCCTGCGCGCCGCCTTTATGGCCATCGAGCCCAATACGGGCTACGTGAAAGCCTATGTCGGCGGACCGGACTACCGCTTCTTCAAATACGACAACATCGGACAGGGAAAGCGCCAGGTGGGTTCGACTTTTAAACCGTTCCTCTACACGCTGGCGATGCAGGAGGGCTATACGCCTTGCGACCGTGTGGCCAATACCACCTATACCATCGATGTCAACGGCACGGACTGGGCGCCCAAGGCTGAGACGGACGAGCGCATCGTCACCCTCAAGTGGGGCCTGACCAACAGCCGCAACAATATCTCAGCCTACCTGATGAAACAGTTCGGCCCGTACTCGCTGGTGGAGATCTGCCGCAAGATGGGTATCAGCAGCTACCTCGACCCGGTGGTCTCGCTCTGCGTCGGCTCGTGCGACCTTTCCGTGATGGAGATGGTGGCGGCCTACAACACGTTCCCCGGCCGGGGCGTATACTGTTTCCCGATGTTCGTCACCCGGATCGAAGACAACAACGGCAACGTGCTGGCGACCTTCTCCACGCGCAAGCGGGAGGCCATCAGCGAGATCACGGCCTACAAGATGATCAATATGATGCAGGGCGTGGTCAACGACGGTACGGCCGGCCGCATCCGCTGGCGCTACAATATCCAGGGCGACATCGCCGGCAAGACGGGTACGACCAACGACAACTCCGACGGCTGGTTCATCGGCTATACGCCGAAGCTGACGGCCGGCGCCTGGGTGGGCGGAGAGGACCGTCAGGTCCACTTCACCAGCACGGCGCTGGGCGCGGGAGCCAGCATGGCGCTCCCGATCTGGGCAATCTTTTTGCAGAAAGTCTATGCCGATCCTTCCATCCCGATCGGGCCGGACGACGTGTTCGTCCCGCCGCTCGGCTGGACGGCCGACCAGCTCTGTGACGGTTCGTCGAACGACGCGTCCGACGCTTCGTCCGCCGGCAACGATTATTTCAACTGATGAAAAAAATAGCATTGATTTACGGAGGCGATTCCTCCGAATGGGGCATTTCGGTGCTCAGCGGCAAATTCGTGGCCACCTGCCTCGATCCCGCCCGGTATGAAGTGACGGAACTTCTGCTGCGCGACGGACAGTGGTCGGTCTGCGACCCGGCCGTGACCGACGTGGCCGTTCCGGTCCGCCCGTTCATTCCTTCCGAGCTTCGGAACTACGACGTGGCGCTGATTATGATCCACGGGACGCCGGGTGAAAACGGTATCCTTCAGGCCGAGCTTGAGAAGCACGAAGTTCCTTTTACCACCTGCTCTTCGCGGGTGGCGGCCATCACCTTCGACAAGCACGCCTGCAAGAAGGCGATGCGCGGTCTGGGGATTCCGCTGGCGCCCGAGATTTTCCTGCATAAGGGAGAGCCGTTCAATTCCGAAGAGGTGGTCGAGAAATTGGGGCTGCCGGTCTTCGTCAAACCCAACGACGGCGGCAGTTCGTTCGGCGTGACGAAGGTCAAGCGGCAGGAGGATCTTGCCGCGGCCATTGCGGCGGCTTTCTCCGAGAGCGACGATGTGCTGATCGAGAGTTTCATTCCCGGTCGGGAGCTGACGGAGGGAGTGTTCAACCGCGGGGGAGAGATCATTCCGCTGCCGGTCACCGAGATCATTCCGCACAACGAGTATTTCGACTACGAGGCGAAGTATCTGGGCAAGAGCGACGAAGTATGTCCGGCGCAGATTCCCGACGATGTGGCCCATACGGTCCGCGAGCAGACGCGCCGCATTTATCAGCATTTCGGTTGCCGGGGGCTGATTCGTTGCGATTACATTATGACAGAGTCGGGCAAGGTGTATTTCCTGGAGATCAATCCGGTGCCCGGTATGACGAAGATGTCGCTGGTTCCGGCGCAAATCCGGGCCGCCGGCCTTTCTGTGGGCGAGGTTCTCGATTGCCTGATCGACGAGGCTTTATCGGCCTGACGTCGCCGCTGTTGTTTCCGGGCTTGATGTCCGCTATGCTCCGCAGTATATGTCTTTGAAAACCACCCTCCCACTTCGTGGGCCCCTCCCCCTGAGGCGTGGGCGCCAATGTTTTCAAAGTCATATCCTGTCTCCGCTGCCGCGGACTTTGACCTCATCGTCCGCCGCCGTCGATTCCGGCCTTGCTGTCCGCCGCTGTCGGTTCCGGCCTTTACGTCCGCTATGCTTCGCAGAATATGTCTTTGAAAACCACCCTCCCACTTCGTGGGCCCCTCCCCCTGGGGCGTGGGCGCCAATGTTTTCAAAGTCATATCCTGTCTCCGCTGCCGCGGACTTTGTCCTCATCGTCCGCCGCCGCCGGTTCCGGCCTGCCGTCCGCCGTTGTCGGTTCAGGCCTTTACGTCCGCTATGCTTCGCAGAATATGCCTTTGAAAACCACCCTCCCACTTCGTGGGCCCCTCCCCCTGGGGCGTGGGCGCCAATGTTTTCAAAGTCATATCCTGTCTCCGCTGCCTCGGACTATGACCCCATCGCCCGCCGCCGCCGTTCCCGGCCTGCCGTCCGCCGCCATCGGTTCCGGCCGTAATGTTTGCTTTTAAAGGTTTTGTATAATTCGCCCTGCAATGTACGCAGTTAATAATCAGTGGTTTATGGAAGTTGATCCCCTCTGTTTTGAGGGGGATCAATTTGCGCAAAGGTCTGATAATCAGTTGTGTCCGTTGCAGCGCAAAATAGCCTGTCCGTTATGACCCTTCGTGAATTCATCGATCTTTGTACCGGCCGTTTGGCGCCGCTGTATCCGGAGGCGGAGGCAAAGGCCATCGGCTTCCGTCTTTTGGAGCACTATCTGGAAATACCTTCTTATAAGTATATTTCCGATCCGGATTTCCCGATCCTTGTGGATGATGCGGCCGATCCCGCCGTCCAGCCGCCCGCCGACAGCCGTCAGGCCCGCCTCGCCCCTTCGCGCCCGTCTCGTCTCGCCCCTTCGCGCCAGGTCCGGCACGACCCTTCACGTCATGCCCGGCTTGACCGGGCATCTGAGATGCTCGATGCCCTCGATGAGCTGGCGACCGGCCGGCCGTTGCAGTACGTATTGGGATTCACGGAGTTCTGCGGCCATCGTTTCAAGGTGGGCGAGGGCTGTCTGATTCCCCGGCCGGAGACTGAAGAACTCGTCTCCCGCATCGTCGACGACCTGTACGCCGCCGACGAGAAGGCCGCCGATGAGGACACGCCTGCCTCCACCGACGGAAAGATCGCCGTTGAAAACACGCCTGCCTCCTCCGACGGAAAGATCGCCGTTGAAAACACGCCTGCCTCCGCCGACGGAAAGATCGCCGATGAAAACTCGCCTGCCTCCGCCGACGGTGTCGCCCCAGAATCTCCATCCCCAGCCGAGCCATCTCCGGTGGCTTTATCCCCGACTTCATCCCCGGCCGAGTCCACTCCGGTGGCGTCATCCCCGAATCCATCTCCAGCCGAGTCAACTCCGAAGTCATCTCTGGCCGATATGTCAGACGCGATCGGGCATATCGCTGTCGATGAGGGTCCGTTCAGTATCCTGGATATCTGTACCGGTTCGGGCTGTATCGCCTGGTCGCTGGCCGCGGAATTCCCCGAAGCGATGGTCTATGGCTGCGACCTGTCGGACGCTGCCCTACGCTACGCTTGCCGGCAGCGTGTCAAACTGCGCGGTGCCCGGCCGATTTTCTTCTCGGCCGACGTGCTGGCCGCCCCGCCGGCCGGCCTCCCGCAGTTCGATATCATCGTGGCCAATCCGCCTTATATCTGCGAAAGCGAACGCGCCGCGATGCGGCCCAACGTCTTCGATTTCGAACCGGCCGAAGCGCTCTTCGTTCCCGACGACGATCCGCTCAAATACTACCGCGCCATCGCCCGCTGGGCCGAGGCCCTGCTGCGCCCCGACGGCCATCTCTATCTGGAAATCAACGAGCGATTCGGTCCCGAAGTCGCCGCGCTCTTCCCCGGCAGCCGCATCCTGCAGGATATTTCCGGCCGCGACCGTTTCGTCGTCCTGCCTTAGGGCCTTCGTCTCTGACTCACACAATCCGGCAAAGCTTTCCCAGGGATTCCTTTGCCGGATTGTCTTTAATTGCCGTCTGGCAAAGGAACCGGCCGTTTTTCTTTGCCGGAAATAGTGAGGACTAAAGGCGTGCTTGTGCCGGAAATAGTGAGGACCGAAGGCGTGACCGTTTATTTTTTACGCATGGGGTAAAGGATGTCGAGTGTTTGAACGGGGAGCTTCAGCAGCCGGGCTATTTTGGCATTGTCGGCGTTGTAGTCGAAGTGCAGCGTTCGGGCGAGTTCCATCTTTTGCTTTTGTCCGAGAAGGATTGCACGTTGATTGTCGTATTTTTCCCGACAAATCCGACGAATGACATCGATTAATTCGTCATCGGTATAAAACAGACTGTCGCCGATCATGGCAGCAATCTCCCGGTAAGACTCAACTTCTTTCGACAACTTGTAATAGTAGTGACGGGCATCCCGGAATACGCCCTCCCCAATGTCGAGGCGACAGTAATTCATCGGTGAAAAATAGCCGTCGACAATAGTAAAAGCTGCCGGATAGTCGGCGGCCTTAGAATGAACGAACTTCTGTTTCTTTAAAATGTTCAAGTCGCCGAAGCATCCCTGTTTGCGCTCTTTCACAATCGGCTGGAAATAATAGCTGTTGGCTCCGAACGGATAGGTGAACGGGGTCTGGTCGGGATCGATGACGAAGTTGTTCCGGTTCGTATAACAGATCTGGTTGCGCAGGGATTCAAGACTCCCGATCGGAATCGGCTTCCTGCAGTCGAAGTTGTCGAGGTTGACAAGACGTTTGGATATGGCCAGATAGCGATGAAGTCTTTTTTTGAACAAGGCGAAGAAAGCCAGCACATCTTCTTCCCGGCCGCAAATGATGAAGTGCACGTGGTTGCTCATCAGCTCGAAAGTGATGATCTGCACATTCTGACAGTCGTAGGCGCACATCGCAACGAGCGTCATTGCGAAAGCATAGTCTTCTTTATGCTCGTCGCTGAAGATGACCGATTGTCCTTCCCCGGGCGTACACAGATGCCAGACGCCGCCGTACTTTCTCAAAATGAATTCGAAAACCCGCCTGCAACGATCTTCCTTCTCGTAGTAAGAATGCTCCTTAGCCATACCTTCTCAAACACGTAATCTCCAACGCCACCGTGGCTATGGATAGAACAAAGATACTGCGCCGGAGAGCAGAATGCAAGTAAAAACGGCAATAAATAAATCCGGCAAAAGAAATCCAGGGAAATCTTTGCCGGATTGTCTTTAATTGCCGTTTGGCAAAGGAATCGGCCGTTTTTCTTTGCTGGAAGCCGCGTCGGCCGTCAGCCCGTCGGCCGTCGGCCCGTCAGCCCGTCGGTCGTCAGCCGTCAGCCATCAGCCCGCCAGCCGATCAGCCGTCAGCCGTCAGCCCGTCGCCCGTCAGATCGTCAGCTCCTCGCCTTCGCTGTGGGCGATGATCACGGCGCCGCAGGAGTCGCCGTAGGTATTGATGCAGGTGCGGGGCATGTCGCAGAGCTGCTCGACGGCCAGCACCAGGCCGATGCCTTCGAGCGGCAGGCCGACGGCCGACAGGACGATCGCCAGCATCACCATTCCGGCCATCGGAATGCCGGCCGCGCCGATGGCGGCCAGCAGGGCCGTGAAGACGATCATGATCTGCTGGGCCAGCGACAGGTCGATGCCATAGGCCTGGGCGATGAAGATGGCCGTCACGCATTCATAGAGCGCGGTGCCGTTCATATTGATGGTGCTGCCCAGCGGCAGGACGAAACTGGCGATCTTGTTGGACACACCGCATTTCTCCTGCGAATCGCGGATATTGATCGGCAGCGCCGCCCCCGAAGAGCAGGTGGAAAACGCCGTCAGCAGGGCCGTGGACATCTTGGAGATGTGCCGCCAGGGATTCTGCCGTCCGACCAGCCGCACCAGCAGCGGCAGAATCACACCGCCCTGGATCAGCAGGCCGCCCCAGACCACCAGCACGAAGACGCCGAGCGACCCGGCCATCGACAGCAGGGCCCGCGGATCGTCGGCCTGCTTGCCCACGACGTTCGTCACGATGGCGAACACCCCATAGGGTGCCAGCCGGATGATGAACATCGTGATCTTCATGATCACTTCATAGACCGACGTGAAGAAATTATTCAGGAACCCGGAGTATTTCTCATCGACCTTGTTCATGAACAGGCCGAAGAGGATGGCGAAGAAGATAATCGGCAGCAGGTCGCCCTTGGCCATCGACTCGAAGATGTTCGAAGGGACGATGGAGACGATCTGGTCGATGAACGACACCTGCCCCGAACCGACCGCCGTGACTTCTTCCGCCAGGTTGAGGTTGGCTCCCACGCCGGGCTTGACGATGTTGACCAGCGTCAGGCCGATGGTGGCGGCAAGAGCCGTAGTGACGATGTAGTAGAGGATCGTCTTGCCGGCGATGCGTCCCAGCGCCGCGGAGTTGCCCATTCCGGCCACACCCAGCACGATGGAACTGAACACCAGCGGAATGACAATCATCCGCAGGCCGCGCAGGAAGATGTCGCCCGCCCATTTGATGTATTTGTACCAGTTGTCGTAGGGTGTGATCTTGCAGAGCACGATGCCCGCAATCACACCCAGGCCGATACCGATGAGGATCTGCCAGTGCAGGGCTAGTCCCTTTTTCTTCCCTTCTGCCATAATGTGCTATGCTTTTCGTCCGCTCTGGGCGATCATCGCGGAGATTTTGTCGTTGAATGCCGTGTTGGCGATCAGGTCTTCCAGCGAGACGTGCATCCGCCAGCGCCAGTAGTGTTTCGGATTGGCGGGGATGTTGATCCGTTCGCCGTCGATGTCGGCCACGCGGAGCGCCGGGCAGAGTGAGAACCAGTCCTGCAGGGGCAGGATGGTGAGCATTGCCGGAGAGTAGAGATGCTCGGCTATGATCCACTGGCAGACGTCGATCGGGCAGTCCGCGCCGTCGTGGTTCTCGCCCCACCATCCGCGCAGCGTGCTGGTGTCGTGCGAGCCGGTGGTACAGACGCTCATATACGGATACTCGGACGGGTTGCCCAGCATCTGTTTGGGGTCTTTCGGCATCCGCTGCACTTCGAGCGAGAGGATGTGCAGGTCGGAGAGCACCTGCGGCACGCAGGCCGGAATCATGCCCAGGTCTTCGGCACAGGTGAGCATATTGGTGACCCCGATCAGTTCGGGGAGCTTGCGCATCGCCTGTTCGCGCCAGAACTCGGTGTTGCGGGTATAGAAGAATTCGTCGTAGATCCGGTTATAGGCATCTTTTTCCCACTGCTGCAGGTCGGCGTAGCTGCGGGTGTACTGGGCGCTGATGCGCGGGTGCCAGAGGCCCTTGTGCACCGGGTCTTCGAGGAAGAGCACTTCGCGCGGGTCGTCGTCGGCATAGGGGCGGGCGTGGCGCTGTTCGTCGAAGTGGAAGCCGCGCCAGCGCAGGTCTTCCACGGAGTAGGGCAGCGCCGGGCTGAAGTGGCCCATCAGGCCGGATTTATAGGGAACGGGAATCTCCCAGATACGGAAGAAGCCCAGCACGTGGTCGATGCGGTAGGCGTCGAAGTATTCGGCCAGTTTACGGAAACGGCGTTTCCACCAGGCGTAGCCGTCTTCGGCCATCCGGTCCCAGTTGTAGGTGGGGAAGCCCCAGTTCTGGCCGTCGGCTGCGAAGGCATCCGGCGGGGCGCCGGCCTGTTCGCCCATATTGAAGTATTCGGGCTCTGCCCAAGCCTCGACGCTGTGGGGCGTGATGCCGATGGGGATGTCGCCCTTGAGTGCGACGCCGCGGCTGTGCGCGTATGCGTGCGCGTCGCGCAGCTGGCGGTCGAGATGGTATTGCACGAAGATGTAGTAGTCCATCTCTTCCTTGGCCTCTCCGTAGAGACGCGCTACGCCGGCGGCGCTGTATTTCTTGAGACGTTTCCACTTGGAGAAGTCGGCGGTGCCGAAGCGGTCGCGCAGCACGCAGAAGGCGGCGTAGGGAAGGAGCCATTCGCGGTTGGCCTGGAAGAAGGCCAGATAGGCTTTGCTGCCCATCGTGCGGCTTCCCTTCTGGGCGAAGACGGCGCGCACGTAGCGTTCCTTCATTTCGAACACGCGTTCGTAGTCGAGCTGCGGCAGGGCGTTGAGTTCGGCGGCTTCTGCTTCGAAGGCGGCCTGCTGGGCTTTGCTCCGCAGCGGTCCGATGTCCTGCAGGTTCAGGTAGATGGGATGCAGGGCCATGATGGTAATGCCGCCGTAGGGGTAGGAGTCGGTCCAGGTTTTGGTGGAGGTGGTGTCGTTGACCGGAAGGAGCTGCAGGACGGCCTGTCCGGTGGCGGCGGCCCAGTCGACCATCAGGCGGATGTCGCCGAAGTCACCGATACCGGCGGAGTTGCGGCTGCGCAGCGAGAACACGGGGATGGCGGTTCCGGCGTAGCGGGGATGCTGGTCGGGGAAGGTGGTTTCGGTGACGGCGTAGGGATTGGTACGGTTGAAGCAGGTCTCCCAGACGATGGTTCCGTCGTGTTTGCGGAGCAGGAATTTATATTCGAAATACTCGGGCAGGGCTGTCTTGTCGAGGTCGATGCTCCAGAGGATGCCCTGGGTATTGGTCATGGGCAATGCCTTGTCCGGGTCCCAGCCGCCCAGCGCGGGGCAGCTTCCGGTGATGAACATTTGTTCGCCGTGCAGCAGCCACGGTCCGATGGTTTTGATCGTAATGGTTTCCATATAAAATGTCGTTGTTTTGCCGGGTATCGTCATGCCCGGCTTGACCGGGCATCATTAATTTTCAAAGATAACGATTTTTTCGTAAGTTTGTCGTATGGCTACGAAGATTAAAACGGTTTGGTATTGTACCTCGTGCGGGAATGAGAGCGCGAAGTGGATGGGGCGATGCCCCGCCTGTGGTGAGTGGAATACGATGGTGGAAGAGCCGAAGGCGGCGCGCACGGCTTCGGGCTCCGGCAGCAGCGGTGCGGCATCCCGGTCGCGTGCGTACATCGATGCGGTGGAGGCCCGGCCGACCCGCCTGCGCGAGATCGACCTGAGCCACGACAACCGTTTCTCCGTGGGCATCGGCGAACTCGACCGCGTACTGGGCGGCGGAATGGTGGAGGGTTCGATGATCCTCATTGGCGGCGAGCCCGGCATCGGGAAGTCCACGCTCTCCCTCCAGATACCCCTCTGTTGCAAAGACCTCAAGACGCTTTACGTCTCCGGCGAGGAGAGCCCCAAGCAGATCAAGTTGCGCGCCGACCGCTTGGGAGGCAGCGACGACGACTGCTTCATCCTGAGCGAGACGGTGCTGGAGAACATCCTGCAGCAGGCCCGGGAAGTCAGGCCCGCCCTGCTGATCGTCGATTCCATCCAGACCATCTACAGCGAGGCGCTCGATTCGTCGGCCGGCAGCGTTTCGCAGGTGCGCGAGTGTGCCTCGGCGCTGCTGCGCTTCGCCAAGGAGACGGGCACGCCCGTGATCCTGATCGGGCATATCACCAAAGACGGGACCATCGCCGGACCGAAGGTCCTCGAGCATATCGTCGACGTGGTCCTGCAGTTCGAGGGCGACACCAAAGGCTCCTACCGTATCCTGCGCAGCATCAAGAACCGTTTCGGATCGACCGACGAACTGGCGGTCTTCGAAATGACCGGCGCGGGCTTGCGCGAAGTGCGCAATCCTTCCGAAATCCTTATCCCGATGCATCAGGACGACCTGAGCGGCATTGCCATCGCGGCGATGATGGACGGCACGCGTCCCTTCCTGATCGAGATCCAGGCGCTGGTCAGTACGGCGGCCTACGGCACGCCGCAGCGTTCGGCCACGGGCTTCGACGGCCGCCGGCTCAATATGCTGCTGGCCGTGCTCGAAAAGCGCGCCGGCTTCAAGCTGGCCGCCAAAGACGTCTTCCTGAACATCGCCGGCGGCCTGCGGGTGTCTGATCCCGCCTGCGACCTGGCCATCGTGGCCTCCATCCTCTCGTCGAACTTCGACCTCTATATTTCGCCGAAGGTGTGTTTCGCCGCCGAGGTGGGCCTCAGCGGCGAGATCCGCCCCGTGAGCCAGGTCGAACGCCGCATCGCCGAGGCCGAAAAACTCGGCTTCGAGGAAATCTATATCTCCTCCTTCAACAAGGAATCATCTTTTGCCAAACGCAAGAAGGGGGAGGGCATCACAGTAACGCCCGTGGCCGATATCGCGGCGATCTGCCGTAGACTGTTCCAGTAGCCGGACGGCGGCGCTGCAGCCGGATTACAGGTGGGTGCGGATGATGTCGGCGCCCATTGCGACGGCGCGTTCTTCATATTCGTGAACGACCTCGTCGCAGGTGGAGGGGGTCAGTAGGCGGGGACGCCAGATGAAACGCTTGCGGGAGACGCCGACCAGCAGGGGCCTGCGGAAAGACTTGAGTTCATCGAGCCTGTCGAAGAGCGTCTGGTTGTCGCGGTCGTTCTTGGAAAAACCAAATCCCGGGTCGAGGACCCAGTCGGCCACGCCGGCCTCTTTCGCACGGACGGCGAATTCGCGGAAGAATTGCTTCACGCTTTCCACCACGTCGTCGTAGGAATAATCGTCGTGCATCGTCTCGAAGGTCCCCTGGTGGTGCATGGCCACGTAGCGGAGGCCGAGCCGGCCGACGACCGGGAGCATCGCCTCGTCCCATTCGCCCGCGGAAATGTCGTTGACCCAGAAACGGCCGAAAGCCTGGTAGGCCATTACCACGATCGACGAACGGAAGGTGTCGATCGAGACGGGGACGCCGGGATAGTGGCGACGGAGCGTCTCGAGGGCGGGCTCGAGCCGGGCCCATTCTTCGTCGGCTTCGACGTCGGTGGCTCCCGGCCGGGAAGATACGGCGCCCAGGTCCAGTATGTCTGCACCCCGCGCAAGCAGGATGTCCACCCGCCGGCGGAAGGCTTCCTCCGTCGCGGCGCGCGACGGTGCGTAGAAAGAATCGGAATTCAGGTTGACGATTCCCATGATTTTGGTTGCTCCGCTTCCCATAATTTGCTATATTTACAAGTTGAATACAAAGATAGTATTTTATGTTGATCGTTCTCGAAGGTTTGGACGGCGCCGGTAAATCGACGCAGCTCAAGATGGTGACTTCCTATTTTTCCTCGCTGGGCCGCAAGGTGGATTATCTCCACTTTCCCCGTTACACGGCCCCGATCTACGGCGATCTCATCGCCAAGTTCCTGCGGGGTGATTTCGGCGCCATCGACCAGGTCCATCCGCAGCTCGTCGCCCTGCTCTTCGCCGAAGACCGCCGCGACGCGGCCAGCCTGATCCGCAGCTGGATGAACCAGGGCCACGTGGTCATTCTCGACCGCTACGTCTATTCCAACATCGCCTTCCAGTGCGCGAAGCTGCCGGAACCCGAAGAGGCCGTCGCACTCCGTTCGTGGATCCTCGACCTGGAATACGGGAGCTACGGCATCCCGCGCCCGACGCTCAACCTCTTCCTCGACGTGCCCATCGAATTCGTCGACGCCAAACTCCGGCAGAGCCGCAAGGGCGGCGACCGCCGCTATCTCGAAGGCAAATCCGACATCCACGAGTCCGACATCGCCTTCCAGATCAAGGTGCGCGACCTCTACCGCGAGCAGTGCCGGCTCGACGACACCTTCCTGCGCATCGACTGCAGCGACACCGACGGCCATATGCTCCCCGCCGCCGATATCTTCCTGCGCATCCGCGAACAAATCGACGCAATCCTATGAGAATCGTCCGCGGCTTCTGCCGGGTGATCTTCGCCCTGACCTTCATCCTCTCCGGCGTGCTCAAGCTGCTCGATCCCGTGGGGACGGGCCTGATTGTGAAGGAGTACCTCGACTTCATGCACCTGGATTTCCTGGAGTCCGCTTCCGTGGTGCTGGGCATTGCCCTGGCCACGACCGAATTCACCATCGGCATCTGCGTGCTCGACGGTCTGAGGCTGAAAATCGTGGCCTGGGCGGCGCTTATCCTTCAGGCCGTGTTCACGCTCCTGACGCTCTACCTGATGCTTTTCAATCCTATCAGCGACTGCGGCTGCTTCGGCGAGGCGATCCATCTGACCAATACCCAGACCTTCCTCAAGAACGTGGTGCTGCTCGCGCTGGCGGTCGTGATTTTCCTCGGCCGAAAACGCGCCTCCCGCGTGGCCTGGCCCGGTCTCGAGTGGGCGTTCATCGGCCTGTTCGCGCTGCTGGGCCTCTCCGTGGCCGTGCGTGCGCTGGCCACCATCCCGCAGGTCGATTTCACGGCCTACCGGGTGGGCAGCAGCCTCGATGAGCTGGCACAGGAGAACCAGGCACGCTTCGAAACCACGTTCCTCTATACGAAAGACGGCCATACCGAGGAGTTTACGCTCGACAACCTGCCCGACGAAAGCTGGACCTATCTCGACAGCCGCACCGTCCAGCTGGGCGGCTCCACGAAGATGGCCCAGGTCGATTTTACGCTCGAACAGATGGAAGGCCCCGTGCTGGCCGTGTCCGTGCATCACCCCGACGCCCTCAATACCGAGAATAAAGACCGCATCGAGCGTTTCTGCAAAGCGGCCCTGATGCAGGGGCAGGAGGTGCTGCGCTACGGCCCAACCGAAGAATATGAGACGGCCGACTGGAAATCCCTGCTGACGCTCAACCGCAGCAACGGCGGAGCCGTGTATTTCAACGACGGCGTGGTGGTGGCCAAATGGGCCAATTCCGAATTGCCAAAGGTCGATCTGGAAGCGGTCCTGCACGAAGACCCCGACGTCCTGATCCTGAAGCAGCGCATCCGCGAACAACTCTACGTCAGCATCCTGGTGGCCGGCGTGCTGGTGATGCTTGTGCTGCTGCGCGTCCTCTGCAAACTTTTGATCCGTTACCGCTGATATGGACATTGCCGTCGTCATACTCAATTGGAACGGTCTGAAGATGCTTCAGACCTATCTGCCGACCCTGGTGGCGCGCACCACGCACCCCGGCGCCTTCATCGTTGTGGCCGACAACGGTTCGACCGACGGATCCCTGGAGTGGATGCGTCAGGAGTATCCGGCCATCCGGACCATCGCTTTCGACCGGAACTATGGCTTCACCGGCGGGTACAACCGTGCCCTGCGGGAGATCGATGCCGACTACTATGTGCTGATCAATTCCGATATCGAGGTGGGCGAGGGCTGGCTCCAGCCGCTGGTCGCCTTTATGGAGGAACATCCCGAGGTGGGCGTCTGCCAGCCGAAAGTGTTGTCTTTGGCTGCGCGCGATACTTTCGAGTATGCCGGTGCGGCGGGCGGATATATCGACCGTTACGGCTATCCCTTCTGCCGCGGGCGCATCCTCTCGTATCTGGAGAAGGATGCGGGCCAGTACGATGAGGCGGAAGAGTGTTTCTGGGCCACGGGTGCCTGTATGATGGTGCGCAGTGCCCTGTACCACCATCTGGGCGGTCTCGACGAGTCGTTCTTCGCCCATATGGAAGAGATCGATTTCTGCTGGCGCGCCAAGTTGCTGGGCTATCAGGTGTGGTGCGTGCCTGCCTCGACGGTCTGGCACGTGGGCGGCGGCACGCTGCCCAACAATTCGCCGCGGAAGCTCTATTTCAACTACCGCAATAACCTGCTGATGCTCTACAAGAACCTGCCCGACAACATCCGGCGCCGGCGCATCTTCCTGCGTCTGTGCCTCGACGGGGCATCAGCCCTCGTCTATCTGCTCACGGGCAAATGGTCGTACTTCAAGGCCGTCTGGACCGCCCATCGCGACTACTTCCGCCTGCGCCGCGACGAAGATCCTTCTCCTTTCGAGGAGGAACGCAACAACATCGGCCTCTACGACAAGAGCATCGTCCTCCGCTTCTTCCTTTCCGGCAAAAAACTCAGGTGGAGCGACATCGAGCGTGACCTGTAGCAAGGAACCGGGCACGAGTCAGTCCCTGACCTTCGCGTCATTCCCGGCTTGACCGGGAATCCCGTTATACTCCCTGCCGGATAACCAGTGTGGCGTTGCTCTCATAATGCTGTCCTGTTTTATCGGTGCGCGTATCGTCGATCAGCAATATGTAGATTTCATAGGGAATCCCTATCGTATTAGGTTCGACAGTGATTGAATAGGAAGACTGGAATTGATTAATCCTTTTTCGATCGACAGTTACCTGGTTATTGGGAATGAGTGTGCTGCCCAATCCTATTACGAAGGAATCGTTTAAAGGAACACCATCTTCTTCCGGGAAAGATGCGATAACGGTAAAAGTGGCCCCGGAACTGGGGATATCAACGAAATAGTGATGAAGCCTATCGTAAAGCTCTCCAAGTTGGCCGTCGATCTGCGTGAAAGACATATCAGAAGTCAAAGTGATCTTGCCTCCCACACCGCCAGATAAACTTGCTATCTCATTGTCGACACTCTGACATCCTCCAAAAAAGAAGCAAATGATAAAAAGCAAGAAAAGACGTTTCATAGGAATAGGGTGTTAATGATATAATATTGAGTCATTAGTTTTCTGTATTGGATTGCTGGTCTTTCCGCATGATTTCCAGTTGCGAGATGTCCAGGTTCAGGTCCGGCGACAGTTTTTCGATATGTTTGCGTATGGCCGATTTGACTGAGCGGACTTGAGATCCGGAAGTGCTGAGCGTGCTGGCAATTTCATTGATCGAAAAACCCATTTCAGTTAAAATAAAAACGGCTCTCTGCTGTACTCCGCCTAATAAACCGGCAATAGTCCTGATATTCGGGGGAAAGTTTTCAGTGTAGGAAGACAGTGTCCCGTCGATGTTGTTTGCCAGATTCTTTTGATTCTCCCGGATAAACAGGTTGAGTGCTTCCTGCCTTTTTTCAGAAGGCAGATTGTGGATATAGCTTAATCTTTGGTTGATTCCTGAATAAGAGGAGAGAACAGACATAAGCAGGGACCGCGCCAGAGAATCTTTTAGCTTGGCCTGATGGTCGGATTCTCTCAATCGCCGGCTTAAATAGAGGTTCCAGACGAGGAAAGCGATGATGATCAGGGAGAAGAGCAACAACGCGGTCAATAATGTCCGGTGATGCTTGGCCTTGGCGAGCTCCGCTTCCTTGGCGGTCATGTCATACTGCTTTTCCAATTCCAAGACCCGTTTTTCCGTCTTTTGGCTATACTCTTTGCATAATGACTGATAAGCTAAATGCGCATAATGTGCCGAAGAATCAGGGCACTCTATTTTATCGTATAAATAAGATAGTCGATTAAGGATAGCATGATAGTAAATGGAGTCTTGCGACCTGCGATTCTCGTATGTGTTTTTTTCACAATTAATAGCCGATAGTATGTTACCCTGGTTCTCGTAGATCTTAGATAATAACTGTTGCTTGGCTCCGAAATCCGCTGGAGATGCTTTCCACTGTTTACAATAATAGTCGGCGCTATCCAATTGGTGCGCGATGTGCAGATAATATAAAGCTTTGCTATTATTAATATTCTCCGAACGAATATCAGGATGTTGAGCTAATGTGCTGTCCAGTATGCACAAAGTTTGTTCTGCTTGTATGCTGTCCAATAGAGTGACATGGCAGGCAAGCAGATCGCATAAATCTAGCACCATATTCCGAACGTTTCCTAGCCGCCGTTCGCTCTCAACTGCTGAATTAAAATATAGGGCCGCTTCCTCAAAGTTTGCGTTACCATAATTAATTCGCCCCAAAAAAACATCAATAAGTGCCGACAACCGATCGTTTTGGATACTGTGATCATCCATTATTTGACGGGCTTGGTGCATTAAACGATGTGCCAAGGTGTCCCCACTATCCTTTTTTTGTCGGACCAAGCCGTGATAAAACGATGCCCGTGCCTGATTATAGTAATCTTGGGTATGATTAATAAAGTAGTCTCGGGCTATAGATATCGCTGAGTCACCCGGAAACGGAATGTGGTTCTTGTGCTGGGCGATTGTCAGCAATAGGCTGTAGTAAGCCGATTGTTCCTTGCTGAGCAACGAAGGATCCAGCGCCGACAGGGAATCCAGCGCCCAATCCGGATGCTCCTGCAGAGAGTTGTCAATGGCCCGGAGCCTTTCGGAATAGATCCTTGGCGAAGTCCTGCAGGAGAAAACACACAGGGCCAGAGCCAGCCCCAAAAACCAAACTGCGAATCGTTTCAATGCCGTCATTTTGATAGGTTTATCACAAAGTTGCGATTTTTTACGCTGAAATCAAGGGGAACTCGTGGCAGTTTCGCTTGCAGTGTTCCTTAAGTCGCTTATTATCAGCAATGACTGTTTCTGCCGATTTCGCTTGGACGGATCGGCTCCGAGATCGTGGGATCCGATCTGCCCATCAGGAAAGACGGGGAAATTGAAGGGAGTCAAAAGGCTCATTGTGAATGGCTTATGCCCGAAATCGAGACGGAATGCCGTACGATATCCCGCGTTTTATGATACCTTTACAACACGGGCGGAATGGATTCACCCACGCAACATTCTACCCTCCATTTGCATCTTTAATTAGAATAAAGTCGTTATTATGAAAAAAATCGTTTTGCTTGCATTCATCCTCATGGCTTTCATGGCCGTCTCTTGTGAAGATTTTTCATTATTTGAGAAGGATACATTGGAAGTGGACAAGGACTCGCTGACGTTCAGAGCGACTGAGCAGAGGCTCTCTTTCCATATTACGACGAACGGTGCCTGGCGCATTGTAGAGAATCCCCAGCCCGAACGAATGTTTTACACTATTTCTCCAGACTATGGGGACGGCGATGCCTGGGTTATGGTTACGGTTTATGAAAACGGTACGCCCAAGAATCGTTCACAGGAATTCCTTATAAAAAGTGCCAAAGATTCGAAGAAACTGGTAATCACCCAGGTTGCTCCTCTTCCTACGATTAACAGCAACAGTGTCTGTTCTATATATGGTTTTGGGGGTGGCGATCCTGTTTCCACGGTTCCTGCAAATGGCGGTATAGTATTGATTGCCGGGCGCCATATCGGGATGGCGACCATCCAGTGCGATTTGGAAGATATTTCTTACGAAACGAATAGTTCTAATTATGAGTATCATTATTTCAAAGCCCTCATTCCCTCCTGCCCGACCGCTGAAGGGCGGACAATCGGCTTCATCCTTACACTTACCACCGAAAGCGGCGAACTCACCCAACCTTACTTCATCGAACAGGACGGTCGCAACGAATAGAATGAGAGGGTGTATGATGAAAAACAGTATCTTGTTTGCAATTGTCCTGACCGCCATGCTGGCCAGCTCCTGTGAATCCTTTTCAATATTTGAGATAGGCAAGGATAAGGAGATATTGGAAGTTGATACGGAATTACTGGAGTTCAGGGCGACTGAGCAAAGGATTTCTTTCCATATTACGTCAAGCGGTCCCTGGCATATCGAGACGGATCTTCAGCCCGAAACCCTGTTCTGCTCCTTCTCACCGGAACGAGGAGCGGGAGATGCGTGGGTTACGGCTGCGGTAGAAAACAATGATACTTTTTATCATCGCACACAGGAATTCCTGATCAAAGGGGAAAAGGAGTCGAAGAAACTGACGATTACCCAGCCCGCTCCTCTCCCTTCCATAGACCCTGAAAACGCTTTTTGCCGGATTAAGGGCTTGGATGAGGGCAGCCTTCTTTCCTCGCTTCCGGCGAATGGCGGTACCGTGGAGATTGGCGGATTTCACTTTGGCATAGTAAGTTTTAGCTGCGATAGGGAAGATATTTCTGTCGACACATTAGATCAGAAACCAAGATTTCATCACTACAAAGCAACCGTTCCCGCCTGCCCGACCGCTGAAGGACGGACAATCGGCTTCATCCTGACACTTACCACCGAAAGCGGCGAAATCACCCAACCTTACTACATCGAACAGGACGGTCGCAGCGAGTAGAAAGAGAGGGTGTATGATGAAAAACATTATCTTGTTTGCAATTGTCCTGACCTCCTTGCTGGCCAGCTCCTGTGAATCCTTCTCACTATTTGAGATAGGCAAGGATAAGGACATACTGGAGGTGGACAGGGACACGCTGAAGTTCAGGCCAACAGAGCAAAGGATTTCTTTCCATATCACGTCAGGCGGTCCGTGGCGCATCGTAGAGAATCCTCAGCCAGAACACCCATTCTACACCGTTTCCCCGGAATCCGGGAATGGAGATGCTTGGGTTATGGTGACGGTATATGAAAATATGACGATTTATCACCGTTTGCAGGAATTCCTGATCAAAGGGGAGAAGGTGTCGAAGAAACTGACGATTATCCAACCTGCCGCTCCCCCTTCGATAAGTATGGGATCTTATTACAGGATTTGGTCTTTTGCCGGCAATGGCCCTTTTTCTACAGTTCCTGCAAATGGCGGAATCGTAGTGTTTACCGGAGCCCAATTTGGATTGACAACCATCCGCTGTGATTGCGAAGATGTCACTTTCGACTATTCCGGTCCGGTATCCACGATAGGATTTGATTACAATGCAACTGTGCCTGCCTGCCCGACCGAGGAAGGGCGGACATTAGGCTTTTTTGTTACGGTTACCACCGAAAGCGGCGAGCTCACACAACCCTACTACGTCGAACAGGACGGTCGCGCAGAATAAGCAAATCAAATATGAAGCTCCGGCCTGAAGCGGCTGGTTCGTAATCTCTTGATTTTCAATCGTTAATGCAAAGTCGCCCTCTCTAATCAGGAGAGGGCGACTTTGCATAAGGCGTTGAAAGATAGAGTATTATCCTCCAGCGGCTCCTGCTCTCTCGATTCCTCGAGACTCGCCGGGCCGGAGACGGAGATATTTCTCCAACTGGCGGCGGCTGGCGCCGGTGCGGAGTCCCAGGGGATCCAGCAGTTCCCTGCGTTCCGTTTCCGGCATGCGGAGAAGATCGTCGGTACTTTGAATCCGACGGGATTCGAGCAGAAACTCCGTCATCTGGCTGTAAATCCGGTCTGAGCGGCCCACGAATTCCTCGGGTATCGCGTATTCACTGCCCGTGGTCGTATTGATGGCCATGATCAGATCGGAATAATTACCGAAGCGATAGAAAAGATCCGGGTAGTCAACGCAGTTGTAGGCACTGATGATGACATCGTACAGCTGCTTTCTTTCCAGCTGTGTCAGGGGCGCGGTCATTCGTTTCAATTGTGCATAGTTGAGTGGACGCTCATCCTTTCGGGAGCATTTGACTTCATCGACGGCCCGCCGCATCGGTGCCCGTGCTTTGTCGAGTCTGGCGGGTGAAACGAATGGAAAGCGACTGTTTGCATACGCAAGAAAATTCCAAGGATACTGCTCGGCCCGTTTGCAGATCAGGCGTTCGACGGGATTGTTGTAGAGATAGGCGATGGCACTGCGTTGTTTTTTATCGTCTACTTTTGAGGCCGCACCATAGTTTGCCTTGAACAGGGATCCCTTTAAGCCATACCATTTATTGTAGGTGTTTGCGAACCAGCTGGTATACAGGCATACGAACCGATCCATTTCCTGTTTGTTCCCGGCTTCAACCAATACGTGGACGTGATCGACCATCAGGCAGATTCCAAGAATCCGGATATGGTAACGTCGGGCAGCGGTAGCAATCATGGTAAAGAATACCAAGCAGTCCCGGACAGAATAGAAAATCAGAAAACCGCCAACGGTTTGTTGGTAGATGTGCTGAATGGCACCGTTCGTGAAATACAACCTTCCCTTCATATCTTGCCTCCTCTTTTTGAGCAAAGATACAACCTGCGGATGCTGTTTTCCAAATTTATTGTTGGTGCTGGAGCTTAAATCTCTGATTCACACAGATTAACGAATAATCGCCCTCCCCGGTCAGAAGGGGGCGAGTTTGTGTAATATATTGAAAATCATATAATTGCGCTCCAGCGGGCGAGGAGCCGGCGAGGAGCAGACGAGAAGCAGACTGGAAGCAGATGGGAAGCGGACGGGACGCACGGGCGCGGAAAGGCGCAAAAATGTGCCCCGACCGGTGAAAAAAAACCGATCGGGGCACAGATCTGCGGGTTTTTGTTCCCGGACGACGACTTCAGACGTCAACCCGGACAACACCCGGTGTCGGGTTTAGGCTTCTTCCGGAACCACCTCGAGTTTGACGGTGGCCTTGATGTCCTTGTAGCACTTGACAACGGCTTCGTAGGCGCCGACCTGCTTGATCAGGGGTTCGCCCACGAGGGTGATGTCCTTGCGGTCCACATTGTAACCGGCGGCCACGAGGGCCTCGGCGACCTGGATGTTGTTCACGGAACCGAACACCTTGCCGCTCTCGCTCACCTTGGCGGGGACCTTCACGGTCACCTCACCCAGCTGGGCGGCGAGTTTCTCGGCGGCCTCGCGCAGCGCCTGCTCCTTGTGGGCGCGCTGACGCATGTTCTCGGCGTGGATCTTCTTGGCGGTCGGGGTGGCCATGATGGCCAGGCCCTGGGGAATCAGCCAGTTTGCGCCGTAACCGTTGCGGACGGTCACGATGTCGTCCTTGTTACCAAGGTTCTGAATGTCTTGTTTGAGAATGACTTCCATGGTAAATCCTCCTTATTTCATCAGGTCGGTTACATACGGGAGAAGGGCCAGGTGACGGGCACGCTTGACGGCCTGCGAGACCTTCTTCTGGAATTTCAGCGAAGTGCCGGTGATGCGGCGGGGGAGGATCTTGCCTTGTTCGTTGAGGAACTTCTTCAGGAACTCGGCGTCCTTGTAGTCGACATATTTGATGCCTGCCTTCTTGAA
>JAFRRF010000012.1 GCA_017428245.1 Bacteroidales bacterium
GATCTGGATATGGGGCGTCCCCAGATCGAGACCGCACGCAGCCACCGTGCCGGCACGCTTGTTTGACTCCCTGACGGCCAAAGCCTTGGCAGCTTTCCGTCGGATGCCTTCGAGGGCATCGGCTGAGTTGATTTTCATTATACGTGTATTGGCTAATATTTTTGATAATTGTATTTTACAAATTTAATCATATTTTTCCAATTATTGGTCTTTTTTGGGGCAAAACTGTTACCAAAGCGCCCGTTTTCAGAAAAATTTGATTTTTCCGGTAAAAATGTTTATAATTGCTCATTATGGACGAGATTAAAATCATCGAAATCAAGAAAAGCGTCTTCGCCGACAACGACCAGGATGCAGCCAGGCTCCGCAAGGAATTAAAACAAAAAGGGGTCTATCTCCTCAACCTGATGTCCGCCCCCGGCAGCGGGAAGACCACCACCCTCATCCGCACCATCAACCTGCTCAAGGACAAACTCCGCATCGCCGTGATGGAAGCCGACATCGACAGCGACGTCGACGCCGTGAAGATCCGGGAGGCGACAGGCGTCCCTTCCATCCAGCTGCATACCGGCGGCATGTGCCACCTCGACGCCGAGATGACGCAGCAGGGCCTCGACAACCTGGCCTTGCAGGACATCGATCTGGTCATTCTGGAAAACGTGGGCAACCTGGTCTGTCCGGCCGAATTCGACACCGGCGCCGTACGCAACGCGATGATTCTGTCGGTCCCCGAAGGCGACGACAAACCGCTCAAGTATCCGCTGATGTTCACGGTCTGCGACACCGTGGTCGTCAACAAAACCGACGTGCTCCCCTACTTTGATTTCGACCTCGACCGCTGCCGCGCGAACGTCCGCCTGCGCAATCCCGAAGCGCGCGTCATCCCCATCTGCGCCAAGACCGGCGAAGGCGTGAAGGACTTCGCCGACTGGCTGCTGCAGGAAGTACGAAACTGGAAACAATCCTAAACACATCGATATGCCCGAGATGTCCCAGAAATTTGTCCCCAAGCATTTTGGCGACAAAAATCCCAATCCGAAACTTATCAAGCTGGTCCGGCACGTCACCGACCGCATTCCAGGCAAGATCAAGATGACCACCGAGGCGCCCGAATACTGGGGCCTTGCCTGCATCTTCGAAGACGAGATGGATCCCATCACACGGGAAGCCGCCCTCGACCTGATGCTCGACATGCTTCCCCGCAATCCGGTGAAGGTGCGCAAGCACTGGACGAATGCGCAGCTCCACGAAATGAACCGCCTCAAGCACTATGCTTCCACGGAACAGGCATTCGACGACCTGCTCGACCTGATGGCACGGCTGGGAATCATGGAGTACGACTACGGCGACAAATACACGAAGGACGGTCCGGTCCCCGGCACCACCTACGAACGGAAAGACCGCGTGTACTGGGTGCCGATGTTCGTTCCGGGCAGTGCGGAATACACCAATATGAACGAAGCGCTGATGCAAAAGCACCCGGAACTGGGCATGTTCTTCGAACGCATGACTTTCCTTCCGCTGGAGAAGATCACCCCCAGTGTCCCGATGGGCGGCTCGGGCATCGGCATGCACGTCATCCCGGTCGAGAAGGCCATTTCGATGGAGAACCAGTCCATCGACATCGAGCACATTTCCTATTGGCTCAAGCGGTATGAAGGCCACCTGGCCGTGGGCATCTGTTCCTGCCGCATCGGGCGCAAACTGCTCGATGAAGGCTGCGCCGACGATTACCACGACTGGTGCATCGGCGTCGGGGACATGGCTGAATACCTAAACGAAACCGGACGCGGCCACTACATCACCTACGACGAGTGCATGGCCATCCTCAAGAAAGCCGAAGACCACGGCTTCGTCCACCAGATCACCAACATCGACGGCGAGGGCAAGATCTTCGCCATCTGCAACTGCAATGTCAAGATCTGCAACGCATTGCGCACCTCGCAGCTTTTCAACACCCCGAACATGTCGCGCAGCGCTTATGTGGCGAAGGTCGATCCCAACAACTGCGTGGCCTGCGGACGCTGTGTGGAATACTGCCCGGCCGGCGCCGTGAAACTCGGCCAAAAACTCTGCACCAAGCACGGCGAACAGACCTATCCCAAACAAGAACTCCCCGACGCGACGAAATGGGGCCCGCACAAATGGAACGAGGATTACCGCGACCGGAACCGCATCAACTGCTACCCGACGGGTACGGCGCCCTGCAAGACCGCCTGCCCGGCGCACATCGCCGTCCAGGGCTATCTGAAAAAAGCGGCGGAAGGCAAGTATAGGGAAGCGTTGGAACTCATCAAGCGCGAGAATCCGTTCCCGGCCGTCTGCGGCCGCATCTGCAACCGCCGCTGCGAAGACGCCTGCACCCGCGGCACCATCGACCAGCCGATCGCCATCGATGCCGTCAAGAAATTCATCGCGGAACAGGATCTCAAGGCCGAGACACGCTTCGTCCCCGAAGTGAACATCTGTTCCAACGTCAAGGAGCGCTGGGACGAGAAGATTGCCGTCATCGGCGGCGGTCCGGCCGGCCTTAGCTGCGCCTATTACCTGGCTACGATGGGATACAAGCCCACCGTCTTCGAGAAGAACGCCGAGCCCGGCGGCATGCTCCGCTACGGCATCCCTTCCTATAAATTGGAGAAAGAGGTCATCGCAGCGGAGATCGACATTATGCGCGAGATCGGCGTCGAGATCCGTACCGGCGTGGAAGTCGGCAAGGACGTGACCATCGCCCAGTTGCGCGAACAGGGCTACAAGGGCTTCTACGTAGCCATCGGCTGCCAGGGCGGACGTCTGCCCGGTATCCCCGGCGAGACCCTCCCTGGCACCACGACGGCCATCGACTTCCTCCACGAAGCCAATACCGGCAAAGTCCCCGTATCGGGCAAGGTGGTGGTCGTGGGGGGCGGCAACGTGGCCATCGACGCGGCGCGCGTAGCACTGCGCAGCGGCGCTTCGTCGGTGACGATGCTGTCGCTCGAAACCGAGGACATTATGCCCGCCTCGCCGGAAGAGCGCCGCGAAGCGCGCGAGGACGGCGTGGTCATCAATCCCGGCTGGGGCCCGAAGGAAGTGCTCGGCGACGGCAAGGTCACGGGCATCGTCTTCAAGAAATGTACTTCCGTCTTCAACGCGGAGCATAAGTTCGCGCCCGAATACGACGAAAACGAACTGATCACACTCGAAGCCGACCAGGTGATTTTCGCCATCGGCCAGACCGTGGTCCTCAAGGATCTGCTCAAGGACACCAAGGTCGAGTTCTTCCGCGGTGTCTATCCGGTAGCCGACAGACTTACCTACCAGACGGCCGAGCCCGACATCTTCGTGGGCGGTGATGTCTTTACCGGCCCGAAGTTCGCCATCGACGCCATCGCCGCCGGCAAGGAGGCCGCCGAGTCGCTGCACCGCTTCGTCCAGCACGGCCATATGACCATCGGCCGCAACCGCCGCGACTTCATCGAACTCAACAAGGACGACATCGTGGTGGAATCCTACGACAACGGCGCCCGCCAGGTCGAAGGCCACGACAATGCGAAGGGCCCGTTCCGCGAATATACCCTGGCTCTCACAGAAGAGCAAGTGCGCAAGGAAACGGCGCGCTGCCTCTCCTGCGGTGCCTCGGTCGTGGACGAGAACAAGTGCATCGGTTGCGGCGTCTGCACCACCAAATGCGCCTTCGACGCCATCCACCTGCACCGCGAGCACCCCGAAGCCAGTGTCATGCGGACTTCGGAAGACAAGTTCAGCGGCATCCTGCCCTATATGGTCAAGCGTACCGGAAAAATATTGTTCAAGAAGAAATAATGCACGAACTGGGCATCGTATTCTACATCATCCGCGACGTGAAGCAGGTGGCCGAAGAAAACCACGTGAACCACGTCTCCGCGGTGGTGATGGACATCGGCGAAGTATCGACCGTCGTGCCGCATCTGCTGTCCGACTGCTGGCGCTGGGCCGCCGACAAGGAAGACTTGCTGAAAGGATGCGAACTGAAGGTCAACCTCACCCCGGCCGTGACGCATTGCGACGGCTGCGGACGCGAGTACGCGACGGTGTCCTATGGGAAAACCTGCCCGCACTGCCACAGTGAAAATACCTGGCTGCTTCGGGGGAACGAAGTGGAAATCAAAGAGATAGAAGTCAAAGACACATAAACCTAATCAATAACTAAACCCTACACTATGTTTTTCCAAGTTTATGGAGAGCACGCCTTCGCACAATGGGGCATGCTGATCGTGGTCCTGCTGGGCCTGATCCTCTTCAATGAATTCGCCCGTCGCACCAAGGCAGGCGGCATCATCACCTTCCTGGCCATTCCGCTGGTCCTGACCGTGTACTTCCTCGCCATCTGGATCGGCGTGAGGACCGGCAAGGAATGGGCGCTCACCAACCAGACCCACGTCTATATGCAGGGCTGGTTCCACTATGCCAAGCTCTACGCCGCGACGGCGGGCTGTATCGGCTTCATGATGATCAAGTACAAATGGGGCATCGGCGCCAAACACTGGTTCAAACCCTTCCCGTTCATCATCGTGGCCATCAACATCCTGATTGCCTGCGTCTCCGACTTTGAATCCGCTGTGATGGGATGGAACAGATGGTGGCTCACCTCCGAAGGCGTCTGGCAGTATGGCGGCTGGCACAACGTGATGAACGGCGTGGCCGGTCTGCTCAACATCTTCTGTATGACCGCCTGGTGGAGCGTCTATGCGTCGAAGGACAAGAAGGATATGATCTGGGCCGACATGACCTGGGTTTACATCGTAATCTACGATATCTGGAACTTCGCCTACACCTACAACTGCCTGCCTACTCACTCCTGGTACTGCGGTATCGCCCTGCTGCTGGCCCCGACCATCGCGGCCCTCTGCTGGAACCGCGGCGGCTGGATCCAGAACCGCGCCAACACCCTGGCCATCTGGTGCATGTTCGCCCAGGTGTTCCCGCTCTTCCAGGAAACCTTCAAGAACGGCCAGCAGTGGTTCCCCTGGGCCACGCTGCCTGTCCTCTACCCCGAAGGTGTCGGAACCATCCAGAAACTCTACGAAGCCGGCGGACAGGCTGCCGTCGACGGCATCGTGGGAACGACCGTCGATCCCTCCGTGGTCGCTGCCAATCCTTCGATGATGATCTTCATCAGCGCCCTCGCCCTGATCACGAATGTCATCGCACTCGGCTACATCATCGCTGTCTCGAAGAAACGTCACATCAACCCGTACAAGCAGGACGTCTTCGTCAACCAGAAGTACTACAAAGATGCCATGGCCCGCGCCGACCTCTCGTAAACAAAAAGACCCCCGGTCAAGCCGGGGGTGACAATCAATTTCTGCATCATGCCCGGCTCCGGCCGGGCATCTTTTTTCAGCTCAGGCCGATCATCTTGCCGGCGAACTTCTCGATTTTTTGTTTCGCGTATTCAAGCGTGATGGTCAATTGTTTCTTCCTGCTGGTCGGTGCATCGAACATCGCATCGGTCATAATGGCCTCGCAGATGGAACGCAGGCCTCGGGCGCCGAGCTTGTATTGGATCGAAGTGTCGACGATGAATTCCAGCACCTCAGGCTTGATGCGGAGCTTGATGCCGTCGAGGGCGAAGAGTTCCTGGTACTGTTTTACCAGTGCGTTCTTGGGCCGGGTCAGGATGGCCAGGAGCGTGGGCCGGTCGAGCGGGTCGAGGTGGCAGAGCACCGGGAGACGGCCGATGATCTCGGGAATCAGGCCGTAGGCGCGCAGGTCCTGCGGTGCCACGTACTGCACGAGGTTGTCGGTGTCGATGGTCTCGTGTTTCTTGCGGGCGCCGTAACCGATGACCTGGGTATTGAGACGCTGGGCGATGTAGCGGTCGATGCCTTCGAACGCGCCACCGCAGATGAACAGGATGTTCTCGGTGTTGACGGCGATCATCCGCTGCTCGGGATGCTTGCGTCCGCCCTGCGGGGGCACATTGACGATACTGCCTTCCAGGATCTTGAGGAGCGCCTGCTGCACGCCCTCACCCGAGACGTCACGCGTGATGGACGGGTTGTCGCTCTTGCGTGCGATCTTGTCGATCTCGTCGATGAAGACGATGCCTTTCTCGGCCTTGGACACATCGTAGTCCGCATCCTGCAACAGCCGTGTGAGGATGCTCTCAACGTCCTCACCCACATAGCCCGCCTCGGTCAGGACCGTGGCATCGACGATGGCGAAAGGCACGTTGAGCATCTTGGCGATGGTCCTGGCGAGCAGTGTCTTGCCGGTACCGGTCGGTCCGACCATCAGGATGTTGGACTTCTCGATCAGGTCGTCCTTGAGGTTGATGCGCTTGTAGTGATTGTACACGGCGACCGCAAGGAAACGTTTGGCTTCATCCTGCCCGATCACATACTCGTCGAGGAATGCCTTGATCTCGGCAGGCTTGTAGAGTTTGCTCTCCCCCACGATCTTGCCGTTGGTCCGGATATGGTCTTCACCCGGATTGAGGGCCTCCTTGGCGTATTCGTACGCCATTCGGGCACAGTCGGAACAGATGGAGACATCCCCCGCCGAAATCAGCAGGTCCACCTCGTCCTGTCCACGACCGCAGAAGGCGCAGTGATCTGCGCCTTCTCCGTGTTTATCGGTCTTCTTTGCCATTTCTGTTCCTTTCTACGATGCGGTCCACCATCCCGTATTTCATAGCCTCTTCGGCCGTCATCCAGAAGTCGCGGTCCGCGTCCTTGACAATCTGTTCCATCGGCTTGCCGGTGTGGTCACAAAGGATCTGGTAGAGTTCCTGCTTGAGTTTGAGGATCTCACGGACCGTGATCTCCATTTCGGAAGCCTGGCCCTCGGCACCGCCCATCGGCTGGTGGATCATCACGCGCGAATGCGGAAGCGCGGAACGCTTCCCCTGCGCACCGGCCGCCAGCAGGACCGAAGCCATCGAAGCGGCCATTCCGGTGCAGATCGTGGCCACGTCGGGCTGGATGGTCTGCATCGTGTCGTAAATGCCGAGACCGGAATAGACCACGCCGCCCGGGGAATTGATGTAGAGCATGATGTCGGCCTTCGGATCGTTGCTCTCCAGGAAAAGAAGCTGGGCCTGGATGATATTGGCCACATCGTCGTTGATGGGACAGCCCAGAAAGATGATGCGGTCCATCATCAGGCGGCTGAAGACATCCATCTGGGCGACATTGAGCTGGCGCTCCTCGATGATCATCGGGTTGATATAGCTTGCGTGAAGCGAATTGAACCGATGCAGGCTGAGGGAACTGATGCCACACCCGCGGATGGCGTATTTCTCGAATTCGGTCATTTTCGGCAAAGAATTAATGGAAAAGGGCTTATTTCGTGAGTTCCCGCATCTTTTCGAGCGAGATCTTCTTCTTCTCGAGTGTCGCGTTATTGCGGACCCAGGTCAGGACAATGTCGTCTTCGACGTGCTCGACGATGCGTTCCGCCTGCTGGCGGTCGGCGAGCAGCTGCTCGGCATACTTGGTCAGGTGTTCTTCCGGAACATTGTTCATTCCGTACATAGCGAACTGATAGGAAGCCATCGAAAGGGCCTGTTTCATCACGTCGTCTTTCTCCACCTTCAGGTCCTGGTCCTTCATGATCTTGGTACGGACCATGTTCCAACGGAAATCCTTGGCAAAGAGGTCGTACTCAGCCTCGATCTGCTCCATCGTGAACTTGTCGTCGTTGGCGAACTTGATCCAGCGCTTCATAAAAGCATCGGGCAGCTGGATGGCGGCCTTGCCGATCAGATATTCCTTGGCATCGATCATAAAACGGTAATCGCTCTCGCGGGCGTATTCCGCCTGCAGGCGTTCCTTCACCTTGGCCTCGAATTCCGCCTCGTCCTTGCAGGCACCCTCGCCGAAGATCTGGTCGAAAGTCTGCTGGTTGAGCGGAGCGTCGACAAAGGTCTTGACATCACCGACGGTCATCGTCCATTCAGACGGAAGGGTATCGAGTTCCTCTTTCTTGACGTGGAACATCGCGGCGCGGTCAGCTTCGTTGGGGAACGACTTGACGATGTCAACCTGCCTCGTATCGCCCTTCTTCAGGCCGACAAAGCCCTTCTTCACGTCGTCCGGCATGCTGCGAAGTGCCACATAGGCACTTTCGACTTTCTGCTCACCGCTGACGAAGTCGGCGATCACGAAATCGTCTTCCTTTGCGGCTTCGCCGCTTTCAAGCTGGCCGAACTGCTTGAGCAGGCCGTGACGGTAATCCTCGAGGGCCGCCTTGGTGACGGTTACCGTATAATACGGAATCTTGTCCTCGGCCGATACGGTCAGATTCACTTCCGGAGCGACGGCGATGTCGAAATCGAAGGAGAATTCGTCAGGATTCTCCCAATTGTTGTCAGACTGTTTCTCGCTCGGAAGCGGTTCGCCGAGCACATTCAATTTGTTTTCTTCGATGAACTTGTTCAGTGCATCCGTCACCAGCGTATTCACCGTCTCGCCCAGCGCCTGGCCGCCGTGCAGCTTCTCGATCAGGCCCATCGGAGCCATGCCGCGGCGGAAACCGCGGATCTCGGCGGTACGACGGAACTCATTGAGTTTCTTCTTTCTGGGTTCAGCCCAATCGTTTTTGTCGAGGGCGATATTGACGGTCATATTGAGGTCGTCAACCTGGTTTTTCGTTACTTTCATATAGATACTTGCATTATTTTTGAATTAGGATGTCCCCTTAAAGGGATGCAAAGTTATAAAAAAATAGCTATATTTGTAGGAAATGGTTAACAAAATCTCTATGAAACAATACATTGAACAGAACAAGGAACGGTTTTTCGAAGAGCTGTTCTCGATTCTCCGCATTCCTTCCATCAGTTCCGAAGAAGCCCACAAGTCCGACATGTACCGCTGCGCCGAACGGCTCACCGAGCTCCTGCTCGCGGCCGGCGCCGACAAAGCCGACGTTTACGAGACGACAGGCCATCCCGTGGTCTACGGCGAGAAAATCATCGATCCGAAGAAGCCCACTGTCCTGGTCTACGGTCACTACGATGTGATGCCGGTCGATCCGGTCGGTCTTTGGGTATCCCCGCCCTTCGAGCCCGAAATCCGCGACGGCGCCATCTACGCCCGCGGCGCCAACGACGACAAGGGCCAGACCTTCATGCACATCAAGGCATTTGAATATCTGGTGGCGAAAAAGAAACTCCGCCACAACATCAAGTTCATCTTCGAAGGCGAAGAGGAAATGGGCTCCGCTGCGCTCTCCCAGTGGATCAAGACGCACAAGAAGCTGCTGGCCTGCGACATCATCCTCGTGTCCGACACCACGATGCTCAACGAGAAGATCCCTTCGATCAACTGCGGCATGCGCGGCATCACCTATATGGAAGTGAAGGTTACCGGCCCGAAGAAGGACCTGCACTCCGGCCACTACGGCGGCGGCGTATTCAATCCCATCAACACGCTCTGCAAGATGATCGCCTCGCTCATCGACGAAGACGGCCACATCACCATCAAGGGATTCTACGACGACGTGATCGAGCTCAGCCGCAAAGACCGCAAGATGCTCGGCCGCGCCCCCTACGACGCCAAGGAATATATGGACAGCATCGGGGTGAAGGCGCTTACGGGTGAGAAAGGCTATACGACGCTGGAACGCGTCGGCATCCGCCCCTGCCTCGACGTGAACGGAATCTGGGGCGGCTATATCGGCGAAGGGTCCAAGACGGTGATACCGAGCACGGCACACGCGAAGATTTCGATGCGTCTCGTGCCGAACCAGGATTCAAAGACCATCGCCAAATTGTTCGCCAAGCATTTCAAGTCCCTGGCGCCGAAAGGCGTGACGGTCGAAGTCGAAGAGAAGCACGGCGGCGACGGCTTCCTGATCCCCATCTCGTCGAAAGCCTACAAGGCCGCGTCGAAAGCCGTGGGGCAAGTCTACGGCATCGAGCCCGTCCCCAGCCGCGGCGGCGGCAGCATCGCCATCCTGGCCGAGATGCAGCGCGCCCTCCACGCCGACCCGCTCCTGATGGGCTTCGGTCTCGAGCGCGACTCGATCCACTCCCCCAACGAAAGCTACCTCCTCGACCAGCTCTTCAAGGGCATGGAATCCATCGCCCTCTTCTATCAGTACTTCTGATGATGTATCTGCCACGCCCGATCGTGGCAGATACATAACTGAAAATCATCGACTAACAAGAAATCGTGTGCGCATTTTTACGCACACGATTTTCTATAATCAACTGACTATCAACAACATTACCGCCACGGGATAAAGCATTCCCGGAAAAGGGATATGTCTTTGGAGGGAATGAAGGCTAGATCGTGTGAATCAAATCGAAGATCTTCTTCTGGACAGGGTCCATCGGGAGAAGGACGGATTTGGGGCGGTGGGTGTAAGGAGAGATGTAGTTCAGGCGGAACATCGTAGAAACGGCCTGACGCACTCGCGAAAGCATAATATCCGGAGCGGTAGCGGAGAGCTGCCGCTCCAGTTCGTTTTGGACAGCGGCGGAGGCCATACAAATGCAGAGATGACCTTCGACACGGCCTTTCTTGCGGCGGCGCATCGGTTTGACCGTAAGGTCTTTCTGACTCATCCGGAATAGATTGGCCCAGGCTTTGGCCGCTTCTTCTCCTTTGATGATGGCCACGGGGTCGGTGGCGCCATATTTCCGGGCCAAGCGCTGGATGGCTTTTTCCTTGCGGGCACCGCCGCCGGAAGTGCGGTCCAGCAGGCGGCCGGCGACCAGACGGTCTTCGGCATCGACCAGCAGACAGAGCGGGACGCGGGCGAGCGGAGTGGAGATCAGAAAAGCGGCAACCGGTGCGGCGGGAGAGATGCGCAATTCCGTCAGACGAAGACTGTCGACCACAGCATAGATCTCGGCGGGTTCCCGGATTTCGCCCAGATAGCGGCGCAGGTAGTTGATTGTGCGGAGTTTGTTGCCCGGATCGAAGAGACGGCAGATGACCATATGGCGGAAAAGAGAGTCACGGCCCTCCCCCAGCCCGAGCCGGTCGAACAAAGAGCCGTAGACCAGTTCCGGCCCGGCCAGTTCGATGCGACCCTGATCGAGTGTGGCGGCGTAATCGCGCAACTGCGCTTCGGACATCCCGCCGAAGAGCGTTTCGGGTTCACCCGTCTGTTCACGGACGAACTCCCGCGCACGGTTTTCCAGCAGGTCGGCCTCCGCCGCCGTCTTCACGGCACCGAACGACTTGATCACTTCGTACCGTCCGTGGCTCTTGTCCACGACCGTGACGCTGATCGAGCCCGAGGGATTGATCTTTCTGCGAACGAACATATCTCAAAGTTACGGCGTATCTCCGTAATTTCCAAATTATTTGGTTTGTTCCGGCGCCGGACGGCGCACGCCGCGGACCGGCACGGCGGACATAGGATCTTCCGGCCAGGCATGCTTGGGATATCGCCTTCGGAGTTCTTTCCGCACTTCGAAATAAGTCCCGCTCCAAAAACTGCGAAGATCACGGGTCAGCTGTACGGGCTTGTAACCGGGTGAGAGGAGCTCCATCAGGACCGGACAACGGCCGTCGTCTACACAAGGCGTGTCCAGCATTCCGAAACACTCCTGGAGACGGACACGAAGCACCGGTGCGACACTCCCCTGCCTGTATTCCAGCGCAATGCTGCTGCCCGTGGGAACCGTGATATGGGTAGGGGCAAGGCGGTCGACGGCCTGCTGCTGATCGTATGTCAACAAGCCGCGGAGCACCTGTACCAGATCGATTTTCCGAAGTTGAGCGACGGAAGAAGCATTGCCGATATAGAACGGTAGCCAGTCTGGCGAACTTTCAAGCACGGCATCTGCAGATAGATCCGGCAGCGCCAATTCGGGATGCCCGGCGGCGACAAAAGCGACACGGCGCTGAAAGATTTCGACGGCCTCGGACCAGTCGAACATTGTGCGTCCTTCCTTCGGAGCAGCCGCGCAGATAACGCGGACCACCTGCGACCGGACATCGCCCGTCAAAGGCTTGGCATCCAACAGGTGATTGCCGATCCTCCGCTCTTTCCTGGCCACAACCGATCCCGCCTTGTTGTCCCAGAATATGATATCCCGTTCCCGGGCCATCGGCTGCAGATCGTCCAAAGCGACAAGTGCGGCCAGGAACACCCGGCCGATGCCGCCGCTGCGTGTATGGACGCTGGCCACGGCAAGCCAGTCTGACGTCAGAAGTGCACTGTTGTCCTCCACAGTGACAATCTCGCCGCCGGAGAGACAATAGCGACCGTAACCTTCCGGCCAACGCTTCGCGATCCGCTCCGGATAAGCTGCTGCGACAAGGCGGCCGATTTCATAAGGATATGCAGCCGAATCGTCTTCCGCCACGCCCGCCATCGCCCGGTATTGGGCAGCAATGCGGGCGATCCGGGCCCAGACGCCAAGACGGCCGGAAATGCGGGCTTTCCGCAACGCGTCGATCCGCAGGCCAAGGTCTGCATCGGAAATGTCGGACAAGGGATCCTTTTCTTCCAGCAGCGCCGCGATGTCTGCAGCCAATGCTTTCAAAGCATCGTCGTCTGCCGTAAGCAGCATCCTGGCCACACGGGGATGGCAGGGCAAAGCCGCCATCCGGCGGCCCTGTGCCGTAATCCGTCCTTCTCCGTCGACGGCGCCAAGCGACTGGAGCAACGAGCGGGCCGCAGTCAGAGAGGCGGCCTGCGGCCGTGTGAGCCACGGCAGCACCTCGGGACGGTTCTCACCCCAGGCGGCAATCTGCAGTACCAGCGAGCTCAGGTCAGCTTCCAGGATTTCAGGCGTACGCATCTCCTGCATCCGGGTTTCGGCGGCGCGTGACCAGAGACGGAAACAGACGCCCGGCGCCACACGACCGGCGCGCCCGGCCCGCTGTGCCGCCATATCACGGCTGACACGTACCGTTTCCATATGTTCCAGGGCCGTCCGGGCATCGAATACCGGCTTTCGGAAAAGACCGCTGTCCACGACAATGCGGACACCTTCAATGGTCAGGGACGTTTCGGCGATAGGCGTAGCCAGCACAACTTTCCGTTCGCCGGGACGGCCCGGTGCGACAGCCCGGCGCTGCTCGTCCATCGGAAGCATTCCGTAAAGCGGGCAAACAAGCGTATCGCCCAACGATGCGCCCAGGGCCTCGGCGCAGCGGCGGATCTCCCCTTCCCCGGGAAGGAAAGCCAGGATATCACCCTCATAAGAGCGGTGCGCCATCCGCACGGCCCGGACAACAGTTTCCACCGCGTCCCCGGCTGCAGTATCGTCCCCGTAGAAGATTTCGACAGGATACAGTTTTCCTTCGCAGCGAACAAGCGGGGCCTTCAGGGCCTTGCAGAGTTCCGTCTCGTCCAGCGTGGCGGACATCAGCACCAGTTTCAAGTCGGGACTCAGCACGCCCTGCACTTCCCGCGCCAGGGCAAGCGCCAGATCGGTCTGCAGGCTGCGCTCGTGGAATTCATCGAAAATAATGACGGATACCCCGTCCAGACTCTGATTCTCCACCAGCATCCGGGTCAGGATTCCCTCCGTGAGCACCTCGATACGGGTTTGACGGCTGACCTTCCGCTCAAAACGGATGCGGTAGCCCACTGTACGGCCGACTTCCTCGCCCAGCAAAGAGGCCATGCGGACGGCAATCTGTCGTGCAGCGATGCGGCGGGATTCCAATATAAGAATTCTGCCTTCCGGGATGGACGGCAGGATCGTAAGCGGCAGAATGGTGGATTTACCGGCGCCGGGGGGCGCCGTCACGACAAGCGTGGCGTGTCCGGCAAGCAGCCGGTTCACTTCCGGGGCAATCGCCCAAGCCGGGAAACGGGAGATCTCGTCCGGCATCACATACCACGCTCCTTCTTGATGGTCTCGTAGGCCTCCTGGATCTTGCGGAATTTCTCCGCGGCGGCTTTTTGAACTTCCGGACCCAGCGTAGCAACTTTGTCGGGATGGTTTTTCATCGCCATCCGCCGGTACGCAGCCTTGACTTCATCGTCCGTGGCGGACGGAGAAATCTCCAGGACCGCATAAGCCGACTCGGAATCCTTGTAGAACATCGCGATGACCGAGGCGGCATCCGATGAACTGAGCCGGATCGAACCGGCAATCGCCTCGAGGACGCTTTTCTCTGAAGCGGTGAATTCGCCGTCCGCCGATGCGATCTGCGTCAGATAGTGGAAAAGCTGCAGCCGCTGGGAATAGTTCATATTGTCGGCAATCTGCTTGCCGACCTCAAAGATATTGACCTGCTGCGTGTTGAGCCTCTCGAGGATGCGCATCGCCTCATCGACCGCATTGTCGCCGAAATTGCGGCGGACAAAGTCGCGGACGTAGTTGAGCTCCGCCTGCCGGACCTGTCCGTCGGCCTTAATGACGGCCGACGACAGGACGAGCAGGCTGACCATAAAGCTGTTGCGCTGTTCACCGGCCGTGTAGCCCCGGTTCCCCGTCGTCTGCCGGGCGCCGCCGGACAATTGCCGGAAAGCATCGATCTGACGATCCAGGAACGCGCCGAACGCGAAGCCCAGCAAAGCTCCGATGGGACCCCAGGAGGCCCATCCGAGGAGACCGGCAATCCATTTGACCGAACCCATTCCCGCGAGGATTTACTTCACGTAGGTCAGTTCGTTGATGATATTGGTGGCACCGCCGAATTTCTCCACCATCCAGAGGACAAAGCGGATGTCCACGCAGATGCAGCGCTGGAGGTCAGGTTCAAACATCACGTCGGAGCTCATGCTCTCCCAGTTGCCGTCGAAGGCAAGGCCGAGGAGGTTGCCCTTGGCATCGAGGACCGGCGAACCGGAATTGCCGCCCGTAATGTCGTTGTTGGTCAGGAAGCAGGTATGCAGCGTGCCGTCGGCATCGGCCCAGCGGCCGTAGTCACCGGCCTCATACAGTTCCTTCACCTTAACCGGTACGATGAATTCCGGATTGGTGGGATCCTCTTTCTCCATCACACCCTTGAGCGTAGTATAGTGCAGGTACTTCAGACCGTCCTTCGGCGAGTACGGAAGCACGTGGCCGTAGGTCAGACGCATCGTGGAGTTGGCATCCGGGTACATGGCCTGGCCCTTCTGCCATTCCATCAGGGCAGCGGCGAAGTTCTTGCGGGCCGTTTCAAAAGAGGCATCATCTCCGGCGTACATTGCGTTGTAATGGGGCGTCAGCTTGCCCATGATGGCATAATACAGGCCGGCGGCGGGGTCGGCGAAGATCTCGTCTTTCGTCGCAGCCGCCACCTTGTCGTAGTCGGTGAACATCGTTTTGTCGAAGAGGTCGGACACATAGGCGGAAAGATCCATCGTCGCGAAATCCTGGTCCGGAATCTCGGGGAAATCTTCCGGCTTGGCGTTCTTGCGGTAGAAATCGAGCAGCGCCACGGCTTCCTTGCGGTCGAGGGCCTCGACATAGTCGCGGTAGGTCCGCTGGATGCGCTTCTTGGCAGCGGAAAGCGCAGCTTCATCTTCCACGCCGCGCTGCAGTTCACGCGAATAAGTATTCATCAGGTTGCCGAAGAGGCCCACCAGTTCAATCCGGTACGGAGCCTCCGTAATCAGGCTCACGGCACGGCTGTCAGCAGCATTCTTCCGAACATAGGCGGCAATGTCCTCGATCGGGGTTCCGTATTTCGCCTTGCGTGCGGGATCGGCTTCGATCCAGGCTTTCAGCGCGGCTTCTTTCTGCTCCTCACGCTCGATGATGCCGAGATTTGCGAAGGCCAGTTCCTCACCCTGCCACTTCTTCCAGCCATTGGCGCTGCCGGCATATTTGCTGGCATACTTCAACTGGACGGAAGGGTCGGCACACATGGCCTCCCACATGATATCCTGACGGACGGTGCGCGCATCAATGGCGATACGGTTGCCGGCAATCATCTGCTTCAGCTGCTCGGCGGTCTGATAGCGCTGCGTGCGGCCCGGATAACCCATAATCATCGCGTAATCGTTTTCCTGCGGGCCCTTGAGCGAGATCTTCAGGCTGTGGGCGGGACGGTACGGAACGTTGTCGAGGCTATACTCGGCCGGCATATTGTCTTTGCCTGCATACACGCGGAACATCGAAAAATCGCAGGTGTGGCGGGGCCACATCCAGTTGTCGGTCTCGCCGCCGAACTTGCCCATCGAGGCCGGCGGAGCGCCCACGAAACGGACGTCGGTGTAAGTGCGGTAAATGATACGATAAAAAATGTTGTTGTTGTAGAAACCGGTGACGACGGCACGCGTGCCGGGATTCTTGGCAACGGCCTCGTCGATCAGTTCCTTGCGAACCTTATCGGGGTCTTCCGCATTCTCCACGAGCGCAGTCACGTCTTCCATCGATACCAGGAATGTGACGCTGAGGCCCGGCACCGGAATCTCTTCGGCCCGCTCATTGGCCCAATAGCCATCCATCAGGTAATTATGTTCATCCGTGGACAGACCCTGGATGCTGCCGTAGCCGCAGTGGTGGTTGGTCACCAGCAGGCCCTGGTTGGAGATCATCTCGCCCGTGCAACCGCCGCCGAACTGCACGATGGCATCTTTCAGCGACGACTTGTTGATGGCATAGATTTCCTGGGGCGTAAGCTTGCAACCTGCGGCTTTCAGGTCTTTCTTGTTCATTTGTTGGATCAGCGGCAGAAGCCACATACCTTCATCGGCGGCGGCACCCAGTGCTATGACCAGCGCCGCAACGAGAGCAAAGAATCGTTTCATATGAGATGTATTTGAAAACAAATGTAGACAAAAACCCGTTGACGGGCAAGTTTTTCGTATCTTTACGATTCCAAACCGCCCGCCCGGACCGGCAGGCACTGTCCAACACAATGGAAATCAATCCGAAACTCAAAGCATACGTCGAGGCGGAGATTCTGCCCCGCTACACGCATTTCGACAAGGCACACCAACTGGACCATATCACGACGGTGATCCGCCAGAGCGCAGCCCTTGCCGAAATGCTGTCCGGCCAGGGCATCGAAGTAGACCGTGACATGGTCTACATCATCGCCGCCTACCACGATCTCGGCATCGTGAACGGCCGTGAAAACCATCATACCGACTCAGGAAAAATCCTGATGGCCGACCCGTTCCTGAAGGATTTCTTCACGGACGGGCAGCTCGTCACGATGAAAGAAGCGGTGGAAGACCACCGCGCCTCTTCGAAAAAAGCGCCGCGTTCGCTCTACGGCCGCATCGTTGCCGAGGCGGACCGTCAGATCGACCCGCGTACCATCGTACTGCGCACGCTCCAGTTCGGTCTGAAGAACTATCCGGAACTCGACAAGGCCGGACACTTTGCCCGCGCCGAAGCGCATCTTCACGAAAAATACGGCGAAGGAGGCTACCTGAAACTCTGGTTCCCCGAATCGGAGAATTCCCGCAAGCTTGCGGAGCTGCGTGCGATGATCGCAGACCGGGATGCATTGCTGGCCATGATGGAAGATATCTGGATCCACGAAATGCCGGAGCAGGCCGGACGTGACGGGAAATGAAGACATTGCTGCAACTTTTCTGGACGTTTTTCAAGATCGGTGCCTTCACCTTCGGAAGCGGCTACGCGATGATTCCGATGATCGAGAAAGAGGTAGTGGATCGCCGCGGCTGGTTTGACAAAGATGATTTCTACGACCAGTTTGCCCTGGCTTCCTCCGCACCGGGACCGTTTGCCCTCAACACCGCCGTCTTCGTCGGCTATAAGATGAAGGGCTGGTGGGGGTCGCTTGCCGCCGTCCTGGGGGCCGTGATCCCTTCGTTCGTCATCATCCTTGCCATCGCTGTCTATCTGACCGGCTTCCGCGACAACCGCTATGTAGAAGCGGCTTTCAAGGGTATCCGCCCGGCCGTCATCGCCCTGATCGCGGTGCCGTTCATCAATATGCTCCGGAAACTGCCCTGGTATTTCATGGTGCTGGGATGCGCTGTGGCTGCGGTTATCTGTTATCTCGGCGTTTCTCCGATCTGGTTCATCCTTGCCGGGGCCGCCGTCGGCCTGATCCTGACCTGGTATGAAAAACCGAAACCTGGCGGAAAAGGAGGTGCGCAATGATTTACCTGCAGCTTTTCCTATCCTACCTGAAAATCGGCTTTTTCGGCTTCGGTGGAGGTTATGCGATGCTTTCGCTCATCCAGAACGAGATGGTGACGCGCCACGGCTGGATGACGGCCACCGAACTGGCCGACATCGTCGCCGTGTCGCAGATGACGCCGGGACCGATCGCCATCAACTGCGCCACTTATGTCGGCTACACCGTGACCGGCACCGTCTGGGGATCGATGCTCACCACGCTGGCCGTGAGTCTGCCGCCCCTCACGCTGATGGTGCTCATCACTGTTTTCTATCTCCGTCTGAAAAGCAATCGCTATATGCAGGGCGCGATGAAATGGATGAAGCCGATGATTTGCGGAATGATCGGCGCCGCCGCACTGCTTTTCGTGAACGGAACGACCTTCATCGACTGGAAGAGCTATGCGATTTTCCTGGCATGCTTCCTCGCCACCTGGTTCAAGGTCGATTCTATCCTGTTGATCTGCCTGTCGGCCGCAGCCGGCATCTTATTGTACGTATAAAAGGAAAAACAATGGCTGACAATTATTTGGAAAAGAAATTCGAAGAGTATCGGAGCAAGTCGGCGGGCAAAAAAACGTCCGCTTCGCTGGGTACGCTGCTGCGTCGCAACCGCAGCTACCGCGGCTACGACAAGACGTGTATCGTCACGCAGGCACAGTTGCGCCGCATCATGGAAGTAAGCACCAAAGTCCCGTCGGGACGCAACCAGCAGGTCCTCCGGTTCAAACCCGTAACCCGCGACACGGGGTCGGACAGAATGCAGGGTCTCTACAAACTGGGCGGAGCGCTTCCTGAACTGCACCTTCCCTTCCCGGGCACTGAACCGGAAGCCTTCATCATCATCTGCAGTACGGTCGAACCGGACAAATGGGTCCATATGGACGTAGGCATTGCAGCCCAGAGCATGCTCCTCAAGGCCACGGAGATGGGTCTGGGCGGCATCTGCATCGGCGCATTCAATCCGACGGCGGTGACGGAAGCTTTCGCACTTCCCTGCCGCCCCGTACTCGTACTGGCCATCGGAAAGCCGGCCGAACAGATCGAACTCGTCTCCGTACGGGAGGGGGAAAACCTGAAATACTATCGCGAAAACGGAATCCATTACGTCCCCAAAATCGCCCTCGACGACCTGATCCTGTAGTATGCACAAGCTCCGGGCCTACGTTCTTCCCTTCGCCATACTCATGGGACTCCTGTTCCACCATCACCTCGTGTATGTGCGGAACGTGACACTCTGGCTGATCTTCATCATCCTGCTGCTCAACAATGTCGCGGTAGATATGAAGAAGCTGAAAGTCACGATGCTCGACATCTGGCTGATGGTTTTCCAGGTCGTCGTGTCGATGGGCAGCTATTTCCTGTTCAAGGCATTCGGAGCCAGCGAGATCGTGGCTCAGGGCGTACTGGTGGGCGTACTGTGTCCCGTGGCGGCCTCATCGGTGGTCATCGCCACGATGCTGGGAGCAAACCGCGAAACAGTGACCACCTATACCATTGTGGGCAACCTGATGGTGGCCATCGTGGCCCCCGTCTATTTCTCCTTCATCGGAATCCAGCAGGACCTCCCGTTCCTCGACTCGGTCTGGCTGATCTTCCGGCATGTCGCCCCGACCATCGCCCTGCCCTTCTTCGTGGCGCTGTTCCTGCAGCGCTTCGCGCCCGGAATCAACGCTTTCCTGTGCCGCTATAAAAGTTATTCCTTCTACCTGTGGGCGGCCGCCCTGACCATCACCCTGGGCCAGACCATCGATTTCATGTTCCTGCAGGGACGGGAAGAGATGAGCAACATCCTGATTATGGGCGCCGCATCCGTCGTGTATTGCGCAATCCAGTTCGCCGTGGGAAAATGGATGGGCGGTAGGTACGGCGACAGAATGGCTGGCGGGCAGCTGCTCGGACAGAAGAACAGTGCGATGGGCATCTGGATTGCGAATACCTACCTCCTGCCCCTTGCCTCCGTCTTCCCGGCCCTCTACTCCATCTGGCAGAATGTTTTCAACAGCTGGCAGCTGTGGCGCAAAGACCATAAAAAGGCAATCGTACCGAAATAATCCCTATCTTTGTAAGAAATGCGACGAATCATCCTGATTACCGGAGGATCCCGTTCGGGAAAAAGCTCCTATGCCGAACGACTGGCGATGGAATTGTCAGACTGTCCGGTCTATCTGGCGACGGCCCGTATCTGGGACGAAGAGTTCCGCGAACGCGTGCGGAGACACCGGGAGCGGCGGGGACCGCAGTGGACCAACCTGGAGGAAGAAAAGTTCCTGAGCCGGCACGCCCTGGCAGGCCGCGTCGTGCTGGTCGACTGCCTGACGCTGTGGTGCACCAATTTCTTCTTCGACCTCGAAAGTGACGTCGACCGCGCGCTGGAAGCCGCCAAAGCTGAATTCGACCGCTTCACGGCACAGGATGCCACCTTCCTTTTCGTGACCAACGAAATCGGTATGGGAGGAACGTCCGACAATGCAATCCAGCGCAAATTCACCGACCTTCAGGGCTGGATGAACCAGTATGCCGCCGCCAGCGCCGACGAGGTGATCCTGATGGTCAGCGGCATCCCCGTCAAAATCAAAGGATAGTCTATGGTATTCCATATTGAACGGCCCGATTCGGCCATCCGACCGGCACTGCAGGCCAAAATCGACAATCTCACCAAGCCAAAAGGATCGCTGGGACGACTCGAAGAACTCGCCTTGCAGATCGGCCTGATCCAGCAGACGCTTTCGCCGGAACTCCGGCATCCGCAGAATATCGTTTTTGCCGCCGACCACGGAATCGTGGAAGAAGGTGTCAGCATCGCGCCGAAAGAAGTAACCTGGCAGCAGGTCTGCCACTTTACCCATCCCCAAGGCACGGGGGGCGTCAATTTTCTCTGCCGCCAGCACGGATTCAAACTCAAGGTCGTCGATGCGGGCGTGGATTTCGACCTGCCCCGCGACCGCGGCATCATCGACCTGAAGGTCGGCCGCGGCACCCGCAATTTCCTGCACTGCCCGGCGATGACGGAAGCCGAGATGGAGCAATGTCTCGCAGGAGGCGCCCGGGTTGTGCGCCAATGCGCCGAAGAAGGAAGCAACGTGCTGAGTTTCGGAGAAATGGGCATCGGAAACACCTCCCCCTCCTCCATTTGGATGTCTCTCTTTACGGGCATTCCCCTTGCGGAATGCGTCGGCGCCGGCAGCGGGCTGGACAGCGCGGGCATCCGGCACAAACTCGACGTGTTGCAGCGCTCCGTCGAAAACTATTCCGGCGACGGTTCACCCCGCGACCTTATCCGCTGGTTCGGCGGCTACGAAATGGTGATGGCCATCGGCGCCATGCTGCAGGCCGCGGAACTGAAGATGGTCATCCTGGTGGACGGCTTCATCATGACCAACTGCATACTGGCCGCTTCCCGGCTGGAACCAGCCGTCCTTGACTACGCCGTCTTCGGCCACTGCGGCGATGAATCCGGCCACAAGCGGGTTCTCGATGCCCTCGGTGCCAAGCCGATCCTGAATCTCGGCCTGCGCCTGGGCGAAGGCACCGGCGCCATCTGCGCTTATCCGATCGTGGAGTCCGCCGTCCGTATGATCAACGAAATGGACGATTTCCGCAGCGCGGAGATCACGAAATACTTTTAAGTGATGAGACTGCTGGCTGCACTGACCTTCTTCACCCGGCTTCCGTTCTGGCGGATCCGGGAGATTCCCGCGGAACATTTCAAGCGGGTCGTGCCGTTATGGCCCCTGGTGGGCTGGCTTACGGGCGGCGTGACGGCAGGCGTGCTCTTCCTCTGCGGCCAAGTGATGCCGCTGACGCTGGCCTGGATCCTGGCCATTATTGCGCGGCTGCTGCTGACCGGTGCGCTCCACGAAGACGGCCTGGCCGATTTCATCGACGGCTTCGGCGGCGGCACCACACGCGAACGGACGCTCGCCATTATGAAGGATTCGCACATCGGCACTTACGGCGTGATCGGGCTGATCCTTTATTATGCCCTGCTGATCTGCTTTCCGACTTATTTCATAGAAGCTTCCGCCATTCCGAAATCGGGAATCCTATACGAGCTGCCGCTCCACCACCTTTGCTGGGTCGTTTTCGCCGGCGACTGCTGGGGCAAGTGCTGCGCCGCACAACTCATCAATCTTCTCCCCTATGCCCGCACGGAGGAAACTGCCAAGAACAAGACCGTCTATGAAAGGATGACATTGCCCGAGTTGTTGCTCTGCTTCTTTTCCGGCTTGCTTCCGGCCCTCTTGATGCCGATGCGAACCTGGTGGATGCTGGCCGTTCCCCTCGCCGTCACGGGGCTCCTTGCCCTGCTGATGAAGCGGAAGATCCAAGGCTATACCGGCGATTGCTGCGGCGCCGCGTTCCTCCTTTCCGAACTCTCATTCTTTCTGACAGCCGCCTTGTTCTATTTCTGATATGGAAGTCATCCTCATCCGCCATACCGCGCCCGACGTACCCACAGGGACCTGTTACGGCCAGACCGACGTTCCCTTGAAAGCCTCTTTTGAAGAAGAAGCCGCCGTGACGCGGGCCGCGCTGGAAGCCTGCGGGCCCATAGACCACGCATATACCAGCCCCCTCTCGCGCTGCACGCGGCTGGCCGCTTTCTGCGGCTATGCCGACGCCGAGCGCGATCCGCGCATCCTCGAACTGAATTTCGGAGAATGGGAGATGATGCTGTTCGACGATATTACCGATCCGCATCTCCAGACCTGGTACGCCGACCATATCAATACGCCGGTCACCGGCGGCGAATCGTTTATGATGCAATTCCTGCGGGTCAGCAACTTCCTGGACGAACTGAAAGGGAAGCCCTGGCAACGCGTAGCCGTCTTCGCCCACGGTGGTGTCCTGGTTTCGGCACAAGTCTACGCCGGTCTGGTCACCCCCGAGGCGGCCTTCGCCGCCCTCCCGCCTTTTGGCGGGCTGGTGCGAATCACGCTTTGAGCGTCAACGCTCGAAATCTTTCAGCAGTTTCTTCATCTGCTCGCTCACGCAACTGCGGCTGAGCGGATGGTCCGCATTCGACAGGACACGGGAATAATACACGACACGGTCGGTCTGGGTATCGACGACAGCCGCATAGAGGGCGTTGCCATACTGATCGTTATAGGAGTACCGCGGCGTTTCATTGAACAAGGCCCGGATGATGTTGTCTACCAGTTCGGCCATCTTCTCCTTGTCGTATCGTTCATTGCTCTTGATATAGCCATAGGAATGGACGACGATGCCATAGCGATGTCCGCTCGCAACGATCTTTTCGGTCAGCTGCCTGGGAACACGCAGATGCTTGGCATCGCTCACTTCCAGGTCGGAGAAACCGTTAATCCAGCGGGCAATATCTGAATCCGCGTCCGCATAATCCATCGGAATCATTTCGGAGAAAGGATAGCGGCGGGAATTGATCAGATCGGCCATCAGTTCCTCGGAAGCCGCGGAAAGGGACGGCTCGCGCGGAGCGGTAGATGTCTCGAAATAAAACTGGATGGCACGGGGCTGGAAGAACGCGATTTCACCCATCTCAGATGGATTGGTGGCCGAAAAACGCGAAGTCATGCAGGAAGTCAGCATAAACAGCATCACGACGGCTGCGAACGAAACAGAAAAACATTTTTTCATTGGATCGTCTTTATTATGTATTCAAATGACAAAAATACCAAAAAAATCTTTGTTTTTCCGATTCCGGCCTCAAGGAAGCAGCGGAAGGACCAGCGTTGTGGTTTCGCCAGGTTGCAGCAGCGGGGTTTTTCCGAATGCGCGCAACAGCGGACCCCCGATAAGGACGACCGCTTTGCCGGCAACGGAGCCGGTGTTCCGGACCGACACCGAAACGGTATTTCCGGCATAGACCGGTTCGCCCTGCTCAAAAGTAGTAAAGGAAAGGCCAAAGCCGAACGGGAAGGAAACTTCCGGCGCGCCGGCTTTCTGATAGGCCCGATAACCGATGTCCAGTCCTTCCTCGTAAACGGTATAACCGACATTGCGAACATCACGGTCTTTGTCGCGGCCGCCCGACATGGACCCGCGGCCGGTATAGTCATACGGGAAATTCTTCGAAGAAGGCAGATCGAAATAGTCGACCGGGAAAGTGACCGGCAGCCGGCCGCTGGGACATACGCGGCCGGAAAGGATGCGGGCGAGGGCGGTTCCGCCCTCCTGCCCCGGCTGCCAGGCCAGCACGATGGCGTCGGACAGCTGTTTCCAGGAAGCAGTCTCGATCACGCCGCCCACGTTCAGGACGACGATTACCTTTTTCCCCTGCCCTTGAAACGCTTCGCAAACATCGGCAAGCAGTTGTTTTTCAAGGTCGGTCAGCAGGAAATCGCCCGGCAGATGGCGGTCGCCGCCTTCACCGGCCTGCCGGGCAATCGTGACGATGGCCACATCCGCTTCGGCTGCGGCTGCGTTGACAATTTCACGGGACAGGGACATCTCTGGGGCGGCGGGACTGCCCAGCATCCCGGCCATAAAGGATTTCCGGGGCCGATGGTTCGCAATGTGTTCGCGATACAGGCCGGACAGTTGCGGACTCACGGAAAAGCCTTCCCGGGAGAGGCCCTCTTCCAAATTGACCACATAGGGCCGGTGGACGTGCCCGGAGCCCGTTCCGCCCGCAAGCAGCTGATAAGAGCCGACGCCGAAAAGGGCCGCGCGGGATCCGGCGGCCAGCGGGAGGGTTCCGGCCTCGTTTTTCAGCAGGACGATGCCTTCTTCCGCCGCTTCCCGGGCCACCTCGGCGTGGGATGTCAGATCGGGGGCCTGCGACGGCTTATATCCCTTGAAAGCGGGCGTTTTTACAATCAGATCCAGCACCCGGCAGACGCAACTGTCCAACGCCTGTTCGGACAACTCTCCGCGCCGGACTTTCCGGACCAGTTCCCGAATCTGCGAGCGTTTGCCGGGCTCCATCAGGTCGCATCCCGCCGCAATCTGCGCGGCGGTATTGCGGCGGCCCGTCCAGTCGGTCATGACCAGGCCGTCGAAGCCCCATTCCGTGCGGAGTACATCGGTCAGCAGCCATTTGTCTTCCTGAGTATGGATTCCGTTAAGCCGGTTATAGGACGCCATCACGGTCCAGGGCTTCGACTGCGCCACGGCGATCTCGAAGTTCCGCAGATAAATCTCGCGCAGCACCTCGTCAGCCACCTGCGCGTCGTTCCAGAACCGATTGGTCTCCTGGTTGTTGACGGCGAAATGCTTGAGGCAGGCGCCCACGCCCTGCGACTGGATGCCACGCACATAGGCGGCGGCGATGGTCCCGCTGAGCAGCGGGTCTTCCGAATAATACTCGAAGTTCCTGCCGCAAAGCGGATTGCGTTGGATGTTCATACCCGGAGCCAGCATCACGTCAATGCCGTATTCCAGGGCTTCGTTGCCGATGGCGGCACCGACCTTCTTCACCAATTCCTGGTTCCAGGTACTGGCGAGGAGCGAACCGATCGGGAAGCCCGTGCAGAAGAAGGTCGCGTCGCTTCCTTTCCGCTTCGGCTCGATGCGGACGCCTGCAGGGCCATCGCTCAAGACGATGGCCGGGATGCCCAGCCGGGGCACGGCCCGCGTCATGCCCGCCGCTCCGGGAACCGGGACCTTGAAGCCGAACTGGCCGGCAAGCATGCTTTTATAGCCCGCCCCCACGACCAGGGATGCTTTCTCCCGGACCGTAAGTTGCGACAGTATTTCATCGATATTGTCCTGCCGGAGCACAAGCCCCTGTCCCAAGGAAGAAAAGCAAACCATACTGAGTGCGATAAGAACCGAAATCTTTTTCATCAACAGCCATTTTGACAAGGCAAGATACGAAAATATGGAAAACGGTTAATCGCACATCCGCATTTTTATTTGCAAGTCACTCCGTTGTAGATTTGCAAGGCGGTTCAACGAGGAACCGATTTGCAATATTCAACTTTTTCGTTTAATTTTGTGGAGGATTTTGTATGGCAACTAGACTGGAAGTCCAACGATTTTTAAGGACTTTTCATGCAAAACTAAAAGTGTTTGACATCTTGTTCCGGGATGACCGCGGAAAGAACAGGCAGGCTCTGCTTGATTTGGACATCACCCCCGTATTTCGGGTAGAAATCATCAAAAGCTTGGCCGTCAAGGATTATTCGGCCGGACCCGTGGTCGGCGATCTGGACAAGAACACCGAAATGTGGGTATTTGGAAAGGATGTCAAACAAAGAGAAGTATACATTAAAATCAGTCTGGGGTTTCCGAATGCCTCTGTCATCTGCATTTCATTCCATCTGGCAGAGCGCGAACTGAAATACCCGTTTAAAGAAAACGACGATGAAGAGTCCGATTACCGGGAAAGAGATGGCTTTATGCTGGGAGACGAAGACCTTGAATTACCGTGGTGAGTCTTTTACCATCACGACGCATTACTACCAGTGCGAAGATAGTGGAGAGCGGTTTACGACAACCGACTCCGACAAGGATGATCTGGGCAGGATTTATGATCAGTACCGGCAGCGCCACGGAATTCCGACGGCAGAAGAAATCAAAAATATCCGTAGAAAATACAAAGTTTCGGCCGCAAAGATGTCACGGATTCTCGGATTCGGCGCCAATCAGTACCGGCTCTACGAAACCGGCGAAATGCCTTCGCTATCCAACGCCCGACTGATTCTGTTGGTGGCCGACGAACAGAATTTCCGAAAACTGGCTGAACTCCCTTAATCGGTTGGGATCAAGGGAAGACATTACCGTCTTCGTCGAGGAGGAGGATGGTGAGAGAGGATGCGGGATAGACGGAGGCGCAGGCGGTGCGGCAACGCTCGAGGATGGCGGAGAGGAAAAGATTGAGGTCGGAGGACGGAAGGCCGTGCCAGAGCTCGCGGGCGAGCGTGAGACCGTCGATGGCGTCGGCTGTGGCAGGCGTGCAGCCGGCAGAGACGGCGACTTCCTTCAGGAACGCTTTGTTCATCACCACGCTTTTGCTATGGGTGTCCAGGTGTCCTTCGGCCAGCTTGACGGCTTTGCCGAGCATAATGCCCATCGTGACCTGCGGAACCCGAAGGTCGGCGGCAATCTTCAGGGTCTCGCCGATGAAATTGCCATAATGGACGAACGCCTGGGGCGGCAGGTCGGGAAAGCGGGCCTTGAGGAAGGCCTCGCTTTTGGCGCCGGAGTTGATGACCAGCATCGGCGTACCGACGGCCACGGCCACTTCGATTTCACGGCGGATGGCATCGACGAAGGCTTCGTTAGAGAAAGGACGGACGATGCCGGAGGTTCCGATGATGGAGATGCCGTCGACGATGCCCAGTTTCGGGTTGAAGGTCCGGCAGGCCAGTTCCCGGCCGCCGGGCACGGAGATGGTAACGTCGAGGCCGCCGGCGTAAAGGGCGGAAAGGTTCTGTTCCATCATCCGGCGCGGTACGCGGTTGATGGCCGGGCCACCGATCGGCAGGCCCAAGCCCGGCAGCGTTACACGGCCGACGCCCTCGCCCTGCAGGAAATGAACCCCCGGCTCATCGCTGAAAGTCACCGTAGCGACAATCTCCTGCCCGTTCGTCACGTCAGGATCGTCACCCGCATCCTTAATCACAACAGCAGTCGCGGAATCCGAAAGGGCTTGCGTGTGCTGGTCTGGTGGAGCGGAGGGTTCTTTCAGGTCGGGCCTTGGACCGACCTGAAAAGGTTCTGACGCGCGCTGGAAAGCAAGCCCCTGAGGATTCCGTAGGGTAACGGGAAGCGAAAGAATTTCTCCATCCGGGAACAATACTTCAACGTTCTCTCCAACGGGTTGGCCGAGGAGCGAGAGCAGGGCGGCTTTGGCGGCGGCGGTGGCGCAGGCACCGGTCGTGAAACCGCTGCGGAGCGGGAAGAAGCCGGGTGCCAGCCGCTCGATGGCCTTCCGCAGTCCGTGCTCGCCGGTGACGGTCTCGAAGCCGGCCGGCAACGCCGGTCGACGGACCACATACACCGGAATCCCGGCCGCCTGCGCGGCCGCGACTTTCTCGTTGAAACCGCCCGATTCCCCGCTTTCCTTCGTCAGGACGGCCTGCGGCTGCAGCCGGGCTATCAACGACGCATCGTCCACTTCTTCGTAATACACCAGCCGTTCTACCGGAAAACCTTGCCCGACGGCTTTCTCCAGCGACTCGTTGCGCCGCAGGATGCGGAACCAGCAGTCGTGGGCCGACCAGTACGGCCGCAGTTTCCCGATAGTCTGAACCCCGGTCAACGCCAGCAACCGCGTGATGCCGTCGGCCTCCATTTTTCGGATGGCATCGGCGTAATCGTCGCACCAGCGGAGCGATGTCCGGTCGGAGCCGGGCTCGCCGCTCCCGTCGGTATAAACCCGCTCCACACGAACGACCGGGAGGTCGAGCGACTCGGCGACGGAGGCGACGGTACGGTGGAGTTCGGTGGCAAAAGGATGCGCGGCATCGATCAGAAGACGGATGTCGTGATCCCGGCAGAACGCGCTCATAGCAGCCTCATCGAGCGCCCCGGTGATATGCGTCCCGTTCTTGCACTCAATCTGCTGCAGATCCCCCCGCGTCGAATACCAATACGGCGAACCCGCCCCATCGGCCACCCGCACTGCCAGCCGTCCCTCCGTCGTTCCACCGAGAATCAGGATCATTTTCTAAATAAATGCTTAAACTCGTGGGCATAGAGCCGCGAAAGGCCTTCTCGGTTGCCGATGGCATCGCCGACGACCAGGAGGGTGGTCAGCGTCAGATTGTTTTCGCGGACGATCTTCGCCAGATCTTTCAATTGGCCACGATAGATTCTTTCTTCCTTCCAGGTGAGCTTGTAGCAGGCAGCCACAGGTGTCTCGGGCGGATAAGCCTGCAGGAGCTCGGCCTGCACTTCTTCCACAATGGCGGCGCTCAGATAAATGCACATCGTGCTCTGCGACTGCGCCAGCTTGTGCAACTGCTCCCGCTCGGGCATCGGCGTGCGGCCTTCGCCACGGGTGAGAATAATGGTCTGAACCTTCTCGGGAATGGTGAACTGCGAGCGGAGCGCAGCGGCAGCGGCCTGGAAGGCCGAAATGCCGGGCGTGATGTGATAGCGCATGCCGTACCGGTCGAAGAACGCCATCTGCTCCTGAATCGCCCCGTAAATGCACGGATCACCGGTATGGAGCCGTACGACCAGCAGGCCGCGGTCGTAGTACTCCTTCATCAGGGCGAACTGCTCTTCCAGATCCATCGAAGCGGAACTGCGGACGGTGCAGCCGGGCTTTGCATAGTGCGTGAGTTCCACCGGAACAAGACTGCCGGCGTACAGGATCAGGTCGGCCTGCTCGAGGAAACGCTTGCCGCGTACCGAAACCAGTTCCGGGTCGCCGGGACCGGCGCCGACGATTTCAATGTGGCCGGCGCGGACCGAAGCGGCATCCAACGCCAGCGCAAAAGTGAAGTCGCCGCCTTCGGTGAGCCGGCCTTTCTGCTTTTCGATGAGCAGCGGGCCGCCGTGCGCGCTTTCCAGCGCGGCAGCCTCAGCCACGCCGGCGCTGCCGGTGGCGGCCAGGGCTTTCTCCGAAGGGTTCGGCACGTCGATGGCGGCCAGGGTCTCAGCCGGATAGATTTCCGGGCGGGACCAGGGCCAGCAGGCAAGCAGCGCCTGCAGCAGGGGCTCGTCTTTCTTCAGTTCGATGGTTCCCACGGTCGCGACGGACTCCGCGACGAATCCGGTTTCAAGCAACTTCGCCGCAATGGCTTCGGGAATTCCGGCCGGATCGCACTGCTTCCGGCAGCCGAAACCCAGATGGAGCACCGGCGGGCGGAACGCCAGCACCGGCAGACCTTCCGGTATATCCGGCAATGTACGCGGCGTGACGGCAATCAGCAGGCCGAAGCGGGTCAGATCGAGATCTTCGCGGCGATAGAAGACCCGCACGTGTTCGGGTTTGGTCTGCTCGAGGGCAGCCGTGCCCTTGTCGCGGATTTCCAGCAGCAGGGCCGTAGGCTGTTTCTGCACGAAGGCGAAGACGGCGCGGTTCATCTGGGCCGGCGTCGCTTTCACTTGCCAGCCGTAGGTCCGGTCGAGGGTATCGAGAGCCCAGAGACCCTCGTTATCGCTCTGGGTGGTGACGACGGCTTCGGCGCCGAGGAGCGCAGCGAGGCGGCGTGCCAGGTCGTTGGCACCGCCGACGTGGCCGGAGACGACGGGAATGACGAATCTGCCGGTACTGTCAATACAGACGACCGCCGGGTCTCGATATTTATTCTTCAGCGCCGGGGCAATGCTGCGGGCGCAGATGCCTAGTGCCCCGATGAAGATTACGGCGTCAAAGTCCTGCCAATGATCCTTCAAAAAAGGAGCGTAGGGACCAATCGCCGTACATCCTGGCACTTCGTTTTTCGTATATATGACGCTTTGCAGCTCCGCAGCTACGCGTTTAGCTAATGATATCGATGATTCAGAGACAAGGATGATGGCGGTATGGGTCATTCGGCACGGAGGATGGTGATGGGGTTGAACTGGTTGACAGCGACGCGCATTTCGCCGGTGAGACGGCGGCCGACGGCGGCGACGCTTTCGCGGAAGAGCTGCTGGCTTTCGTCGCTGACGGCATTGAAGACGATGACGCCGCCGGGGAGCAGGACGCTGTCGATGCGACGGAGCATTTCGGGCAGCCGGCCGCCGTGGCCGCCGATGAAGACGGCGTCGGGGGCGGGCAGGCCGCTGAGATCGGCTTCCAGGAAGTCGCCGATGATGGCTTGGATGCCCGGCGCCCCGAATTTGCGGGCGTTCTTCTCCATCAGTTCGCGGCCTGCTTCGCGGATTTCGAACGAAGTGACTTTCAGTTGCGGGAACTGAAGCCGGGCTTCGATGGAAACCGAACCGGTACAGAAACCGACGTCCCAGAAAGACGTACGCTGCGCCAGATCGAGCCGGCTGAGGGTCAGCAGCCGGATGGGCATCTTGGTGATCATGTTCACCCGGCCGTCGAGCAGGGCGAAATCCTGTTCCGGCAAGCCGAAGGGATGCGGCCGCAGGGCGGTCCGCTCAAGGATCAGGCAGTTCGGAAAAGCGCAGTCGGCAGCGGCGGCTTCGTCGAGCGAGGCGAAAGTGCGCACCCGCTCGGACGCCTGGTTGCCCAGACACTCCCCGACCGTCATCCGATAGTTGTCGTAGCCGTAGTCGAGCAGACGGCGGGCAATCATCGCCGGTGTCTTGTGCCGGTCGGTCAGCGCGCCGATGAGCCGTTCGCCCCGGATGACGGCTTCGTCGAAGCCGTCCCAGGACCGCCCGGTCAGCGACACCGTCCGCATATCGGCATACGGCAACTGCATCCGATGGGCCAGCAGCTGCAGGGAATTGAACGACGGGAAAACCGTGATCTCCACTTCAGGGAGTTCCCGGCGGAGTGTGTTGGCGAATCCGAAGAAGAGCGGGTCACCCGAGGCGAAAACAACTATTTCGGGACAGCCGGCGTATTGTCGGAACACCGCTTCGAGCGGAACCGTGATGTCGATCCAGCATGAACCTTCCGGCAGAAGGGGCGCCACAATCTCATGATGGCGCTTTCCGCCCGAAAAAACACGGCCCCTTGAGATGACATCGCAGACCTGGGGCGGGAACCATACCTCCCGCTCGTCGGTCATTCCAATGACATAGAAATGCTGCCTAGACATCGCGTCCCGGTTTTAAATCCTCGGCGTCATTGAAACAGAGAATCGCGTTGACCAGTGTGGCAGCGAGATTACTGCCTCCTTTCCTTCCCTCAACAATCAATTTAGGTATATTACGGAACGGCTTGACCATATGCTTGCTTTCGCGCACGTGAACGAACCCGACCGGCGCGGCGACGATACCGGCCGGATGGGTCTTCCCGAGACGGATCTGCTGGCAGAGTTCCATCAGCGCGGTCGGCGCGTTGCCGAACACGAACAGCGCGTCGGGATGCTCGGCCACGGCCAGGCGGATGCCGGCCTGGGTGCGGGTGATTCCCTTTTCGGCAGCCATTTCTGCCGTACGCGGATCGGAGAGATAGCATTTCACTTCCACGCCGAGCCGCTGCAGCGCGCCTTTGCGGATGCCGGACGCAGCCATCGTGACGTCGGTCACGATGGTCCGGATGCGGCCTTCCGCAAAGCCCGCGTAGAGCGTTTCCACGGCCCCGTCGTCGACCTGGAGAATATTCTCCATGTCGAAGTCGGCCGTGGTGTGGATGGCGTGGAGCAGCGCCCATTTCTTTCCGAGCGGAATCTCGGGGTTGCGCAGTTCTTTTTCGATTGTGCGGAAGCTCTCGATCATGATCTCCTGGCCGATGCCCTTGGCTTCATCGCCCCGGTTTTCGCGGTAATAACCGCGGGGGGTGATGAACTTGCCTTCGAAGCAATAGGACTGGGAGTTGCCGATCAGGACTACGGTAAACATATCAACCTGTTCCGGATCGAATTCGCCCAGGGTCGTGACCGTCACTTGCTGGTCGTCGCGGCCGGCCTGGCGGACGAAGCCCACCGGTGTGGCGGGATCGCGGTGCTGCAGGAAGATTTCCTGCAGGCGGTACAGCTGCCAGTAGCGGCCGTGGCTCTTGGGATTATAGACCGCTGTGACGAAATCGGCGACGGCGGCAGCGCGGATGCGGCGCTCGATCGTCTCCCAGGGCGTCATCAGGTCGGAGAGCGAAATGATGCAGAGATCGTGGCCGATCGGTGCTCCGAGCAGCGAAGCGGCTTTCTGGAAGGCGCTTATGCCGGGCAGCACTTCGATCTCGACCTGGCTGCCGCGTTCGCGTTTCATCTCCCATATGAGCGGCGCCATGCCATAGATGCCGGCGTCGCCGGAACTGACGACGCAGACAACTTTTCCCAACTCGGCCTGCGCGAAAGCCTCTTCGGCCCTTTCGCGTTCTTTCTTCATACCCGTATCGACGCAAACCGTATGGGGCGTCAGATACGGTTTCACGAATTGGAAATAATACTGATAACCGATGATGACATCGGAGCGCCGGATCGCTTCGATTACGGCGGGCGTCACATCACCTTCGCTTCCCGGGCCGAGCCCGGCCACAAAGATCTTCGGATCGCTCATCGCTTAGAACGGCCGGGGCTGCTGGTTCAGGTTGACGGGATACACCGGGATACGGCCGGGATCGTTGGCGGCGCAGGCGGCCAGCCAGGCCACGATGGTGGCGTCAACCCGAAGGTCACTGAGCGAAAGACGCTCATAGGTATCCATGATGGTGTGGTAGGTCCGGAAGTATTCGAGTTCATCCTGGATGAACTGATAGGCCGGGAGGCCGAAGCGGGTGAAGGTCTGGTGATCGGTGCCGCCGGTGGTCCGGGGCGACAGATACTGGAATCCGATCGATTCGATGTATTTCATCCAGGCCTCGAAGAAGGGGAACGCAGCGTCGTTCCGCTCCAGGTAAATGCCGCGGAAACGGCCCGAACCGTTGTCCATATTGAGATAAAGGGCGAACTTGTCGAAGCCGGGCAGCTTTTTCTGGTCTTTGAAAAGATACTGCTCCAGATAGCCCCGCGAGCCGTAAAGACCCTGCTCCTCGCCGCCCCACAGCGCCAGGCGGATGGTGCGCTTGGGCTTGAAGCCCAGTTCCTGGAGGATGCGCATCGCTTCGATCATCACGATGCAGCCGGAGGCGTTGTCGGCAGCGCCGGTGCCGCCGTGCCAGGAGTCGAAGTGACCGCCGAGGAGGATGATCTCATCCTTCAGTTTGGGATCGGTGCCGGGAATCTCCGCATAGATATTGTGGACCTCGCGGTCGTCGGTAAAGCGGTTGATCAGTTCGAGTTCCATCTCGACCTTATGGCCTTTTTCGATCAGGCGGACCATGCGGCCATGGTCTTCGAGGGGCATCGTAATCTCAGGAACAGGCTCAGGATCGCCCGCCTTGTAGTTGACGCCCGTCCCGCTCGGCACATTAAAGGAACCGCTGCCGGAAACGATGCAGAGCGGCTTCTCGCTGGCGCAGAATTCATTGGTCAGCCGACGGAGCTCCATCATCGCACGGTAGTCGAAATTCATCCGGCCACCGTAGCGGTTGCGCGGCGTGGCGCGGTTGTCGGTTTTCAGGGCTTCCAGTTCCTCCTCCTGATAGCGCGAGGCAAGGGGTTCGAAATTGATGTCGACCGTCTGGGTGGAAGGCATCAGCAGGATCTTGCCGGCAATCTTGCCGCGGTATTTCTCCAAATCTTCCTTGGACTGTACGTTGAATACAACGCATTCACCCTTGACCAGACCATCGGTGCTCCCCGACCAGGCCTTGGGATTGACGGTGAAAGCGCAGTAGTACGGCGCGGTCATGGCCGCATAGGTTTTGACCACATCCCAGCCGCCGCGGGGAAATTCCATCGCGAAGGCGGAACGGGGATTGGAGAAACCGTACTCCTTGAGTTTTTCAACGACGAGACTGTCGGCGCGGCGTTTCTGGCAGGATGCCGTGAGACGCGAGCCGAGATAGTCGGTCATATACTGCGAAAGCTCTTCGATTTTGGAATTACTCAGGCCTTCGGCCTTGATACGGCTGGCCCATTCCGCCGATTCCGACACCTGGGCCAGTGCCGTACCGCCACAAAGACAGGCGGTCAGCAACAATAAAGTGACAATGATACGTTTCATATACTGAATGATTACTGTCTCCGAATGGTCAAAGATACGTAATTTTCGCTAAGAAGACCGCCGTTTTTTCGTATCTTTGAAAATTGAATCGATTAGAACAAACCATAAACCGAACCTCTATGAAAAAGTATTTTCTCTTCTTCCTGCTGCTGACACTGCCGACGGCGGCCTTTTCCCAGAATCAGCCGCGGGTCTCCGACAAGGAACTGGTCAGCGTCCTTTGGGCGATGGGCCAGATGTATCCCGAGGGTTTCACCCTCAGCCTTGACTCGCTCCGCCAGCCGGCCCAGGGGCTGGCCGTCTCGTATGCCGCCACGCAGAACAGCTTTGACAGGAAGAGCCTCCCCGCCGTTATCAAACACGCACACGAACACAACAATGTCGTGGGTGGCTGGTATAATCCCGAAAATGGAAAATACTATTTCGACAGTTCCCGTGTTTTCCCGGAAGACAGTCTGGAAGCGGCACTGGCTTTCGCCCGCGAAAACGGACAGCACACCGTGTATGACCTGGCCAAGCAGATCAACGTCAAGAGCAACTACGAGCAGGAGGACATCCGCATCATTCTCGATACAGATATGGGCAGTTCTACCGACGACTTGTTCGCCCTGATGATGCTTTATCGATATATGGATATGCAGCGCTGCAAGCTGCTTGGCGTGATCGTGGACCGGATGGGCAAGGCCAATGCCGACATCGTGGATGCGATGAATATGTACTACGGCTATCCGGACATTCCCATCGGACTGGAAACCGACGGCGTAAAGAATCCGCCCGTCTGGATTCCCTACCACAATCTGGCCTACGCCCGGACGATCGACGCCGACCTGATGTTCAAGCGCTCCGTCGGAGACAACGGATCCTATATGGAAGCCTATAAACTCTATCGCAAGCTCCTCAGCGAGCAGCCGGACCGGTCGGTGACCATCGCATCCATCGGTTTTGTCACGTCGCTGGCCAACCTGCTCGAATCCGGCCCGGACGAGTACTCACCCCTGAACGGCGTCGAACTGGTACGATCCAAGGTAAAAACCATCTATGCGATGGGCGGCGTTTTCGGAAAGGCGGTCGAGCCCGACTACAACTTCCTGCAGGCCATTGACTTTTCACTCAAGTTCTTCGATCTGCTTCCTAAGGAAGTTGACGTGGTCTTTTCTCCGGGAGAAGTAGGCGATCCGCTCGATTACCGGCCGGAACAGGTCATCGCCGACCTGGACTGGACTGACTGCCATCCCATCAAATGGACCTATCAGTTCCTCAACTGCGATACGGGCCAGAAGATGTGGGACCCGCAGGCCGTAATCAACGCCGTGGAAGGGGACGACCTTTATAAACTCTCGCCGCGCGGATGGGTGAAACTGACCCGTAACGGCGAAACGATCTTCACCGAAGACCCGAAGGGCAACTGCCGCTATCAGTACCCCGGTGACCCGGTCTGGTGCGATATGGTATTGAAGTATCTCCGGCTGATGTCCATCCAGCATTAAACGATGACACAACGTATTTATACACGGACCGGTGACAGCGGAACCACGGGCATACACGGCGGTTCCCGCGTACCGAAAGACGACATCCGCATCGAGGCCAACGGCGACCTGGACGAACTGAACTGCCAGATCGGCGTGGTCCGGGCAATGCTCCGATGCCCGGTCGAACCGGGCATGACGGAAATGCAGTGGGACGAAGGACTGCATCATATTCAGCAGAATCTGATGACGGTGATGAGCCTTGTAGCGACCCCGTCGGCCGAGCGGGCGAAAAACCCGAATGAGCTGCCGGAGAATCTGGTGGCCGACTGCGAAGCGGCAATCGACGCGCTGACGGAACAGGCCGGACCGGGCCTGCACTTCCTGCTGCCGGGCGGCACGCCGCTGGCGGCACAACTGCAGCTGGCACGGGCCGTATGCCGCCGCGCAGAGCGGCATCTCTGGGCGTTGAACCGCCGGGATTCCGTCCCCGAAGAAATCCTGCAATACATCAACCGACTTTCCGACCTGTTCTTCGTCATGGCCCGCTGCGAACTGGCCCGCCAGGACTGGCCCGAAGAACGATGGAAAGCCTTCGCCTACAAAAACCGGAAATGAACGAGCGCCTGCATCCCGTGATGTTCGCCGGAACCGGCAGCGACGTAGGCAAGAGCATCATCGCCACCGCTTTCTGCCGGATTTTCCGCCAGGACGGCTACAATCCGGCGCCGTTCAAGGCGCAGAACATGGCGCTCAATTCTTTCGCCACACCCGAAGGGCTGGAAATCGGACGGGCACAGGCCGTGCAGGCCGAAGCGGCCGGCGTTCCCTGCCACACCGATATGAACCCCCTGCTGCTGAAACCCCAGAGCGACCACACTTCGCAGGTTGTGCTCAACGGGAAGCCCATCGGCAACCGCGATGCATACGAATACTTCCGCAAGGAAGGCCGTGAGGAACTGCGCGACGCCGTCTATGCGGCCTACGACCGCCTGGCAGCGCGCCACAACCCCGTCGTGATGGAAGGCGCCGGAAGTCTGGCCGAGATCAACCTGCGTGATTCCGACCTGGTGAACGTACCGATGGCGATGCATGCGGGCGCTGACATCATCCTGGTGGGCGACATCGACCGGGGCGGTGTCTTCGCAAGCGTATACGGCTCGGTGATGCTGCTGCGGCCCGAGGAGCGGAAGTACGTCAAGGGTATCCTCATCAATAAATTCCGCGGTGACTTGCGGCTCTTTGAAGAAGGGCGCCGGATGCTGGAAGAGCTTTGCGGCATTCCCATACTGGGCGTAGTCCCTTACTACCACGATATCCATATCGAGGAGGAAGATTCCGTGGCGCTGGCGGCCAAGTCGGCGGCGGCACAACGGGGCAAGATCAACGTGGCGGTGGTTCTGCTGCGCCACATCAGCAATTTCACGGACTTCAACGTGCTGGAGCGCGATCCCCGGGTCCATCTATTCTATAGCAACAACGTGGATGAGCTGGCCAAGGCCGACATCCTCATTCTGCCGGGCAGCAAGAGCACCCTCGACGACTTGTATGAACTCCGGCGCAACGGCGTGGCGCAGGCCATCCTGCGGGCCCGTCGCGAAGGGGCGACCATTCTGGGCGTCTGCGGCGGCTACCAGATGATGGGGGTCCAGATCCGCGACCCTCACCACATCGAAGGCCCGATCGAAGCGATGCCCGGACTGGGGCTGCTGCCGATGATCACGGAGATGCTGCCCGACAAGGTTACCCGCCAGGTCCGCTTCGCAATAGCCGACTCCGCACAGGCCGGCCGTTTCCCGTTCGAAGGGTACGAAATCCATATGGGCGAGACGATTCCCGTGGAAGGGAGCATCTTCACGCCGCTCAACCGGCTGGAAGACGGTCACGACGACGGTTGTTTCGTAGACGAAAAGTGCATGGGCAGCTATCTGCACGGACTGCTCGACAATCCAGCGTTCATCGACCGGCTGCTGGCGCCGCACAGCGCCAGACTCACGGAAGCCGCCGCGCAGTTCGACTATCACGCCTTCAAGGAGACGCAATACGACAAGCTGGCCGCGCACGTGCGCAGGTACGTGGACGTGCCGTTGCTCTACGACATTCTGAAAGGAAAGCGATGATTCAAGGGCACGGGGACGACGCATACCGCTTCGGGCGGCCCATCCGGGCGAATTTCAGCTCGAATGTCTACGGTCACGTGGATCTCGCGCCGCTGAAAGCGCATCTCCGCACGCGTCTCGATGCCATCGGCCATTATCCCGAGCCCGAGCCCTACACCTTGGAAAAAGCCCTCGCCGACCGGCTGGGCATCGATTCCGCCGCCGTCTGCGTGACTTCCGGCGCCACCGAAGCCATCTACCTCACCGCCCACGCCTTCGCCGGCAGCCAGACCACCATCCTCCAGCCCACTTTCAGCGAATATGGCGACGCTTGCAAGCTCTATAATCACCAAATGATTCCCTGCGCGCGGAAGAACCTTTTCAGTCCGGGGACAAGCCCCGAACTGAAAGAACCTGCCGCTCCGCCAGGCCAGCGCACGACAGTATGGCTCTGTAATCCGAATAATCCGACGGGAGAGGTCATTCCGAAAGATGAATTGGTAAAGACGATTGAAGCGCATCCGGAAACGGTTTTCGTCATCGACCAGTCGTATGGTTTTTTTACGCAGGAGCCGCTGCTGAGCACGGCGGAGGCCGTGACGTTGCCCAATGTCGTCCAGTTCCACTCGATGACCAAACGCTACGCCATGCCGGGCCTCCGGCTGGGCTACATTACCGCCAATCCGCAATTGCTTGAACTTTTACGCGCCGTACGCATGCCCTGGTCGGTCAATGCCCTGGCCATCGAAGCGGGCCTGTTCCTGTGCAGTCATCCCGACATCTCCCCCATCGACCGGCCGGCCCTGCTTCGGGAGACGGAGCGGCTGCGCGGTGATCTCGACGCCATTCCCGGCATTTCGGCCCTGCCGACCCGGACGCATTTCTTCCTCTGCCGCCTCGACCACGGACGGGCCGCCAATCTCAAGCAATGGCTGGCGGAAGAGCACGGCCTGCTCATCCGTGATGCCGCCAACTTTGAGGGGCTGGACGGGAGGTATTTCCGCATCGCCACACAGACGCCGGAAGAAAACGATCTGCTGGTGGAAGCCGTCCGGCAGTATTTGAAATGTAGCGTCCAATGAACCATCTCATCGCATTCTTCGCCGGCTGGCTGGCCGACCTCATCCTGGGCGACCCGGTCTGGCTGCCGCATCCGGTCGTGGGCTTCGGCAAACTGATCGCTGCAGGCGAGAAACGATGGAACAAGGGCGACAACCGGCGGCACAAGGGGATGTGGCTCGCCATCGTCCTGGTCGCCGGCGTTTTCCTGGTAACTATTGGTTTGCTGACCGGGATGCGTGTCTTGTCGGAGGCGCTGCAAATCGGCCACACGCTGCAATATGTATGTGAAGGTGCGCTGGTTTTTTTCTGTCTCGCCGGTACCACGCTCATCCGTGAAGTGCGCGAAGTTTTCCGGGCCGTCGACCGATCGATCGAAGAAGGCCGCAGGCAAGTGGCCCGCATCGTAGGCCGTGACACATCGGAACTCTCGGCTCAGGAAGTCCGGACGGCCGCCCTCGAAACGCTGGCTGAAAACCTCAACGACGGCGTCATTGCCCCGCTGTTCTGGCTGGCGATCCTCGGCGTCCCGGGGATGATGGCCTACAAAATGATCAACACCCTCGATTCGATGATCGGCTACCGCAACGAACGGTATCTCGAATTCGGACGTTTCGCCGCCCGGCTCGACGACGCGGCCGGTTGGATTCCGGCGCGGCTCACGGCCTTCCTGATGCTGATGGTCTCGGGACGGCTCGGCCTGCTGCCCTTCGTACGCAAATACGGCCCCCAGCACCTCAGCCCCAACTCCGGCTGGCCCGAAGCTGCCCTGGCGGGCATCCTCGACTGCCGCTTCGGAGGTCCACACAACTATTTCGGTGAAGAAGTCGTCAAACCCTTCATCGGAGAGAACGACCGCCCGCTCACCACTGCCGACATGGAGCGCGCCACCCTGGTCAACCGCCTGGCCGAAATCGTGATGGTGTTTCTTGTTTTACTTTTTTTGTTGCTTCTCCATATCTTGTAACCCTTGGTAAAGAACTCGTCCATCCTGCTCTTTTTGCTGATGCTCACGCTCGGCAGTCCGGCGAACGCCGCCCCTAAACTGGAGATCATCCATTCGGGCGAACGGAAATGGGAGTTGCTGAAGGCTGATTTGGAGCAGGCCAGTTCATCGATCTGTCTGGAGTATTATCACTTCGCCGACGACGCTTCGGGCCGCGAAATCCGCGACGTCCTTTTGCGCAAGGCAGGGGAAGGAATTCCGATCCGGCTTATCGTCGAAAACGTCGCCCACGGCTTTATGCCCAAGCAATTTTTCACCGAGATGGAAAAAGCCGGTGTCGAAGTGCGCTATTTCACAGATCTTGACAGTTGGGATGCCCTCTCCGACATCAACGAGCGTGACCACCGTAAAATCGCGGTCATCGACTCCCGGATCGGCTACCTGGGCGGGATGAACCTGGCCGACGATTACCATTATCGCTGGCGTGACACGCATCTGCGGCTCGAGGGCCCGTCCGTGACACAATTGGAACGCGTGTTCTACCGGATGTGGACGGCACGGGGCGGCAAAGGGGCGCCGGAGGAATCTCCCGCTTCCCTGCCGGACGACGGGATTGAGATCGTCACCGGCGGGCCTGCCTACCCTGTATTCGTTAAAAAATACCTCGAAGCCCTGCAATCGGCCCGAACCTACGCATATATCGAAACCCCCTATTTCTGTCCTCCCGACACCCTTGTTTCCGCCCTGAAAACAACTGCGTCCCGCGGCGTCGATGTCCGTATCATCGTCCCGAAAAAGACCGACCACGGCTTCATGGACCTCGCCAACCAATCGTTTTTTCCGGAACTGCTGGAAGCCGGCATCCGCATTTACGAATATCTTCCCCGCCTCGACCATAGCAAGGTATTTCTCTGCGACGACGCCCAATGCTGGATCGGCTCCGGCAATTTCGACAACCGGAGCCTGTATCTCAACTATGAGGTCTGTGCCATCATACGCGATGCGGCAATCACCACCGCACAAAAGGACTGTTTTTTCAGCCTGTTGAAAGAATGCCACGAAGTCTCCGCCGCCGAAGCAGTCCGCAGATCTAAGGACAGCCGTTTTCTGGAGAGACTCATCAGGCTGCTGGAATCGCAGCTTTAACGCTCTGTTTGTCGTTTTTTTTATATATTTGTAGCCGTTTTGGTAACCGGACCATTATATATGTGTCCGGCGCAAGGGAACCCGGTGAAAGACCGGGGCTGTACCTGCAGCTGTGATCCCCATTCGGGGTCCGTTTCAAAATCGCCACTGAGCGCAGCACGCCGCCTTTCTGAAGGCGTTCCGGCTGCAAGGCTTGGGAAGGCGGAGCGGACCGGGGAAAGCCAGAAGACCTGCCGGAACGAGAAAAAGATTCGCCCGCTCAGGAACAAGCGGGAGCGGAAAAATGAAGATTCGCGCGTTATTGCTCATCGGATGGGCCTTGTGCCTGACCGTCACGTTGTCGGCGCAATCGTACCTGCAGGATACGATTCCGGAAACTGTCGTCACGGCGACGGGCACCCTGCACCTGCTCAAGGACGTTCCCGTCCAGACGGAAGTCATCTCGGGCCGGATGCTGGAGAACTATGCCGGCCGCTCCCTGGAGGACATCCTCTCGGGTCTGACCTCCGCCTTCGCTTTCAATGAAGACGACATGGGCTCGCATATGCAGCTCGGCGGCCTGGGCAACAGCTATATCCTCATACTCATTGATGGCAAGCGCATCCACGGCGACGTGGGCGGGGAAAACGACCTTTCGCTCATCGATCCCCGCAATATCGAAAAGATCGAAATCGTCAAGGGCGCTTCGTCGGCTCTTTACGGCAGCGACGCCATTGCCGGCGTCATCAATATCATCACGCGCAAGCACCGGGAAGAAGGGCTGCTGCTGGAAAACAGTACGCGCTACGGATCCTACAACGACATCCGCCAGCACAACGCCATCGGTCTGAAATACGGGCGTTTCAGCTCGCTCACCAATTTCCAGCTCCAGCATTCCGACGGCTGGCAGAACACTTCGGTGGAACACACTCCGGGTACGCAGGAGCCCATCACCGACTCGCAGAACAAGACCGTGAACCGGCACACCAACGCCCAGGTCGGCGAACAGATCACTTTCGCCGCCTCTGACAAACTGGAACTCTATGCCGGCGGCACCATCTACGGCAAGCGCATCTACCGGCCCAACGGCAAATACGCCCAGTTCGACGTACATACTTACGACCTGCAGTACCGCAACGCCTCGGCCTCGGCAGGTGCCAAGTGGAAGCCCAACGCCACCGATGTGGTAACCTTCGACCTCGACTGGAACCGCCACGCCTATATGTATTATTTCACGGCCACCACGCTCGTGGAAGACTACGAAAAGAGCAAGGGTACGATCTATTATCCCTATTTCCCCTACCTCCCCGGCCAGACCGAAATGCAGAGCGACCAGCGCCGGGCCATGGCCAGCCTGAAAGGCATCTTCCGGCTGCCTGCCGACAATCTGCTCAACACAGGTATCGAGTACCGGTATGACTGGCTCTATGCTCCCACCCGCGTCGTGGGCGGCACCGTCAGCGACTGGACGGCGGCCTTGTATGCCCAGGACGAATGGCAGCACGATTTCGGCCGGAACCGGCTCCAGTTGGCCGGCGGCGCCCGGCTCACCTGGAACGGGCAGTTCGGCGTGAGAGTCACCCCAAAGGTCTCCGCCATGCTGGCCCTGGGCCTGCCCTGGCGTATCCGTGCCACCTGGAGCCAGGGATTCAAGACCCCGACGCCCAAGGAACTGCACTACCGCTATGTCAAGCAGATGAGCGGCACCTATCTCTATCTGGGCAACCTGGGGCTGCGCCCGCAGACCAGCAATTATTTCTCTCTGGGCGGAGAATACACGCTTTCGGGACTGAGCCTTAACCTGACGGGCTACTACAACCGGGTGAAAGACATGATCACCCTTGTGACAATCCCCAACTACGACGCACCCGCCGAATACATCATCCAATACGATCCGGTCCGGACCCGGCAATACCAGAACGTGGACGACGCCCGCACGCTGGGCGTGGACTTCAGCGCCCGCTACAGCTTCCGCGACTGGGCCTTCGGCCTGGGCTACAGCTGGCTCGACACCGACGCCAACCAGTACGACGCCGACCACGACCGGATGCGCCAGGTGACCATCGACGGCACGGCGCACCACAAGGGGAACCTCTTCGTGACCTGGAACCACCGCTTCTCGCCCGACTACAGGCTGAGTGCGGGCCTTTACGGCCGGATGTCCTCCAAACGCCACTATCAGATCGACGGCGACGGCAAAGGCTACCAGATCTGGCGCATTTCGACCGGACACGACTTCGGACATTCGAAGCGCACGGCCTGGCGGGTCGAAGCCGGAGTAGACAACATTTTCAATTATGTGGACCGTACGCCGCACGGCCTGCACCTGGGCACCACGACGCCCGGCACGACCGTCTATCTCGGCCTGACCGTCCGGTTCAACCAGGGCCGGAAACTCAGCGGCAAATTCAATGAAACCATCAACAACAATTATAACACAAAACAATATGAAGAAAACTAAACTTTTGACTTTCGCCCTGCTGGCAGGGCTTGTATTCGGATTCTCCTCCTGCGAACCGCGCGAGAACAATGAATACAACTACACCGCTTACCAGAAAGCCGTCAACGAGACGGTCAAGAAAAACAAGAAGAACAACAAGGCCATCCTGCTGGTCGCCTTCGGCTCCACCTGGCAGCAGGCCTTCGATGCATTCGACGCGACGGTCAGCGCCTATCAGAGTGCTTTCTCGGACTACGACGTGTATCTGTCCTTCTCTTCCGCCATCTGCATCAACCGGGCTGCGGCCGGTGAAAACGCCGCCGACGGCGCCGAGGTGCGCAACTACTATGCGCCGCCGTTCTGGCTTACCGCTTTCGCCCAGAAAGGCGTGATGTACAAAGAAATCGTGGTCCAGTCGCTCCAGGTCATCCCGGGCGAGGAATACACCCGCGTGATCAACTACATCAAGGACTTCGCCAACAACGCCAACGGCGACATCGACGACGACTATCTGTCGCGCGTCATCCTCAAGCTCGGCGTTCCCCTTCTGCAGGATGCCGACAAGGACGTCCCGGCCGTCGCCAAGGAACTCAACAACCTCTACAAGAGCCAGGCTTCCAAAGACATCGTCGCCTTCATGGGCCACGGCAACCCCGACTCTTACGACACCTACAAGGCCAACATCCGTTACACGCAGCTGGAAGAGGCCCTGCAGGAACTCAATCCGCACTACTTCGTAGGCACCGTCGATATGATGGAGAACTTCAAGCCGCACGTGTATGAGCGCATGGCCGACGCCGACCTGAACAAGAGCAACCTCAAGGTCTATCTGCACCCGCTGATGTCGATCGACGGCGACCACGGCCACAACGACATGGCCGGCGACGACCTGCCCGAGAAGTTCGAAGGCAAGACCTATACCTTCGCCGATCTCCTCGCCGAAGCCAACGACGAGGGCGAAGTGGAAGACTGCAGCTGGAAAGTGTTCTTCGGCGCCAACGGCTCCGGTTTTACCTGCAACAATTCCACGATGATCGAGAAAGGCCTGCTCGAACTTCCTTCCATCCGTCAGATCTGGATGAACCATACCCGCGACGCCATCAACGGCGAACCGCTCGACTACTACCACTCCAAAAATCCGGAGTAATCCGCACTCGGCTCCTCGCTTCAGCTTTAGAGCATTTATTATAGTGTGTATCGGCCCCGTGATCCTGCCAGTTGCGGGGCCATTTTTTTGAAAAACATTATCTTTGCACAGATAATCCTTTACTCTCGCAAGTTATGACTATTCTCGAAGCCATCGCCGCCCGGCATTCTGTCCGTAAATACTCCGACCAGGCGCTTGAGCCGGAAAAGATCGCCGCCCTGCGCGGCTGCGTCGATCATTGCAACGCCGAAGGGAATCTCCACATCCAGCTGGTGACCGACGAGCCGAAATCCTTTGCCGCCGGCCTTTGGAAATACGGCCAGTTCGCGGGCGTCCGCAACTATTTCGTGATGGCCGCCGAGCCCGGGAAAGCGGCGGAAGAGCGCATCGGCTACTATGGCGAGAAACTGGTGCTGCTGGCCCAAACCCTCGGGCTCAACACCTGCTGGGTCGGCCTTACCTACAAGAAGATTCCCGGAACCTTCACCTTGGTTGGCGAGGAAACCGTCCACTGCGTCATCGCGCTTGGCTATGGCCTGAATCAGGGCGTACAGCATCCGCTCAAACCCGTGGAGAAGTTTTACGAGATCGCGGACGGCTCATCGTCCGTTCCCGACTGGTTCCTCGCCGGAATGAAGGCCGCGCTGCTGGCGCCGACAGCCATCAACCAACAAAAATTCAAGTTTGTCCTCTACCCTGACGGCTCCGTTCAGGCCCGGGCCCTGTTCTCCCTGGCTGGCTATACCCATATCGACCTGGGTATCGTCAAATACCATTTTGAAACAGCCGCCGGCGCGACAAACTTCCACTGGTTCAAATGAAAAAGTTGATTATACTGGTCACGGCGCTGCTGGCGCTGGGCCTTTCTGCCATGGCGCAGGACAAGCAGGCACTGTTGCTGGTGCATTTCGGGACGACCTATGACGAGACCCGGGGAAAAACCATCGATGCCATTAATGAAAAAGCACGGGTGGAGTTCCCCGAACTGACGGTGCGGGAAGCCTATACTTCGCGAATCGTGATCCGAAAGCTCAAAGAACGCGGGATTGAAAAGCTGACACCGCTCGAGGCGCTGATCCGGCTGCGGGCCGACGGCTTTACCCGCGTGTTTGTCCAAAGCACGACGCTGCTCGACGGAGCCGAGATGGAATCGCTGCGGCGCGACGTGGCCAGTGTGGAAGGCTTCTTCGAAGAGGTGCGTGTCGGCACGCCCCTGCTCTATTCGGTCGACGATTGCGCCCGGGTCTGCGAGATTCTGGCCGGGCGGCACGCCGATGCGGCCGATGCCAAGCAGAAAGCCCACATCGTTTTCGTGGGCCACGGCACCTATACGCCGGCAACCGCCACGTACAGCCAGATCGATTATCTGTTCACCGCCCAGGGGCATCCGCTGTTCCACGTCGCCACGATCGAAGGCTATCCGACCTTCGATACGATGCTGGCACGGCTGAAGGCGGCCAAGGCCCGCCGGGTAACCCTCGTTCCGCTGCTCTTCGTGGCCGGCGACCACGCCTCCAACGACATCGCCGTCGACTGGCGTGAAGCGCTCGAAAAGGAAGGCCTGCAGGTGGACTGCCGCCTGGAAGGCCTGGGCGAGATCCCCGAAATCCAAGATATCTATTTCGATCACATCCGCAATGCGGCGGGAAAGAAGTAGCCGCGTCATTCTTTTTAACTTTCGTCCGGTTTCTGCGACTTATAGGGTAGGAACACGATGATGACCACGCAGGAATTCGGACAATTGTCAACCCGGGTACGGGACAAGCTGGTGGCGCTGGCCGGGCGCTTCACGCTGGCAGCGGGCATCGGCGACGAGCCGGAAGATATCGTGCAGGAAGCGCTGGTGACGCTGTGGGAGCTCTCCGAGAAGGGGTATCCGATCCAAAACGCCGAGGCGCTGGCCGTCCGGCTGGTGAAGAATGGCTGCGTCAACCACTACCGGAAACGGAAGATCTTTTTCAAACCGTTGGAAAACGGCGCACAGGCGGGAAGCCCGCCCGTAACGGGGCGGCTGGAAGACGAGGAAAACGAACGGATCCGGAAATACCTGTACGGAAAACTGTCGGAAACCCAACGCACGTTCCTGACGATGCGCAATGAATACGATCTTTCCCTCGATGAAATCGCCGCTGCAACGGGGCGGCCGAAGAACAGCATCAAATCGAGCCTCTCGTCGGCCCGTCGCCAGTTGCTCGAGGAACTCAAGAAAATCCCAAGATGATGGAAGATAAAGTCACACGCCGGGCATTGATCGAAAAGTATCTCAATGCCGAGACCACGCCGGAAGAAGAGCGGCGGCTGCGCGAATGGTTCGCCGGCCA
>JAFRRF010000013.1 GCA_017428245.1 Bacteroidales bacterium
CCCCATTCGGACATCCGCGGATCAATTCGTGTTTGCCAATCCCCGCGGCTTTTCGCAGCTTACCACGTCCTTCGTCGCCTATAGAAGCCAAGGCATCCCCCGTTCGCTCTTTCTTCCTTCGTCTTGATGAATCATGCTTCAGAAATAATGGCTTTCGCCTTGATTTCTTGCATGCCTTCTTTGAAATTGTAGTCCCTTAATCGTACAGAAAAACTCTATATCAATTAACAAACTATCTATTTTGCTTTCAGTTTTATACCTCGTTTTCTCTCTCCAATAAGTCAATGAACTTGTCGTTTCTTCCGAAACGGGCTGCAAAGGTAAGCAGTTTTTTTTGAAAACAAAATTTTTTTCAAAAAATTTACTTCGAAAATAGAAAAATCAGGTTTTTGATCACTTCAACCGCCTTTTCCATGCTCTCTACGGGCACAAATTCCAGCTTACCGTGGAAATTATGGCCGCCTGCGAAGATATTCGGACAAGGAAGACCCATAAACGAGAGCCGCGCGCCGTCGGTTCCGCCGCGGATCGGCTGTACCTTAGGTTTGATGCCGGCCATCTCCATCGCCTGGATCGCCTTCTCGATAATATGGTAGTGCGGCTCCACCATCTCACGCATATTATAATATTGGTCGCGCAGTTCCAGGGTCACGATGTCGCCATACTTTTTATTGATAAAGGAGACGACTTCCTGCATCAGGACCTTCTTCTGCCCGAAGCGTTTCATGTCGTGGTCGCGGATGATATAACTGATCGAGGCCTCCTCCACCGTACCGGTAAATCCCGTAATATGGAAAAAGCCTTCATAATCGCTTGTGTACTCAGGGCGCTGCTCCACGGGAAGCATCCCCTCCAGTTCCATTCCTACCAGAATGGCATTGACCATCTTGCCTTTCGCGTAGCCCGGATGGATATTGCATCCCTGAATGTGCAGCTTCGCTGAAGCCGCGTTGAAATTCTCATATTCCAGTTCGCCGATCGCACCGCCGTCCATCGTATAGGCGAAGTCCGCTCCGAACTTTTCGACGTCGAAGAAGTCTACGCCGCATCCGATCTCCTCGTCGGGCGTGAAACCGATTTTGATGGTTCCGTGCTTGACTTCAGGATGTTTCATCAGGTATTCAGCCACATACATAATCTCGGCCACACCCGCCTTGTCGTCGGCGCCCAGCAGCGTCGTGCCGTCGGTGGTGATCAGGGTCTGTCCCTTATAGTCGAGCAATTCCGGGAAATCCGCCACGCGCAGGGCCAGACCCGGCACACCGGGAAGCGGAATATCCGTCCCGTCGTAATCGTGGATGAACTGCGGTTTGATGTCGCGGCCCGAAGCGTCGGGCGATGTATCGACATGGGCGATGAACCCGAGCACCGGAACCTCATGATCCAGATTCGACGGAATCGTCCCCATCACATAGCCGTTTTCATCGACGGCCGCATCGGCAATGCCGATCTGCTTCATTTCCTCGACAAGTTGTTCTGACAGTTTCACCTCCAGCAGGTTAGACGGATGCGTGGTACTGTTCTCGTCGGACGTCGTCTCAAACGAGATATAGCGTATAAATTTATCGGTTACGGTTTCCATTTCTTTCTATAATAGGTCTCTTTTTTGATCAGTTTTTACTTCTCTTGCCAGACCGTCTGCGCCCACGCAGCCGTGAGTGGGAGGGGCCCAAATCTTTGATTTGGGAGGGATAGGTCCCGGAGGGACCGTAGTCTGGCAAGAGAAGTGAAAACTGATTCATTATTCTATTTCTTCTCTAATTTCATGGATGCGCGGATCATATAGAGGATGATCGCGATGAACGGGATGATGGCGATTGCCTCACCGTAGGTGGCGTTCCAGTCGGTGAGGAACCAGTCGACCTTGGCGAACTTCAAGATGGCGCTCACCACGCCCATCAGTGCGCCGCCGGCGATGAAGCCGGATGCGATGAGCGTACCCTTTTCCTGACGGGCCGCGTTGACAGCCTTGTCCTTGCTGCGGGTGCTGACGAACCAGGAGATCGCGCCGCCGACCAACAGCGGAAGGTTCAGGTCGATGGGGATGAACATACCAAGACAGAATGCCAGTGCAGGCACTTTGAAAATTGTCAGAAGGATCGCGATGACCGCACCGATGCCGTACATCAGCCAGGGCGCGCTGCCGCCTTCCATCATCGGCTTGATGACCGCCGCCATGGCGTTGGCCTGCGGCGCCACCAGCGCTTCGTCGCCCACGAAACCGTAGGTCTTGTTGAGCAGGATCACCACACCGGCCACCGTCGCGGCAGCCACGAGCACGCCCAGGAATTTCCAGGTCTCCTGCTTCGCCGGCGTCGTGCCGATCCAGTAACCGATCTTCAGGTCGGTGATGAAACCGCCGGCCGTCGAAAGGGCCGTGCAGACCACTCCGCCGATGAGCAGGGCGGCCACCATTCCGGCGTCGCCCTTCAGCCCGCAGGCCACCAGCACCAGCGCCGTGATGATGAGCGTCATGATGGTCATGCCGCTCACCGGGTTGGTACCCACGATGGCAATGGCGTTGGCCGCCACGGTCGTGAACAGGAACGAAATGACGGCCACGATCAGCAGCCCCACGAGCGCCTGCCACACATTGTGCACCACTCCGCCCAAAGCAAAGAACGCGAAGACAGCCAGCAAGGCGATCACGATGCCGAACACCACGGTTTTCATCGGGATGTCCTGCTGGGTACGCTCTGCCTTCCCGGCCGAAGCACCGTCACCTTTCTTGCCGAACTCGCGCACCGCCATTCCCACGGCGTCCTTGATCACCTTCGACTGCCGGATAATGCCGATGATACCCGCCGTCGCGATACCGCCGATACCGATCTGCCGCGCATAAGTGCGGAAGATCTCATCGGCAGACATTTGGGAGATGGCGTCGGAGAAACTCATTCCGAGGAAATCCACACCGCCGCAGAAGGCACCCATCAACGGAATCGCGACCAGCCACACAAGCAGCGAACCGCAACAGATGATGAAAGCATACTTCAAGCCGATGATATATCCAAGTCCCAGCACGGCTGCGCCGGTATTGATCTTCAGGACCACTTTGGCCTTGTCGGCCACGACCTGTCCCCAATGCATCACCGTCGTCGAAAGCGTCTCGGCCCAGGCGCCGAACGTCGAAACCACAAAGTCATAGATACCGCCGATCAGACCTGCCGTCAGCAGGGTCTTGAGGCTCTTGCCGCCGCTCTCGCCGCTGACCAGCACCTGCGTGGTTGCCGTAGCCTCCGGGAACGGATACTCTCCGTGCTGTTCCTTGACGAAATACTTCCGGAACGGAATCAGGAACAGGATGCCCAGCACGCCGCCCAGCAGCGAACTGAGGAACATCTGCACGAAGTTGACGTCGAGCCCGAGGATATAGATGGCCGGCAGCGTGAACACGGCACCCGCCACGATCACGCCCGAACAGGCCCCGATCGACTGGATGATGACGTTCTGGCCCAGTGCCCCTTTTTTCTTGGCCACGCTCGAAAAACCGACGGCCAGGATGGCAATCGGAATGGCGGCTTCAAACACCTGGCCTACTTTGAGTCCCAGATAGGCGGCTGCCGCCGAGAAAATAATGGTCATGATCAGGCCGAGGCTCACCGACCAGGCCGTGATCTCGGGATAGGTTTTCCCGGGTTTGAGCAGCGGCTCATACTGCTCGCCCGGTGCAAGTTTCCGAAAGGCGTTTTCGGGAAGTTGCGCGGGTTTGTTTTCTTCTTCCATAAAGTATGTTTATTCAGATTTCTTATCGTCCAGATGCTTCTGCCAATTCCAGGCGGAACGAAGCGTCTCTTCGAGCGTTTTTTCCGCCTTCCAGCCCAGTTCTTCATTGGCATAGGTCGGATCGGCCCAGACCGCCTCGATGTCTCCTGCCCTGCGACCGACAATCTTATAGTTGAGCTTCAAATCGTTGACCTTTTCGAAGGTCCGTACGACCTCCAGGGTCGATACGCCACGGCCGGTACCGATATTGAAGATCTCATACGGTTTCTTCATCTTTCCGCCTGTCATCCGGTCGACCGCCACCACGTGGGCTTTGGCCAGGTCCGTGACATTGATATAGTCGCGGATGCAGGAACCGTCGGGCGTGTTGTAGTCGTCGCCGAACACGCTGAGCATCGGCCGGATTCCGGCTGCGGTCTGCGTGACGAACGGGATGAGGTTGTTGGGCACGCCGCGCGGCAGTTCGCCGATCTCCGCACTCGGATGGGCGCCGATCGGATTGAAATAGCGCAGCGCGATGCTTCGGATGTCAGGATAGGCCGCCACGGAATCACGGATGATATCCTCGCACATATGCTTGGTGTTCCCGTAGGGGGAAGTGGCCTCGCGGCGCGGTGTCTGCTCGCTCACCGGCAGTTTCTCGGCCTGGCCGTACACCGTGCACGACGAGGAGAAGACCAAGTTGTGCACGCCCGTCTCCCGCATCAGCTCCAGGATGTTCATCAGGGATGTGAGGTTGTTCCGGTAATACTGCAGCGGAATCTCCACACTCTCGCCTACCGCCTTGCTGGCGGCAAAATGGATCACGGCATCGAATCCGTAGCGCTTGAACACGCGGCGCAGGGATGCCAGGCTGCAGCAGTCCACCTTATGGAAAGGCACCTTTTTTCCCGTTATCTTCTGAATACCCTTGAGGACGGATCTTTCGGAGTTCGAAAGGTTGTCCACGATCACCACTTCATAACCGGCTTCAATCAATTCGACAGTAGTGTGGGAACCGATATACCCCGTCCCACCTGTCACCAAAACACGTTTTGCCATAACTTTCTTTTTTATTTAGAGGTAAAATTACGGAAAAACTCGCGGTTCGGCAACATATTTGCTATGTTTGTTGCAACACCAACCTTAATACTTCAAAATTATGAAGAAGATGACCTGCGTAGTACTGATGCTTTGCATCGCAATGATGTGTACTACCCCTTTTGAGGCACAAAGCCAGAACCGTCGCACCGGAGGCGGCAACTCCGGCACCGCGACCAAGAAAGAGCAGCCGCAGACCAAGAAAGAGCAGCCGCAGACCAAGATGGTTACTCCTTCCGGCCAGACGCAGCGTCAGAGCCAGCCGATCAGCCGCGGTTCCCAGACCACGACTTCGAAAAAGCAGAACAACGCGGCTCCTGCCCAAATCCAGGACCGTCGTCCTGCCCGCACAGGCTCGCAGAACAGCAACAGCCACAGCGCGCAGATCAGCCGTAAGAACAGTGATGTCGGTCGGCAGAACATCCCGTCCAAGAGCAAGGACAACGGCCGTTTCAACGACCCGACCTACAATCGTCCCAGCGGACATAAGCCGGCAGCAGTCCAGTATCACAACAACCTGCCTCCGAAACGCGGTCCGGAATACGTCCGGCCTTACCTCGAGCCGAAACACAAACCGGTGCCTTCCTACCGCTATGGCGACCACTATTTCGGCCACAGGATCAACATCCTTCCGAGAGGGTACGTGGTGATGCGCGTCGGAGGTCTTGACTACTACTACTACAACGGCGTCTACTATCGTCCTTATCTGCTCGGCGGCTACTACGTCTGCCGTCCTCCGAGAGGAACGACCATCGCCTCCACGATGTTCAACGTAGCGTTGACCGCCATCGCGATCAATACCATCCGCAACGAGATCGAGCGCGCCCGCAGGGCCGCCACCATCTCCACGGTCTATGGCAACACGAGGACGGGTTACGTAGTCCGCACGAGCGACGACTACTACAATACCAACCTGCTGAACCAGGCCGGTCAGGACTACTACTATCAGGACGGCGTGTTCTACATCCTCCACAACGGCCAGTACTACGTAATCGAACCTCCGATCGGCGCACTGGTCACCGAGATCCCGAACGACTATGACGAGATCGAACTCGACGGGAGACTCTACTACCAGGTGGAGAATACGCTCTACAAAGCAACCGTCATCGACGGAGCCCTCTATTTCGAAGTAGTCTGCAACCTGTAGACAGTCCTACATAAAAAGAGAGGCCGGTAAAAATGATGTGACCCCCAAAAGTTGGACGGTTTAACATTAGTTACGAGGCCTTAGATTGGAACAGAGCTCGGTATTGCACCGGGCTCTTTCCTTTTAGCCTCAGTTTGATCCTATCGTTGTTGTAGTACCGGATGTAAGTCCGGA
>JAFRRF010000014.1 GCA_017428245.1 Bacteroidales bacterium
CGTCCTGCTCGACGCCCGCCCCGACCTCCAGGCCATCGACCGCGACTTCATCGACGAACTGGGTGCCGAAGGCATCCCCTTCGCCCTGATCTACACCAAATGCGACAAAATGGGCCCCGTGGCGCTGAAGACACAGGTGGACCGCAACGCCGCCGTGCTTGCGGAAACCTGGGAAGAACTCCCGCCCACCTTCTGCAGTTCCTCCGAAACAGGAGCGGGCCGCGAAGAAATCCTGGACTACATCGAAAATATCCTCAACAAGCTATAAACTACCATCCAAACTTCCCACCCCATGCAAGAATACGATCACAAACTCAAGATTTTCGCTTGCAGCGGCTCCCATGCCTTCGCCGAGCAGATCGCCCAGAAACTCAACACGAAACTCGGCGATTCCGAGCTGACCGTCTTCAGCGACGGAGAGTTCCAGCCGCAGTACACGGAAAGCGTCCGTGGTTCCGCCGTGTTCATCGTCCAGAGCACCAATCCGCCGGCCGACTCGCTGTTCGAACTTCTGCTGATGATCGACGCGGCCCGCCGCGCATCGGCCTACAAGGTGATTGCGGTAATTCCCTACTTCGGATGGGCCCGCCAGGACCGCAAGGACCGCCCCCGTGTCTCCATTGCCTCGAAGCTCGTGGCCAATATGCTTACCGCCGCCGGCTGCGACCGCGTGATGACCTGCGAACTCCACGCCGCCCAGATCCAGGGTTTCTTCGACATTCCCGTCGACCACCTCTGGGCCAGCTCGATCTTCATCCCGTATATCAAGGCCATGAACCTCGACAACCTCTCCATCGCCTCCCCCGACATGGGCGGCGCCAAGAAGGCCAACATCTATGCCAAGCACCTCAACGCTCCGCTGATCATCTGCCACAAAGACCGTTCGAAGGCCAATGTCATCGGCAGCATGACGGCCATCGGCGAAATCGAAGGCCGTAACGTCGTGATCGTCGACGACATGGTCGATACCGCAGGCACCATCACCAAATGCGCCGACGTGCTGATGGAACGCGGCGCCCTCAGCGTACGCGCCGTCTGCACCCACCCGATCCTCTCCGGACCGGCCTACGACCGCATCAACGCCTCCCCCATCCAGGAGTTCCTCGTGGCCGACACGATTCCGCTGAAACAGGACAAGGACAATTCGAAGTTTACCGTACTCTCGATGACCGGTATGTTCGCCGACGTCATCGACCGCATCTACCATAACGAGCCGGTCAGCGACCTCTTCATCCGTTGCTAGCCATGATCCTGGAACCCACACGCGACATTGCCGGAGTCCACGACCTGATCGTGGGCAAACTCCGCGACTACTTTACCGGTGCCGGAATGAAAACGGCCGTGCTGGGACTCTCGGGCGGCATCGACTCCGCCATCGTAGCGGCCCTGGCCGTCGATGCCCTCGGGGCGGAACACGTCCACGGCATCCTGATGCCCTCGGAGTTCTCATCCCTGAGTTCGGTCACCGACTCGGTAGAGCTGGCCAACAACCTGGGCATCGGCTACGACATCGTCCCCATCGAGAAAATCTACAAGCGGGCGATGATCGAGATGTTCCGGTTTTTCGAACTCGGCAAGTGGAGCGTGGCCCAGGAGAACCTGCAGGCCCGCATCCGCGGCACGATCCTGATGACCTGGGCGAACCGGTTCAACGCACTGCTGCTCAACACGTCCAACAAGAGCGAACTCTTTACCGGCTACGGCACGCTGTACGGCGACCTGTGCGGTGCTCTGATGGTGATTGCCGACCTCTACAAAGTGCAGGTCTATGAACTCTCCCATTACGAGAACACGATCCACGGGAAGGAAGTGATTCCGGAGTCCATCCTGACCAAGGCGCCCTCCGCCGAACTCCGCCCGAACCAGAAGGACACCGACTCGCTGCCGGAATACGAACTGCTCGATCCGGTGCTGCATGCCCTCTGCGAGGAAGAGCGCTCACCCGAAGATGTGATTGCCGCCGGCACCGATGCCGCCCTCGTCAAACGGATCGTCCGTCTCAAGAAGAACGCGGCTTTCAAGGTCCTGCAGATTCCGCCAGTAATCACGGTGGGCGACCATCCGATCGTACCCGCTTTCAAACAGATCTGATATGAAAGTCTTCCTCCTGGCACTCCTTTTGCTCGCTATCGGCGTCGCAGGAATGGCCGTTACCATTCTTTTCAAGAAAGACGGCAAATTCCCCGACGGAGAGATTGCGCACAACAAAGCGCTGCGGGAGCAAGGCATCATCTGCGCCAAGGAGGAGGAAATGCGACTCTGGCGCAAACGGAACCCATCGGCGGCGGCACGCGGAGAGCGGCCCGCCGCCTGCCCCGAAGGCGGCTGCGAAGGATGCGCCTTTTTTGAAATCAGCAAACCACATTGATAAAAACGTAAAATGGAGAAACTCAACAAACCCGCTATCCTGGTCGTCGACATGCTCAACGACTTCGTCACCGGTGCCATCGGCTGCGACCGCGCCCGCGCCATCGTACCCGCTACCGCCCGTCTGCTTGACGCAGCCCGCGAGAAAGGCGTCCCCGTTGTCTATTGCAACGACGCCCACCGTCCCGGCATCGACCGCGAACTGCAGATCTGGGGCGACCACGCCATCATCGGCACTCCCGGTGCCGAAGTCATCCCGGAACTGACGCCGAAGGCCTGCGATTACGTGGTTCCCAAACGCCGCTACAGCGGTTTTTTCCAGACTGAACTCGATATCCTGCTCAAGGAACTCGGCGTGCATACCGTCGTCATCGCCGGCCTGCACACCCATATGTGCTGCCGCCATACCTCGGCCGACGCATACTGCCTCGGCTACGATGTGGTCGTCGCCAAGGAGGCCACGAACTCCTTCACCGAAGAAGATTATCAGGGCGGCCTGGCCTACCTGAAAACCTGCTACGGCGCCGACGCCTACACCAACGACGAGCTGGTCGCGATGTTCTGACCGGATGCGTCTTTTTTCCTGATGACATGCAGGCCGTCGCGAAGGGGAAGAATAAAATTTTCGACGCGGTCGTCGCCTGAAACCAGGTCGTTGAAGGCCAGGATGCCGGTGGTCTGGCGATCGCGCGGCAGTGGGTCCGCATAAACTTTGCCGTCCCATAGCACATTGTCGGCCACGATGCAGCCACCCGGGCGCACCAGGTCGAAGACAGCCTGGTAATAAGCCACATACTCCCGTTTGTCCGCATCGATGTAAACCAGGTCATAGGTATCCGTCAGGCCCGGCAGGATGTCAAGGGCGTCACCGATATACAGATGGACCCTGTCGGACACGCCCGCCCGGGCGAAACCTTCCCGGATCAGGGATTCCATCTCATCGTTCCGTTCCAGCGTATCGATGCGGCCGTCCGCCGGGAGGGCGGATGCCATCCACACCGTGGCATAGCCGGAAAAGGTCCCGATTTCCAGTACCCGCCGGGGACGGAGCCACAGCACCAGTTGCCGCAGCAGGGCACCTACCGTCGGTCCGGAGACTTGCCGTCCGTGGCTGGTCCGCAGCCAGGACTCCCGCTCCAGCCACGCGAGCACCTCGCCCTGCGGGGTGTCGGTCTCACGGAGATAGCGTTCCAGGGCGTCCATCACTATCTGAAAATAAGAGTGGAAAGCCGTTCTTCCGACAGCACGTCAACCGCAGCCTGCCGGAGGCTCTGCGACGTAATCGCATTGATGCGGCGGCGCACCTCCTCGTCGGGCAGGATTTCCCCGAAGACAAGCATGCTTTTGGCCATCGAAAGGGCCTGAGCCTCCCCGTTGTCGGAAGCCACGGCCAGTTGGCCGAGCAGCTGTTTCTTGGCGGTGCGCAAGGCACGTTCGGAAAGCGGTTTGTCTCGCAGCGCCGCCACCTCTTCGCGGACCAGGGCGATACAACGCTCCAGATTCGGCTTCTCACAGCCGAAATAAATCAGCAGGGAACCGGCGTCGGCGAACTGGGTAAACGACGCGTCGACGGAATAGACCAGCGCGTTCTTCTCGCGCAGTTTCTGATTGAGCCGGGAATTCGCGCCCGGTCCGCCCAGAAGATTGGCCAGCAGGATCATCTCCATCCGGCGCTCGTCATAATAGGAGTAGGCGGTAGTTCCGATGATGCAGTTGATCTGATGGTTCTTCTTGGATACTTCCTTCTCGAAATGCGGCGGAAGCGGCAGCCTTTCCGGCACCGCCGGACGCGGCGGCCGTCCGGCCGGCACATAGCCGGAGGGAATATATTTCGCGGCCGCCTGGACGGCGATCCGTTCGGCGCGCTGGGGCGTAAGGTTGCCTACCACAGCGATGCACATATTCTCGGGACGATAGTTTTCACGGACATAGGCCTGCAGGGCGGCAGAGTCGATCCGGGCCAGGCTCCGCGTCGTACCGAGAATCGGGCGCGCCAGTGTGCTGGGCTCGAAAAGCATCCGCTCGAATTCTTCAAAGATGCACTCGGAAGGAGAATCCTTATACATATTGATCTCGTCGATCACCACGCTGCGCTCCTTGTCGAGTTCTTTCTGGGGGAAGGTCGAAGTGAAGGCCAGTTCAAACAAAAGGTCCACGGCTTTGGCAGCGTCTTCCTTCAGCACCGTAGCGTAGAGGACGGTCTCCTCTTTGGCCGTATAGGCGTTGAGTTCGCCGCCCAGCACCTCCAGCCGGTTGCTGATTTGCTGCGGCGTACGCCGCAGCGTGCCCTTGAAGAGCATATGTTCCGTCATATGGGCGATCCCGCTGAAGCCCTCCGGTTCGTTGCGCGTGCCCGACCGGATGGCCAGTGCCGCATAGGCCACCTGCGACCGTGTGCGCCGGAAAGCGAACTGCAGGCCGCAGTCGAAAGTCTTTGTAAAAATCATGCGGCAAAAATAGACAATTTATTGCTATCTTTGTAGGCTATGGAACAATTCATCGTATCGGCACGGAAATACCGTCCCAACAGTTTCGCCACGTTGCTCGGCCAGGAGAACATCGCCCGCACGCTCAAGAACTCGATCGAGCGGGGCCAGCTGGCACACGCCTACCTGTTCTGCGGCCCGCGCGGCGTGGGCAAGACCAGCGCCGCCCGCATCTTCGCCAAGACCATCAACTGCAGCAATCCCGGACCCGACCTGGAGCCGTGCGGTGAATGCGAATCCTGCCGCTCCTTCGCGGAAGGACGCTCCTACAGCATCCACGAACTCGACGCCGCTTCCAACAACTCCGTCGACGATATCCGCGCCCTTACCGACAAGGTGCGCATCCCGCCCCAGATCGGACGATACAGTGTGTATATCATCGACGAGGTGCATATGCTCTCGCAGCAGGCCTTCAACGCCTTCCTCAAGACGCTCGAAGAGCCGCCGGCCCATGCGATCTTCATCCTGGCCACCACCGAGAAGCACAAGATCCTGCCCACCATCCTCTCGCGCTGCCAGACCTACGACTTCAACCGCATCAGTGTGGAGGACATGGTCCGCAACCTGAAATCCATCGCCGAAAAAGAAGGCGTTTCGATGAGCGAAGACGCGATGCACGTCATCGCCCAGAAAGCCGACGGCGCGATGCGCGACGCACTCACCCTGTTCGACCAGACCGTCGCCTTCTGCGGCAAGGAAGTAAGCTACGAGCAGGTGATCCGCAACCTTGGCGTGCTCGACTACGAGTATTATTTCAGCCTGACCGACAACTTCCTCACCGGGGACTACGGCCGTGCGATGCTGACTTTCGACGAGATCCTGTCGAAAGGCTTCAACGCCCAGAGTTTCATCGGCGGGCTCAGCACCCATTTCCGCGACCTGCTCGTGTGCAAGAACGACGCATCCCGCAGCCTGCTGGAACTGGCGCCTTCCGTTGCCCGGCGCTATCAGGAGTTTTCCGGCCGGTGCACCCCCGGCTTCCTGTTCGAAGCCCTGGGCATCACCTCCGCCTGCGAAACCGCATACAAGCAGAGCGGCAATCCACGCCTCCTCATCGAATTCGCCCTGATGAAACTCTGCAACCTGAATGTCAAATTCGCCGGCACCCAGCCTGCCGTGACTACGGTGCCGAAAGCAGAGCCTGCCGCGACAACGGCGCCGAAAACAGAGCCCGCCCCGGAGCGGACGACCCGCAAACCGACGGGTCTCTCCCTCAAGGCGATGATGGCCGACGCTGAACAGAAGCCCGCCGTCGAAAGTGCGCCCGCTGCCGCCGCCGAAACTCCCGTTCCGGCGGAAAAGCCATCCCTCGAGGAAGCCTGGAAGGCGATGGCCGAAAGCGAATCCAAGGCCCCGCGCCTGTCCTACACCCTCGCGCAGGCCGTACCGGTCCTTACGGGCAATGAAATCCACTTCGAAGTGGGCAACATCGCCGCTCAGGACTGGATCAACCGCAATTGCAGGGCCCGTCTCGAAGCCTTCCTGCAGCGGAAACTCACGGATCCCGACCTCCGTCTCATCGTCGATGTCAAACAGGCCGAAGAGACGAACCGCGGAATGTATATGCCGTCCGACAAGGCAAAATATTTGCAGGAAAATTCGCCCGAATACAACGCGCTGCGTAAAGATTTTGAATTGGAGATCAGTTAGCGATGAAACTCTTTTGCACGAACCTGGTCAAGAAATACGGGAAACGCACTGTCGTCAAAGGCGTTTCCATCGAGGTGGAACAAGGCGAGATCGTCGGCCTGCTCGGCCCCAACGGCGCCGGCAAGACCACCAGCTTCTATATGATCACCGGCCTGATCAAGCCGAATGACGGACGCATCTTCCTCGGAGAAGAAGAAATCACAGGCCTGCCGATGTACAAACGCGCCCAGAAAGGCATCGGATACCTCGCCCAGGAAGCTTCCGTGTTCCGGACGATGAGCGTCGAGAACAACATCCTCTCCGTGATGGAGATGGCCGGCTTCGACCGGGACTACCGGATGCAGCGGCTCGAAACCCTGATCGACGAATTCGGCCTGCAGAAAGTGCGCAAGAGCCAGGGCATCCAGCTTTCCGGCGGTGAGCGGCGCCGCTGCGAAATCGCCCGGGCGCTGGCCATCAACCCGAAATTCATCCTGCTCGACGAACCTTTCGCCGGCGTCGACCCGATTGCCGTCGAGGACATCCAGCATATCATCGCCAAACTCAAGACGATGAACATCGGAGTGATCATCACCGACCACAACGTCCACGAAACCCTGGCCATCACCGACCGGGCCTACCTGCTGTACGAGGGTTCCATCCTCGAAAGCGGAACGGCCCAGCAGCTGGCCGACAACCCCGAAGTCCGCAAAAAATATCTCGGTCAGAACTTCGAGCTCCGCAAAGCCGTCCTCCACGACCGCCCCGAATAGCTTTCCCCGGCAAGCCCGAATGACCTTCCCCGGCAGCTCTTCCAACTGCCCCTGGCCGCAACATCCTTTCCGTGCTTGGACGCTCGGTCCAGCATTTATCCATCTCGTGGATTAAACGTCCGGAAAAGTGACGTTTCGCCGCCTCTTTGGGACGCTCGAGCTACGAGACGGCGAATTGTTCGCCCGAGCGTCCATCACAATCCCGCAAGTCTCTCCCTGCAGGAAAAAACGGGCGGGAATGTCTTATATTTGTATCCAGCATTTCGGCTGTAGCGATGGAACGCGGCGGACGAATTGTGCGAAAGATTTGTGTAACCTGAAAAACGAAATGCGATGCGGAAGACTTATCACATCTCCCTTTCCTCTCACAACGAGGTAATGTTCCGAAACAAAGCCGACCTGATCCGCGGCTTCAACTGCCTGGCTCTGGCCATTTTGGAAACCGACTCCCGGCTGCTGGCCGACGGCTTCACCACCACCCATCTCCATCATCTGGCGCAGACGGATGCGCCAGTCGAAGTAATGAGGCGCTACCGCCTGGCTTATACCCGTTATTTCAATGCCCGGCACAAACGGTCAGGAAGGATGGCGGAGAAATTCTGTTTCAAACTGCCGGTAGAAGGTTTCCATCATACTATGGCGGCACTCAATTATGTAAACCGTCAGGGGCTCCATCACGGCCTTGCCCCAACGCCGTTCGGATACTCTTACTGCTCAGCCAAAACTTTTTTCTCCAAGCAGTTGGGAAGGGATCAACCTTCCGCCCTTATGCCCGATTCGCAGCGCTACAAGTATCTACCCCACGGCAACGCGATTCCTTCCTCTTATCGGATGGACACTTCCGGTCTCCTGCTCAGGGAAGACATTCTCGACGTCGCGCTGGTCGAATCCTACTATATCACGCCGCGGAACTATCTGTATCAGATGAACAGGCTCGGCGATGAAATGTTGCTGAAAGAACAGCGGGACGAAGAATCTTCCTCACCGCTCATCACGCTGGAACTCATCGAGCAGGGAACGCCGGATATGGACATAAACCAACTTCTCCAAAATGAAAAGGGGAAGTTCGATCCCACCCTGATTTCCGATCTGGAATTGTGCGCACTGATCGATGAGACCTGCCTGCCGCAGTATTGCAATGGCGTCACCATATACGAGTCATCCCTGAGCCAGCGCAAATACCTGTATGACCTGATCCGGCGAAATCTTTGGCGGGCCCGACACAAAAGAACGTATGAAGCGCAACTGCGCCGCTGCCTTTGCCTGTAACTGCCGATCCACCTTCTGCGCTACCTTACTGGACGCTCGGTAGATGTACATGCCATTTCGTAGATTGAGCGTCCACGATTGCCAGCGCTTCGCTCCTTATCCGGACGCTCAATCCAAAAGACAGATAAACGATGGACAGAGCGTCCAACGGAACAGAACCGGACCAGATTGGATTTTCTTTCTATATCTTTGCGTCCTGTTATGACACTCTTTCTGACAGGCAGCCCCACCCGCTACGGGGAAGACCGTTTCACGGAAGACAACGGCTTCCGTGCCGAGGTCCTTTCCGCCCTGCACGCCGTCACGAAGGGCCGCAGGGACCCGCGCGTGCTGCTGGTAAGCGCCGCCCCCGACGATCCGGGTTTTACAAAGTCTGTGGAAGAAGGAATGGGACTGTGCATCCACCGCTCCGGCATCAAGACCTCCGAAATCGTGATGCTCGACCGGCACAATGTCGATCGGGCGGCCGAACTGGTGCGCAAGGCCGACTGGATCGTCCTGTGCGGAGGCCATGCCCCCACCCAGAACCGCTTCCTGCACGAGATCGGAATGCGCGCCCTCCTGCAGGACTTTCCCGGCGTGGTAATGGGCTGCAGCGCCGGGTCGATGAACTGCGCAGAAAGGGTATATGCCCACCCGGAACTTCCAGGAGAGGCCGTCGGGCCGCAGCACAAACGCTGGCTCAAGGGTCTGGGGCTGACCGGTATCAATATCATTCCCCACTGGGAGCAGGTGCGGGAGGCCCGGGTTGACGGCCTGCGCCTGATCGAAGACGTGGCCTTCCCCGACAGTTGGAGCCGTCCCTTCTACACATTCCGCGACGGCGGATACATCAAGGTGCAGGACGGCCGCAGCGAACTCCGCGGTGAAGCCTGGAAGATATCGCGGGGCGAAATGCACCGCATCTGTGACGAAAACAAATCTTATCCGTTTATGAACCTGGTATTCATTTCCCCACATTTCCCGCAGACCTACTGGCAGTTCTGCGCCGGCGCCCGACGCAACGGCGTAAATGTCCTGGGCATTGCGGACACCAACTACGAGAACCTGTCCCGGGAGCTCCGCCAACAACTCACGGATTATTATAAGGTGAACGATCTGGAAGACTACGACGAAGTGTACCGCGCCGTGGCCTGGTTCGCCCACAAATATGGCAAGATCGACTGGATCGAATCGAACAACGAATACTGGCTGGAACAGGATGCCCGGCTGCGGAGCGATTTCAACGTGACCACCGGCATACGCAGCGACAGGGTCTCCGCCATCCGGAACAAATCGGAGATGAAGAAGTATTATGCGCTGGGAGGCATCCCGACCGCACGGCAGATCAAGGGATCCGAAGGCAAGAAGGCTATCCGCGCCTTCGTGGCGAAGACCGGCTACCCGGTCATCGCCAAGCCCGACAGCGGGATGGGCGCCTCCGGCACGTTCAAGATCCAAAGCGATGCCGAACTGGAGGCCTGGCTCGAAGCGCATCCGAATTACGGGCGATTCGTCATCGAAGAGTTCATCACCGGCCTGCTCGTGAGCTACGACGCCATCTACAACTCCCGGATGGAACCGCTATTCGAGAACAATTCCGTGTTCCCCACACCCGTGATGGAGGTCGTCCACGACAATCTCGACATCTGCTACTGGATCAACAAGACGGTCCCGGCGAAACTCGCCGCCATCGGACGGCGCACCGTCAGGGCTTTCGGCACGCCGCGCCGCTTCGTGCACCTGGAGTTCTTCCAGCTGGACCGCGACCGCGAAGGACTTGGCAAGAAGGGAGATTATGTGGGTCTGGAGGTGAATATGAGGCCTCCGGGCGGCTATACGCCCGATATGATGAATTACGCCCACTCCACCGATGTCTTCCAGATCTGGGCCGATATGGTCGCCTTCGACGAACGCCGCAAACCGGAAGGAGAGGCGTTCTACTGCGCCTATGCGTCCCGCCGCGACGGACGTGCCTACGCCCACAGCCATCAGGACATCCTGGACAGTTACAGCGCTGCCCTCTGTTTCCAGGGCCGTGTTCCCGACGCCCTCTCCGACGACCTGGGCAATCAGTGCTATCTGGCCCGTTTCAAAGAAAAGAAGGATCTCGAACCTTTCTTCCGTTTCGTCACGGAACGGAGATAGACACCCGGCCAAGCCGGAAATGACAAAAAGCCGTCCGAATGGATTCGGGCGGCTTTTTTTGTGTTGATAAAATTGTTGGTGGAAAATTTTGGAAAGAATTGTAAGAAAGTGGAAAAATTTTTATACCTTTGTCCCCACACATCACTAAACGCATATAGAATTTGATGGCGAAGTTTATCGGTTGCTACAAAGCAAAGCTAGACGACAAGGGAAGACTCATCTTCCCTTCCGCCTTCAAATCCAGTATGGGCGAGGGCGCAAGCCTTCGCTTCGTAGTCAAAAAGTCTCTCTTCGCAGAGTGCCTCGAAATGTATGCCTTCGACCAGTGGGAAAAGGATTCCGAAGCGGTCAGAAGCCGGCTGAACTTCTTCAACAAGGAGCACGCCGCCTTCTGGCGGGAATACATGAGAGGCACTGCGGACGTAGAGCCTGACGGAAAGTTGGGGCGGATGACGATTCCCAAGGCCCTCCTCGAGCAGGCGGGCATCGGCAAGGAAGTCGTATTCGCGGGCAACAACCATCTGATCGAGATCTGGGACAAGGAGAAGTACGAAGCCCGGGCGATGGACAGCGATGCGTTCGTTTCCCTGGCCGAAAAGATCCTCGGTTAGCGGGAGGATACCTGCCATGTCTGCTTACCACACTCCCGTCCTGCTCCACGAGAGCATTGCGGCGCTTGCGATACGCGGGGACGGAGTTTATGTCGATGCAACCTTCGGTGGCGGCGGCCATAGCCGGGAGATTCTCGGGTGCCTGGGGCCGAAAGGCCGCCTGATCGTTTTCGACAAAGATGAGGAGGCCCTCGCAAATGCACCCGATGACGGGAGACTGACGGTTGTGCACGGCGATTTCAGGTTCGTACACAACTTTGCCCGTTACCATGGCTGTGAAGCCGTGGACGGGATCCTGGCGGATCTGGGAGTTTCCTCCCACCAGTTCGACACCGAAGAAAGGGGGTTCTCCTTCCGCTTCGGGAACGCACCGCTGGATATGCGGATGAATTCGCGCGCAGGACTGTGCGCGGCCGATATAGTAAATAGTTATAGTGGGGAAGATCTGGAACGGATCTTCCGTCTGTACGGCGAAGTGGAAGGAAGCAGGAGGGTGGCCGAACTGATTGTCTCGAGCCGGGAGAGAGCGCCGTTGAAGACCACGGAAGATTTAGGCAGGGCGATAGCTTCTGTTCTGCCTAAATTTTTGGAGCATAAGTATTTGGCAAAAATATACCAGGCGTTGAGGATTGAAGTCAATGGCGAGATGACTTCCCTCGAACGGTTTATGAAAGGAGCCATACGTGCACTCGGGCAAGGAGGCAGGCTGGCTGTCATAACGTACCATTCGCTGGAGGACCGCATCGTCAAGAATGCAATCAGGGACGCTTGTCAGGATAAGTTGCTGACGCGTGTGAACAAGAAACCGATTCTTCCTTCCGAGGAAGAAATTTCTTCAAATACGCGCGCGCGCAGCGCGAAACTGAGGGTTGCCGAGAAGCTGTAAGACGAGTATGAGCGGGAAAATCAAACGTTTCGTGGACAAACTGGTCAGCTACCTGAGCGGGGACAAGCTGATCGAGTGGGGTGTGGACCGCCAGCTCGGCTTCATCTTCTACATTTTCGTCATCGTATGTGTCACCATCGCCTGGAGCCTGCTGGTCGAGCAGAGCCTGGTCGAGGTGCAGCGCAACGAACGGCAGCTGCAGGAACTGCGGATCAGTTACCAGCAGCACACCCTCGACCTGGTCGGCATGAACAACCGCACCAGGATTGACGGAATGTTGAAATCCAAGGCATCCACGCTGCACGCGCCCCTGACGCCGCCGCAACGGATCGTCCTCGAGAAATAGCCGGTATGCAGGTCAATATCAGGAAAGTCGGCATCTTCTACATCCTGTTCGTGGGACTGGCGCTGCTCGCAGTCGGCCAGATCGTGAACCTGCAGTTCATCCACAAGCCGGGGCGGAGCTACTCCAAGAAAACCACCCGGGAAGACGTCCTCCCCTGCACCCGGGGCAGCATCCTGGCCGATGACGGCCGCTATCTGGCTTTCTCTATCCCCGAATACCGGATGGGTATGGACTGCGTACAGCCCGACTCCGCCGTCTTCGCCCGGGGCATCGACTCCCTGGCCATCTGCCTGGCCAACTTCTATCAGGACAAGAAAGCCGCCCAGTACAAGAAAGAGATCGTCGACCGGCGCAAGGAAGGGCTCGAGGGCGGACGCCGCTTCATGTACCTCAACCGGCGCCTGCTGACCTACCAGGAGATGAAGGAAGTCTCGTCCTTCCCCATCCTGCGCGAAGGACGCGCCCACGGCGGCCGCAACGAGGAGAAAGTGGACCACAGGACCTACCCTTACGGACGTCTCGGTTTCCGCACGCTCGGCTATATCAAGGAGCAGACCGACATCCCGACCATCGGCATCGAGGGCAGCTGCGACTCGATCCTGCGGGGCACCGACGGCATCCAGCCGATGCGCCTGACCGAAGGCCGCAACTGGATCGTGGACGCCGACCGTCCGACCATCGAGCCCATCGACGGCATCGACGTCCAGCTCACACTCGACATCGACCTGCAGGACATTGCCCAGAACGCCCTGCGGGCCGGCCTGGACCGGACCACCGAACTGCACGCCGGCACCGTGGTGGTGATGGACGTGGCCACCGGCGAGATCAAGGCGATGGTCAATCTGGAGAAAGACGGCAAAGGCGGCTTCGACGAGACCTACAACTATGCCATCGGCCGCAAAGGAGAACCGGGTTCCGTCTTCAAATGCGCGACGCTCACCACCCTGCTGGAAGACAAGAAAGTGACGCTCGAAACCGAAATCCCGGCTACCGTCACCTGGAACTACGGCGGCGGCAAACCGTTCGTCGACCATTATCTCGACCGCTACTCCACCATCAGCGTGAAGCGCGGATTCGAAATCTCGTCCAACAACGTGTTCCGCATCCTGGCCGCCCGCCACTACGACAAGAACCCGAAGGAATTCCTCGACAAACTCACGAACCAGCGGCGCATCACGCACGATTTCCCGTTCGAACTGGGCGGCATGGCCAAAGCCAACCTCAAGGACCCCGACGTCAAGACAGGACGGGCCGCCTGGAACATGAAGGACCTTCCGCAGATCGCAATGGGCTATACTGTCGAGATCACGCCGCTCCATACGCTCAATTTCTACAACGCCATCGCCAACGAAGGCGTGATGATGCGGCCGCACCTGGTACGGAACTACCAGAAAGACGGCCAGATCATCCGGAACTTCGAACCCGAGAAACTCGGCACGGTCTGCAGCAAGGAGACCGCACACGAGGTCTGGAGAGCGATGCGCGGGGTCGTGGAGTCGGAAGGCGGAACGGGCTACCGCGTGTTCAAGGGATGTCCGGTCAATGTGGCCGGCAAGACGGGCACCGCCCGAATCGTTTTCCCCGGATCCGGCCGCTACGAGGACCGGGCCGGACACAAGATGCACCAGGCCACCTTCGTCGGCTTCTTCCCGTACGAGTCGCCGAAGTATTCGATGATCGTGGTGGTCTACTCCGAACCCACCTTCGCCAACTTCTACGGAGCTACCTGGGGCGGTCCGGTGTTCCGCGAAGTGGTCGAGAAAGTATATGCAGCCTCCATCGACTGGCAGGATCCCCTGCCCCGCACGGGAACAGTCCCCCAGCCCGACGGCTTTCTGTCCCTCCAGGGACAGGAAGATATTCATAAAGGACTGATTCCCAACGTAAAAGGAATGGGATTACGGGAAGCCGTCACACTGCTCGAACAGGCGGGTTTCCAAGTCGCTTTCGAAGGACACGGCATCGTGGAAAGCCAGTTCCCGGCACCCGGAGACACGCTTAAAGAAAAAAAGATCAACCTCAAGCTCAAAGAAAAATATACGGATGAAACTAAATAAAATCCTTTCCGGCCTGGACATCGTCTCCATCAGCGGAGATTCCGGACGCGACATCAGCGGCCTGACCTTCGACTCGCGGACCTGTCGCGACGGGGCGCTGTTCATCGCCGTCTCCGGCACAGAGGCCGACGGCCACGCCTACATCGGGAAGGCCGTGGCGGCCGGCGCCGCCGCCGTCATCTACCAGAATGACGGCGTGGACACGGCCGCCGCACCGCAGGTAACCTGGATCAAGGTAGCCGACAGCCGTCGTGCCCTGGCTCTGGCCGCCGACAACTGGTACGACCACCCGTCGGGAAAACTCAATCTGGTGGGCATCACCGGCACCAACGGCAAGACCACCACGGTCACCCTGCTCTATAATCTCTTCATGAGCCCGGGCTGGAGCTGCGGCCTGCTCTCGACCATCGCCAACTACATCGACGGCGAAAGGCTGGAAGCCTCCCATACGACGCCCGACCCGATCGAACTCAACGCTCTGCTCGCCCGGATGGTCGACAAAGGCTGCAACTATTGCTTCATGGAAGTGAGTTCCCACGCCATCGACCAGCAGCGGATCGCCGGACTCGACTTCAAGGTGGCCATCTTCTCCAACCTGACACACGACCATCTCGACTACCACAAGACGTTCGCCGCCTACCGCGACTGCAAGAAACGTTTCTTCGACGGCCTGCCGAAAAATGCTTTCGCCCTGACCAACCTGGACGACCGCAACGGCGAGGTGATGGTGCAGAATACACAGGCGCAGATCAGGACCTATGCGTGCAAACGGATGGCTGACTTCCGCTGCAAGATTATCGAAGAGAACCTGGAAGGGATGCTGGTCAGCCTCGACGGAACGCAGGTATGGACCCGCTTCATCGGCGCACACAACGCATACAACTTGCTGGCGGTCTATTCGACCGCCGTGCTGCTCGGTGCCAACCCCGAGGAAGTGCTGGTCAAGATGAGCGCGCTCGGCCCTGTGGCCGGACGGCTCGATTTCCTGCGGGGCGGAAACGACCTGACGGCCGTGGTAGACTACTCCCACACCCCCGACGCGCTCGAGAATGCGCTCCGGACCCTCCGGGAAACGGCCTGTGACCGCTGCCTGGTCTGCGTATTCGGCTGCGGCGGCAACCGCGACCGGACCAAGCGCCCCGAGATGGGCGTGATCGCCGCCAAATACGCCGACCGCGTAGTGGTGACGTCCGACAACCCCCGTCACGAAGACCCCGAAGAGATCATCCGCGAGATCCGCGCCGGAATGGATACGGCCGCCCAGGCCCGGAGCCTCTTCATCACCGACCGCCGCGAAGCCATCCGCACCGCGCTGATGACCGCCCCGCAGGGTGCCGTCATCCTCGTGGCCGGCAAGGGACACGAAGATTACCAGATCATCGGCGACACGAAGCACCACTTCGACGACAAAGAGGTGATCGCCGAAACATTTGAAGAAATGAAGTAAAGAAAGGATATGCTGTACCACCTGTTCGAATATCTGAGAAATGCGGGCATCGACTTCCCGGGGTCGGGCCTGATGCACTATATATCGTTCCGGGCCATCAGCTGCGCCGTCGTGGCCATCCTCACTTCGATGCTCGTCGGCAAGAAGATCATCGAAAAGCTGCAGAAGAAGCAGATCGGTGAGACCATCCGCGACCTGGGCCTGGAAGGCCAGCTGCAGAAGAAGGGCACCCCCACGATGGGCGGCATCATCATCCTGATTTCTATCCTGCTGCCGATCCTGCTGTTCGGCGACCTGACCAACACCAACATCCTGCTGCTGATCCTGACGACCGTGTGGCTGGGCGCCCTGGGCTTCATCGACGACTACATCAAGGTGTTCAAACACAACAAGGAAGGGCTCAACGGCAAATACAAGATCGTCGGGCAGGTACTCCTCGGCCTGGCCGTCGGCCTGACGCTCTATTTCACCAGCGAACAGGGAATCAGCTACAGCCGCACCACGATTCCTTTCTTCAAAGGCAATGAATTCGACTACAAGTGGCTCATCCCCTTCAACGGCCAGTTCGTCCGGGCCCTGCAGGGCGGCCTCTATGTATTGGTGATCATCTTCATCATCACAGCCTGTTCCAACGGAACCAACCTGACCGACGGAATGGACGGTCTTGCGGCCGGCGTCTCGGCCATCGTCGGCGCCACGCTCGGTGTCCTGGCCTATGTCTCCGGCCACACGGGACTCGCAGAATACCTCAACATCATGTACCTGCCGAACATCGGCGAAGTCACCGTCTATGTATTCTGCTTCGTGGGCGCCTTGCTGGGCTTCCTGTGGTACAACTCCTTCCCCGCCCAGGTATTCATGGGCGATACGGGATCCCTGGCGCTGGGCGGCATCATCGGCGTGCTGGCCATCATCATCCGGAAGGAGCTCCTCCTCCCGATCCTGTGCGGAATCTTCCTGGTGGAGAGTCTCTCGGTCATCATCCAGCGCTTCTATTTCAAATATACCAAGAAGAAGACCGGAACGGGCGTGCGCGTTTTCCGCATGTCGCCGCTCCATCACCACTACCAGAAGGAGAACCCCGACGCGCTGATCCAGAAACCGCACAAGATCCAGCCCGAGAACAAGATTGTCGTCCGGTTCTGGATCATCTCCATCATCCTGGCATTCTTAACGATCGTAACCCTGAAAATCCGATAATATACCAACCTATGAAAAAAGCAGTCATCCTCGGCGGCGGCGAAAGCGGTGTAGGTGCGGCAGTACTGGCAAAGGTCCAGCACTACGAAACCTTCCTTTCGGACAACGGCACCTTGAAAGATCCTTTCCGCAACGAACTGCAGAAATGGGATATTCCCTTTGAAGAAGGCGGACACAGCGCCGACCGCATCCTGTCGGCCGACCTGGTGATCAAGAGTCCCGGCATTCCCGATAACGCCCCGCTGGTGGTCAAACTCCGCGAGCAAGGCACGCCCGTCATCTCCGAGATCGAATTCGCCGGCTACTACGACAAAGCGAAAAAGATCTGCATCACGGGCAGCAACGGCAAGACCACGACCACCTCGCTGATCTACTACCTGCTGCAGAACGCCGGACTCAACGTCGGTCTGGGCGGAAACATCGGCAAAAGCTACGCGATGCAGGTGGCCACCGAAAAACACGATATATACGTATTGGAGCTCAGTAGTTTCCAGCTCGACGGAATGTACGATTTCAAAGCCGACATTGCCGTGCTGATGAACATCACGCCCGACCACCTGGACCGCTACGACCACTGTTTCCAGAACTATATCAACGCCAAGTTCCGCATCACCCGGAACATGCGGCCGGAAGACTGTTTCATCTTTTGCTCGGACGACGAAGTGACCATCGGCGAACTCAACAAGATCGTCGTCCAGGCCAAGAAACTCCCGTTCACCCAGAACGGCAGCGTGGAACAGGGAGCCTGGCTCGACGACGACCGGATGCGCGTGCGCTACGAGGACGATGAATTCGACATCCTGGTGCGGGACCTTTCGCTGGAAGGCAGGCACAACGTCTACAACTCGATGGCCGCCGCCATCACCGGCAAGGTGATGCACATCACCAACGAAACCATCCGCAAGTCGCTGACCACCTTCGAAGGCGTGGAGCACCGGATGGAGAAAGTGATGACCGTGGGCGGCGTGCTTTATATCAACGATTCGAAGGCCACCAACGTCAATTCCACGTGGTATGCCCTCGAGAGCATGACCACGCCCGTGGTCCTGATCCTGGGCGGCACCGACAAGGGCAACGATTATGCCCCGATCATCGACCTGGTGCGCGAGAAAGTGAAGGCCATCGTCTGCCTGGGCGTCGACAACAAGAAAATCCACGATTCTTTCGGCGGCATCGTGCCCGTGATCTACGACACGCTCTCCGCCGAAGAATGCGTAAACAAATGCGCCGAACTGGCCGCACCGGGCGACACCGTGCTGCTGAGTCCCTGCTGCGCCAGTTTCGACCTGTTCAAGAACTATGAAGACCGGGGCCGCCAGTTCAAGGAGGCGGTCCGCAACCTGTAATATCCGGCGCGCCGTATGAAACCATTCTGGAAACTCAAGGGAGACAAGGTCATCTGGATCCTCGTGGTGTTGTTCGCGATGATCTCGATCGCCGCCGTGTTCTCGTCGAGCAGTTTCCTGGCTTCCTCGAACGGGACTACGAAAGTGGCCATCTTCCTCGAACAGACCAAATCGGTCCTGCTCGGCTTCACGGCGCTGCTGATCTGCTATCTGATTCCGCTCCGGTGGTACCGGGCGCTGTCGTTCATCCTCTTCGGCGGGACCATCGCGATGCTGCTGATGCTCTTCGTGCCGGGCCTGCGTTCCGAGGCCAACGGCGCCGTGCGCGGCATCAAGGTGTTCGGCAGGACGGTCCAGGTATTCGAGTTCGCCAAGGTCGGCATAATCCTTTACCTGGCCAAGGCACTGGAACTGTGGCAGGACAGACTCGACGATTTCAAGCAGTTCGCGCTCAGGATTATCCTGCCTGTGGGCACGGTCTGCCTGCTCATCCTGTTCAACAGCTTTTCGTCAGCCCTGCTTATCGGACTGATCAGTTTCCTGATCCTCTTTTTCATGGATGTCAGCCCGAAGAACCTGGCCATCACGGCCGGTGCCGTAATTGTCGCAGTGCTGTTGATGTTCGGGGTCTATCATGCCTTCTTTGCCGGAAAGCCGGAAAGGCAGCAGTCCGCCGTAGGCAAGGTGTTCAACCGCTTCGGGACGGTTGAAAGCCGCCTGACAGCCCATTTCGAGACGGAAGAAGAGAGTCTGGAAGGGCTTTCGAAAGCCGAGATCGAGCGGCTCAAGGACAAGGACCGGCAGAGCGAGAATGCGAAAGTCGCCATTTCGGAAGGGCGCATCTTCGGCAAGGGCCCGGGCAAGAGCACGCAGCGTTATTCGCTGTCGATGGCCTTTTCCGATTTCATCTATGCCTTCATCGTAGAAGAATACGGCCTGATCGGCGGCACGTTCGTGCTGCTGCTCTACCTGATCTTCCTGTTCCGCTGCATCCGGCTCTGCCAGCGATGCAAAGCCACCTATTCGAGCGTGCTGATCGCAGGACTCTCTTTCCTGATCACCACCCAGGCCTTCCTGCACATCCTGGTCAACGTACGTCTCCTGCCGATTACCGGCCATACGCTTCCGTTGATCAGCCACGGCGGCACGGCCTATCTGGTCCTGTGCGGCGCCTTCGGAATGATTCTCTCCGTGAACCGGCAGCTTGACAAACAGGACGCCCGGGAACGGGCCGCCCGGGAAGCGGCAGCCGCGAAACTCGAAAGCGAATACAATCCCGATACGACCAGTATGACAGACCATACCGAAATAAACTATACCACAAATGAATAATCCTCGCATCATCATCAGCGGCGGCGGCACCGGCGGGCATATCTTCCCCGCCCTGTCGATCGCGAATTCGATACGGGAACTCTGCCCCGAAGCGGAGATCCTCTTTGTCGGGGCGGAAGGCAAGATGGAGATGGAACGCGTACCCGCGGCCGGCTACAAGATCATCGGCCTGCCCGTGGCCGGGCTCCAGCGTTCGCTCTCGCCCAAAAATCTGGCCCTGCCGTTCAAGGTGATCAAGAGCATCCGCAAAGCCGGCAGGATTCTCAAGGATTTCCGTCCCGACGTGGCAGTCGGAGTCGGAGGGTTCGCCAGCGCCCCGCTGCTATGGAGCGCCTCGCGCAAGGGAATCCCCTGCCTGCTGCAGGAGCAGAACTCCTATGCCGGCCTGACCAACAAGATCCTGGCGAAAAGGGCTGCACGGATCTGCACGGCCTATGAGGGCATGGAGAAATTCTTTCCGGCCGACCGGATCCTGCTCACGGGCAATCCGATCCGCAAGGAGATTGCCCCTGCCACGGCGCAGCAGCGCGAAGAAGGATACCGTTTCTACGGACTCGACCCGCATAAAAAGACGCTTTTCGTGGTGGGAGGCAGCCTTGGATGCGGCACGCTCAACCGGGTGATGCGCGACTGGGTGGAGCACCGTGCCGCGACGGCCGGTTACCAGGTGATCTGGCAGTGCGGCAAGTATTATAAAGAAGGTGTCGATGCCTTCATGGCGGGCCGTGACGTACCGAATCTCTTCTACACGGACTTCATCAAACGGATGGACCTGGCCTACGCCGTAGCCGACCTGCTGGTCTCGCGGGCGGGTGCCGGTACGATTTCCGAGCTTTGCGTAGCGGGAAAACCCACGATTTTCGTACCTTCGCCCAATGTGGCGGAAGATCACCAGACCCACAATGCGATGGCGCTGGTGAACAAGGATGCGGCACTGATGGTACGCGACGCCGACGCGGACGAAAAGCTGCTCGACACCGTCGAAAGGCTCCTTCCCGATGCCGCCCGGCTGGCCGCTCTTGAAAGGAACATCCTCAAGCTCGGCCGCAAGGACGCCTCCGAAGTGATCGCGAAAGAAGTTTTAAAACTGGTTAAGAAATAAATGTATACACATTATTATTTCATCGGAATCGGCGGGATCGGGATGAGCGCGATCGCCCGGTACTTCAAGCACCGGGGATTTGCCGTCTCGGGCTACGACAAGACGCCTTCGGCATTGACACACGCGCTGGAGCAGGAAGGCATCGCCGTCCATTATGAGGATGACGTGACGGCCATTCCGCAGGATGTCGAACATACGTTCGTGATCTATACCCCGGCCATCCCCGACGAACTGGGAGAACTGCAGTATGTCCGCAGCCACGGCTACGCCCTGGTCAAGCGGTCCAAGGCACTGGGCGAGATTTCCCGGGGACAGGAATGTCTTGCCGTATCGGGAACGCACGGCAAAACCACCACGAGCACCCTGCTCGCCCACATCCTGACAGCTTCCGGTGAAGGATGCAACGCTTTCCTGGGCGGCATCTCCAAAAACTACGATACCAACCTGCTGCTGAGCAGGAACCCCGTACTGGTGGCCGAAGCCGACGAATTCGACCGCTCGTTCCTGCAGCTGCATCCCCATATCGCCGTGGTCACGTCCACCGACGCGGACCATCTGGACATCTACAACGACCACGCCCACGTGGTAGAAGCCTTCGGGATGTTCGCATCCCAGGTCGACGCCGACGGGGCCGTCGTCATCAAGACGGGCGTCGAAGTCCCGCTGGAAAACGTCACGGCCCGTGTCTGGCGCTACGCCTACGACACGCCCTGCGACTTCTACGCTTCCGACATCGCACCGCTGCCCGGCGGATACTTCGACTTCACCATCAACCATCCTGCCGGACGCATTCCGCACTGCCGCGTCGGCATTCCGGGCTGGGTCAACGTCGAGAACGCCGTCGCAGCCTCTGCCGTCGCCCTGCTGCACGGCACTGCTCCGGAACAGGTACGCGAAGCCCTGGCTTCCTTCCAGGGCGTCAAGCGCCGCTTCGACATCCGTGTCAACACCCCCGGAATCGCCTACATCGACGACTACGCACACCATCCCAATGAAATCCGGGCGGCCATCAGTTCGATGCGCAACATCTTCCCCGGACGGAAACTCTGCGGCATCTTCCAGCCGCATCTCTATACCCGCACCCGCGACTTCGCCGACGAATTCGCCGATGCGCTCAGCGGCCTCGACAGTCTCATCCTGCTGCCCATCTATCCGGCCCGGGAAGAGCCCATTCCCGGCGTCACCTCGCAGCTGATCCTCGACAAGGCGACGGTCGGCGACAAGGTACTCATCGAAAAAGACGCATTGATGGAAACCTTGCGCAGCCGGACGCTGGACTGCCTGGTCACTTTCGGGGCCGGCGACATCGACCGTTTCATCGGACCCATTGAAAACTGGCTCAAGACACGCGAATGATCAAGAGAATCCTCCTCACCACCCTGATCGTACTCCTGGCAGGCGGCCTGCTGGGATGCTATTTCCACTTCGTGGGCGCCCTTTCGACGGAAGGAAAGCGGCAGCACGCCTGCCGGCAGGTCGAAATCATCCTGCTCGACTCGCTCGAAAGCGCCATCGTGGACAAGGCGGAGATGGAGGCTCTTGTAACAAAGATGGCAATCGGCACGCCGACCGTCGCCGTCAACATCGATTCCATCGAACGGGCCATCCGTTCCCACGGAGAGGTGATGAGCGTACAGGTCTATGCCGCCGACGAGCAGACCGTCGCTGCCCGGCTCACGCAGCGCAAGCCGGTGGTCAGGCTCGAAAACGGCAGCCAGAACTGGTATGCCGATCCTGAAGGATATCTCTTCCCGGTCAACAACTCCGTTGACGTACCGATCGTGACAGGCAACCTGCCGCTGCAATTGAGCGACAATTACCGGGGCGCCGTCCCGGAAGACAAGCGGGGCTGGCTGCTCGGCCTGGTGGAACTGGCCCGCTACATCGACAGCAAGCCCGTCCTGCAGCGTGAAATCTCCCAGATTGACATTGCGCCCGACGGGGACATCGTACTCTACACCCGCTCGGCCGGCCCGGCCATCCTGTTCGGCGACAGCGGCGGCTGCGCGGAAAAGTTCCGGAAACTGGAAGCCTACTGGCGCAACATCGCCCCGCAGGCGAAGGACAAAACCTACAAGACAATCAATCTAAAATATAATAATCAGATCATTTGCAAGCTATGAGCAGATACGCAGCAGCATTGGATTTCGGAAGCGCCAAGGTGGCGCTGGCCGTCGGCGAGAAGACGCCGGGCGGCATCCGGATCGTGAGCTACCACGACGCACCGTCGGCTGGCATCGAATGCGGGGAGATCGTCAACGACTTCAAGGTCAAGGAGATCGTCCGTTCCCTGATTGAGCAGGCCCAAGCCGATCTCCAGCAGGAGATCGAGGAGGTCACCGTCAGTCTCTCGGGAAGAATCCTCCACAGCCGGGAACTCCCGTGCGTGATCAACCGCACGGATCCGAAGGCCTACATCTCGGAAGAAGAAGTCCGGCAGATTACCCGGGCGCGCTACAACGCCACGCTCGAAGACGGGGAAATCGTTTTCGAGGCCGTCCCGCAAAAGTACAGCACCGAAGAACGTTTCGGCATCAATCACGACGAACTCATCGGCATGGTGGGCGGAACCCTGGAAACGACCTTCCGCATCTTCTACGGTAAAAAAGCCATCATAGACCGGCGCATCACCGTGCTCGACAACTGTGGCCTGAAGTTGAACAAGGCCATCCTCTCCCCGATCGCCTCCGCCCGCGCCGTGTTGACCCGTCCCGAAATGGAGAACGGAGTCGCGCTCGTGGACATCGGCAAGAGTACCACGGAAGTGGCTATCGTCAAAGACAACACCGTACGGGAAGTGGCCATCATTCCCTTCGGCGGGGAAACGGTCACCAACGACATCAAGAACGTCACGGGCATCACCAACCAGTGGGCCGAGACGATCAAGATCCTGCACGGCCGCTGCTGCGAAGAATATGCGGTGGAGAACAAGAAGATCATTCTCAAAAACGAAAACGACAGCGATGACGGAGAGGTTGAACTCAGCCTGCTGGCCCGTGTGATCGAGGCCCGTATGAGCGAAATCTTCGACGCTGTGCGCTACGTCATCGAGCAGTCCGGCTATGCATCCAAACTTACCTCGGGCGTAGTCATCACCGGCGGCAGCAGCCACCTGGAAAATATCCTCCAGCTGGCCAACGCCCTCATCGGCCAGAAGGTCCGGCTCGCCGCACCGCAGGGCTCCATCGACGGCGGCAGCGTTGAAGAAGCTTTCGACGTCTACGCTGCAACGGCCGTCGGTCTCGTGCTCGAAACCCTCGAGCCGCTGCTCTCGCACGCCATCGAATTCAAGAAAGAGACCACCGCACAGGCAGCCGCAAAGCCCGCCGACAGTTCCCTCTTCACGGAAGAAGATGATCTGGAGGAAGATGACGACCGGCCTTCCGCCCGCGAGGAGCGGGAACGGCGGCGCGAAGAGGAGCGAAGGGCAAAGGAACTCCGCAAACAGCAGGAAGCCCAGCGCAAGCGCGAAGAAGCCGAACGCAAAGCACGCGAAAAGGCCGAAAGGGCCGAAAAGAAAAAGAAGGAACCGAGTTTCTTCGATCTCCTGTTTTCCGATAACGATAACGACAAGGCTTAAGATATGGACGCAGATTTAATTCCTACCAGCTGGGAGAAACGGGGCAACATCATCACTGTCGTCGGTGTGGGCGGCGGTGGCAACAATGCCGTTTCCTATATGTATACCCTTGGACTCAAGGATGTCGATTTCGTAGTCTGCAACACCGATATGCAGGCCTTGCAGTCGAGTCCGGTCCCCGCGAAACTCCAGATCGGCCCGGTCCTGACCAAAGGTCTCGGCGCCGGAACCGACTATCTGACCGGCCGCAAAGCCGCCGAAGAATCGATCGAAGAAATCAACAAGCTCTTTGCCGGCGACACGCAGATGGTCTTCGTGACCTGCGGTATGGGCGGAGGTACCGGCACCGGCGCGGCACCGCTCGTGGCCAAGACGGCCAAGGAGATGGGCAAGCTGACCGTGGGCGTGGTCACCGTCCCCTTCCGGGACGAGGGAAAGGAAGCCCTTTACCGCGCGGTGGAGGGTATCAAGGAACTGAGCAAGCACGTCGACAGCATCCTGGTGATTGACAACCAGAAACTCTACCAGCTCTACGGCAAGATGGGTATGAAGAAGGCTTTCTCCAAGGCCGACGAAGTGCTCGCCACGGCCGTCAAGAGCATTGCCGAAATCATCACCAGCAGCGGTTATATCAACGTGGACTTCGCCGACGTGAAGAAGGTGATGCAGAACAGCGGCGTGGCCATCATGGGTATCGGCGAGGCGGAAGGCGAAGACCGCGCCACCAAGGCGGTCGAGCAGGCACTCAACTCTCCGCTGTTGAACGACCTCAACCTGCGCAGCGTCAAGAACGCCCTGATCAACATTACGGGCAGCTCCGACGACGAGCACGGCATCTCGATGGAAGAACTCTCGCAGATCATGGATTTCACGACGCAATATACCGGTGCGACCATCAATTTCAAGCGAGGCATCGTCTTCGACGACAATATGGGCGACAAGATCAGCGTCACCATCATCGCCACGGGCTTCGAGATGTGGCAGTTGCCGGTCATCGACGAAAACGAGGTCAACCGCGGCAACCGCATCGAGGTCAAATACGGCCAGGATCTGTTCAAGAACCGCAAGAAAGGCCGCCCCGTCGCACCCGACAATGGAAAGTTGCTCAACAAACAGCGTGTCTCCGGCATTCCGGCGCTGATTGTCGATGACGTCCGTCTGATCAAGGAACTGGAAGACGAACCTTCATATACCCGCCGCGAGCGGATGCTGAACGTCAAGGAAACTCCCGTAACCGAATAAGACGTATGGAAAAAAGACGCAGAGTACGTTTCGCACCGAGCCCGACCGGGCCGCTCCATATGGGCGGCGTCCGGACGGCGCTCTACAATTATCTGTATGCCAAACAGGCCGGAGGCGATTTCATCCTCCGCATCGAAGATACCGATTCCCAGCGTTTCGTGCCGGGAGCCGAGGCTTACATCATCGAGGCGCTCCGCTGGTGCGGCATCTACCCCGACGAGGGCGTGGATGAGGCCGGAAACGTGGTGGAAGTCGCATCTGAAAAGCATCCCCACGCGCCCTACCGCCAGTCGCAGCGGCGCGGCATCTACCGCAAGTATGCGGAAGAACTCGTGGCGAAAGGCTATGCCTATTACGCGTTCGACACGGCTGAAGAGCTTGCGGCGCTCCGCACCGCGGCCGAGGCCGAAAAGAAGACCTTCACTTATAACTGGGAGACGCGCGGGTCGTTGAAGAATTCGCTGACGCTTCCGGCCGGTGAGGTGGCCCGCCGCGTGGCGGAAGAGACAGGCTGGACCATCCGGTTCAAGATTCCCGAAAACCGCACCGTGGCCATGGACGACCTGATCCGCGGCCACATTGAGGTCAACAGCAACACCCTCGACGACAAGGTATTGTGGAAACGCGCCGACGAACTGCCGACCTACCATCTGGCCAATATCGTGGACGATCATCTGATGGAAATTACCGAGGTCATCCGCGGCGAAGAATGGCTTCCTTCCCTGCCGCTCCACTATCTGCTTTACGAGGCGTTCGGCTGGCAGGATTCGCAGCCGCGCTTCGCGCACCTGTCGCTGCTGCTCAAGCCCGACGGAAAGGGCAAGCTCAGCAAGCGCGACGGCGACCGGCTCGGGTTCCCCGTATTCCCGCTTCGCTGGGTCAATGCCGAAGGCGAGGTATCGCGCGGCTATCGCGAAGACGGATACTATCCCGAAGCCTTCGTCAATATGCTGGCCTTCCTGGGCTGGAATCCGGGCACGGAGCAGGAGATTTTCACGCTGGAAGAGCTCGTGAAAGTGTTCACGCTGGAGCGCGTCATCAAATCGGGTGCCCGCTTCAATCCCGACAAGGCGAAGTGGTTCAACCAGGAATATCTCCGGATGCGGCCCACCGAAAAGCTGGTGGCCGAGTTCCGGGCGGCCGAAGGCGAGCGGGTCGCGGCCTTCTCCGACGAATACATCGGCGGCGTGCTCGACCTGATGCGCGAACGCGTCCACTTCCCCACCGAGTTCCACGACGCGACGGCCTTCTTCTTTGAGGCCCCCGCGGAGTACGATCCGGCGGCCGTGGCCAAGTTCTGGAAAGACGACATCCCGGCGCTGATTCCGCAGGTGCGCGGTTTCATCGCTTCGCTCGAACCTTTCACGAAGGAACACGTGGGCGAATCGATCGAAGGGCTCATCCGGGAGAATGGCTGGCCGATGGGCAAAGTGATGAACACTCTCCGGCTTTTCCTCGTAGGCAAGAGTGTCGGCCCCGGTGTCGCCGAAATGATGGCCCTCCTCGGCAAGGACGAGGTCCTGCGCCGCATTGACAAAGGAATTGCTTCTTTGAAATAAAACGACCGGATTGCTTGGGCGCTCTGGGTGATTGCTCCGGAACCGTCTCGCTCCGCTCGACCCCTCCCACGCCAAGGCGTGGGCCCCTCCCTCTTACAGTGCCGAGGGTGGCATGGGTTCCGGAGCAATCACCCACCCGCGCCAGAATCGCAATCCTATACATCATTCTTTGATAAAAACGTCATTCCCGGCTTGACCGGGAATCTATACTGACTATGAAAATCGGATTAGCATCGGATCATGCTGGCTATGAGTATAAGCAGCAATTGATCGCCTACCTGCGGCGGAAAGGTTATTCCGTCGTCGATTATGGGACGCACGGCACGGCCAGCGTCGATTACCCCGACTTCGCCCACGCCCTCGCCGAAGGCATCGAGAAAGGCGAAGTGGATAAAGGCATCGCCCTGTGCGGCACCGGCAACGGAATGGCTATGACCCTCAACCACCACAAGGGCATTCGCGCCGGCCTGGCCTGGAACCGCGACATCGGCGCCCTGATTTCGCAGCACAACAACGCCAACGTCCTGGTGATGCCCGCCCGCTTCATCACCCTGACGATGGCCCGTCTCATCGTCAAAACCTGGCTCGAAACCCCGTTTGAAGGTGGAAGACACCAGCGCCGCATCGACAAGATACCTTGTGCTTGACGGATGCCCCGTCGGAGAAGGCATGCCCGCCTTCTTCGAAGAGCGTCTCTCGCACGACCTGGCGGATTACCCCGACGGGATTGTCCTCCCTTTGGACAAACCCTACCGCTGGACCTCCGCCGACCTGGTGCGCAAATGTAAATTCACCCTGCAGAAACACTTTGGCCTCCGCAAGCTGAAAGTCGGCCATGCCGGCACCCTTGACCCGCTCGCCACGGGCTTGCTACTGGTGTGCATCGGCAAAGCCACCAAGCTTGCGGAGGTGCTGCAGGCGTCTGAAAAAGAGTATCTGGCTACCGTCGAATTCGGCGCCACCACCGCCTCGTTCGACCTGGAGCAGCCCATCGACCAGTTCTTCCCCTACGACCATATCACCGAAGAGGCCGTCCGGGCCGTCCTGCCCCAGTTCATCGGACCGCAGGACCAGGTCCCGCCCGTCTTTTCCGCCAAGATCGTGAACGGCTTGCGTGCCTACGAGTACGCCCGTAGCGGCGAACCGCTGGAGCTGCGCACCAACCGCATTGAAATTTACGACATTTCGCTCGAAAACTTCACGCTCCGCAACGAGATGACCGGCGACGGCTACGTGGTCGACGAAGTCGTCCGCCACGTCCACAACTACCACACCTCCTCGACCAGCGACGGAACCCGTCCCGCCGCCACGCTCCGCATCCGCTGCTCCCGCGGAACCTACATCCGCTCCCTGGCTCGCGACCTGGGCCTCGCCCTGGGCTCCGGCGCCTACCTCACCGCCCTGCGCCGCACCGCCAGCGGCGATTTCCGCCTGCCCTGATCTTTCCGCTGCAACGGAAACAGCTTATAATCAACTAATTACGTAAAGTGACCCCCTCGTTTTTCAAGGGGGTCACTTTACGTAAATGCCTAATAGACAGATGCGTACATTGCAGCGATAGTTTTGCTGGTGACCCGTTTGCGAATCAAACAGAATAGCGGTACCTTTGTAATATAATCATAAAACCTATGAAAAAACTTCTGGCCATCCTGGCGACAGCCTTGCTTTTCGAGAGCCTCTGCACGGCGCTCCGGGCGCAGGACATTCACCTGTATCTGACGGAACACGAACTTCCCAATCTGGTCAAGTGTCTCCCGCCGCCGCCCGATACGATCGGCGAAGCGTTCACGCACGACATTATGCGCTATATGTGGGGCAAGAACCAGCGGCTCGACCCGGAGCGTCTCGCCCAGGCCAAACGCGATGCGATCTGGAGTCTCGACACGGTCCGCGTCATCTACAGCGAGCCTTTCGGCTACGAGATCGATCCGGTGAAGACGCCGGAGATCTACAAACTCTTCGTCAACGGCGTTTCGAGCATTGAGCAGATCCGATTCCGGCCCAAGGCCCATTATTTCCGGATGCGGCCCTATGCCCGTTTCCACGAGAGTTCCATCTTCCCACAGGATGACGAGTGGCTGGCTACCGAGGGCTCCTACCCTTCCGGGCACACCATCCGCGCCTGGAGCACGGCCCTGGTCCTGACGGAAGTGAACCCGGCAGCGGCGGAAGCGCTTTTCCGCCGGGCGGTTGAAAGCGGCGAGAGCCGCGTGATCGCCGGCTGCCACTGGCAGAGCGACGTCGATGCCAGCGCCTCGGCTGCCTGCATCGGCTACGCCTTCCTGCAGGCCAATCCCGAGTACCGGGCCCAGGCCGAACGCGCTCGCGCGGAATTCAAGCGCATTTCGGGCCTGCCGTCGCTCAAGCCGGAATTCGTCTGCGACTTCGCCGACTGGACGCCCGAGGCCGAAGAAGTGACGGGCTCCACGCAGGGTTTCACTATGCACGGCGACTACGCCTTCGTATTGCACGACAAGGGCCGCCTCTGCATCTTCGATATGAAAAAACGTAAGATGGTGGCCAATTATCTGATGGAAGGCAATACCTCACACTGCAACAACGCCTGCTTCGGCGTGGAGAAAGCAACGCGCCGGTCGCAGTTCCCGCTGCTGTATGTCGCCTCCTGCGGCGGCGAAAACTGCTGCTACGTGACCGACGTCACACTGAAGGGCAGCCGCATCGTCCAGAAGATCTTCTACACCGGAACCGACTATGCCGGCACCATCGACTGGTGTCTCGATGCCGAGAACGGTTTCATCTACACCTATGGCGGGCGAAACGGCGGCTACAAGCTGCTCAAGAAGTTCCGCCTTCCGCGTCTGGCGGACTCCGACGGAAACGGAGAAGTACACCTGACCGACGCCGACGTGCTCGATGTTACGCGGCTCGAAAGCGGCATCAACATCTGGCAGGGAAGCATCGTCCGCGGACGCTACGCCTATCTGCCGGACGGCTATGCTCCGCACGAGCTGTTCGTCCACGTGGTGGATCTCGATGAAAAAAGGATCGTCCTGAGCCGGAACATCACCGATCTGGTCGACGAACCCGAAGGCATCTGCCTGAAAGACGGTTTCGCCTGGGTCGTCTTCAATACCACTGACGGCCCCCGCCACTCCCGGCTCTGGCGTTTCAGCCTCGATTAGCAGACATCTCCGTCACTTCCGGTTCCAGCCCAGCAGTCGCATCACGGCTTCCAGACGGGTGAGACGCAGGTTGAACTCCGCCAGTTCAGCTTCGGACGGTGTTTCTTCAGAAACGCCCTTGAGTTGGTCCCAGGTCCATTTCGCCTTGAGAATCGTGCCGTCGGGTGTACGAGCCAGGCCTTCGCCATGTCGGGATCCGCGCTTCCAGGGGCAGAGGGAATACTCCTCCTGCAAAGCCCCGGTCGCTGCGTCGGGAGAGACATAGCGGGCGATGCCATATCCGTCGGCAAAAGAATTCCGGTCGGATTTGGATTCGGAACCCGAACCCAGATAAAGGAAAGCCCGATCCTGCGAATAGATGCAAACGGTTGTATCGTTGATGAGGATACACTCCAGTTTTTCCTTCTGGTACTGTACCGACGGGGTCTGGTTCAGTTGCTTCATCTGCCATTCGAGATACGAGTGCCTTTGGGCAGAAAGCAGGGAAGGCAGTCCGATCAGCAGAATTGTAAGCAAACAGTATGTCACCGGCGTACGTTTCATAGCAGAGTCAGATACTGGTCACGGTGCGGCGAATCCGATGAAAGGATAACCTTCTTGATGCCACTTTTCTTGGTATGGACGGTGGCATCGGAAGCCATTTCCATCAGCAGGCGGATGGTCGCGGCATCGAAACCAGCGAAGACATAACTCATAAAACGGAACGTTTCCTCCTGATAAGAAGGAAAATCATCCCGGAAGTGCGCCATCACGTCGTCCAGGTCGCGGTTGATCATCGCTTCGAACTGTTTCTGACCCCGCTTGTCGAGCCGGATATCCTTGATCAACTGGCTTAGTTGATAATACACGCCCCGTTCCCTGTCGGGAGAATTCTGCACGATTTCGCTGATCCGGCCTACTTTCTGGAAATATGACTGATACAATTTCGCATAGTCGGACCGCAGGCGCGCCTGCGACAACGAGAGTTCATCGCGCTGGTTCTCCATCGAAGACGCCCAGTCGAGCAGTTCAGCCCGCTCAAATCGAGTCTTCCGGTCACGACGACGGAATAAAAGAAAGGCCGCCGCCAGCAACAGAAGCAGGATCAGCAGGATCAGGCCGCCGATGACGCCCATCGACCGGTCGCGGGCCCTGATCCGTTCATTCTCCAGCACATAATAATCACGTTGGGCTCGGACAGCCGACTGGCGAAGCATTCGCAGCATACCGCTGTGCTGACGCCTCGCGGCCTGTTCAAGCAGGTCGAACGCCGTCCGGTAATCGCCCTGCAAGGCGAGGGTCCGGCTTTTCCAGACCTGATAGGCAGGGCTTTCCGCCCACCCCGATGAAACCATCTCCTTGAAAACAGCCTCGGCGCGCGTCTTTTCACCCGTGGAGGCCAAGGCATACGCATACGCGCCCCAATGATCCGGACTGTCCATCACATCCGTCAGGGTCAGTGCCTCCTCGAAGAGAGAGACGGCCCGGTCTGGATCGTCAAGATCCTGCACGGACAGCAAGGCTGCATCGGCAAGCATCCGGGGCAAATCCGCCTCGGGCAAGCCGCGTTCAGCCAGCATAACCGTATATAAGGAATCTGCTGCCGTGAAGTCTTCCAGGCCGACCCGGGCACGGGCCATCCGGTATATCGCTGCACCGGCCAACCTGGAATCGGACAGGCGTGTGAAAACAGCCCTGGCACTGTCGGCCGAAGCAAGCGCCTCGGCGAAGAAACAGGTATTGGCATAGGCATCCGACAGGGCGAGAAGGATCCGGCCCAGAAAGGCGTCCTCGTGCATGCGGGCGGCGGCTTCTCCGGCCTGCGTCAGCGAAAGAACGGCCTCGTCGTACCTGCCCTCCACCATCTGCAGTTCACCCTGCGCAAAGCCTTCCTGTGCAAGGGATGCACGGGACCCGCCGCTGCCGCAGGAAACCGCCGGCAGCAAGGCCAACCCTGCCATTATGAAAGAAAGGCGTGTCTTCATCGGCCGTCGTTCATTAAAATGTTGACAGATACCGGACGGCCTCCGTCGCTGATTCCTTCCAGTACGAAACGCCAGGGCGCCGTATGGTCGGAGCTGTAGAACGACACCCGCGCCTGCCCGTTCACGACCCGGAATTCCGGCTCCCAGTGCAGCGTCGGACGCATCGGCTCAAAGCGCTTTTTCGAGGCGGCACTTTCGTATTTCGGCGCATAGAAGCGGACGGGACGCTGCCAGCCGAGCGGACGCTCCGCCGTGACATTGGCAGCCGAATGCTCGGGATAGCGCACCGCGATCAGGAAGGCCGGCGGCGTATGTCCGGCACCGGATTCAGCTTGTGCAAAATTGTATTTGGCCGCTCCCATTCCTTCAATATAGACAAACGCCTGCACATCTGACACCCGCAGGGTACGCAATTCTTCCAGATCGTACGGCACCCCATTTACAAAGACATTGGCAATCCGGTGATTCGCCGATGCGCCGCGCATCCGTTCGTCCATCCGCCGGCCCGCATTGTGCCGCAGTTCCGGACAGGTCGCAAAGATATAAGACAGCAAGTCGTATTCCGCATAGGGCTGCAGCATCTTCTCGTCGCGATACTGACTGCGATTGAACGTATCGTCAGGATAGGGCGACAGACGGAAGGTACGCGGAGCCTCGATGCGTGCAGGCGCCAGGGTATAGACCAGTGAGCCGTCGGTCGTGGCATAGCTGCGGCGGGCCAGTTCACCGTATTCGTGCGAGTAGCCGGCATACTCCAGATAATGGACCGGCTGGAACGGCGCAGCGAAATAATCGGGATACAGGACCGGCATATACCATTTCCTGAAAACCTTGCCGTTGCCCTGCGCCCCGACGAGGAACTGCGTGCCTTCCGGGAAATCGAGACCGTTCAATGCGAAATAAGCCGTGGAGTCGAGCTCCGCAATCTGGGTGTAGCCTAAACTGGGCGCCGCAAAACAGATTGTCGCGCTCCGGCTCCTGCCCAGCACGCCGTTCACATAGCCGCTCAGCGACTGCGTGTATTCCTTCCCAAATCGCGGCATGGCGTTCTTGTTCTGGAGGATAGTCGACAGGTCATAGTAGCGCCAGCCTTGCGAAAGGAGCAGCAGGTCAGCATCGGCGATGCGCTGCGAGAGAGGGCGGCTGGCATCGAAATAGCGCTGAGGCTGTTCCACGAGTCCTTTCAACTCGCTGCCCAACAACATCCAACTTTCCAGGGTATGCGCCGTTTCGCTGTCGGGGGCATATTCCTCATCGGTCACGGCCAAGGAGAAATCACCGCTGACCGGCCGGCCGGCCGCATCGCTGAGTTTCACGGTCGCCGTCACTTTCTCGCGCCTGCCGGGCTGCGGTTTGTCGAGAGCCACTGAGGCGCGGACCGCTCCGTCGGGGAAAACGAAGAACGGCCGTTCGGCATAGACCTGCCCGTTCTCGTCAAAAACGGCGGCCACGTGGATGCCGGGGTTCAGTTCCGTATAGTTCACCCGCTTCCCTCTCTTGCTTTCAGCGTAGCGCGACTGCAGTACGAAACCGCTGCGATCGTACACCGCAAGATATGTCAAGGAAGGCAGCGTCAGCCCTGCATCGGCCACGGCAATCGACACGCCTTTTTCGTCGGGGATCACACGGATGACCACGGCAGCCGTCTCGGGCAGCGGCACGTCGGCCTCGAAGCGGAACTGCTCGACGGCTGTCTCCGCTACGGCTCTCAGACGCTTCGTTCCGGCAGGAACCGTGACCGACACTTTTCCCAGACCCAGGTCGTTGGTCTTGAAAGTAGCCAGCGTCAGGCCTTCGTTGCCTCGGATGGTTCCTTCCACCCGCACGCCCAGGCCATCCTGGTTGACGGCCTTGACTGCCAGCACGCTGCGGCGACCGGGCAGATAGCGCCCGCTCTCGGGAAGAAACTGCAGGTCGACGGCCGTCTCCTTTTTGCCGGTACGCGCCCCGAGTTCCTTGCGGAAAGGATTGCGAATGCCCAGCTCGTCGTAGGTGCGTTGGTCTGTGTATTCGGCAATCAGCAGATCCGAGACGAACTCGTCCTTCATCGGATTGCGTATTTCAATGTCTTTTGTATAGAGGTATTGCGGGTTGCCGTTAAGCATCCAGTAGCTGTAAGCGCGAAGTGTCGCCACACCGGAGTTCAAGTCTTCAGTCAGCGGCAGGCAGCCCGTGAAAGCCCCGTCACTTCCGCGTTTGATCTTGACCCGCTGACGCAGCCGGGTCTTCTCCTGGCGGGAAAGCTGGAAAGTCCGTTCCCACTGCGCGGAGAAGAGTTCCACATAGAGATAATTGCAGGGCGCATATTCGGC
>JAFRRF010000015.1 GCA_017428245.1 Bacteroidales bacterium
GATCTCGGTGGTGAGGATGCTCTCGTGGCCGAGCATCTCCTGGACGACGCGCAGGTCGGCTCCGTTTTCGACCAGGTGCGTGGCGAAACTGTGGCGGAATGTATGCGGGGAGATTTCCTTGCGGATGCCGGCGGCGGCGGCCTGTTCCTTGACGATGTGGAAGATCATCCCGCGTGTCAGTTTTCCGCCGTTGCGGTTGAGGAAGAGGATGTCTTCGTCGGCTTTTTTCACAGGCCCTGCGTCGCGGATCTCCCGGTAAAGGCGTATGGCCTGGATGGCGGGCTCGCCGATGGGCACGAGCCGCTGTTTGCTACCCTTGCCGAAGACACGGACGAACTGCTCATCCAGGAACAGGTCGGAAATCTTCAGGTTCACCAGCTCGCTTACGCGCAGGCCGCAGGAGTAGAGCACTTCGAGGATGGCCCGGTTGCGGTGTCCTTCCGGCTTGGACAAGTCCACGGAATCGAGGATGGAGAGGACCTCCTTTACGCTCAGGACGGTCGGCAGGTAGGGGTTGATCTTCGGAGCGGCGATCCTGTCGCAGGGATTCTCCGAGAGTTTCCCTTCCGCGTCCAGAAAGCGGTACAGCGCCTTTACCGAGCTGATGATGCGCGCCTGCGAACGCTTGGTGACGCCGGCCGCGACCTGGCTCTCCAGGAAGCGGTCGATCTCTTCGGTGCCTGCATCGGCAGGAGCGATGCCGTCGCTCCGGAGCAGGTCGAAAAATTTCCGTATGTCGGACGTGTAAGCCGTGATGGTATTGGGCGACATCGAACGCTCGAGCTTCAGGTGGTCGCGGAAGTCGAGCAGCGTGGTCTCGTAGATGTCAGCGTGATTGCGCATAGTGGCGGCAATGGGGGCTCAGGCCGCATTCCCCGCATTTCGGGTTGCGTGCCGTGCAGACGTATCGGCCGTGGAGGATGAGCCAGTGGTGCGCCTTGGGCCGCACGGCTTCGGGAATGCCGGCCTCCAGGTCGAGTTCCACGGCATAGGGCGTCTTGCCGTCGGAGAGACCGAGCCGGTGCGCTACGCGGAAAACGTGGGTATCGACGGCGATGACGGGCTCGTCGTAGAGGACGGAGGTCACTACGTTGGCGGTTTTCCGTCCGACGCCGGGCAGCGTCATCAATGCATCGATGTCGCGCGGGATCTCCCCTCCGAAATCCCGCATCACTTTCTGCGCCATCTCGACCAGATGCGCCGCCTTGCTGTTGGGGTAGGAGATCGAGCGGATGAGCGGATAGACTTCTTCCGGCGTGGCGGCGGCCAGCGCGGCCACGTCGGGGTAGCGTTCGTAGAGGGCGGGCGTGGTCAGATTGACGCGCTTGTCGGTGCACTGCGCCGAAAGGATGACCGCAACGATCAGCTGGTAGGGTGTCAAATAATTGAGCTCGCTCTTGGGAAGCGGGCGGTTGGCCTCGAACCAGGCCATCACCGGTTCGAAGGGGGGCTCAGGCTTGCGACGCGATTTCACGGCAGATTCCGTTTTCAAGGGTGATTACCCGGGCCGGGAACATCCGGATGAGCGACCGGTTGTGCGTCACCATAATGATGGCGGTGCCTTTCCGGTTGATGTCGAAGAGCAGGCGCATGATGCCGCGGGCGGTGTCTTCGTCGAGATTCCCGGTGGGTTCGTCGGCGAGGATCAGTTTCGGGTCGTTGAGCAGGGCACGGGCAATGGCGGCACGCTGCTGTTCGCCGCCCGAGAGCTGGTGCGGCTGCTTGTAGGCCTTGCTGGAGAGGCCGACCGCCTCCAGTACCTGCGTGATGCGCTCGTCCATCGCAATCTTGTCTTTCCATCCCGTGGCCTTGAGGGCGAATCGCAGATTGTCTTCGACGGTGCGGTCCATCAACAACTGGAAGTCCTGGAAGACGATGCCCAGGCTGCGTCTGAGGTATGGTATTTGCTTGCGTTTGAGGTTCGTCAAGTCGAAGGAAACGACTTCCGCCTCTCCTGCCAGGAGCGGGTTTTCCCCGGTCAGGGTGCGGATGATGGATGTTTTTCCGCTGCCGACCTTTCCCGTCAGATAGACGAATTCACCGGGAAGGATTGTCAGGTCAAGGTGCTCTACGACCGGTATTTCGCCGTTGGAAATGTCGGCGCCGCGAAAGACGACGACAGGAGTTGCATCCGTGTTCATAATTGCGCGTTTGATGCACAAATTTAACTTTTTTTACGTATTTTCGCATAATAGATATGAAAAGCGTGAGCGAATACCTGAGAAACGGCGCAGCGGCCCTGCTGCTCCTCCTGGCGGTGCTGCCCCTGTCGGGCCAGGTCAAGGACCGGCAGCATTCCGACCGCCTCGAATCGGCCCGTAAACTCTATTACAGCGGCTCCTATTATGCGGCTGAGAAAGCCTTCACCGAACTGGGCCAGGAATCGTCCCGGACACTCGACCGTACCGAGATTGAGGCCTACAAGGTGATGTGCGCCATCGCACTGGACCAGGTCAACGCGGAGGGTCTGGTCAACACGTTCTGCACCAAGTATCCCAACGCCCCGCAGCAGTCGATGGTCAAGGAGGCGCTTGCCTCCCGGTATTTCGATACCGGCCGTTATCCCGAGGCCCTGGCCGTCTACAACACGATCGATCCCAACCACATTTACAAGACGCGCCGGACCGGCTTCACGTTCAAGCAGGCGTACAGCAACCTGCGCACCGGCGGCTACGAGCGTGCGGAGAGCGGCTTCTCGGAGGTGCTCGCCTCGCCCCGTTCGCAGTACACGCTTCCCGCGACCTACTACAAGGGCTATGTCCATTACATCCGCCAGCAGTTCGCCGAGGCCGTGCCGCTCTTCGAGGCGGTGGGCGAAGGCAACCAGTTCTCGCAGATGGCCGACTATTTCGCCGTTGAAAGCAAACTGATGCTCAAGGATTTCGACTATGTGATCCGCAAGGGCGTCCCGTTGTACGCAAAGCTCGACAAGGAAATGCAGAGCAGCCTGGCCCGCATCCTGTCGGAAGCCTATTACGAAAAGGGCGACCAGGAAAAGGCGCGGAAGTATTTCGACGTCTATGCCGGCAGCGGAGCCGAGATGAGCCGCAAGGACCACTATTTCTCGGGCATCGTCTCGTACAGCCTCAAGTCCTGGCTCTCGGCCATCGAGTCTTTCTCCCACGTGATCGGCCAGGAAGACGAACTGGGGCAGAACGCCTCGTACTATACGGCCAACAGCTACCTGCAGGTGCACAACAAGATCGCCGCGCTCGACGCCTTCAAGGCGGCGTCCGAATGCACGTTCGACCCGGTGATCCGGGAAGACGCCTTCTTCAATTTCGCCAAGCTCTCGTTCGACGTGAACTCCGACATTTCGCAGTTCCGCCGGTATATGGAAGCCTATCCCGACAGCGGGAAAGACGATATCATCAACAACTATATGGCGACCTCGTTCCTCCTGTCGAAGGATTACCGCTCGGCCGTGGAGGCGCTTTCGGCCATCTGCAAGCATACGCCCGAGTCGGCGGGCAATCTCCAGAAGGCCGCTTTCTTCCGGGCGCTCCAGCTGATTGAAGGCAAGGGCTGGCGGGCGGCGGAACCGCTGCTCGAGACGGCGGTCGAGACCGGTGAGAACGAACCTCTCCGGAATCTGGCGCGTTTCTGGCAGGCCGAGTGCTGCTACCGCGACGAGCGCTATCCGGAAGCCATCTCGATCCTGGGCAACCTGCTGCTGGACGAGGACTTCCGCAGCACGTCGGACTATCCGCAGGCCCTCTATAACCAGGCATACAGCTATCTGAAGAGCGGCAATTTCGCGGCGGCCGAAAACAACTTCCGCAGTTTCCTCAACGTGGCCGACGGCTATGAACAATACGAGCGGGATGCCCAGACCCGTCTGGGCGACGCCTGTTTCATGCAGGGGAAATACGCGGACGCCGTCAATATGTACCAGCGCGTATATGAGGCGGATCCGGCCTCGAGCGACATTTATCCGATCCTGCAGGCTTCCGTGGCCTGCGGCCTGATGGGCGACGACGCCCGGAAGATCGAGATGCTCAAACTGGTGGCCCGCGTCAACCGGACAGCCCCCTTGTATCCGCAGGCCGTGTACGAACTGGGTCGCACCTATATGCAGGTCGGCAACGACGACAGCGCCTCGGAGTGCTTCTTCACCCTGCTCGGCATCAAGGGGAACGACTACTACGGAAAAGCCCTGCTGGAGCTTGCGCTCATCAATGCGAACGCCCGGAAATACGACAAGGCCATCGAATACTACAAGACCGTCGTATCCACCGCTCCGCAGTCGCCCGAGGCTGAGGACGCGCTCATCGGCCTGGAAAGCATCTATCAGCGGCAGAACCGTCCGGAAGAGTATCTGACCTATCTCGACGCAATCGGCCGTTCCGACATCAAGAGCGACGACGAGAAGGAGCAGATGATCTACAATTCGGCCGAACAGCTGTCGCTTTCCGGCCGCCATGCGGCCGCCATCGGTGCATGGCAGCGCTATCTCGCCCAGTATCCTTCGGGCGCCCGCTCGGCGCGGGCCACGTTCTACCTGGCCGAGAGCCTTCGTGCGACCGGCCGGCTGGAGTCTGCGGCCGACAACTACCTGAAGGTGATCAAGTCGGGCAACGCTTCGTGCCTGGAAGACGCCACGGCCGCCTATGCCGACATCCAGTTTGACCAGCAGCACTATCAGCAGGCGGCGGAGGCCTATGCACGGCTGGCCGACCTGACGAAAGACGACACCGTGCGGCAGCATGCCCGCGAAGGCCTGATGCGGGCCTCCTTCGCAGCGAAAGACTATGAAGGAGCCATCAATGCGGCCCGGGCCGTGGGTACCCGGGAAGCCCGCTTCGTGACAGCCCGTTCGTACCGGACGCTCGGCCAGCGGGAGAACGCCCGGCAGCTCTTTGAAGAACTGTCGGCCGACTGCAAGGACGCCTACGGAGCGGAAAGCGCCTATATCCTGGTGCTGGACGCTTACGACCGGGGCGACTTCGCGCAGGTGGAGCGGCGGGTCTATGCCTTCTCCGACTCGGGGTCGGACCAGCTCTACTGGCTGGCCAAGAGTTTCATCATCCTGGGTGACTCCTTCGCCGACAGGGGCGACCGGGAGCAGGCGGAGGCCACTTTCAACAGTATTCTTGACGGTTACCGGCCGACCCGTGACGATGACGATGTCATCGAACAGGTCCGGACCCGGTTGAATATGCTTAAAACGAAGATGTGATGAAACGGTTTGTGTCGATAGTATTATTGCTTGCCGCAGCACTTCCGCTCCGGGCGCAGGTGGCTACGGTGGAGGTGAGCCGTCCCTATGATGTCAATCTCGACGGTATCCGCAAACCGGCCCTCCCGATTTCGGTCGATGATTCGCTTCAGCGTTTTGACGTACATTTCGATTATTCGATTTTCAACCGCCCGTACGGCGACCTCTATGATTTCACGCCCTACGAATCGATCCAGCTCTCGACGGTGGGTGCCAACCGCACGCCGTTTGTCTATGCGCGGCTGGGTTCGCAGTACGCATTCGGTGAACGGGGCCTGATGCCCGCCGGAGAACTCTATCTCCAGTCGAAACCCAAAAACGGTTTCTGTTCCGGCCTTTACGGCCGCCACAACTCGTTCTTCGGCGACCTCGGCCGCGGCTTTGACGCCTTCCCGATCCTCGGCACCGCCCGGATGGAAAACACGGTGGGCGGCGACCTGACCTACGACTGGGCGACGGGTGAACTGATGTTCGACGTGAAATACGATTTCGACCGCTACGACTATACGGCCCTGGACAACGGCGCACCGACCGTCGCGCCCTGGCCTGCGGGCTATTTTCCCAAGGCTTCCCACCGGAACAACAGCCTGACGGCGTCGTTCAACCTGAATTCGGCCCAGAAGGAAGAGAACACCATCTACTACGACGTGACGCTTTCCTACCGCAATACGCAGAAGGCGCTGGCCATGTCGTCGGAGGTCATGTCGCCCGATACCACCCGGCTCTCAGAAGGTCTCCTTCGTGTGAACGGCTATGTGGGTGCCTCGTTCGACATTCATCGCGTTTATGTCGACATGAACATCGAGTACGCTTCCTACGGCGGGAATATGCACGACTTCCAGATCGGTGTCGTGGAGTTTTCGCCGATTTACCAGTATCAGCGGAAGTGGCTGGATGCGCGGCTCGGCGTGAAATTCGGCACCCGCTACGGGATCAGGGGCACCATCGAGGAACCGGAACTCGACCTGAGCCCGCGCAGCAGCATCTTCCCCGACGTGGACCTGCGCTTCACGCTGCTCGACAAGACGCTCTGGGCGCACGCCGTGGTCACTGGCGGCAACGACCTGAATCCGTATTCGAGGATGCTCGACGACTGTCCGATCGTCCTGCCTTCTTCCCTGATGCAGTTCGGGTCCCGTCCGGTCGATGCCACGCTTTCGCTGGAAGGGGTGGCCAGCGGCCGGCTGGGTTTCAATCTGGAAGGCAACTACAAGATTTTCCGCAACAAGCTGATTTTCGTGCCGGTGTTTGACGGCACCGCGCTGAGCCAGCTGGAGGCTGCCTACCGCGACGTCAACCAGACTTCGGTACAGGGCGAAATCTTCTGGCGTTCGCAGGATCTGACCGTCGGCGGCCGGCTGCGCTATGCCAGTTATAAGGACAAGTATACCAAGGAGACCGTCACCGAGATGCCGAAGCTCACGGGCAATGCGTTCATCCGCTACAACTATCGCGAACGGATCATTGCGCAGGCCGAGTGCAACTATCGCGGGGCGACAAGCGGGGATTCTTACGAAGTGCCTTCCATCGTGGATGTGGACTTGAATGTCAACTACCTGATCAACAAGAACTTTTCGGTTTTTGCCAAGGTCGGCAACCTGCTGAATCACCGCAATATGTATATGCCGCTCTATCTGGAGCCGGGCATCAATCTCGGCGGTGGCGTCTGCATCAATTTCTGAGGCTTCTGAAAGGTGAAAAATGGGCGGGAAATCGTTGGATTTCCCGCCTTTTTTCGTTATCTTTGTTCGTTTATATGAAACAGATTATTTAGATGGAAGAAAACGAAATCAAAGCGCAGAGCGAGCAGTATTCTGCCGACAGTATCCAGGTTCTGGAAGGCCTCGAAGCGGTCCGCAAACGTCCGTCGATGTATATCGGCGACATCAGTTCCCGCGGTCTGCATCATCTGGTCTATGAGGTGGTGGACAATTCAATCGACGAGGCGCTGGCCGGATTCTGCAACGACATTGTGGTAACCATCAACCCGGACAATTCGATCCGGGTATCCGATAACGGGCGCGGTATCCCGACCGGCCTGCACGAGAAGGAGAAACGCAGCGCGCTGGAAGTGGTGTTGACCGTGCTTCACGCCGGCGGCAAATTCAGCAAGGACAGCTACAAGGTGTCCGGCGGTCTGCACGGCGTGGGTGTCTCCTGCGTCAACGCCCTTTCCTCGCACCTGACGGCCGAAATCCACCGTGAAGGCAAGATTTTCATGCAAGAGTATTCCCAGGGCAAGCCCCTCTACGACGTCAAGGTCGTGGGGGAGGCGTCCGATACGGGTACGATCATTACCTTCAAGCCCGACAAGGAGATTTTCACGGTCCTGGTCTATGACTACGACATCCTGGCCGGCCGTCTCCGCGAACTGGCCTACCTCAACAAAGGCGTGCGCCTGACGCTTCGCGACACGCGTGCACGCGAGGTGGAATACGACGAGAACGGCAATCCGCTTCCGCAGGAGCCCCGCGAGGAAGTGTTCTATTCGGAACACGGCCTGGTCGAGTTCGTGCAGTACCTCGACGGCGTGCGTGAGAAACTCACCGAAAAGCCGATCTACCTGGAGACCGACAAGGTCATCCCCATCGAGATCGCGATGCAGTACAATACGGGCTTCAGCGAGAACGTCCATTCCTACGTCAACAACATCAATACGATAGAAGGCGGTACGCACCTGAGCGGTTTCCGTCGCGGCCTGACCACGACGCTCAAGAGCTACGCCGACAAGAACGGTCTGCTGTCGAAACTCAAGTTCGACCTCGACCCTTCGGACTTCCGCGAGGGCCTGACGGCCGTCATTTCCGTGAAAGTGGCCGAGCCGCAGTTCGAAGGCCAGACCAAAACCAAACTGGGCAACAGCGAAGTGATGGCCGCGGTCTCGCAGGCCGTGAGCGCCGCGCTCGACCAGTATCTCGAAGAGAATCCGAAGGACGCCCGCGCCATCGTCGACAAGGTGGTGCTGGCCGCGACCGCCCGCCACGCCGCCCGCAAGGCGCGTGAACTGGTGCAGCGCAAGACGGTCATGTCGGGCTCGGGCCTCCCGGGCAAGCTGGCCGACTGCTCCGACCGCGACCCCGCCAACTGCGAGCTCTTCCTCGTGGAGGGCGACTCCGCAGGCGGAACGGCCAAGCAGGGCCGCAACCGCCAGTTCCAGGCCATCCTGCCGCTCCGCGGCAAGATCCTCAACGTGGAGAAAGCCATGGAGCACCGTGCCTTCGAAAGCGAGTCCATCCGCAACATCTACACCGCCCTCGGCGTGTCGGTCGGTACGGAAGAGGACCCCAAGGCGCTCAATATGACCAAGCTCCGTTACCACAAAGTCATCATCATGACCGATGCCGACGTGGACGGCAGCCACATCGCCACGCTGATCCTCACCTTCTTCTTCCGCTATATGCCCGACCTGATCCGCAGCGGTTATGTCTATATCGCCACGCCGCCGCTCTACCGCGTGAAGAAGGGCAATGTGGAGGAATACTGCTGGACCGACGAGGAGCGCTCCGCCGCCATCGAGCGCATCGGCAAGGGCAAGGACACCGGCCTGCTGGTCTCGCGCTACAAAGGTCTCGGTGAAATGGACGCCGAGCAGCTCTGGGCCACGACCATGGATCCGGACCGCCGCATCCTGCGCCAGGTGCATATCGAAAACGCCGCCGAAGCCGACCGCATCTTCTCGATGCTGATGGGCGACGACGTCCCGCCGCGCCGTGAATTCATCGAACAGAACGCCAAATACGCCAACATCGACGCATAATTTTATTACTGAATATATATGGATATTTTTGACAGAATCGCAAAAGATTCGGGCGGTCCGCTGGGCCAGTACCGCGACAAAGCTTTCGGCTATTATATGTTTCCCAAGCTCGAAGGAGAACTGGGGCCTCACATGAAATTCCAGGGGCAGGAAGTCCTCTGCTGGAGTCTCAACAACTACCTGGGACTTGCCAATCATCCTGCCATCCGCAAAGCCGACGCCGAGGGTGCCGCCCGCTGGGGCCTGGCTTACCCGATGGGTTCGCGTATGCTCACCGGTCACACTTCGCTGCACGAACGTCTCGAACGTGAACTGGCTGATTTCGAGAAGAAAGAAGACGCTTTCCTCTTCAACTTCGGCTACCAGGGCATCGTCTCGACCATCGACGCGCTCACGGGCCGTCACGACGTGATCGTCTATGACAACGAGTGCCACGCCTGCCTGCTCGACGGTATCCGTCTCCACATCGGCAGCAAATACAAGTATCGCCACAACAACATCAAGCACTGCGAGGCGATGCTCGCCCGCGCCTGCGAAGAAGCGGAGAAGAATGACGGCGGCGTGCTGCTGATCACGGAAGGCGTCTACGGCATGACCGGCGCCCTGGGCATCCTCGACCAGATCGCCGCGCTGAAGAAGAAATACAAATTCCGCATCCTGATCGACGATGCGCACGGCTTCGGCGTGATGGGCCCTCACGGCCGCGGTACGTCGGAACACTTCGGCGTGATGGACGAAATCGACCTCTACATCGGTGCCTATGCCAAGAGTATGGCCATCATCGGCGGTTTTGTAGCCGGCCCGCATTACGTCATCGACTACCTGCGCTACAACCTGCGTTCGCAGATCTATGCCAAGGCGCTCCCGATGCCCATCGTGGAAGGCTGCCTCAAGCGCCTCGAGATCATCCGGGGTCCGGAAGGCGATGAACTGCGCGCCAAGCTCTGGACCGTGACCCGTGCCTTGCAGGAAGGTCTCCGCAAGCGCGGATTCGACATCGGCGTGGCCGAGGCCTGCGTGACCCCTGTCTTCATGAAGGGCAACATGGCCCAGGCGACCAACATCCTGATCGACCTGCGCTCGAACTACCACATCTTCTGCTCGGTGGTGACCTATCCGGTCGTGCCCGAGGGCATCCTGATGTACCGCATCATCCCTACGGCGGCCCACACGCTCGAAGATGTCGAGTATACGCTCAACGCCTTCGCCGAAATTCGGGAGAAACTCGAGAAAGGGGTCTACGACTCCGACACCATCCTGAATATGAGCATCAAGTAGGCGGGAGCCTCAGCGTATTGAAAGAAAACCTCGGGTCAGTACCCGAGGTTTTCTTCGTTAAGGATGCGGCTGAAATACCATAAGTGGAGCCTCAGCGCATAGCCCCAGTATTTCCACGAATGGGTGCCGGGCGAATAGACTTCGATATAGGGGACGCCCAGTTCCTTGCAGCGTTCGCAGAACTCCCGCGAAGCGCCGAAGAGGCTGTCTTCGTAACCGCAGGTGATCAGCATCAGCCTGCCCGCATCTTTCGCCCGTTCGATGCGGCTGACGGCCGACTCTTCGGCGTGCCGCTTGTTTGCAGGGTCGTCGTAAGGACCGAGCAACTCGCTCAGGCCCAGCCGTCCGTGTTCATAGGCCAGGTCGAGCACGCCGCTCATCGAGCCGGCGGCGCGGAAGCGGGCCGGGTCGTCGAGGAAGAGGTTGATGGCTCCGTGGCCGCCCATCGACAGGCCGGTGATGAAGGTCTTCTCCGGGTCGAGGAAGTATTTTTCTTTCATCTGCGGGTAGAGCTCCTTGTCGAAGAAGTCGCGCCACTGCATCTGTTTCGGATCGTTCGCGTTTACGTACCAGCTGTCGTAGAAACCGTCGGGACAGATGATGATGAAGCCCGATTCGTCGGCGATCTGCTGCAGGTCGTAGTAGTCGCTCCAGTTGCGGTAGCAGCCCGACCAGCCGTGCAGCAGGAAGAGGGCGGGGACGGGATCGGGGTCGCCGCAGCATTCCACGCAGTAGCGGTCGGAGTAGTTGTCCTCAAACTGTTGCGGGATGAACACCAGCACCGAATCGTCGCAGTGCAGGTTCGGCGAATGGATGACGACCAGCTGCCGGGCGCCGGCGAAAACGGGGAGGAATGCCAGCAGGGCGGCCCAAATGTATTTTTTCATTTTCCGTAGAAATTTATTAATTTTACTGATTCACAACTTGACAAAGATATGAAAAATTATCGGATCATCAGCTGTTTTATTGTCCTGGCCGTGCTGACGCTGCTGCTGTATCCCCGGGTGGGGAAATTCCAGTATGAGTATCAGAAAGGCCGGCCGTGGGTGTACGAAACGTTGATCTCTCCCATCGATTTTCCGATTCTCAAGTCGGAAGCCGAGATGTTGGCGGAGAAAGAGGCGCGCGCTTCGGAAACCATCGACTACTACAGCTACGATCCGTCGGTGGCCCCGCCGGTACTCGAGCGCTTCGGGCGCCGTGCCGTGGAACTCAATCTCGACGAACAGCTGACCAAATCGCTTTATTCACATCTCGACGAGGCCTATAGCCGGGGCATTGTCTCCGATTTCGGCGGTGCCGGCATTGCCGACAAAGTCATCTCGGTCAAACGCGACAAACGGGCCGTCGAAACACCGGCCAGCGAAGTGTATGACATCGAGCGCGTGTTCAACGTGCTCAAATCCGACCTCGTGTACGATTATCCGGAGATGGACATCGACACGATCGTCAGTCAGCTCAACCTGAAATCGTTCATCGTGCCGAACCTCTTCTTCGACGAGAACACCACCCAGCTCGCACACCGCGAGGCGGTCAACTATATCTCGCCGACGAAGGGCATGATCTACGCCGGCCAGCTCATCGTCTCCGAAGGGGAGATCGTCACGGCCGAAATCTGCCAGATCCTGGATTCCTACAAGGAAGAGTACAAGATGAGCTACGGCTACTCCGGCTCGCAAAGCGCGCTGCTGATCAGCCATCTGCTTCTGGTGCTGGTGTCGCTGGCCATTTTCTTCTTCGCGGTCTGGTTCATCGACCGGAGCGTTTTCGATTCGCTGCCCAAGCTGCTCTTCCTGATGCTGATGCTGCTGATCTCCTTCGCCGGAATCGCCATCCTCTTCCGGGTGGACCAGCGTCTGCTGTACCTCTTCCCGTTTGCGGTGACGGTGCTGTATATGAGCGCGTTCTTCCGCAACAGCCTGGCCTGGGTCGTGTACGCGGTTTCGATCCTGCCGCTGCTCGTGATCCCTGAGAACGGCGTGGAGCTGTTCTTCATCAACCTGGTAGGCGGCTCGGTGGCGTTGTATGCGTACGGAAAGGTCAGCCGGGGCTGGTTGCAGTTCGTCAATATGATTTTCATCTTCGTGGCGATGGTCCTGGTGTGCTTCGCCTTCCAGCTGGGCACCGGAAACTTCTCTTACGCCTTCAAGTCGACCAACTTCCTGTTCCTGGCCATCAATGCCGTCCTGGTGATCGTGCTCTATCCGTTCGTATATCTGTTCGAGAAAATCTTCGGTTTCGTGTCGTATTCCCGTCTGTGGGACCTTTCCGACACGAACAACCGCATCCTCCAGGATCTGCAGAAGAAGGCGCCCGGAACTTTCCAGCACTCCCTGCAGGTGGCCAATCTGGCCGAGAACGCCGCACAGGAGATCGGGGCCGACGCGATGCTGGTGCGGGTAGGGGCGCTCTACCACGACATCGGCAAGATGGAGAACCCGATGTGTTTCATCGAGAACCAGGCGGAAGGCGTCAACTATCACGAAGGGCTCACGCCGGAGGAGAGCGCCCGTGCTATCATCAAGCACGTCGACGACGGCCTGGCCCTGGCGAAAAAAGCCAAGCTTCCCGCCGTTGTCAGCGATTTCATCGCCTGCCACCACGGCCGCTCGGTGACCCTGTATTTCTACAATGTCTATTGCAACAACGGCGGAGACCCTGCCAACAGGGAGGCCTTCACCTACAACGGCATCCTGCCCAAGTCCAAGGAGCAGGTGGTCGTGATGATGGCCGACGCCGTCGAGGCGGCGTCCCGTTCGTTAAAGGATTATTCCGAGGAAAGCATCTCCGCGCTGGTCGACAAGATCATGACCAACCGTTTCGACGATTCCCAGCTGGCGGAGGCAAACATCTCCATCAAAGACATCAACACGGTAAAGGAATCCTTCAAGCGTTACCTCCAGCAGATTTACCACGCGCGGATCGCCTACCCGAAACGGCAAGTACCGTCAGCAGAAGCAAAATAACCGGGAAGGCATAGCCGGCGACCCGGCCGGTGACATCGCCGTGGCGGACAAAGGGCGTCAGGGCCTTGTTTCCGTTGACCGTTCCGTGCAGGGTGGTCTCCACCCACCAGCCCGTCTTGGCGAGCACGTCGCCCCGCTGGTTGATGAGGCCGGAGGTGCCGGTGTTGGCGGCCTGCACCACGTCGCGCCGGTTTTCGATGGCGCGCAGGCGGGCGAAGTTGAAGTGCTGCCGGTAGCCCGGCGTGTCGCCCCACCAGCCGTCGTTGGTCATCACGGCCAGGAAATCCGCGCCTTTCTTGGTGGCCATCCGCGACCAGTCGCCATAGACCGATTCGTAGCAGATCATCGCGCCGACCTTGCGTCCGTCGCTGCAGGGGATGGCTTCCATCTCGTCCTGCGTGCCGTAGCTGCTGCTGGAGCCGCCGAATTTCTGGATGATCGGGCCCAGGAAGGGCAGGAGGTTTTCGTAGGGGATGATCTCCACGCCCGGAACAAGCTTCGATTTGACGTAATGGCCGTAGATCTGCGCGCTGTCCATCACCATCGCCGTGTTATAGACGTCGAACCAGAATCCGGCGCCGCGGGGGCGTGCGCTGCGGGTCGGTTTCGCCGAGCCGGTGAAGGTCCGGTAGGTGAGGGCGCCCAGCAGCAGGTCGGTGCCCGGGTGGGCCGACAGGAAAGCGCGGTAGGTCTGGTAGGAGTGGTTGGTTTCCGGATGGTCGATATCGATGTCGTAGGTGAAGGTTTCCGGCGTGATGACGAAGCGGGTGTCCGGCGTGATTTCGGCGGCCGAAAGTTCGATCAGCCGCTTGTCGAGTCCGGCCTGCGGGCTGACGCCGTATTTGTGGAACGGATCGACATTGGGCTGGATGACGACCACTTCCATCGGGTCGTCCGTCTCCCGGTAGGAGGCATAGCGGATTTCCGAGCAGAGGATGGGGACGACCACCGCCGCGGCGGCGCTCCATCCGCAGATACGCCGCGCCTTGCGGGTTCCGGCGGTCAGCATCAGGTAGATCAGAATGTTGCAGAACAGGATCCAGGCCGAGCCGCCCACGGCACCGACGACTTCGTACCACTGTACGAGCCGGGTGGTCGTGGCGAAGGCGTTGCCCAGGCAGAGCCAGGGCCAGGAGAGTTCGATATTGAAGTAGATGTGTTCCCAGGCCAGCCAGGTGACGGCGAAGAAGAGCAGGGAGAGGCCGTCGGCCAGGACGGGCCGTTTCTCGCGGCGCCTGATGACGCGTCCGCCCCAGCGGGCGATGGCCATCACGGCCGCCATCTGGAGGGCGTTGAGGAGGATGGCAGCGATGGCGCCGGGCCCCGACACGAACCAGATCCAGAAGGTCGTGGCGACATTGAAGAGCAGGAAGGCGGTATAGTAGTACCAGAAGGCGTGCCGGACTTTGTGTTCGCTGAGCATCCTGTCGAGCAGGAACAAGGGGACGAAGGCCACCAGCGACATGAATCCCAGATGCGGGACCAGGAAAGGGAGGCTTGTCAGCAGGGTGAATCCTGCGATCAGCAGCCAGAGGTTTCCTTTCCGAAAGGTATGTTTGTTTTCCATTATTTCAGGCAGTCGGTTTTCAAATGATTACAAAGATAGGTTTTTTGCAGGAATGTTCTTAAATAATGGTATCTTTGTCTCCGTTTCGGAAAGGGTATGGTACTCAATTTTTTGAAAGCGATCCTGATTGGTCTGGCGGCTTCGATCCCGCTCGGGCCGCTGGGCATCGTCTGCATTCAGAAAGCATTGAGCAAGGGCCGTTGGGCGGGTTTCGCCGTCGGTCTCGGCTCTTCGATCGCCGACACGTTCTACGCGGCGATCGCGTTGTTTTCGGTTTCGTTCATCAGTGAGTTCCTGGACCGGAATTACAATTGGGTGATGCTGATCGGCGGCGTGATCATCCTGCTGATCGGTCTGCAGATCGCGTTGAAGAATCCGATCAAGGATCTCGGAAGGTCGAATACGGAGGTGCTCAGTTCCCGGCATGTACGGGAGATGGGGCGCGGTCTGCTGATGACGATTACGAATCCGGGTGCGCTGGTGCTGATGCTCGGCCTTTTCGCTTTCTTCCATCTGGACCTGGGCAGCAGTTATTCGACCCTCGACGTGTTGTTCGTCCTTTCCGGCATCCTGCTCGGCACCGCCACGTGGTGGTTCCTTCTGAGCAGCGGCATTTCGTTGTTCCGCAAGCGTTTCCGCCTTCGTCAGATGTTGTTTATCAACCGCATCTCGGGCATGCTCATCGCCCTTCTGGGCCTTGCCTCCCTCGCCGAAGGCCTGGCCCGCATCATCTTCCACCAGTCGCTGCTGTAACCTGACGTTTTTATCGGCTGCGGTGAGCGAATGGAGGCCTTTTGCTCACCGAGCCCTTCTTTTTTGCCCTTCGGTGAGCGAATGACGGCCTTTTGCTCACCAGGCCCTCTTTTTTCATCCTGCGGTGAGCGGATGACGGCTTTTTGCTTACCAAGCCCTTCTTTTCAGTCCTGCGGTGAGCGAATGACGGCTTTTTGCTTACCAGGCCCTCTTTTTTCGCCCTTCGGTGAGCGGATGACGGCCTTTTGCTCACCGATCCCTTCTTTTCTGCCCTGCGGTGAGTGAATAGTGGCCTTTTGCTCACCAGGCCCTCTTTTTTCGCCCTGCGGTGAGCGAATAGCGGCCTTTTGCTCACCGCGATGGTCTGGGCGCGGCTCCTCCTCATGGCTCGCGTCAGGGGCGGATCTGCGCTCCAGTCCCTTGACGGCTAACTCCTCCCTTTTAGCCTCGCCTGCGGCGAGTTTAACGGTCGTCAAACACACGCCGTCACCTTGGCGGGACTTCCTCTTGCCCGCCAGTTTCCTGCCGCCCACAAATCGTCGTATCCGCTCCCGGACCCTCGCAAAAGGGCTGCCGGAAGCTAGCCGGAAGCTAGCCGGAAGCCAGCCGGAAGCCGGATGGACGAGGATTCTTCTATTCCATCCCGAACTGGGATTTCAGCCACTGGAGGGCTTCGGCGGTCTGCCAGGGGTAGAGCCAGTGGCCGGTGTCGCGGGCGACGCGGAGGGTCTTGGGCGCGGTGATCACGTTGTAGGCCGAGAAGGTGGACGAAGGACAGCAGACGATGTCGTTGAAGCCCCAGGCGTAGAAGCCGGGCTGGGTGAGGAAGCGGGCGAAATTCACGACGTCGTAGTATTTCGACACGGCGACCTTCTGCTCGATGAGCGGGTCGCTGCGGTCGATGAACAGATGCGGCCAGCCGCCACTGCGGCCATAGTAGTATCCCGTCACGTCGCAGAAGGCCGGATAGTAGGCGAACAGGGCGCTGATGCGCTTGTCGAGCGACGCCGTCACGATAGAGAGCATACCGCCCTGGCTGCCGCCGTAGCAGGCAATGCGCGACGCATCTACGTCGGCGCGGGAGCACAGGTAGTCGACGGCGCGGACGCAGCCCAGGTACGAGCGTTTGTAGTAGTACGTGTCTCGGTTCTCGATACCTTTGAGCACGTAGCCCGACATCGAACCGTTTTCGAGCTGCCGGTACATCTCCTGGTCCTGGTCGACCGGGATGCCGTGGACGCCGATGTTCAGCACCACGAAGCCCTCATAGGCCAGCGGATCGATGCCGCTGAACTTGCGCACGGCCGCGCCGGGCAGGCGCAGGATCGCAGGCTTCGGCCCCTCCTTCTTCGGGACGGAAAGCACGCCGTACACATAGTTGCCGACGCGGTACGACTGGATGCGGACATAGTACACGTCCACGCGGTCGTCGCTCTCTTCCGGGGCGTAGCGCTTGCGGACGAGCATCGGCACCTTGGCGGCCTTCACCTTGGCGTCTTCCCAGAACTCCGTGAAGTCGTCGGGGAGGGTCGTGGTCGGCTCGATCTTGTCGGGGTCGAAGCCGATGTTGGTCATACCGCTGTATTTCCGGCCTTCCCAGGTCGTGCTGACATTCACTGTCGTAAAGCCGGGGACTTTGCGGCCGGGCACCTTGATGCGGGCGTAGCCGTTCTTGTCGGTGGTCACCTTGCCGGTTTTCTCGGCCTTCAGTTTCTCCGGGCCGTAGCTGTATTCGATCTCGGTCAGGGGCATCCGGACGTTTTCCTTTACGGCATAGATCGTGAACTCCGCCTGCTGTCCGCAGGCATACACCCAGTCGGCGTGGTCGGGCTCGGCATAGACGGTGATGAATTGTTTCGAGGGCTGCGCCGGGCAGAGGGCCAGCGTCAGCAGCAGGGTTGCCAGGGTGAACAGGGTACGTTTCATATCGGAATGTGTCAAAAGCATAAAAGGAGAGCATCTTGCAATGTTCTCCTCTTATCTTGGTGGCCCTTAGCAGATTTGAACTGCTGACCTCCTGCCTGTCAAGCAGGCGCTCTAAACCAGCTGAGCTAAAGGACCTCTTCGGTTTTGGGACTGCAAATATAGCAAACTTTTTGAAAAAAAACCGTATCTTTGAGAAATAAGCTTCAAATTATGAAAAAAATCATTTGGATACTGACCCTGACCCTGGCGATGACCGCCGGCTGCAAGGGTGACAAAAACCCGAATACCCCGAATCCTGCCGAGCCCGAGGCACCTGAAATGACCGAGGCTCCCGAAACGCCCGATACACCCGCAACGGCTTCCGTGCGGATGGAAGATTTCACCTTCGACGAACTGTATCAGGTATTTTCGATCTTCGGCAAAAACATCATGACCGACTTCTTCGCTTCTGCGCAGGCGAAGGAAAAGATCAAGGACGAACTCCGGGAGGGCTACGACAACAGCCGGGACTACTGGGGCAATGCCTGCAACGTACTGACCTATGGCTATAATAACGAAGGCATCTACGACGGCTTCCTGATGGGCTGCTGGAAATACGATGCCGACGGCCATTATCTGGTGCTGCTGGACGAAGAGGGCGGCGTCGATGTCACCGGGACGAAATACATCCGCGCCTACGACTACGATCCCGCCACGAAGCAGGCCCACGAAGTGGCGATTCCGCTGAATCCCCAGCCGAAAGCCGAAGATTTCGACGACATCATCCGCCTGGCGGGCTGCTCGGACATTCCGGCGATCCGCAAGTCGATGCGCGACCGCATTTACAACTACGGATTCACGCCCGAGGGCGTGAAGGTCGAACTGAACGTGACCGACGACTGGGAGGCCGCCGGCTATTGTGGCTTCGAATCGTTCTACCGCTGGAACGGCAGTGAATTCGTCCGCGACGAATCAGTCCCGTCTCCGTGCATCCACGACGACGGGTTTGCCATGATCCGCCTGGGCGAACGGATGCCCGGTATGAATTTCGACAGCGATCCGCTGGGGTATGATATCCGCTATTCCGAGGAAGGGGCGCTCTGGCTGGTCGATCTGGATGGCAAGCCCGTGCTGCAAGTCCAGATGGAGGGTAACGACGTCGGCTCCGTCGAAGTATTCGATCCCCGATACAGCCTTCAGACGGGCAGCTATTGGCTCGGAAAGGGAAAACTGAATGTGGGCAGCCGGATCGTGGATTACGTGAATTTCGCGGAAGAACCCGTGCCTGAGGTCTGGCTCTACAGCGACGGGACGGTCAGTCTTGATCTCAAGAAATACAAATCCGTGGTTTCCATCCGGACGACGGCTTCCGCTCTGGCGGGCGATGTGCCGGCCATCCCGGGTCAGGAGGTGAAAGTCAAAGTGGTGGATCCGAAGTTCAAGCCTTCGGCGACGGTGCAGTCGATCCTGGTGTCGTGGGCCCCTTCGCCCGACGGCGATTAGATTCCTGCCTGCTCTTCGATCTGCTTGGTCTCGTTCATCACGTTGGTCAGCAGCAGCATGTTCGAGGCGATGTCCCGGACCGTGCGGTAGCTGCCGCCTTCGCGCAGGGCATACCAGCTGCGGTCGCTGTCTTCGATGGTTTCCACGAAGGAGACTTGCGGGAATCGGCTTTGGATGTTGCGCCGGAAAATGGCGGTGTACTGTCCGCACAGGCTCTCCACCTCGGCTTCCAGGCTCTCGCGCGTTTCGGCATCCTGCATCCGCGTGTAGGTGTCCTTGAACAAGTCGTAGTAGGCGGAATGCTTGATCTCGGCCCAGTTGTCGGTGGTGTTGAGGATCCAGCAGTGGTCGATGTCATCGGGGTCCGGCTGCAGTTCGCTGCTGATGTCGTGCAGCTTGGTGAATTTCACGCCCGAGAAGAAGACCTGGTCGTCGGCGAAGGAGAATTTGATCTTGCTGAAGTCGATGCCGATAGAGACTTTGTAATAGTACTTCTTGATGTAGAGGATCTTGCGGACACCCTTCTCTTTCATCGACAGCGTCTCGAGCATCTTGTTCCAAAGGCTGACGTCGGGAATCAGGCTCTTGTAGCGCTCGTCGTCGGAGAAATCTTCGAGCGGCTCTTCCTTCACCACATAGCCTTTCTTGGCATATTCCATCTGCTCGAGCTTGAAGGTGAAGTCGATGTCTGACGGCATCCCTTCCGTCTGGGCACGGGTGTCGAGTTTGTTTTCCAGTTCGCGGTTGCGGTTTTCCAGCAACGTGACCTTCTGCTCCAGCGCCACTTCCTTCTGCTGCTGCTCGAGGAGTTCCTGCTGGCGCTTTTCGAGCAGGTTCTCGACCAGCGCGTTGATCGGCCGGAAAGCGATCACGGCCAAGATCAGCGTGATGGCATTGGAAATCAGGATGGCCAGCGGCGTTATCAGCCGCGGGAACGGGAAGAAGATGAAACTTCCCACATTGACGGCCATCAGCAGGATGCAGACGCCCAGCACGAAATAACTGGCAACGACCTTTTTCCGGTCCAGTCCGAGCTTTGTCTTTTTCTTGAATAAGAGTCCCATAACGGGACAAAGATACTGAAAAGATGTTTTCGCTGCAACGGACAGTTTACTTCTTCATCTCTTCCGCCAGGACTTTCTCGAGCTGGTCGCGGTCCATCTGGCCGTCGAGGCAGATGAAGGTGGTTTCGGCGCCGTCGATGGCGAACATCACGAAGCTGTTGACGGTTTTTTCGCTGCCGACGCTGTACATACGCATAATTTCGCCGGAATCGATGGCCTCCATCAGCAATTCGTAGCGGCCGTTGGCTATGAAGCGCTTCACTTCTGACTGCAGGTTTTCGTTGATCGACGGGTTTACGCTACTGATGATATAGAACCCCGACAGTTTCTGAATGATGGGCGTCAGGTCCACTTCATCGTCGCCAGCCTTGAGGTCGGGAATTTTTCCGATCATACGGAACATAGCAGAGGAGATATAGACGGCGCTGACGTTTTCCTGGCCGGAATATTTCTGGTAGATGCTCTTTCCGGTCTGAGCGGATGCGTCCAGGGTGCTGAGCAGGAGGAAGAAAAGTATGATGAGACGTTTCATTGTAATTGCTTGTTGATGATTTGAATGGGTTTTTTGGCCAGTGTTTTTGCTTCGCCTGCCTTTTCAAGGCCAGCGGCCATTTTTCGGGAAATCAGGTCGAACGCCTTCTCCACTTCGGCATAGGCCAGCCGGGGATCGTCGAAAGTGTCTTCGGGCTCGGGGTTTCCGAGACGGGGAAGGGCGATGAGCGCGGCCAGCGCAGCGGCCGCGGCCAGCGATGTCCAGAGGATCCGGCGGCCTGCTTTGTGCCGGGGTGCGGCGGCTGCCACCCGGCCGGCCGCCAGGGTGTCGGCGAGCCGGTCTTCGAACCCTTCCGGTATGGGCGTGTTCTCTTGCAGGGCGGCTTTCTCCAGCGCCTGCCAGTCCATTTTTTCGATATCTTCGAGCTGTTTCATATGCAATGTTTCAAGGTTTTTCGGGCGCGCGCCAACAGCACGCGAAGGGTAGGGGAATTCATCCCGGTGCGTTGGGCGATCTCATCGTATGAAAGACCTTCGACCGAACGCAGGAGAAGGATTTCCCGCTGTCTGTCGGGCAGTGACTTGATGCCGGCAAGTACATTGTCGAGACGGTGACGGGCATCCAGGACGTCATCCTGCGGGGCTGCGGTCCCGGGCTCCGGCAACGTATCCGTGAAGGAGAGTTTCTGCGCCTGGCGGATGCGGTTCAGGCAGAGGTTCTTCAGCATTCGGATGCAGTAGGCCTTGGGCGACTGGACCTCGTCGAGCCGTGAGCGCGTGTCCCAGAGCTTCAGATAGAGTTCCTGCACGGCATCTTCCGCGTCCGCTTCAGACTCCAGGAGATAGTAGGCTACCCGGTAAAGCGTTTCCGCGAGCGACAGATAATCCCGATGGAAAGTTTTCTCAGTCATTTTCCATCAACCGGGAAACCGTATCCATGGAAATCGAGCCGAACAGGCAGATCAGGGCGCAATCGGAAGGCGTAAAGAACACGAAGTCCCTGACGGCGTCGGTCCGCTCGTCGTACAGACCGTAGATCCGCATCCGGTCGCCTTCGTCGGTGACCTCCATCAGGAGTTCCGTGTTCCGGAAGATCCGGGTCAGCCGCCGGCTGATCCGCTCGCGGAGCGCCGGTTTACACGAGGAAAAGTCGAAGACGTACAGGCTTCTGATGCCTTTCATCAGTTCCCGGGCCTCGCGGGCGTCGTCATCCTTGATGGCGGCGACGCGGATAACGCCTTTCACGGCGCCTGTCGCCAGCGGCCCCAGCTTGACGACCTCCACGCCTTCGCAGTGTCGGTAGTCGGAAATGAAAGAAGCTATCTGTGATTTGGGAATCCTGCCTTCAGGGGAACCGGCCATTGCGGCTGCCGGAATCAAAAACAGCAGGATGAAGAAGATTTTTTTCATAGGTTTTCGATGTTAATTTCGTCCGGACTCGCTAATAAGACACGCAAAGCCCGGATTTGTTAACAACGGATTCCGCGGGCGACCAGCCAGCGGCGGAGTTCGCCGGCATCGACGAAGCGGTGAGCCTCCACGCCGGCGGCTGCGGCGCCCTCCACGTTCTCGGCGTTGTCGTCGATGAAGATGGATTCATCGGCCTTGAGTCCGTATTTATCGAGCAGGCACCGGAAGATCGCGGCGTCGGGTTTGAGCAGCCGCACGTCGCCCGAGACCACCATCCCGTCGAGCAGGCCGAACACGGGATAATCGTCCACGATTGTGTAGAAGGTTTCCGAAGCCCAGTTCGTCAGGCCATAGATCCCGTAGCCGGCCTTTTTCAGGTCGGCGACCAGTTCGTACATACCGGGAATCGGGCCGCCCATCATCTTCTTCCAGTCACGGTGGTAAAGAGCGATTTCCTTTGCCCATTCCGGGTACTGTGCCGAGAGTTCGGCCACGCCCTGGGAGAAAGGTTTTCCTCCGTCCAGTTCCTTGTTCCAGGCCGCCGTGCAGATGTTCTCGATGAACCAGTCGGCTTTCTGGCGATCGCCGAAATAGGGGTCGTACACATAGTGCGGATTCCAGTCCACGAGCACCGCACCGAAGTCGAAGATGATGTTCTTGATCATATGGCGGCAAAGATAGGAGTTTTTTTGCTATCTTTATGTTTCCGATGCTATTGCCGGAGTTTGTTCTATGGAGCACGAACATCATCATCACGAACATCATCATCACCATCACCACCACGCCGAAGGGGCGGATATCGCGTCGCTTCGGGGAATCTATCTGGTCTCGATCGCACTCAATCTGGCCTTTGTCTTCGTGGAAGCCGGCATCGGCCTTTGGAAAGGGTCGCTGGGCCTGCTGTCCGACGCCGGCCACAATCTGAGCGACGTCTTCTCCCTGGTGCTTGCCTTGATCGCCTTCCGGCTGGCGGCGACTCAGGGCAGCCGGCGCTTCACTTACGGATACCGGAAGGGCTCGATCCTGATCTCGCTGCTCAACGCGGTCATCCTGCTGGTCGCTGTCGGCGCGATTCTGGTGGAGAGTATCCATAAATTCCGGAATCCGTCGCCGATCGACGGCGGCGCCATCGCCTGGACGGCCGGCGTGGGCATCGTGGTCAACGGACTGACGGCCTTCCTGCTGATGAAGCATCAGAAAAACGACATCAACACGCGCGGCGCCTTCCTGCATATGGCCGCCGACACGCTTGTCTCCCTGGGCGTCGTCGTGTCGGGTATCGTGATCGCCCTGACCGGATGGACCGTCATCGACCCGATCATCGGCATCGTCATCGCGCTGGTCATCCTGGCGGGTACCTGGCAGCTGCTGGCCGAGAGTGTCCGGATGAGTATGGACGCCGTGCCCGAGCATATCGATCCCGATGCCGTGCGGCAGAAGATGGTGTCCACGACAGGGGTGTACGGTATCCATCATCTGCATATCTGGCCGATCAGCACCACCGAGACGGCTCTGACGGCACACGTGGTGGTCGAGGGGGATGCCGATCCTGAAAACGTCGTCCGGGAATTGAAAGAAGGCCTGCGTGCGTCGGGCATCCGTCACGCGACGCTGGAAACGGAACGTCCCGACCATCCCTGTGCCGACGGGGAGGAAGATTGCCACGGGGCGGAGGATCTTTAAATTTTTTCGGTTCCGACGCAACGTTTCGTCCATTTTTTGCATCTTTGCAGCGTCGTTCGACATTCGACATTACTGGGGATGTACTGGTTTTGACGGTAAATGATGTTGGACGGTAAGCGTGTCGAGCGTCGTGGCCCCGCTCGTTAATCTCAGACCGCAAGCCATAACTGGCAACAACAACTATGCACTCGCTGCCTAATCTGCCAAGCGGATTAGCTTAATCGCGCGGACCAGGTCCGTAGCGACGAGTATCCCGCCGGGGTTTCTAGCCTTCCCATTCCGGTATATGGGGTATCATTCAGGAAGGATGCGGGCGCCGACGCTTCTACAGCGCCCTAAGATTTAGAAGCTAAGGGACCGATGGCCCGCCTGCCGGCAGCCGGTCTCCGACAATCAAAGGCGGGATACACACGTAGAAAGCCTTCTGGCGCTTTATTCGGACGGCGGTTCGACTCCGCCCATCTCCACAAGAAAAGGGACCCACGGGTCCCTTTTCTTGTGGAGAGGAGGCCGATTTATCGGCCTCCTCTGTCTACTGGGGCACATCCCCAGACCCCTCGAGCTTCGCTCGACGCGCTTTGCGCTTTTCAAAGACTGAGAGGGCCCGTTTTTCGTTTGTGGAGATGGGCGGAGCGTCGGCCGCTGAAGCGGCCTCTTTTGTCTACAGGGGCTCTGCCCCTGAAACCCCGCGTTCCTGCGGAACGGACCGCTGAAGCGGTCTTATGTAACGGGCAAGTTCCCGACCCCCTCGAGCTCTTGGCGCGTCATTCTGCCAAATAGCCGCAAAGTTATCGGCCTGGGACCGCTATGAGAGGCCGATGAGCTTGCGCCAAGGGCCGAAATCGGGGGTTGGCGCAAAGGCGACTGCCCGGAAGGGCCGTCAGGCGGGGTATGGCTTGCGCCTGTTTGGCGAAAATGAGCGGAAAAGTGAACGGAGTATGGGACGTAATGACTATTTTTGCATAATAAACAGATTAACATCACACACTATGAGTACCGGTAACGTCCGCCCTGCGACAATGGAGCGAATCACGACGGCCGCCCTGGCCCAAAAATTCATTGAAGAACAGATTCAGGAACTGCGCGCACAGATCGGCGACAAGAAAGTGCTGCTCGCCCTGTCCGGCGGCGTCGATTCCTCGGTCGTCGCGGCCCTGCTCATCAAGGCCGTAGGCCAGCAGCTGGTCTCCGTCCACGTCAACCACGGCCTCCTTCGCAAAGGCGAGGCCGAACAGGTGGTGCGTGTGTTCCGCGACGAACTCCACGCCAACTTGATCTATGTGGATGCCGTGGACCGCTTCCTCGACAAGCTGGCCGGCGTAGCCGATCCCGAGCGGAAACGGAAAATCATCGGCGCGGAATTTATCCGTGTTTTCGAGGAAGAAGCCCGCAAGCTGGACGGCATCAGTTTCCTGGCCCAGGGGACCATCTATCCCGACATCATCGAATCCGGCCCTGTCAAATCCCACCACAATGTGGGCGGCCTTCCCGAAGACCTGCAGTTCGAACTTGTCGAGCCCATCAAACTGCTCTTCAAGGATGAGGTCCGCGTGGTCGGCAAACAGCTGGGCCTGCCCGACAATATGGTGTACCGCCAGCCGTTCCCGGGCCCCGGCCTGGGCGTCCGCTGCACCGGCGCCATCACCCGCGACCGGCTGGAAGCCCTCCGCGAGAGCGACGCCATCCTGCGCGAAGAGTTTGCCAAGAACGGTCTGGAAGGCAAAGTCTGGCAATACTTCACCGTCGTCCCCGACTACAAGTCGACGGGCATCAAGGAAGGCAAGCGCAGCTGGGACTGGCCCGTCATCATCCGCGCCGTCAACACCCGCGATGCGATGACCGCCACCATCGAAGAGATCCCTTATCCGCTGCTGCACCACATCACGCAGCGCATCATTACGGAAGTACCCGGCGTGAACCGGGTACTGTACGACCTGACGCCAAAGCCGACAGGCACGATCGAGTGGGAATGATCAGAGGCTGGCGGCTTGCTTAGAATCTCCAGCCACAGATAAACGTCAGGTAATGCAGGTGGACGTTGCCGGACGTGTTGTATTCGGGATACTGGTGCAGCATGTTCCGAAGTCCCACGCTGGCCTCAAAGCCCCATTGGAAGTGCTTACCGCGCTGGAATACTAGCGAGGGTTGCAGGCCGATGTCCCATTTCTTAAACTTTTCCTTGCCATTTCTGGGGTCCCCGGGGTCGGCGTCGATATAGTAAGTGTCGGGCATAACCATGAAGGAGCACTGCGGTCCCAATCCGGCAGCGATCCGGGTTCCCTCAAAAACATAATGGTAGCGGACCTGGCAGAAAACATCGGCCATGGACATACCATCCGGATCTCCGCCAACCGCTCCGATGCGATTGACTTTTGCCAGCTGGGCGCGAATGCCGGCTCCAGGCATCACCGACCAGGATTCGCCCACCCGCACGTCCAGTCCATAGGACAGTCGCAAGACGGCTCCGGGAAAAACATCCTGGGCCCGATTCCCCGTCTCCCCGAATAAGCCCGCTGCAATCATCAGGTTGTTTTCCAACAGCCTGCGGGAGATTGGCTCCTGGGCCCAGGCCGGAGACACCACCAGGAGGGAAAGCACGATGACTAAAAAGCGGCTCATTGACCGCCGTATTTTCCGGCAAAGAGGACAGCGCCGGTACTGGTTTCTGTAATCAGGTACAGGAACGGGTGGTCGGCGTGGAAAACCGCCTTCGTGGGAGGAGCAGCGGCGGCAAACTCCATCCCGATGACCGTGACGGCCGCCGCTTCGGTTCCTTCTTCATCCACCTTGACGATGGCGTCCTGCTGCACGAAATCCACATAGCTGGCTTGGTCGCTCATCGCCAGGAAGTCGGCCTTGCCCGGATTGAATGCGGAGGGCATGCCCAACTGGCAGAGAATACCGTTGAGCTGGATGTGATACTTGGTCTCGAAACGGGGCAGCCAGAGATCGACTTCAGCCGAACCGAAGAAGCGCGGTAAAGCCCCCTTGGCC
>JAFRRF010000016.1 GCA_017428245.1 Bacteroidales bacterium
ACCATAGTGCTTGTGAATAAACTTTGCACTGGATCCAGCCTCAAGCATCTCCATATACTTGAGACGATCTTCGTAAGAATGCTTTTTACGCATAACAAAACCCCGAAAGTTTTTTGTCTAACTTTCGGGGTTCATGTCACAGGCCGGCCTCTCTTTTTTCGCCGGCTGCGGCCGGTGGCCGTTCGGCCAACCACCGTGCTTTCCTGCCGCCCTTTGGCCACAGAATGAGGATTTGGGGGCACAGGGTCATTCTGTGGCCAGGAAAAGGGCGTTTTGGCCAGTTTTGTGACCACAGAATGGCCCAGAAGGGAGGAATCGTCATTCTATGGCCCGAAGTCATCGCTTCGGGTCGTACTTCATGCACAGACAGCGGCTGAGTTGGGCTTCAGTGATGGTCTTGCCCCCGAAAAGCGGGTCGTTCCTCTGATAACGGGAAGTCTGGTTCTTCTGCCAAAGCCAGTCATAGAGTTTGGTCCGTTTGTCAAAAGGGATATCATAGACGGACGCGGTCTCCGGAATCGAGGATATCTTCGGCAGAATTCTCTCGTCAACCAACTGACAGAGTTCCATATCCGTCATTCTGTCGTAGTTAACCTTACCCTGTTCGAAGGTTTTCGTCAAGCGGGGATCGAAGTCGGGGACGCCGGCTTCCATTCCTTCCAAAGTGACGGGTTCCATATGGTTTTCTTCCTTCTGGGCCTGGATGTCCCGCGCATCGTTGGAATTCCGGTTCATCTGGTATAGATAGTTTCGCGGCGAGATGTACAGTTCCTCGACATACGCCGTGTCGAGGACATCTTTCGGGAGTATCATGCCGGTGTCGTCCATCCTGTATTGCTCTGGAAGAGAGACGTTTGAAGGAAGAAATAGGTGACGACACGAAGGGCGCAGCAATTCAGGAACGGCATCTTTCCCCAGCTGTTTTTGAAAAAAGGCATTGGCGGAACAGTGCGGATAATCGAAGGGCGTCGCGGCCAGACCGTGATGAAGGCCCTGCCGATTGACATAGTTCAAGGCGGCCAACGTGTGATATAACCCTTCAATCTCCAGGAGAAAATAATGCTTTTCTCCCAGCCTTCCCTTCCGTTTGTATTTGGTGTTGAAGTAACGAGAATAGGCGTTCCTGTTGCGAAACATCAGTTCCCGAGGACTGTCCGCCTGGACTATACTGTGGTGATGAGTTGACAGACGCCCTTCCGCCAGAGCGCGCGACTCGGTGGTCAGTGACGCCAGGGCAAAACAATTGAAGCCGAAGGCCAGGTCGGCCTTGCTTCTGAATAATACTTCGTCGTGGGACGAAAGACATAGATGAACCGTTTTTCTCATTGCATTCTCTCTCCTTTTCTTCTCTTGCACACAATCCCGCTCCGCGAACCGCTCGCTTCGTCAAGAATGCTGTCAGAACGGCCCCTCCGCAGCAAAAATCATGCTGCAAAGAGGCTGTTGTAATGCAACGGATCGTCAAACATGTTACTTATAGACGATCGAGATGTCGCTGTCGTAAAGGAATGACGTGATTGTCTGACCTGTCTTTAACCTTATTTCCGTTAACAGCGGATTCCTCCGGCAATCAAGTTCCAACAAAGACAAAGCGTCGCTAACGTCCAACAACGTCAGCTGATTACCGGAACACAACAGGCTTTCCAGACAACGAAAGTCTATCAACTCCAATGAGGACAACAAATTGTCACAACAATTCACTTTCCATAGAGACGGGCTGGGGGCAAAAGACAAGGATGATATCTTGTTTGTTGCACAATTAAGGGTCCCCAGGTTGGGATTCTTGCTGACATCCAGCAAATGCAACCCGTTCCCCTGACAAAACAGTTTTTGCAAAAAACGATTGTTGTCAACAACCAACGATGTCAAATCATTATCGTGGCAATCCAGTTCTTTCAGTTGTTCATTCCGGCTGATGTCCAAAGTGGTTATTTCATTTGCAGAGCAATCCAATCCCAAAAGATAGGGATTGTTCGAAACATCCAGTTCCCTGATATGATTATAGGCGCAAATCAAATGATTCAGCTTGTGGTTTTTGCTAAGATCAAGCGCTGTGAGTTTTCCGTACTCGCCGCCATCCCCGTTGTATCCGGACCCCACGCAACACAAATACTTGAGATTCACCAGCCATTCCAATCCGGAAAGAGTTGCGATGTCATCAGTATTCACGCTGATTGCCGCAATCTTCGAAGCTTCTGCCAAAGAGATAAATCCGTCACCATCCCTGTCATAGAGCAACATCATTGCTTGGAAATTTGTGTCGGGAAACGGCGGGATGTTATCGCATTGTATCTCCTTCAAATTTGAATTGTTTGAAACATCCAGGACCGTTATATCATTACCGGAGCAGTTTAGCGTATGTAACCAGCTACATCGGGATAGGTCAAGCGAGCTTATATGATTGTGTTCGCAATTCAGAGACATCAGCAAGCCTAAGCCGGACAAGTCGGTCAGGTCGTTATAGGAACAATCCAGGGTCCGCAGGGAAATCGCTTCGAGAATGGTTATCGATTGGAGGTCATTATGATCGCAATAGACAGTTTCCAGCCTCCGCTCCTTGGATATATCAAGATAGGTCAACCGATTGTAAGAGCATCGTAAATACTTAATCTTTTTGTTATAAGAAATATCAAGCTCCGTCAGTTTCCCCGAAGACGGACCTTGGTCCACAAGACCTGAACCAGAACAGTCCAACCTTTCCAGATTCTCAAAAAAACGAATGCCTGACAATGTCTGAATGTCATCTGTACAGACGATTATCTCGGTAATCGTGTCCGTCTCGAAAACAGAAATCTGGCCATCCCCGTTGGTGTCGAAGTTGGTAATCAGGTATTTTTTAAAATTTGCGTCCGGAATTGGAATGTCGTAATTGGGATCAAGGACTATCGTGGTTCCTGGATTAATCTGGACTTCGCGTTTTGCCCAGTCAAATTGATCTGCTGAAACAATTATTTTTTCCAAATAACTACACCCTGTCGCATTCAGCGTTGCTAAATCAGGACAACTGGAGACATCGAGGCTTGCCCGTATCGGATTACAGGAAACAGAGAGTTGTTGCAACTTCGGGGTTCCCGAAAGGTCCAGTGACTGAATATGGTTGTTGTCGCAATTCAGTATTGTCAGTTTTGGATTCCCGCTCAGATCCAGATGCTCCAACCGGCCCGACCCGGGCCTTGAGCCTCTGCAAATCAGAGAAATCAACTCTGGCATTTTCCGAATCTCTCCGATATCGACAATTTCATCAGTTTTTATATTCAATTCCGTGATGGCCGTTAATTCTTCGTAGGTAAACACACCATTATGGTCGGAATCATACCTCTCCAATAGCATGCGTGAGAAGTTTTCGTCGGCAACCTCGAACGGAATTTCCGCCGGATCGGGCTCACAGGAAACCAGCGAAAAAAGCATCATCAATATAAAAGAATGATGCAAAAAAAATGGGATCAGTTTCTTCATGATTTGTTAATTTCGAATGCAGCAAATTTTACACCAAAGGGTTGGATTTTCATTCTGTGGCAACTTCCCATGAGCAGTTTTTTTCTATCTTTGCAAGACGGACGTCTAATTCTCGCAACCTATGAAAAAAATCCTGTTCTTTTTGGCTGTTGTCGCCCTCGCGGCGGCCTGCAGCGCTCCGGTGCCCGAAGGCACGCTGAAGCACGTGTCCCCCGAATCGATGGGGATGAACTCCGAAAAGCTCAACCAGATCGACCGCGAGGTGGCCGTAGCCATCGAAGAAGGGAATATCCCCGGCTGCGTGGTCTCGGTCGTGCGCGACGACAAGATCGTGTTCCTGAAGGCCTACGGCAACAAGCAGGTGGTACCCGACACCATCCCGATGACGCCGGAGACCATCTTCGACCTGGCTTCCGTGAGCAAATGCGTGGGCACGACGCTCTCGTTCATGCAACTGGTGGAGAACGGCTACGTGCGCCTGAGCGACGACGTGGATATGTATATCCCGGACTTCAAGCCCTGGATCGATCCCGAGACCGGCCGGAAAGTGTACATTACCGTGCAGGATGTGATGACCCACACCTCGGGTCTGGCTCCCTACATCGCCACGAACGCCTATCTCGAGCGTTTCGGCGTGAATAGCCCCGACTCGCTGATCTGGCACATCGCAAACGAAATCAAACGGAACTTCCGCCCGAAGACCGGCTATATGTACAGTTGCCTCAACTTCGTGACCGTGCAGAACATCCTGCAGAACATCACGGGTGAGAAGCTCTGCGACTATGCCGAGAAGAACGTGTTCGGCAAACTCGGCCTCCAGCATACCGGCTATATGCCGAAGGAGCGCCACCCGGAATGGATGCCGCTGATTGCCCCGACCGAGCTGCAGGACGACGGTACCTGCCTGCTGGGCGAAGTGCACGATCCGCTGGCCCGCCTGGCCAACGGCGGGAACTCCGGCAATGCCGGCGTGTTCTCGAACTGCGAAGACCTGTCGGTCATCTGCGCGGCCCTGATGAACGGCGGCGCCGTGAACGGCAAGCGCATTCTCAGCCCGCTGACCGTCGATATGATGGCCACCGTCCCGCCGGACAATGACGAATGGATCGGACGCGCCCTGGGCTGGGACAACCGCAGCGACGCGGCCGGTCTGCGCGGCGACCTCCTGAGCCGCACGCGGACCATCTGCCACACCGGCTATACCGGCACTTCCGTGGTCATTGACCTCGACAATAAAGTGGCCGTCGTCCTCCTCGCCCACCGCGTACACCCGACCGACAAGGGCGGCACCGGCAAACTCCGCGCCCGTATCGCCAACATCGTAGCAGGCAGCATTGAAAAATAACCTTACATACGGAAAAGTGGCGGACCTGTTCCCGCGCCCGGGAACAATCGTGATCGCGGACGAATTCTTCCGCGACAGTCCTGTCCCCGCGGCCTGGGGCTGCCCGGTACTATGGGTCCACGCCTCCGAACAGGAAAAGACGCTCGCCACCATCGAACGGCTGACGGCCCGCCTGCTCGAACTGCAGGCCGGTCGCGACACTATGTTCATCGGTCTGGGCGGCGGCATCATCACCGACCTGACGGGCTTTCTGGCCGGCATTTACAAGCGCGGTGTACGATTCGGCCTGGTACCCACTACGCTGCTGGCGCAGGTCGATGCGGCCATCGGCGGAAAGAACGGCGTGAATTTCGACCGCTACAAGAATATGCTCGGCACCTTCCGCGCGGCGGAATTCGTATATATCGACACGGATTTCCTGCAGACCCTGCCCCGGCGCGAGCTGCTTTGCGGCGCTGCGGAAATGCTCAAGACCTTCATCCTGGCCGATGCAAAGGCTTACGACGAGGCCGTGGCCTGCCTTCGCGGGGCACATCCGGAACAGATTCCGACCCGTCTGGTCCGCCGCGCCGGTGAAATCAAATGCGATTTCGTGGAGCAGGATCCGGAAGACCACGGCGTACGGCAGTTGCTCAACCTGGGGCACACCTTCGGCCACGCCATCGAGAAATGCTGCAACGGGATCGAGCACGGGGAAGCCGTGGCCATCGGCATCGTGATGGCTTCGGAGATGGCTGTCGGGAAAGGACGGATGGACCGCAGCGAAGCGGATCGGATCCGCGAAGATTTCCGCGCCATCGGACTCCCGGTCGAAGCACCCGTACCCGTGGAGGAATTGCAGGCAGCGATGCTGCAGGACAAAAAGCGCACGGGAGGCACGATCCGTTACGTCCTTCCGGAAAGAATCGGGAAGGCGACACTATGGGAAGAATCTGTTACAGCCTGAAACAGGTCGGGAAGGAATACTGCCGGTTCATGGCCGCCACGAGAAGCGGGGCCGCCGTGGAAATCCGGCTCGACGAATGTGATTTCGACGAAGATGACATCCGGGATATCTTCTCGTCGGAACGCAAGGCACTCCTGATCGCCACCTGCCACATCTCCCTGCCCTCGCAGCTCGACGGAGCCGTGCGATCGCTTACGACGGCCATTCTTTCCGGCAGCGACTACGTCGATATCCCGGTCGAATTCCCGGAACCCACCCGCAGATGGCTGATGAACCTGGCGATGAACAAGGGCTGCCGGGTCATCCTTTCCTATCACAACTACTCGACGACCGATACGCCGCAGCGGCTGCAGACCATCGCCGAACAGGCCCGCCGCGAAGGGGCCGATATCATCAAGATCGTCACCACGGCCCGGACGCCGGAAGACGCCGACGCCGTCCTGTCGCTCTACGACCATTTCGAGCCCGACCGGCTGCTCGCCTTCGCAATGGGCCCGGACGGCCGTACCTCGCGTTTCCAGGCCTTTGAAAAAGGGGCGCCGTTCCTGTTCGTCTCTCCGACCCGCCGGGGTGCGACGGCCGCGGGACAACCCTGCTGGGCGGACCTGCTGCCCGACGACGCCATCAAACTGCGCGGAGAAGCCGCCCTGCCCGCCTCAAAAAGTTTCGCCCAACGCGCCATCCTGCTGGCCGCCCTTTCCGGCGGCACCACACGGCTCTATGGCGTAACTCATTGCGACGACACCGACGCAGCCATCGGTGTGGCCCGCGCCCTGTATGCCGATGTTACGCTCGAAGGAACGACCCTGACCATCGAAGGACATCAGGACATTTTGCGCAACGGCCTCCGTGTGCGCGACAACACGCTTTTCGTCGGCGAATCGGGCCTGCTGGCCCGGCTCTGTATCCCGCTGGCCGGCCTCAGCGAAGAAGATATCCTGATCACGGGCGAAAAAACGCTGCTGCGCCGCAAACTCGACGACCAACGGGACGCCCTGAGTAAACTCGGCCTGCGCCTAACCTTCACCGGACGCTGCCACCTGCCCGTCAAAGTCCACGGAAAACTCCACGCCGGAGCCGTGACGGTCGCGGGCGACAAGGGTTCGCAGATGATTTCCGGCCTGCTGCTCGCCCTCTCGCAGTGCACGGAAGAGAGTACGGTGCTGATTGAAAACGTGACCAGCGAACCGTATATCAACCTGACTACCTATATTGCTACTTTCTTCGGCCTGACGGGATACGACTGTCCCGAAGCGTCCGACAGTCCGGAAGAGGCCGATGATATCCGCACCTGGTACGTCGATCCGTCACAGCCAATCACGCCGGTCCTGGGTCTGGAGGTAGAACGCGACTGGAGTGCTGCCGCTATGATGCTGGCCGCCGGCGCCGTAGCCGGCGAAATAACCTTGCGCAAACTCGACCTGCATTCCCGCCAGGCCGATGCCATCATCTACGACCTGCTCCGCCAGAGTCAGGCCGACATCGTACACGATCCGGAGAAAGGCACGGTGACCGTACGCCGTTCGATCCTCCCGCCGTTCCTGTTCGACATCACCGATGCGCCGGACCTTTTCGCCCCGCTCTTCGTCCTGGCCTGTTTCGCCGAAGGGGAAAGTGTCATCGAGGGCATCGGCCGGCTCCGGAACAAGGAAAGCGACCGGGCCGCCAGTTTTGCCGAAGAATTCGGAAAACTGGGCGTACGTACGGAAGTATCCGGAGACAATATGATTATCTACGGAGAAGAAAACCGCCGGATAAAGGCGGCCGCCTGCTCTTCGCACGGCGACCACCGGCTCGCGATGGCCCTTACCATCGCCGCACTTTTCGCCGACGGCCCCGTCGAAATCGACGACACCGCCTGTGTCGCCAAATCTTTCCCCGGCTTCCTCGAAATCATCGAAACCCTCAAGAATTCCTGATATGGATACGTTCGGCAACCATTTCCGCCTGGATATTTTCGGCGCTTCGCACGAACCCTGTGTCGGTGTCACGCTCCGGGGCGTACCCGCTGCGTTGCCGCTGGCGGCGGATGATTTCACGGCCGACCTGCTGCGCCGCAAGAGCGGTGCGCCCGGCACCACGCCGCGCATCGAAGACGACCGTCCGGAAATCGACGACCGCCGCGCAAGTGACGGAACGCTCACCCTGACCTTCGCCAACCGAAACTACCGGGACCAGGACTACAGGGACTTCACCGACATTCCCCGGCCCGGCCACGCCGACTTCGTCGCCCTGGCCCGCTACGGTTCCCTCCGCAACGGCTGGTTCTCCGGACGGATGACCCTGCCGCTGGTCGCGGCCGGAGTCGTCGCAAAGAAACTGATTGCCCCTATTACCATCGAAGCGCGGCTCACGGAAATCGGCGGCGTAGCGGCCGACGACACGGAAACCGTCGGGCAGTTGCTCAAGGCTGTCGCCGCCGAAGGCGATTCGCTGGGCGGTATCGTGGAATGCCGCTGCACGAACGTTCCCGTCGGACTGGGCGAACCGTTCTTCGACCCCCTGGAATCCTTGCTGGCCCACGCCCTGTTCGCCATTCCGGGCCTGCGCGGCGTCGAATTCGGCGACGGATTCGCCGCTGCACGGATGAAAGGGTCCGAGCACAACGATCCGATCATCGACGCCGAAGGCCATACGGCCCGCAACGGAGCCGGCGGCATCAACGGCGGCCTGAGCAACGGCAATCCCATTGTCTTCCGCGTCGCAGTCAAACCCACCTCGAGCATACGCAAGCCGCAACGCACCTTCGATTTCGCCCGCGGCTGCCAGGTCGAGTATTCCATTCCCGGCCGTCACGACACCTGTTTCGCCCTGCGCGTGCCGCCCGTCGTCGAAGCCGTCACCGCCTGTGTATTCGCCAATCTGCTGTTATGAAAAGATTCTTCATTTTCCTGGCGGTCGCTTTTTTGGCGGCTGCCTGTGCCAAAGGTCCCAAAATCGATCCGGTCGTCGAAGCCTATTACCGGGATTCGCTCGCTTCGCTGACCGTCCGTTGCGAAAAGGTGCTGAACGCCGCCTATATGGCGGAGAATCTGCTCGGTGAGAACACCGAAATCCCCGACTGGGAGGGGTATCCCGTCCAACTCTGGGAGTATCATACCGGCAACGACATCTACCTGGGCGCACCGAAGCGGGGGCTGGTCTATATGCTCAATCCTTCGCCCGAGAAGCTGGCCCGCTGGATTGTCAATGCGGTTTTCGACGCTACCGGCGCCCTCGATCCCGATGACATCGAGAAGACCTGCTCGTTCATCCAGTGGCAGAGCGGGGCGCAGTTCCCGGTACGAGGCGTGGTGTATGAAGATATGTACACCGCCTGCTTCTACGAACCGTACGTATTCAAAGACGGTGTGACGGTCTATGTGGCCGATTCGACCTGGCTGACACGTGAAAAGCATCCCACCGACGAGATGCTGGAATACTACCTGACCCTGACCGACGACCAGATCCGTCCCAACACGGGACGTTTCGCCCGCATCTCTTCGACTACGCGCGAGATGTACTATGCGGCCGGCGGGCAGGCCGATGTGGGCCGCAGCGACGATGGCGAACGGTCACGGGCCTGGCTCGCCGAAGTGGGCCGTCTCTATCGCGAGGCGTGGAATTCCGACAGGAATTTCCTGATCTACGCCTGGGCCAAGGCAAATTTGTAAACTTGGGCAAAAATGCATACCTTTGCCCCGCTATCGACGCCCGGATGGCGGAATCGGTAGACGCGCTGGTCTCAAACACCAGTGGCCGCGAGGCTGTGCCGGTTCGACCCCGGCTCCGGGTACAGGAAAGACTTTGTAAGTTGCTGATTTTCAAGCACCATACAAAGTCTTCCTTTTTTGTATCCCCCAGATTTGGTCACTTTTTGGTCACTTCTCAGCATTCCCCACTGCACCGATGCTCTGGGGCTATTTGTTATCTATCAAGATGATGCGGAGTGAGACAAATAAATTGGAATTTACACGTC
>JAFRRF010000017.1 GCA_017428245.1 Bacteroidales bacterium
CGTCTGCTATTTAAAATTGTTCCAGTCGTTGAACTGAGCCTGGGATCCCCAGCCGGGGTTCTGCTCGAGGATGTCGTTGCCGTTTTCGTCCTTGCCGGCGATGTCGATCTCCGTCTGCGGAATCGGCCAGTAGCCCTGGGTCTCCTTCAGGCGGGCGGCATAGTCGTAGCGCACCATCGGCGTGACCACGCCTTCGTTGATGACGGTGAATCCGGTCTGCTTGTTGAGGAGCGCTCCGGCAGATTCCAGGGTGGGACCTGCCCAACGGAGGATGTCCGGCCAGCGGATGGCTTCGAACGCGAGCTCGAAGCGGCGTTCATTCTTGAGGGCTTCCAGCGAGTAGGCGATCGGGCCGAGGTGGCTGCGGGCGCGGACCCGGTTCATGCCGTCGGCCGTTTCAGTAAGCTCGGAGTGCATCAGGAGCACGTCGGCGAAGCGGATGTGGATCAGGTCGGGGGTCTGGAGCAGCTGGGCGGAGGTCTGGGCCGTCACGTCCGGATACTCAGCCTTGGCGAACGAGTGGAAATACTGGCCTTTCGCATCGCTCCACGCACCGACGTTGATGTACTTCTTCTGGAAGTAACCCGTCTGCTCGTAGTAGCGGTACGATACGGTGTAGTCCGGTTCGCTGGGATCGAGTTTGCGGTCGCCGATCAGGATGTTGCCCGCATTGTTGGGGTCGTAGGCGTTGTACGACCATACGGAGCCGCTGAGGCGGGGATCCTCGGTATAACCGTCGGTGTGGGTCTGCTGCTTGTCCCAGGCCTTCCATTCTTCGATGAGGGCCGGCGACACGGGGCCGCAGCCCCAGCCGAAGCTGAACGGATAGCTCTGGGCCATGTCGCGGTTGTCGTTCGACGGCGAGCAGAACATCGAGAAGGTGTTCGAGAACCAGGTGTAGGTCCAGTTGGAAGTCAGATTGTGCTTGTTGGCGAAGACTGTCTCAATCGAGCTGTTGCCCACCCAGTGGAGGTCGTGGGCCACGGTGTAGCCGTAGCGGTAGCCGGCCACGTTCTGGTTGGTATAGTCGTTCGTGTAGCCCCAGAGTTCACGCTGGTCGTCCACGAGCTGGTGGCCCGAGTTGTTGATGCAGTCCTCGAGGTCGGAGATGACCTTGGACTTGGTCGTTCCGTTGGGCAGTTCCGTCTTGCCGTAGCGGCCCGTGTAGTACAGGAACACGCGGGCCTGCATCGCTTCGGCGGCGGCCTTGGTCGCGTGACCGGTCATATTCGAGCCGAAGGTGTAGATCCGCTGCGGCATCAGCTCGATGGCTTTCGCCAGGTCGGCGCCGATGAGTTCAAAGACCTCGTCCACGCTGGCGCGGGGCATGTTGATGGCCTCCGTAGTAGTCCGCAAGGGAACGCCGCCGAAGGTCTGGACCAGTTCGTAGTAGGCGAAGGCGCGCAGGAAGTAGGTCTCGCCGAGGAGACGGTTCTTCTCGCTTTCGCTCGACCAGTTCTTCACGTTGTCCATATTGGCCAGTGCGCTGTTGGCCCTGTTGATGAGGGTGTAGTCGCGGTCCCACAGGCCGAGGAAATTGTTGAGGTTGTCCTTGTACAGCAGGAAATTGCAGGCGCAGTTGCCCGAGTAGGACAGGTTGCCGCCGAGACAGTCGTCGCCGGCCAGATGGGCGATATAGAAGTAGGCCGATGACTCGGGTGACTCATAGAGGAGGTGGGCGTAGATCGCCGTCACCATCTGCTGTGCGTCGAGCTCGGTCTCAGGGAAGGTCTCCGTCGTCCGCTGGGTGAGGTTCTTGCTGTCGAGGAAGTCCTCGCAACCGGTCAGAAGCAGGATGGCCGCCAATGTAAGGATGATCGATGATATCTTTTTCATATATGTGTCCTCCATTAGAATTTAAGGCTGAGACCTACAAGGAAATTGCGGGAGCTGGGATAGTAGCCCAGGTCGATGCCCTGTGCCCATCCGTAGTCGTCGCCGCCATAACCGATTTCCGGATCCATGCCCGAGTATTTGGTGAACGTATGCAGATTCTGCGCGGTCACGTAGATCCTGAGGGTCTGGAGCGGGAATTTCTTGAAAGCCTTTGCGATGTTGTAACCGAGCGTGATGTTCTGGATCTTGAAGTAATCGCCCTTCTCGATGTACAGGGTGGAAATCCTGTTCCAGTTGTAGCTCGAAGAACTCGACAGGCGCGGGAAGAAGTTGGATGAACCCTCGCCGGTCCAGCGCCGGTAGATGTCGGTGGTGAAGTTGGCCAGCGGCGAAGCGGAGAAGTCGCGGTAGCATTTGAAGATCTCCTGGCCGAAGGCGCCGAAGCCCGTTACGGACAGGTCGAAGCCTTTGAACTCGAAGTTCAGGGAAGCGCCGAGCGTGAAGTCCGGATGCGGGTCGCCGATCATCGTACGGTCGTTGGCGTCGATTGAGCCGTCGTTGTTCGTGTCGACGAAGATCACGTCGCCGGGCACGGTGTTGTCGCCGTTGATCTTGGCGCCCGTGTAGGCGTCGATCTCAGCCTGGTTCTGGAAAATGCCGGCCGTCTGGTAACCGTAGAAGAAACCGATCGGGTAGCCGACTTCCGCACGGAACAGCTCTTCAGCCCCCTCCCAGGGAATGCTGCCGTTGCCGTGGATGATGCCGTCGGCGTTGGCGATCTTGGTGACGCGGTTCTTGTTGTAGGTGCCGTTCACGTTGAAGCCGTAGAAGAAATCGCCGATGTTGTCGTTCCAGTGGAGGGCAAGCTCCACACCGGAGTTGAGCACGTTACCGCCGTTGATGTACGGAGCGTTGGCACCGTAGGAGTAGAGAACCGGCGCGACGACGAGCCAGTCTTTGGTCATCTTGCGGTACCAGTCGAACTCGACGCCGAGACGGTTCTTGAAGAAGCGGGCGTCGAAGCCGAGGTCGAGCTGTTCCGAAGTCTCCCATTTCAGGTCGGGATTGGTGATCATATAAGCATAGGTACCGGTGGCGCGGTCGGTGAGCGTGTCGCCAAAGACGTATCCGCCGTAACCGTTGTTGGAGGTCACCAGCGAGAGATACTGGAAGCCGGCCACGTTGCAGTTACCGTTCTGGCCCCAGGAAGCGCGGAGTTTGAAGAAATCCACGCCGCCCTTGAGCGACGACATCCCGGGCATGTTGGTCAGGACCCAGCCCACGGAGGCGGAGGGGAAGATACCCCAGCGGTTGCCGCGGGCAAAGGTCGAGGAACCGTCGGCGCGGAGGGTGGCGGAAGCCATGAAGGTCTCTTTCCAGTTCCAGTTCGCACGGGCGAAGAAGGAAGCGAGGGAACCCTGGCCGGAAGGCGAGCCGCTGATGGAGGCCGCCGGACCGGGGGTCGTGGAGACGTTCGAGAGGTAGGCGTGCTCGAGGTCGTTGAAGTTCGAGTTCACGTTGGTGGCGCTCATCGATTCGCCGAAGCCCCATTTCTCGAGTGTCGAACCGACCATCAGGTCGACACGGTGGTCGGCGACGTCGAACCCGTAGCTCGCCGTATTCTCCCAGCTCCAGCGGTTGTAGAGCGACATCGACTGCGAAACGCCGTCCTGCGTGCGCTGGGCGGTGATGTCGAGGTCGTATTCCGGGATGTAGGAGCGATAGCTGCTGGCACCCATCAGGTAACCGAACTGACTGCGGATGTGGAGGTTTTTCAGCGGCTGGAGGTCGGCGTAGACGCTGGCCTGCAGGTAGTGCGACTTGCTCCGGTTCTGGTTCATGTTGTAGTCCATGTAGGCGATCGGGTTCTTTGAGGCGCCGTTGGCGGTATCCCAGTTGTAACCGTCGCCGTCTTTGCGCACGTGGTACGTTCCGTCTTCGTTGTAGGCATACTGCAGCGGGCTCATGACCAACATGTTGTGCAAGCCGTTCCAGTAGATGCCGCCCGTGGCGAACGAACCGTCGGTTTCCGAGTAGCGGTAATTCAGCGTCTCACCGACTTTGAGGATGTCGAGGCTGTTCTTCCGGAAGACCGTGTACTCGTTGTTGATGCGGAGGTTGTAGCGGCGCAGCTGCGGAATGGCCGAAGGAACACCCATCGTGGCCTCCTGGTTCTGGTAGCCCAGACCGAGGGAGTAGACGCCCCGGTCGGTGCCGCCGGCCACGGTGACGGCGTGGCTCATAATGGGCGCGTTGTGATTGATGATCTCCTTGAGCCAGTTGGTTCCGTTCCAAGAGCCGTTGGCGATGGCCGAGAGCGTGGCAGACGGAATGTAGTTGCTCCAGTTATACGGCTCCAGGCCGTCCATCACGCGTGACTCGTCCTGGATGGCCATATATTCGGAGGCGTTGAGGATCGTCGGGATCTTGTAGAGATTCTGCAGTCCGTAGTATCCGTCATACGAGACGTACGACTGTCCCGCCTTTCCTTTCTTGGTCGTGACCAGGATGACACCGTTGGCCGCACGGGCACCGTAGATGGCCGCCGAGGCGGCGTCTTTGAGGACGTCGATCGATTCGATGTCGGCCGGGTTGAGGGCGGAGATGCTGCCGTTCGCCACGCCGTCCACCACATACAGCGGGGCCGAGTCACCGGTGGTGCCCAGACCTCGGATGTTGACCTTGAAGCCGGCCCCGAGGAAGCCGTTGTTCTGCGTGATGTTCACACCGGGCGACTGGCTCTGCAGGGCGCCGAGCACATCGACGGTGTTCAGTTTGGCTACGTCGTCACCTTTGACCTGTACCGTGGACCCGGTGACGAGTTTCTTTTTCTGCACGCCGTAGCCGATGACAACGGCGTCGTTGAGCCACAGATTGTCTTCTGCGAGAATGACATCCACCCGTCCGGACGTGACCTGGACTTCCTGGGTCTCGAAACCGATGGCCGATACCACCAGGACGGCTCCGCGGTTTACGCGGATCTGGTAGGTACCGTCGTCGGCTGCGACAGTCCCGTTGGAGGTGCCTTTCTCAACCACAGAAGCTCCGATGACGGGCAGTCCGTCGGTCGCGGAGACCACGGTGCCCCTTACGTCGACCGACTGTGCGTATGCCTGCTGGAAACCGGCGAGCATAAGCACGGCTGCGACAACAAAGAGACGCGCAATGAAAGCGGATCTCTTTCGGATGTTTTTGCTTTGAGTCATAAGCGTTTGTTAATGAATATGGTTGTTCGTTAGTAAACGTGTATCTATACAAAGATAAGGATTTTGTTGACGAAAGCAAGTGCTAAATTCATATAAAATACTGAATTTTAACTCCGTGCGCGTGCACAATTTGCCGTGCGCGTGCACGGGAACCGTCTCTTTTCAGGAAAAAAGCAGTATCTTTGTACGGCAGGTTCAAAGCGTCGAAGCCATGGAAAAAGAAAAAGGAAAAATCACCCTCAAGGACGTGGCCCGGATGGCCGGCGTTTCGCGAGGCACCGTGGACCGTGTGCTCCACAACAGGGGCGATGTCTCGAAACGGAGTTACGACAACGTGATGCGCGTCATCAAGGACATCGGCTATGAGCCGAACATCTACGCTTCCATCCTGGCCCACGACCAGAACCGGAGCGTCGTGCTGCTGCTGCCCAGTTATCATACCGGCGAATATTGGGAAATGGCGGCCCGCGGTGCGGAACAGGCGAAGGCCTATGCCCGGACCTTCAACGTGAGCATCGAAACGGTCCTGTACGACCAGTATGACATCGATTCGTTCCGTGAAGCGTGCATCCAGCTGCTGGGCATTTCTCCCGCAGCGGTCGTACTTGCACCTGTTTTCCGGAATGAAACCGCCGTCCTGACCGCTGTGCTCCGGGAGCGGGGCATACCGTATTCATATGTGGATACCAAACTCGAAGAAGACGGATACCTCACCTTCTACGGAATGCCGATGTACAAGAGCGGTTATCTCTGTGCCGAACTCCTTTTCGACTCCATTTCCTCCGTCCCCGAGTCCGCGGATCAGATGAAAGTGGCCATCATCCGGATCGAGCGCGACAAAAACCGCAAGAGCGATCCTACCGTCACCCGCAGGGAAGGATTCTTCGATTATATGACGGAGCATTATCCGAATGTGGAAATCCGCAGTGTGTTCATCAATCCCCGGGATCCCGGCAGCATCATAGAAACGCTTTCCTCCTTTTTCGAATCGAATCCCGGTATCACGCACGTCGCGATGTTCAACTCCCGGGTGCATCTGATCGCGCCGGCGCTCGAGACCTTACGGGCGGGCGATATGCCCCGTGCCGTGGGTTTCGACAATCTGGACGACAACCTGGCCGCCCTTCGGCGCGGATCCATCCGCTATCTCATCACGCAGCATACTGACGAGCAGACCCGGCTGGCCATCAATTCCCTGGTCGATTATCTGGTATTGAACAAGGAGCCGGAACGGCGGGACAACTATATGCATATGGACATCCTTTCCCGCAACAACGTAGACGACTACTAATTATATTCAGAAGATAAACCAAGGGAGAGGGGGCGATACCTGCCACACGTCGGCCAAACCGTGAGCAGAAGGCCGTCGTTTGCTCACCAGGGACCACGATTGACGGCTCCCGTGAGCGGCGGGCCTGGATTTGCACACCGATGGGCTTCAAAGGCGTTGCTGGTGAGCAGAACGCCGTTGTTTGCACCCCGAGGACCCCGATTGACGGCTCCCGTGAGCGAAAAGCCCGGATTTGCACACCGATGGGCTTCAAAGGCGTTGCTGGTGAGCAGAATGCCGTTGTTTGCACCCCGAGGACCCCGATTAACGGCTTCCGTGAGCGGGAAGCCCCAATTTGCACACCGATGGGCTTCAAAGGCGTTGCTGGTGAGCAGAAGGCCGTCGTTTGCTCACCAGGGACCCCGATTAACGGCTTCCGTGAGCGGGAAGCCCCAATTTGCACACCGATGGGCTTCAAAGGCGTTGCTGGTGAGCAGAAGGCCGTCGTTTGCTCACCAGGGACCCCGATTGACGACTTCTGTGAGCGAGAAGCCCCAATTTGCACACCGGTGGCCCCAGCTTGTGGTCTCAGCTACGCGAACTTTTTTGTCGGCCGCAGTAGCCAAGTTTTCTTGGCGGCTCCGGCATATAAAAACAGCCGGTCGCGATGCGACCGGCTGAGGAACGTTTGTGGAGCATAGGGGATTCGAACCCCTGACCTATAGATTGCGAACCTATCGCTCTACCAACTGAGCTAATACCCCTTTGCTGATTGGATTGCAAAAGTAAGGGATTTCCGGCAAAGCAGCAAAAAAAACTGCAGATGCCGTCAGGCTTTCCTCCGGGCGCGGGAAATGTACCAGAACGATAGAGCCAGTCCCAGAATGACGGTGATGACCGAGGCCTCGGCGCCGAACGGCCCGCCGGTAAGCAGGTCGGGACCGCTGACTTCGGCCTGAAGCAGGGCGTTTCCGGCATCGCCGCCGGAAACCTGGAAGCCGAAGACATTGCCCTGGACGAAATTCCAGGCCCAGTGGATGCCGACGGGCAGCCACAGTGTTCCGGAATACTTGTAGGCTGCACCAAGCAGCAGGCCGGCCTCGATGGCGATGGCCAGCGAAGACCACCAGGTAGCGCCGGGCTGACCATAATGCATCGCTCCGAAAAGAAGTGCCGAAACGACCAGGGCTGCGATGAATCCCCACTTCTCGTCGATCCAGCGGAAGAGTACGCCCCGGAAGAGAATTTCTTCGCCAACGGCTACATAGAAGAACAGGAGGAACGCCGAGACGATGGAACGCGGATTGTCCGTACCTGAACCGGTGATCCGATAGAGACCGAAGACCATCATTACCAGAACGACGGCGGCCATAAACAACGCTCCGACAATCAGGCCGCGGCCGGCGTCGCCGGGGAAACGTGAAAGCGGGATGTCTTTCGCCGGCTTCTTTTCGAACAACCGTACGAAGGTTGCGTACAGCAGGATCATGACTGCCGAAAGCACGACAGATACGACCCATTTCGCCCAATCGGCCTTCACGGCATCGCCGGCAGCCTGGACGAGGGCATACATAAACAGGGCGAGTGCGAAACTGACGATCAGCAGCAGCACCCACTTCCAGACGGGCATCGTCTTGATGGGCATGGCGCTTCAGGATTATCGGGTAACGACGACGTTGCCTTTGCTGTCGAGCAGCGGCGTCAGTCCGCCGGCTCCGCCGCCTGCGTTGACGAACAGATAGTTGACTCCCGTTTCGTTGTCAATGATGACGATTGCGGTCGTGAGCATGCCCACACCGTTTCTCTCGTCGATAGTAAATCTTTTTTCCTTTGCCATAATGGACAAAGGTACGCTTTTTTTGCATTGATTGTCTGTCACGAAGAAAAATCGTTTTTCTACTAAAAAAATTAGGAGATAAGGAAAAAAGCTTTATCTTTGTGTCGGGAATCTGAACGACAAATGAAAGATAAGTTTTTTTTATTGTTGTGTTGCGGTCTGCTCGGCCTGCTGCCGGCCCGGGCGCAGTTCATTCCGGGCGGTATTTTTGACCGGAATCAGGGATCTGTGCTTGTCAAGGTGCTGGAAGAGAAAACAGAGAAGCCGGTGCCCTTTGCCTCGGCTTATCTGACGGCCAAGAACGATACGCTGATCACCAACTTCGCGCTGACCGACACGACTGGTCTGGCCCGCATCACGAAGGTGATGCGCGGCACCTATGTGTTGACCGTCGAGATGCTGGGCTATAAGACGTATAATAAGGAACACTATTTCTCGTTCGACTGGAGCCGGGATTCCGTGGACCTGGGTGTCGTGCATCTCGCGGAGGATGCGCAGCTGCTGGACGCGGCGCACGTGTCGGCCATCGGCAATCCGATCGAGATCAGGCAGGACACCATCATCTTCAACGCAGCCTCCTTCCAGGTAGGGCAGAACCAGATGCTGGAGGACCTGCTCAAGCGGATGCCGGGTATGGAGGTGACGAAAGACGGAATCGTGAAGTATAACGGCGAACAGATCCAAAAGATCACCGTGGGTGGCAAGACCTTCTTCTTCGATGATCCGAAAATGGCCCTCAAGAACCTGCCGGCCAAGGTGGTCGACAAGGTGAAGGTCATCGACAAGGTGAGCGATTCCGAGCAGTTCACGGGCGTGTCCACCGATCGTGAGAAGGTGATGGACCTGGAGTTCAAACAGGAATTCAAGAACGGCTGGTTCGGCAATGCGACGGCCGGCGCCGGCACGACGCTGGCCGGCGACCGGAAGGACGAAATGGTCGACAATCGCGGCTTCCTTTACAACGGCAACGTGATGGTGTCGGGCTACACCGAAAAAGACCAGATCACGCTGATCGGCGGCGCCTACAACGCGCCGATTTCCCAGGAGAATATGGTGTTCATCATCGTCGACGAGGACGGAGACCGGACGAGGCTCGGCGGTGCCGGGGGCGGCATCCAGACCTACCGGCAGGTGGGCGCGAACTACAATACCACGCGCCTCAAGGGCTTGGAGAGCACGGCGGCGGCCAATTACAACCACTCTTTCAACGATTCACGAAGCCGCTCGGAGCGGACGACCTTCGTCAGCGGCGGCAGCGACATCCTGACCGATACCGAAAACAAGAACTTCGCGACCAACGACAACGTGAAGGTAAACCTTGAACTCAAGAATACGGACCGCAAGAAATACCTGTTCGAATTCTCGCCCGTCTTCCGTTATGCCGGAAGCCGGACGGAAGGGTATAACGACAATAGCTCCGACCAGGTGGACGGGCGGCGGCTCAACAGCGCCTCTTCCAGCAATTATGCCGAATCCCGTCAGTTCCTGCATTCCGCCTACGTCAGCTTCGGCATCAAGAATCTGGGCGGCAACAAAGACCGGAGCCTCACCATCTCCAGCAACTACTCTCTTTCGAATACGGATCAGGATAGCCGGGAGTTCTCCCAGACCTTCCTTTCGGCCGCACCGGATCCCGTCACCCGCGACCTCTTCTATGTGACGGACAACCGCAACTACAGCGGAAATGTCCGGCTTTCCTATAACGAGCCGCTTTCGAAGCAGTGGACGTTGTCGGTCAACGTCAACAATTATGGCTCCTGGCGCGACAACGGCAAGGATGCTTTCGACCGCACGACGGGGGCAGCGGGTTTCAACGCTTCGGTCATCGACAAGAAGAACTACACGCAGCACAACGACTACTATTCTTCCTTTACGAAGAACCGTTACATCTATTTCAACGAAAGCGTCCAGTTCCAGTATAAGAAGGACCAATCTTCCCTGCAGTTGGGCGCCCAGATGCAGGAGACGCTCAACGAGACCCGCGCAAAGTCGTTGGGCCGGGAGACCGAATCCGGGCTGGGGGAGTGGCTTTTTGACTGGAACCCGTATCTCAACTATCGCTGGACAAAACAGCAGAACCGCTTCAGCGTCTTTTATAACGGCCGTTCCACCCGTCCTTCGGTCGCGAACCAGATGGCCGTTCTTGACATCTCTGTGCCTACGCGGATCAAGGCCGGCAACATCTACCTGAAACCGGCGTATGGCCACTTGCTCAGCGGAAACATCTCTCTCAATAATCCACAGCGGCAGCGGAACCTCAGCGTGTATATGAATGCGGCCGTGAACCGGCGGCAGATGGTGACGGCCAGCTGGTTCGACGACAATGGCATCCAGTACAGCATTCCGGTCAATTCCGGAAAAGCGGCTTTGTCGGTATCGGTCAGCTCCTTCGGAGAACTGCCGCTGACAAAAGACAAGAAGTGGAAACTGTCGGGCGATGTCTCCGTTTCAGAAACCCGTTCGATCAGTTACCAGAATATCCGGCATCTTGAAGGGATTGATATCGAATCGTTCGACTATGCCCGGTTTATGGAAGGTTTCTGGGGCGACGGGAGTGGCAACCGCTTTTTTTCCGGCCAGAGCGGATTCAGCGAAAGCATCACGAACAGTCTGTCGCTCAGTCCGGAACTCGGCCTCCGCTATCGCGGAGATCAACTGTCCGTCGAACTGGGCGGCTCTACCCGGTTCCAGACAGCCCATTATTCCCTCGACAGTGCAGCCGATACAAAGACCTGGAGCAATGCATTGTTTGCCGACGTGGAATGGGAGACGAAGCACGGATGGGAATTGTCCACATTCTGGAGCTATCGTTTCTTCGAAGGTTTTCCCTCCGGATACAACGATCCCTACCTGATGGGGGATTTCGATGTGACAAAAAATATCAAGCAATTCGCCATCAGCTTCCATATCAGCGACATACTGAACCGTACGCGTACCACGCGCCACATCACGACCGACAACTATGTGGAAGATTCGATGTACAACCAGCTCGGCCGTCATTTCTTCTTTACGCTGAAGTGGAATTTCGGCAAACTCAACGCCGCCAAGAGCAATAAAGCCCGTTCGGCCGCGATGAATATGATGTATTAAAAGCACTTACAATATGGAAAAACTCACGGCGAAAGAAGATGAGATCCTGCGGATGTTCTGGGCCCACGGGCCGATGTTCATCCAGGATCTGCTCAAATGTTTTCCCGATCCGAAGCCGCACTACAACACGGTCGCCACGCAGGTGGGCTTCCTGGAGGAGAAGGGCTATGTGGCCCGGGAGAAGTTTGCCAACGCCTACCGCTATCACGCGGTCGTGGGCGAACGCGACTTCGCCGACCTCGTGATTTCCGATACCGTCGAAAGATTCTACGACAACTCCTATGCGAGCGTGGTCTCCCGCTTCGTGGAGGAAGATAAGATGAACCTGGAAGAACTCAAGGCCCTGATCGCCCAAATCGAGAAGCAACGCAAATGACCGGTTTCCTCATCTATATTTTGAAAAGCACGCTGCTGCTGGCCGTGTTCGACGCATTTTTCCTGCTGGTAATGCGGCGGAGCGGATGGTTCCGGTTCAACCGGATTACGCTGCTGGCCGGCAGCGCGGCGTGCCTGCTGCTGCCGCTCATTCCTGTCCGGGTGAACCGGGCCACGCTCTATTCGACCTGGCTGGAACCGGTCGTTGTGGCGGTCGGCGATCCTGCCGAGCCCGCGGTGACGGCGACAGCCAGTGGCATGTCTTTCTCCTGGCAGGCGTTCGTTCTGGCACTTTACCTCCTCGGCGCCCTCGTCGCACTGGTCTTCTACCTGCGCTCCTACGGCCTGATGTTCCGCCTGCTGCGCCGCACGCCCTCCGAGCGCCGCGACGACTATACCCTTCATCTGATCGCGCAGGAAACGCCCTCGTTCAGCTGGCTGCGGCACATCGTTATCGCAAGGAGCGATTATGAGCGCTACCCCGCCATCCTCACGCACGAGCAGGCGCATGTCCGCTGCGGCCATTCCGTGGATCTGCTGCTCGCTTCGCTCCTGACCGTCCTGCAGTGGTTCAATCCGCTGGTGTGGATCTGCCGCAGCGAACTCAAGCTGCTCCACGAATACGAAGCCGACGACTTCGTCCTCAAACAAGGCATCGATGCAACGCAATACCAATTATTACTCGTGAAAAAAGCCGTGGGGGAAAAGCGTTTCCTCCTGGCCAACGGCTTCAACCACGCCCAACTCAAAAACCGTATTACGATGATGCAGACTACTGTGAAAGCAGCCTGGAAGAAACTCTTCCTGCTGCTCATCCTCCCGCTGCTGGCCGGCACGACGCTGCTCCTTGCCGAGCGCGTCACGCCTGCCGCAGATGTAATTCCTCTTGCCGAAGAATCGGTTGTCGCGCCTTCCGAAGTTCTGCCGGAACCTCCGCCGGAGGAACCTGTCAAATACTCCCTGCTGGAGGCCAAGCCTCGTTTTCAGGATGGAGACGCTGGCCAGTTCTCCCACTGGGTCAACCAGAATCTCAAGTATCCCCAAGAGGCGGTCAAAGACTCGCTCCAAGGCCGTGTGACCTTGCAGTTCACCATTGAGAAAGACGGCAGCGTCACGGATGTCCGCGTTCTCCGCGGCTGTGCTCCCGTCCTCGACGAAGAGGCCGTCCGCGTTGTGAGCCAGTCCCCTAAATGGACCCCCGGCTACAGCAATGGTGAACCTGTCCGCGTGATTTATAATTTCCCCGTCCTTTTCCAATTGACAAAGAAGAAATAGTATGAAATCGTTTGTCCTGTCGCTGGCCGTGCTGGCCGCCGCGCTGCTTTCCGGCGCGGCGGCGGCGCAGCCGGTGGATTCGCTGGCGCGGCGCGAGGCGCTTGCCGAAGCCCGCTACCTGAAGAGCATCTTCAAAACCGATGCGGCCATCGAGCGGCTCTCGGGGCTGGTGACGCCCGGCGTCTTCGATGAGGAGGTGCTCTCTGAACTGGCGGACTGCCATTTCGTGAACGGCGATTACGAGACGGCGGCCGGGACCTATCAGCTGCTGTCGCTCCACGAGCCGGACAATCTGCTTTACCGGATCAAGGAGATGCAGATCGCCTTCCGGATGAAAGACTATCCCGCCAGCGCGTCGCTCGGGCGGAGCATCCTCGCCCGTGATTCCATCCCGGCCGTGGCCGCGCTGGCAGGGGATGCCTACAACCTGGCCGGCCTCTCCGATTCAGCGCTGGTCTGCTACCGCCAGGCGCTGGCACTCAAGCCGCGCAACGAAGCGGTCGTCAGCAAGGCGGCGAATCTGCTGCTCACCGCCAAGGATTACGATGGCGTTCTGTCGATGACGGGCGAATATCTGGCAATGGATCCCGACAATTTCACCGTGGCGCCCATCCGGGGGCTGGCTTACTATCTCAGCGCGCAATACGATTCCGCTGCCGTTGTTTTCAAGCGGCTGGAAGACCTGGGCGCCGACAATTATTCGCTGCACTACTATCTCGGCCAAAGCTATTGGCACACGGATGTCACGTACGAAGCGGAAAGGGAACTGCTGAAAGCCTGGGCCCTCGACTCGTCCGACGCCAACCTGGCCGTGTCCATCGCCGCCGTCAAGACCGAGATGTACCGGCCTTTCGAAAAGCAGGTCAAGCCCTTGCTCGAAAAGGCTGAGGCTATGATCCAGCCCGATTCCGCGCTGGTCTCCCGCATCCATCAGCAGTACGGCGCGAGCTATTATCGTTTGGAACAGTTTGACTTGGCCATCCCGCATTACCAGGAGGCCTACCGCTACAATCCCTCGTTTATCCAGGCCATCTCCACCATTGCCTACTGCTACGAGCGGCTCAAGAAATACAAAGAAGCCCTCGCATACTACGAGCGCTACCTTAAACTCGCCCGCCCCGGCTCCCGCGGCTATGAATTCGCGAAAAAGAGCATCGACTACATCAAGGGCGAGATCTTCATGAACGAGCCCTGACGGGACCGCTTTCCCAATCGTCCAGCGAATAGCGCACGCGCGACGCACACGAGGGCGCCGCTTGGTCTGCGTCGCCCGCAGGTTTCATCGCTAAACGGACGTTTTCTGTCGTCGACGCAAACGAGATAGATGAATCATCTGCGTCGCCCACAGGGAATGGGATCAAGTCGGCGAAAGCTGTCCGGAATCGACAGGTCAGATCTCGAGATCGACCGATTAGGTTCCGGAATCAATCGGTTAGAGACAGCGTGTTGCGGTATTCCTGGATCAGTCGGTTGAAGCCAGCGTGTTGCGGTACTTCCGGGATATGGGGAGGGTTTGGCCGGAGGCGGTGAGGGAGTCGGGGCCGACGGAGGTGATGGCGGCGCGGTTGACCAGATAGGAGCGGTGGATGCGGACGAAGCCGTCGCCGAGGATGCTTTCCCATTGTGAAATGCCGGTCTTGTTGCGGAAGCGGCGCCCTTCCGTGGCGTAAACCATGACTTCTTTGTCGTTTGACTCGATGTAGCGGATTTCTTCCGGCAGCAGGGAGACGGGCTTCCGGTCGGAGATGAACCGGATGGGTTCCCGGGCGGCCGGGAAACTCTTTTCGAGATAGCGCTTCAGCGCCCAGTCGACCAGGACCAGCAGGGTCAGGACTCCGGCGATAAAGATAGGATTGAAGAGGGTCGGGGAATAGTCGTTGTACTCGAAGAGGAATATTTTGCGGAGGCGGAGGATGTAGAGGTTGGCCAGCACGATCAGCGCCGTCTCTGTTATAAGGATTGCAAGGAGTACGAAAACGGAATCCCGGATGCCGGCTTTCCGCGGTTCGAAAGAGATTTTCGGCAGGAAGAACCGCGCTGCCAATGCTCCGGGTAGAAATAGAACTCCGATCAGCAGGGCCTCCGGAAACGAGAAGCCCATGCTGACGACCAATGCCGCAATCAGCACGATGGCCAGGATCCAGACTCCCAGGACGATCAGCGTTTTCTTCATCTCTATCAACAAAGATAGCTGATTTCGCCGGGAAAAACTACGCCGATGCTGCTTTCAGGGGGATTTTGCCATCTGTGAGGGGGATTTGACAGGATGGATTCCAAGCTGTTTGCCCTACCTTTGTATCAGAGATCTCATCACGGAATCAACAAAAGCCCAAAATGTAGAAATTATGACAACGCTCTCTATCGTCTTTACCGCCCTTCCGCAACTCTTTCTGGAAGGCGGCCCCATCGGAATGTCCATCCTCACCGTCATCTTGGTCGGACTGCTCTTCGCTGCCTGGAAAGCCCCTGCGTGGGTCAGGGGAATCGGCGCCGCAGGCCTTGCCTTCAGTTTTTTGATGGTGGCCATAAGCTGGTACAAAGCGGCGACTGCCGTAGAAATATGCCATGGAGATGTCTCACCAGCCCTCCTCTGGGGTGGCCTCAAATGTTGTACGGTCACCATAATCTACGGCCTGATCATCTACCTTGTCTCCTGGATCATCTACGTCATCCGGACACCGCGATTATGATTCGCGGCGCCGACAAACGACAAAAAAACGATAAATCTTCGTTTCTCTACTAAAAAAATTAGGAGATAAGAAAAAAAGCTTTATCTTTGTGTCGGGAATCTGAACGACATAATGAAAGATAAGCTTTTTATATTGTTGTGTTGCGGTCTGCTCGGCCTGCTGCCGGCCCGGGCGCAGTTCATTCCGGGCGGTATTTTTGACCGGAATCAGGGATCTGTGCTTGTCAAGGTGCTGGAAGAGAAAACAGAG
>JAFRRF010000018.1 GCA_017428245.1 Bacteroidales bacterium
CGAGAAGATGAAGCTCGCCAAGAAGAACATGGCCGTCCTGCACCCGCTGCCGCGCGTCAACGAGATCCTCACCGAAGTCGACGCCGACCCGCGTGCCGCGTACTTCCGCCAGGTCGCCTGCGGAAAATACGTCCGCATGGCCCTCATCAAGTCGCTCATCGACTGGAAAGACGATCCGAAACACCCGATGCCGGAGAAGAAGGATATCTTCACCGACCCCACGCTGCGCTGCACCAACCCCAAGTGCATGTGCAACCACGAGCACGTCACCCCGTACTTCAAACGCACCGAAGAAGGCGTCGTCCGTTGCGCCTACTGCGAATCGAAAATCTGATAAAAAAAGACCCCCGGTCAAGCCGGGGGTGACGCAGGAATATCGTCATGCCCGGCCTCGGCCGGGCATCTTTTTTTGCTAGATAAATATATATCGCAGGATGAAGAGCACGGCGAGGACCCACATCGTGGGGGTGATCTGTTTGGCCTTGCCGGTGAGGGCGTAGAGGATCACGTAGGAGATCACACCGATGAGGATACCGTCGGAGATGCTGTAGGCCAGCGGCATGAGAATCAGCGTCAGGAAAGCGGGGATGGCTTCGCGGTAGTTCGACCAGTCGATTTCGCGGACCGGGTTCATCATCATCATACCGACGATGATCAGGGCCGGAGCCGTAGCGGCGCCCGGAATGCCCAGGAACACTGGCGAGAAGAAGAGCGCGACGGCGAAGAGCACGGCCACGGAGAAGGCCGTCAGACCCGTACGGCCGCCCGCGCCGACACCGGCGGAGCTTTCGACATAGGTCGTCGTGGTGGAGGTACCGAGGCAGGCACCGGCGATCGTACCGATGGAGTCGGCCAGGAACACCTTCTCGGCATCCTGGATGTTGCCCTTCTCGTCGACGAAACCGGCTTTCTGCGAGACGCCGATCACCGTACCCATCGTATCGAACATATCGATGAACAGGAAGGTGAACACGACGGCCAGCATATCCCAGGTGAAGATTTCACCCCACTGGAACTGGAACGCGATCGGAGCCACGCTGTCGGGCAGCGAGACCACGCCCGTGAAGTGCGTGATGGCCTCGCCCGTTGCCGGATCCTTGATGAACAGGCCGATGATGGCCGTAACCAGGATACCGATCAGGATACCGCCGCGTACGTGCAGCATCACCAGCGTGCAGGAGATGATCAGACCGATGACGGCCAGCAGACCGGTGCCGTGGCACACATCGCCGAGCGCCACGAGCGTGGCGTCGTTGTTGACGATCAGGCCGGCGTTCTGCAGGCCGATGAAGGCGATGAACAGGCCGATACCGGCGCCGATGGCGTGCTTCAGGCTGAGCGGAATCGCGTTCAGGATCCAGGTACGGACTTTCGTCAGCGTGAGGATTACGAAAATGAGACCTTCAATCAGGACGGCCGTCAGGGCGAACTGCCAGGAGTGCCCCATTGTCAGGCAGACCGTGAACACGAAGAAGGCGTTCAGACCCATACCCGGAGCCAGGGCAAACGGTTTCTTGGCCCAGAAGGCCATCACCAGCGTGGCGATGATAGCGGCCAGGGCCGTCGCCGTGAAGACGCTGCCTGCAGGCATGCCCGGCAGCGCACTGAAGATGTTCGGGTTGACAGCCAGGATGTAGGCCATCGTCAGGAAGGTCGTCAGACCTGCCACGAGTTCCGTACGGACGGTGTGCTTTTCCGGGTTGAAGCCGAAAGCTTTGGTCAGGAAATTACTCATAGTATATTGAAAAGTTTATGATGGTCTGCGACTTAGAACACCCATTTCATACCCAGGCAAGGCATTACGTGGAAGCCTGCCATGCCGGCGAAGTTATAGCTGAATTCGACCTCGCCGCCGAGATTGAAATGCTCGGTGCCGAAGCTGTACCAGAGTTGCGGCTCGGAAAGGACGACGGCATTCGAACCTTCGCACCAAACATCCAGAAAACCGGAGAAGCGGAGACCGGTAGCTCCGAAAAGATCCTGGCAGCCCCAGACAGTGGTAAACTGAAGAGGAACCTTGCTGTCCATATGCACGAAATACTTGTACAGGAACTTGAAGTTCAGCGTATACTTGAAGTCACCCGAGTGCAGGAACCAGTCCACGCCGGTCAGAAAAGCGCTGTTGACCGGGAAGGCTGTGCCCGCTCCGTAGAACGGGGTGTTTGTCGCCATACCGAAACCGCCGTTGTATTCCACCTGGAGGCTCAGCGGGGCCAGCGCGGAATTCTGCCAGAAGTTCAGGCAGCGCGCGATCTCGAAATAAGTGTTGCTGGGCGAAATGACCGTATGCCCATCCCGGTTGTTGTAATCGTAATCGATGAAGAAGAAGGTATTGCCCCAATTGTCATTGTAAAAACCTTCGAGGGTCGTGGTGAAGTGCTTGCGACCGAAATCGTAGAACGTCTGGAAGTTGGTCTGACCGAATGCAGTCAGCGTGCAGAACAGGACTGCGAAAGAAAGAATCAGTTTTTTCATATGTTTATAACAGGTTTTAGTTTTCAGGTCATTTGTTTTCCTTCACTTTCCCGGCATCGTGCGTACCGCCGAAATTGACGGCCATGTCGCCGCGGTTGCTGGTATGGAATTCATAAGTATTGCCCGGCAGGATCGCATTGAGGATGATGCCTACCAGCGCTGCGACGGCCAGACCGCTGAGCGAGGTGAAACCGATGGAGATGGAGTCGTTCGCACCGTATTTGATACCGATGGCCAGCACCAGGATCAGGGCCGTGATGATGACATTGCGGCTCTCGGTAAGGTCAACCCGGTTCTCCACGAGGTTGCGCACACCGACGGCGGAAATCATACCGTAGAGCACCAGGCTCACACCGCCGATGGTAGAGGCAGGCATCGCGCTGATCAGCGCGGCGAATTTCGGACAGAAGCTCAGGAGGATGGCGAAGCAGGCAGCGATGCGGATCACGCGCGGGTCGAAGACGCGGGTGAGGTTGAGCACGCCGGTATTCTCACCATAGGTGGTGTTGGCCGGAGCTCCGAAAAGCGAAGCCAGGATGGTGGCCAGGCCGTCGCCCATCAGGGTGCGGTGAAGACCCGGATCGCCGAGGTAGTTCACACCCGTGGTCGAGGAGATGGCGCACATATCGCCGATGTGCTCGACCATGGTGGCCAGCGAAATCGGCAGGATGGCGATGATGGCCGCTACGATCAGGCCCCAGTTCGGCGACTGGAACACCGCGAAAGCCGTGTTCTGCATCTTGAACGGGACACCGAGCCAGGCAGCTTCCTTGACACCGCCGAAATCACACAAACCGAAGCAGGCCGCCACGATGTAGGATCCGAGGACGCCGAGCAGGATCGGGACGATCCGGATCATTCCCTTGCCCCAGATGTTGCAGACGATGATGATGGCGATGGCCAGCAGGGCGATCCACCAGTTGGAACTGCAGTTGGAAATGGCGGAACCCGAAAGGCAGAGACCGATGGCGATGATGATCGGGCCGGTAACCACCGGCGGGAAGAAACGCATCACTTTCTTCGGACCGAAAGCAGCGAACAATCCGGCCAGAATGAAATACATCAGGCCGGCGCATACCACGCCGATACAGGCGTAAGGCAACGATTCAGCCAGAGAAAGACCTTGCTCCGCACCCATCTGCGTGACGGCGGCATAGCCACCCAGGAACGCGAAGGACGATCCAAGGAAAGCAGGCACTTTCCAACGGGTGAGGAAGTGGAACAGAAGGGTTCCCAAACCGGCAAAAAGAAGGGTTGCCGATACCGACAACCCTGTAATGACCGGAACAAGGACAGTGGCTCCGAACATTGCAAACAAATGCTGCAGTCCGAGGAGCGCCATCTTGGGCTTGCCGAGCGTACGGGCGTCGTAGATAGCTTGATTGTTGGTTGAAGACATAGTAGGAGATTTTCTGCAAATATACGCCAACTACGGCAATTTGCAGCGTCTCTCCGCAAAAGGTTATCAACACCTTTTTGACAATCAGGACATCTACAGAATCGTGATGATATGCGAAAAGCCCGTAATGTCGAATACTTCTTTCACGTGCGGCTTCATATTGCGGAGCACGAGTTTCGCTCCGCGCGCCGTCACGTTTTTCTGCAACATCAGGAACATACGGAGGCCCTGGCTGCTGGTGTACTCCATATCCGAGCAATCGATGTCGATCTCTTCCTGGGAGCCTTCCATCAGCGGCATGATATCTTTCATAAACTGATCGGCGTTGGTCGTGTCGAGCCGGCCTTCCAGTTTGACAAGCGCCTTGGCGCCTTCTTCGTTGATTGTTACGTTCATTTTATGATTCGGAATTTGATTATTTCAATACTATGGACATTATCGTGATATCATCATTCTGCTCAGCATCCTTGACAAACCGCCGGACTGCCGCATACAAGTCAAGCGTGGAAGCGTTCGCAGAAACATCGGGATTCAGCGCATTCGCCCAATCCAACAGGGCCTTCTCACCGAACTGGACCTTGTCTGAACGTTCCGCCTCGGTCACGCCGTCCGTGTAGAGGATCAGCCGTGAGCCGCGTTCAAGCTGCAGCCGCTCCGCCTCATATTTGAAATCCATAAACAGTCCCGCCGCCAGGTTGGGCTTCGCACGCAAGAAGGATGCCGAACCGTCCGGCCTGACGACGACAATCGGATTATGGCCGGCATTGCAATAGTCCAGCACACCCGTCTTCAGGTCGAGGCAGCCTGCGAAAATCGTCACGAACATCTCGTTCTTATTCCCGTCGCACAGGCTGTTGTTCACGCGATGGACAACCTCGTCCATCGGCAGTCCGAGTGAACCGATAAAGCGGAACGCAGCCCGCGTGATGGACATGAACAAGGCAGCCGGAACACCTTTGCCGGAAACGTCGCCCACCAGGAAGAACACCCGGTCACCCACTTCGATGAAGTCATACAGGTCGCCGCCCACTTCCTTCGCCGGCTGCACCATCGCATACAGGTCAAAATCGCGCCGGCTGGGGAAATTCTGGGGCAGCATGCTCATCTGGATCTCCCGGGCGATATAGAGCTCGCTCTCATAGCGCTCGTTGGCAGCGGTCGTGGTCTTGAGTTCCAGGATGTAATCGTTGATGGACTGCTGCATGAAGGCGAGGGAATCGCGCAGCCGAAGCAGTTCATCCCGGCTCGTGACTTCAGGGATCCTGGCGTTGAAGTTCCCCTTGGCGATGGTCATCGCCGAATTGGTGAATTCCACGATCGGCATCGTCTGCTTGCGGATCAGGCTGCGCGTCCCGAAGAACAGGCCGACCAGGCCGAGAAGAAGCAGCATGCTCAAAATCAGGGTCACGAGATTCACATCCCGATAGATATCGCCGTAGGTGCACACCAGGCCCATCGACCAGCCGTTGCTCAAAGGACCGAACACCATAAATGATTTGGCGTCGTCGTTCCTGAACTGTACCATCCCGCGGTGCCCGGCGATCATCTCCCGTCCGATGTACAGGGCGGTCGTATCGGCCATTTCCAGGGCCGAGGTGAAGATGGTCTCGTTGAGCACCTTATCCGGGTCCTCGTGCGCAATATAGGAGCCGTTGCGTCCCAGCAGCAAAGTGTATGCATTCTTATAAGGCTTGATCGACGACACCTTCTCGGAAAGCCACTCCAGGGAGATATCGGCTGTCAGGATGCCGATCAGGTTGCCCTCCGCGTCCTTGAGCGGCATAGAATAGGTGGACATCCGCTGCCCGGCACCGCCGTCGTCATAATAGGGCTCGCTCCAGTAGGGCCGGCCCAGCAGCTTGGGGATCTGATACCAGTCGAGCGTCGGGTAGTCGTACTTTTCATTGCCCATCTGGATGGAATGGATCTCGTGCGAAACGTCCCCTTCATAGGAGTACGGGCAGAAATACGGGCGCCCTTTATAGTACCCCGGCTCAAAGGCGACGGCGCTGCCGATGACATTAGGATTGGTTTTGACCAGTTCCTGCGTCACGGTATAGAGGAACTCCTCGTCGGAGAGGTTCTGTTCGACGATCCAGTCCAAATTGTCGACGGCCCGCTCCACTTCCGTGATGACCCGCTCGATTTCAAGGATGGCGTTGTCGAGCACCTTTTCGGCCTGGACGTCGGCTTCATGCTTGACGGTACGGGAAGCGGACAGGGCCGAAAGGGCAGCAACGGCCAGCATCAGTCCCGCCGTCAGCACCAGCACGTAAAGGCTGAGCCTGGATGCGAAATTCTTCTTCAGGCTCATCGTATCATCTCCTCGTATTTGATTTCCTTCTTCAGATAGCCCATCTCGCGCAGCATCGTATTGAGCGCGTCGAAAACCGGGCGCTTTACCGGAGCGAAATCCGCCACTCCGGTTTCAGGGTTGACCTGGAGCCTGAGCATTTCGTCGAGCATCATCCGCTGGAGCGTGAGGTTCGTCGCCACATTGTAGCTGACAATCATCTTCATCGAGATGTCGAGCGCTTCTTTGCGATGCCCCCGCGCATACTCCCAACCTTTCCGGGAAGCACGTACGAACCTGTCGATCACATCCTTGTTTTTCTTATAATAGCTCTCGGTCACGTAGAGGCCGTCTTCGGGAAAATCAAGCCCGAAATCCCTGAAGCGGATCACGTTCTCTTCCGGAATCCCGCCAGTGGCCAGTACGAGCTGGAGATACTCGCTGAAACTGTAGCAGAGCAGCGCATCTACGGCACCGGACACGAACAGGTTGATGCCCTGGATGTAAGGAATCCATTGTACTTCCAGGCCGTTCTTATAGCAGAACAAGTCGCAGACCTCTCCGAAGCCTACTTTCCAGCGTCCGATCTTCGCCCCTTCCAGGGACTGCGGCGATTCGATGGGAAAGTGCGCCGCACACATCAGGCCGTTGACTTGCGAAGTCTGCAGCACGTTGACCAGTTTGATGCCCTTTTCCCGTGCCAGCAACGCTGAAACCAGCTGCGTGGTGATGATGTCCACCTTCCGGTGCGCAAGCTTGTCGATGACGCTTTCCGTGGAACTGCCGCCGAAATGGTCGATTACCACCTGCAGGCCTTCTTCCGCATAGAATCCCTTCTCCAGCGCCACATAGTAGCCTGCAAACTGGGTTTGCGGCGTCCACTGTGGCATGAAGTACAGGACGTCCTGCGCCCGTGAGGAAAGACAGGAGACAATCAGCAGCAAAGCGGGGAGAAGTCTTCTCATCACGCCACCTTCTTTTTCATAATGAGAATGTTGCATCCATCCTCGTACCTGTACTCAATATTGTCCATCATCTTTTTGCAGAGGAAGATGCCCAGGCCGCCGATCTCCCGGTCTTCCGCCGACAGCGTGATGTCGGGATCGGCTTTCTCGAGCGGGTTGAACGGGACACCTGCATCGCGCAGCAGGATGGTGAGCATTACACCCTCCGGATCGAGTTCCGTACCGACCTCGATCCAGCCCAGGCCGCCGTCGTACGCATAGCGTACCACATTCTCCACGGCCTCCTCGATGGAAAGCCGGATCTTGAACCGTAACGCTTCGTCCTGAGGGATATCGGGCGAGGACATCAGATAATCGATGATTTCGCCGCATTTGTCGATGATGGGTTCAAATCTCTTTTTCATAGTGACAATCGAAGGAAGGATCAGATTGATTTCTTTGGGAATGATGTCTATTTGGAAAGAATGGCTGGACAGCAGTTCTCCGTCGAGGGAGATATTGATCAGACGGCGGGAGAAGACATCCACGTGTTTAGCGCGCTTATATCGGAACACACGGCGTGCCCAGGGGGTATCGAGATGCTCACCCCGCCTATAAACCGGCAGGATACGCAGGAACCTGAGGAGCGACATCCTTTTCGCCAGGCAGACCTCCATCCATCCGTCATCGAGCTCCGCACGCGGGGCGCAGATGAATTCGCCGCCGCAGACACGTCCGTTGGCCACCGTACAGAGCAGCATCCGGTGCAGGTTCATCTTTTCTCCGTCAGCCACCACCCGGATCTTGTTGTTGCGACCGACGAAAATGGCGCGGAAAATACCCCAGCGATAGGCATTCTTCATGCGGCCGGACTCCATCGCCTGATAAGCGAAAGCGGCGACGATCGCGTCGAAACCGATATTGATGACATTGATGGCATAGTCATCGTTGACCTTGATGACGTCAAGCTGCCGCACATCCCCGGCCAGGATCTTACGCAGGGAAGTGAAATCGTGGTCGGGAAAGCACTTCAGGAAATCGTTGGTAACGCCATAGGCCATTACCGCCAGATACTTATCGGTCGATCCGACCATGCCCGAGACCACCTCGTTCAACGTACCCGAGCCGCCGCACGCCACGAAGCACACCTTGTCGTGCGGATGCAAGTCGCAGTAGATCCGGACGAAACGGGTGCCGTCGCCTACGCCCCGCGTGCGATAAACCATATACTGCAGGGAAGACCCGACTTCGCCGATCTGCCGCATCACCTCGTCGTAGACGAACGACTTGTCTTCCCGGCCGTTGATGATGAAGATATAGAGCATAGGCTATTGCAGGAGGGTTTTGGCGATGAATTCGGGCCAGCCGGGAAGCATCTTCTCGCGGTTCGCGAAATGGATCATATATAGGGCGGCGAAAGGGGCGATTTCCCGGTCCACGGCGGAAAGATCGGCCTCGGGGCCGTAATAGGTCTTCACAAACACGTTCCACACCTGCACCATCTGAGCGTGCGATACGTGGAAGAGTTTCTGGGCCATGTCGTCGTCCGGATTGGAAATGCATACGAAATAGAGCATCCCGATGTCGAAACGGGGGTCGCCGTAGCGGAAATCCGACAGATCGATCCAAAAGATATCGTCGCCGGCCATGATGAGATTGCCGATATGCATATCCCCGTGCAGGCAGGTCGTCGCTACGGGGATTCCGTCTACGAACGCGTGAAGCCGTGCTTTCTCCTCTTCATTGAAATCCTTCGAAGCGTCGATGACCCGGTTGAAATGGTCATTGACAGAGGAGAACACTTTCGTGTTGCAGGGAATCGCGTGCAGCGCAAGGCACTGGCGGGCGAACAAAGCCGCATATTTCTCCAGATTCTCCGGTTCCTGGGAAATGGCCCGTGCGAAGGAACGCTTGTCGACGATACGCTCGAACTCCACACCCACCCTTTTTCCGTCGGTGACCATCCGGTATGCCCTGGGAATCTTAAGGCCCAGGTCCATGATGGCCCAAGACATCCGGAGTTCCTGTTCCGGTACGGAGATGGGCATATACTCGGCATACAGCTTCATCATCCGCTTGCCGTCTTTGTGGTTGTAACTGATGGCCGTATAGCCGTCACCGCTCACCTCGTAGTCATTCAGATCGATCGGCTCGGGCTTCGGCTCGCCGAAGACATGCTCGATCAAGTGCGCGAATTCGGTGTAAGCGGGCGTGCCGGCCAGTTCGTTGAGCGATTCAGCCAGGCCACGGTAATGCCACTCGTGGTCCGACCGGCCGCCCGGAGCATGAAACCGGTCCCACAACTTGTCGCCCAGGACATCATAGTCACGGGCGATAGCACGCATATTCGAAAGCTTGTCTCCGATGGCGACAATTTTCGCATCCCGGGATGCATTTGCCAGGCGGTCGATGGCCGCCTTCTTGCGGTCCCTCCAACTGTCCTCTTCACTGCAGCCGGGAACGAACTTGTCGCTTTCCTGTTCGACCAGTCCCGCCACCCGTTCGCCAAATTCGGCACGCAGTTCTTCGAGCGTATGGTCGGTATCTTCCACCACGTCGTGCAACGCGGCGGCGGCCAGCAATTCCTGGTCGGAGGAGATGGTGGCTACGATCGCCACGGCCTCCATCGGATGGACGATGTACGGGAATCCTTTCCCGCGCCGCTCCGTATTCTTGTGCGCCTGGACGGCAAAGACGATTGCCTTGTCGAGCAATGTGCTGTCGATGAAATTGTTTGCCATATTACATCTCGTGGATTCTGGTCAGTCTGTCATATACGCGATCTGCCGTTTCGGCATTGTACTTCGAAGGGCCGTTCAGGCAGTCGAGGAAATCCTGGACCGCCTTCGCCCCACCTTTTTCCGCAGCATAGGCAAAGCAGAGGTTCTGCAGCCCCAGCGTGGAGGCGATGATATCGAGGTCCGTACCGCTGATCTGATGCAGGGCCAGCAGATAGGCACGTCCGGAATAGGCTTTGCGCATCCGTTCGATGTCACCCAGTGTCTTGAAGCCCATATTGAGCAGCGGCTCCAGATACGGCATTCCGCTGAGCTGCTGGATTTCGGCCTGGTTGATCGCAGCGATCTTCTCGTTGAGAGAGGCGAAAGGTTCCAGCGCCAGATAGCTGCGCAGCGTATCCGCGTTGAGCGCGACTTCGTCGAAACTCCCGTCCTTGACCAGCTCCTCCATCTTGCGCCGGTATTCCGTCAGGCTCTTCCGGATCCGGCTGAACTCGTCGTCCGCCAGTTCCAGCAGGCCGGCCAGGCGCGAGAGGCTGCGGATATACTCCGACGGCACCTCGAAACCGCTCTTGTAGCCCGTATCGTGGTTCATATTGGCCCACACGTGCTGCAGGGCCGTACGGATCTGTATCTCGAAACGGAATGTATTGAGTTCCGGCATGGCGGGATCACAACAGACCTCTTCGGGAATACGGCAGATGTAGTGAAGCGAAAGATATCCGAACATATCCTTGCCCAGCAGCTTGCGCTTGTCCACCGAATTCTCCCAGTCCACGTCGAACACATTGTCGATCAGCGCGGCGATCTTGTCGACTTCGTCGCTGTAGAAGGTAATGATCCGGGCACCGACCAGGTCGGTCACGTCGGAGAGGGAATGATACTTCTGGCCCTTGAGTTCCAGTTTGCCGGCCAGGCTTTTCTCCGTCTTGACACGTGCCTCGAGGGCCGTCACCGCCATCCCGCTCTTCTTGATACACGACTTCAACTGGCTGAGTACCACGTCTTTCATCCGGTTGAACATTTCCACTTTCTCCCGGTACTCTTCCAGCATCATCGTGCCGTGCAGGTCTAGTCCGTAATCCTGGATTTCCTTTGCCATCGTCTGTCTGATTCCGCTTATATTGCTATTTCGTGGTGCTCCATCAGGACCCGTCCGTCGCAGATCACCGTGTCGACGGCACTGCTGTCGGCGGCATAGACCCAGTTGGAAAGAAGGTTATGGCAGGGCTGCATCTTTTCGTTATGCAGGTCTACCAGCAGGGCGTCCGCCCGTTTGCCCTCGGCAATCACGCCGGCGTCGATTCCGAATGCTTCCGCGCCGGCACGGGTAGCCATATCGAAGACCTCCCCTGCCGGCAACTGTTCCGGATCACCGCTGCCGACCTTGGCCAGAAGGGCTGCGAATTTCATCTCCTCGCGCATATCGAGGTTATTGTTGGATGAGTCCCCGTCGGTGCCCAGCGTGAGGCGGCAGCCGGCCTCGTGCAGCATCTTGTACGGGAAGATGCCCGAGGCGAGCTTCATATTCGAACAGGGGCAGTGCGAAATGGTCACGCCGCGCTCTGCCAGGATGTCGGCCTCTTCCCGGTCCACGTGCACCACGTGGGCGGCGATGACATTGTCGCCCAGCACGCCGAGCCGGTCGAGATAGCGCACCGGCGTGAGCCCGTGTTCCCGGATGCAATCCTCCACTTCACCCCTGGTTTCGGACAGATGGATATGCAGTTTCAGGTTCCGGCTCCGGGCAGTCTCCGCGCATTGGACCAGCAGTTCCGGGCCGACCGTATAGATGGCGTGCGGTGCAACCGTGAGGCAGATCCGCCCGCCGGTGGGATCGTTCCAGCTGCGCAGCATATCCAGTTTTTCTGCCTGCTGCGACTTGGAATGCGAATTCACGAACGTCACGCCGATGGCTGCCCGCAGACCATATTCCCGCACGACATCGATGGTTTCTTCGATATCGAAATACATATCCGAGAAGAAGACGGTCCCGGTCCGGATCATTTCGCGGAGAGCCATCCTGGTTCCTTCCCGGATGTCCTGCCGGGTCATCTTGTTCTCATAGGGCCATACGTACTCCAGCAACCATTTCTGCAAAGGCATATCGTCGGCATAGCCGCGCAGCAGGCTCATCGCCGCGTGGGTATGCGTATTGTAGAACGGAGGGAGCAGGGCCATGCCCGCCGCCTCGACTACCTTGTCGGCCTGTGTGCCGGATGGCGCCGTCAGGCTACGGAAACGGCCGTCCGAAATCAGGACATCCGTCGTCCGGCCGTCCAGCCACGCGTTTCTGATCAGCAGGGTACCCATTCTCAATAATACTTCACTTCCCGGCCTTCCAGCGCCGAAAGAAGGTTGTTGGCCATCCGGCTGGCGCCGAAACGGAAGTATTGCTTATTCAGCCATTTCTCACCAAGGATGTCCGATACGATGTTCCAATAGGTCACCGCGTCTTCGGGCGTGGCGATGCCGCCGGCGGGCTTGAAGCCGACCATCCGGCCGGTCTTGCCATAGTATTCGCTGATGCAGCGGCACATCACCTCCGCCGCCTCGGGCGTGGCGGCCGGCTGCATCTTGCCGGTCGAAGTCTTGATGAAATCGGCTCCCGCCTCCATCGCCAGGAACGAGGCGTCCGCAATCAGAGCAGGGTCTTTCAGGGCGCCCGTCTCCAGGATTACTTTCAGATGGACTGCCGGCCTGACGGCCCGGACCGCAGCACCGATTTCGACGATTTCCCGCCGTGCCTCCGCTTCGTTATGGTCCAGGAACGAGTTCAAGGCCAGCACGATATCGACTTCGTCGGCCCCGTCGGCCACGGCACCGGCACATTCGGCAATCTTCACGGGCAGGGTACTCTGGGATGCGGGAAAACATCCGCCGACCACCGTCACGTGGACATCCTTGTCGGCACGGACCGTCGCTACGGTCTTCGCAAAGTTCGGGTACACGCAGATCGATGCGGGAAGCGGATAGTCCGGGAACGAATCGTGGAAACGATTCACCTTCTCCGTCATCGCCGCGATTTTCGAATATGTGTCCGTTCCATTGAGGGACGTCAGGTCGATCATCCCCAGGACAGCCTTATAAATCTCTTTGTTATCCATATATTGTCAGTTTCTATTTTTGCTGTCGATACAGATGGTTACCGGTCCGTCGTTGACCAGGGCGACTTTCATGTCGGCGCCGAACACGCCGCAGGCGACCGGATGGCCGATCTGTGCGGAGAGGGCGTCCTTGAACTGCTCGTAGAGCGGAATGGAAATCTCCGGCCGGGCCGCCGCAATATAGGAGGGCCTGTTCCCTTTCTTGGTCGAAGCCATCAGCGTGAACTGGCTCACGACCAGGATATCCTGCCCCACCTCCACTACGGAGCGGTTCATTACGCCGGCATCGTCGTCGAAAATCCGCAATGCAGCGATTTTCCGGGACATCCAGTCCAGGTCTTCCGTTCCGTCGGCTTCTTCGAAGCCGCACAAAACCAGCATACCGGGGCCGATGGCAGCCACACGGGAACCGTCGATGGTCACCGAAGCTTCCAAAACCCGCTGCAGAACCACGCGCATCGCTATTTGAGCCCCTCCTCGAGCCGTTTCAGGTCTTTTTTCGTCACTTTCTTCCGGAGCGTCTTTTTCTCAGGCACAGAAGGCGTATCTACGGCCGGCCTTGCCGGTTCCGCCGGCTTGGCAATTTCCACAGGCTTGGTGATTTCCACAGGTTTGACCGGCTTGACAGTATCCGCTATCGGACCGTCCGGCTTGACCGGTTTCGGTTCCGCTTCTTCCACCTCTATCTCAAGATCCTCCTTGTCTTTCCCTTCCACGATCTTTTCAGCTTTTTCGGCTTTTTCTGCCTCCTCGGCCTCCTCGGCCTCTTCGGCCGCAAGTCTGGCCATCGCCTTTTCCGCCTCGTCCGAACTCTTCGTCACACGAGCAAGCACTTTGTCGTAGATCGAGATGATTTCGTCGGGCTTGCGCAAGTACCAGGTCAGGGATTCCCGGAACGTCTCCGCCGTGTAGCCGTAACGTTCGATGATTGGTCCATACACCCGCAGGGAATCGGTGTGACGGGTTATCTCGGAAGTAGCGCTTCCGACCGTTTCGATCACGGCATCGGCCTCATAGAACGCGGTCAACATATCGACCATCTCGTCCGGAGGGATGATTCCCTCCGGACGGCAGCCCGACAAGATCATCAGACAGAGTGCCGTGCTCCAAAAGACTTTTTTGAGGATTCCGTCCATTTACTTCGGTTCAAAGATAACAATTTTTGCGTATTTATCTAACTTTGTACCCTGATGAAACGGACGAATTCGGATTTACTGGCCTTTGCCGCCGTCCTTTTGCCGGCGGCGGTTTTCTGCGCAGCCGGATGGCTGGCTCTTCCCGACGCCGGCCGTTCTACCGCTTCCGGACTGTCTGCAGGCCTGATCCTGGTGGTCAACGGTCTGTTGCTCTATCTCATCGGCGACAAGGTGATGAACGAAATAAGCCTGATCCCGCCCGTTTCGTATATTGTCCTGGCTGCGGCCAATCCGGAAGCCCTGTCATTCACTCCGCTGCACATAGCCTCGTTCCTGATGGCCGTCAGCCTGCTGTTCTTCCTCCTGTACAGTGCGATCCGGCCGTCCCTCGACTACCTTGCCGCCGCCTGGGCCACCCTTGGCGGAGCGGCGCTGTTTTTCCCGCCGCTGGCCTGGCTTGCACCGGTCTATGCCGTCACTACGGCGCCCCATGCGGAGGAGAAAGGCAAGTACATCGTCGCCCTCCTCTTCTCGTTTATCCTGCCGGCCTGTGTCTGGATCGGCATCCAATATCTGCGCGGAGCCGGAATGCCCGGAGAAGTCCTGGGCAAACTCTGGGCAGAGATGACGACGCTGCCGCGGCCCGCCCTGCATTTTTCCGCCGCTACGCTCTGCCGCATCCTGCTGATCGTCGTGGCGACCGTCCTGGCTACCGTGCACGTCCTGGGGTGGCTGACCCGCTACCGTACCGCCCAGTACCACGCCTATCTCCGGCTTCTGGTGCTGACGCTGGCCCTCGTGCTGATCAATGCACTTTTTCTTTCCGACTGTCGGCAGCCGCTCGGCCTGGTCACCCTGCTGCCCGTCGCCCTGCTCCTGAGCGAGTATTTCCGGAACCGGGGCGGAGAAAAGCACGTATGGATGCTTGCCGTCATCCTGATGCTCATCCTGGTGGCCGAGCGCATATCCTTATTCGTATAAACCTAAAAAATGACCATAATGAAAAAATTTGCTTGGATCCTGGCAGCGATTCTCATCGTCGGACTCGCTGCATTCTGCTATTTCCGCTTTTATTTCGTCTTCGGCGAAGGCGTCCGCAGCGGTGAACTCAACTACGTGGTTTACAAAGGCGTAATCTGGAAAACCTACGAAGGCAAACTCATCCAGACCGGTATCAAGGCCCAGACCAGCGGCGTCCAGTCGAACACCTTCGATTTCTCCATCGCCGACAAGGAGATCGCCGAGCGTCTGATGACCGAGAGCGGCAAAGTGATGGATCTGCATTACAAGGAGTACTTCGGCCGGCTTCCCTGGCGCGGCCACACCCGCTACATCGTCGACGACATCCTCTCCATCAAGGAAAAGAACACCAACATTGACCAGCAGAACGAAGAAGTCCTGAGCACCATCGCTCCCGGCACCGAAGGCGCCGACACGGTCGTCCCGGGCCTCTATTGAGATTATTACACCAATACCGACAGATAGACCAGCGCGCAGAAGACGAGGGACGCGATGCCGTTGGCGGTGAAGAAGGCGGCATTCAGGCGGGAGATATCTTTCGGCGAGATGATGACGTGCTGGTAAACCAGCATCGCCAGGAAGAAGACGCCGGCGGCGATACCCCAGAAGTCCGTCAGTCCGGCCTGGATCAGGAAAAGCGGGACCAGCGCGAACTCAAAGAAGTGGACGAAGTCGGAGATGATCATCGCCCGTTTGCGGCCGAAGCGCTGCGGGATGGAATGCAGACCCTGCGCCCGGTCGATTTCTTCGTCGGCGAGGGAATAGAGGATATCGAAGCCGCTCGACCAGAAAAAAACCATCAGACTCAACAAGGCAGCCGCCCAGGACAGGCGCCCGGTCAGGGCGATGTAGGCGCCGGCCGGCGCGATACAGAGCGCCGCTCCCACCCCGAAATGGCAAAGCCAGGTGAATCGTTTCAAATAGCTGTAGCCCAACAGAAAGACAAGCGCCAGAAAGGACAACCCTCCGCAAAGCGGATTGATCGTCCAGGCCACGGCGACGAATAGCGCGGCGTTGACCAGCGTGAAGGTCAACGCCTGGCGCGGCGAGATCCGCCCGGCCGGGATGTCCCGGCCAGAAGTGCGCGGATTGCGCGCGTCGATCTCCCGGTCGGCCCAGCGGTTGAATCCCATGGCCGCACTCCGCGCGAAAACCATGCAGGCGAGAATCTGCAGGAGCAAAACCCAGGTAAAAAGGCCATACCCCTCATCCCGCAAAGCCAGCAAAAAGGCGACAAGCGCAAACGGCAGCGCAAACACCGTATGCGCGAACTTCACCAGCGAGGCGTATTTTTTAATTGAAGATAGCGTCATTTTTCCTGTGCAAAAGTGGAGAAGGAATATGCTTTGAAGACCTTAGCCACCCTCGGCTATCAGAGGGAGGGGCCCGCCGCTAAGCGGTGGGAGGGGTCGAGCAAAGCGAGACGGTCTGAAAAGCATATTGCCTTCGGAACTGGAGTACAGGAAAAACAGTTTATCGCAACGTCGCGCCGAACTTGTTCTCGAAAGTCTTGAGCAACTTGGCCATCGTCGCCTCGACCGCAGCGTCCGTGAGCGTCTTCTCCTCGTCCTGCAGAACGAAACTGATGGCATACTGTTTCTTGTCGGACAGAATCTTCGGACCCCGATACACATCGAACAGGCTCACCTGACGCAGAATGCCGCGGACCGTCTGGAAAGCGGTCTTCCGCAGCTCGGCGAAACTCACGCTCTCATCGAGCAACAACGCCAGGTCGCGCCGGACCTCCGGGAAGCGGGGCAGTTCCTTATACTTGATCTTGTCGCGCCGGACCAGTTCGAAGAATACCGGCCAGTTCACCTCGGCCACGAACACGGGCTGCTTGATGTCGAACATCTTCAGCAACGGTTTGGCCAACGTACCGGCCATAGCCAACGTCTTGCCCTGCAGTTTATAGGTCAGACCCTCGGCAAAGAGATCGCCAGGCGCCGCATCGGTATCCAGATCGTACAGATTGGCCTTGAACCGCTGCAGCAGCAGTTCCAGGCAGCCCTTCAGCGCGAAATAGTCGCCTGCACCGATCTCGTTGCGCCACGACTTGATACCGGGCCCCGTGATCGTCATACAGAGACGCATCTCCTCGCGGTAGCTCTTCAGGCACGCGGCCGGATCGTCCTCCCCCTCTTTCGGCTGGAAACTGTAGCAGTTGCCCAGCTCGAAGAGCTTCATATTGTTGTTCTGATGGTTGATGTTGCGCGCCACCACCTCGAGGGCATTGAGGATCAGAGTCTGCCGCATCACGTTCAGGTCGTTGCTGAGCGGATTGACGATATGCACCAGATTCCCGGCAGGATAGGTCTTCAGTTTGTCGTAGTACTCCCCTTTCGTGAGGGAATTGTTCATGATCTCGACGAAACCCCGGTCGGCAAGCAGGTCGGAGACGGTCTTGCGTACCTTCTCGGGATCGGGATGCTCCGACGGATTGATGGATGCCTTCATGCTGACCGGCAATTCGATATTGTTGTAGCCGTAGATGCGGAGAACCTCCTCCACCACGTCGCATTCCCGCGTCACGTCGACACGATAGGCAGGGACGGAGACCGTGCAGCCGTCGCCCGTCCCGGAAAGGATTTCGAAGCCGAGGCTCTCCAGGATCCGCCTGTACGTATCCGCGCCGAGGACTTTTCCGATGAGCGCGTCCATACGGGCATAGTCGAGTTCGATGCGGGCTTTTTCAAACGGAGTACCCACACATTCCTGCGGCTCTCCCACTACCTTGCCTCCGGCAATCTCCTGGATGAGGAGCGCGGCGCGGCGGGCGGCGGTCACCGTGGCAGTCGGATCGATGCCCCGCTCATAGCGGAACGAAGCATCGGTTTTCAGGCCGTGCCGCTTCGAGGTCTTGCGGATGGAGACCGGATTGAAATAAGCGGCCTCGAGGAATACCTCGGTCGTCGATTCCGTAACGCCGGAATCCTCGCCGCCGAACACACCGGCGATGCACATCGGTTTTTCAGCGTCGCAGATCACCAGGTCGTCTGCGCCCAGCGTGCGCTCCACACCGTCGAGGGTCGTGAACTTGCAACCCGGGGTGCTGCGGCGCACCACCACCTTACGGCCGGCAATCTTGGCGGCGTCAAAGGCGTGGAGCGGATGGCCCATCTCGTTGAGAACGAAATTGGTGATGTCCACGACAGCGTTGATCGGACGCTGGCCGATGGCCATCAACCGCTCTTTGAGCCAGTCGGGCGAAGGACCGACCTTCACGTCTTTCAGCGTGATGCCGATATAGCGGGGCGCCAGGTCGGGCGCTTCCACCACGACGGGAATCGCCTCGCCTTCGCCGGACTTGAACGCACTCACGTCGGGCAGGGTCCACGATACGGGAATGTCGTGCTGCACGCAATAGGCATACAGGTCGCGCGCCACGCCGATATGGCTGGCACCGTCCACGCGGTTCGGCGTCAGGCCGATTTCGAAGAGCGTATCCTGCTTCAACTGAAGCTGTTCGCGGGCAGGCGTGCCTACCACGGCGGAAGGATTGAGCACCATAATGCCCGAATGGTCCGTTCCGATGCCCAGCTCATCTTCGGCGCAGATCATGCCGAGACTCTCGGCACCGCGGATCTTGGAACGCTTGATCTTGAACGTACCGCCGTCTCCTGCCGGCAGTTCGGTGCCGACCGTAGCAAGCAGCACCTTCTGTCCCTGCGCCACATTGGGCGCTCCGCAGACGACCTGCAGAAGTTCCGGTGCACCGGTGTTGAGCTTGGTAATGTGGAGATGGTCGGAATCGGGATGCGCCACGCATTCCACGACTTCGGCCACGATGACGCCGGCCAGGCCGCCGGGAATCTGTTCGACCGTCTCCATGTGTTCGACTTCCAGTCCGGTAGATGTCAGGATGGCGGACACCTGCTCCGCCGTGAGGTCGAATTTCAAATAATCCTTCAGCCAGTTGAATGAGATATTCATATTGCGTAATTTTTATGATTCGAAAAGGGATTCCACGAATTCTTTCTTGTCGAAGAGCTTGAGGTCTTCGATTTTTTCGCCCACGCCGATGAACTTGATGGGAATCTTGAACTGGTCGCTGATGCCGATCACCACGCCGCCTTTGGCGGTGCCGTCGAGCTTGGTCACGGCCAGGGCCGTCACGTCGGTCGCACGGGTGAATTCCTTCGCCTGCAGGAAGCCGTTCTGGCCGGTCGAGCCGTCGATGACCAGCAGCACTTCGTGCGGCGCATCGGGCACGACCTTGCGCATCACGTTGCGGATCTTGGTCAGCTCGTTCATCAGATTGACCTTGTTGTGGAGACGTCCGGCCGTATCGACAATCACCACGTCGGCATCGCGGGCCACAGCGCTCTTGACGCTGTCGTAAGCCACCGACGCGGGATCTGAACCCATCGCCTGCTTGACGATTTCCACGCCGGCACGTTCGGCCCAGATTACAAGCTGGTCCACGGCCGCGGCGCGGAAGGTGTCGGCGGCACCCAGTACCACCTTCTTCCCCTGTGCCTTGAGCTGGGCGGCCAGTTTGCCGATGGTCGTGGTCTTGCCCACACCGTTGACGCCCACCACCATGATCACGTACGGCTTCTTCGAGAAATCGAAGGGCTCCGTGCTCTTTCCGTCGGCCGCCGCGTCGAGCAGGGCGATGATTTCCTCGCAGAGATAGCGGTTCACTTCATCGGTATTCAGGTATTTGTCACGCGCCACACGCGCCTCCAGCCGTTCGATGATATTCTGGGTCGTCTCCACACCGACGTCGGAGGCGATCAGCACCTCTTCCAGCGCATCGAGCACCTCGTCGTCCACCACGCTCTTTCCGGCGATGGCATAGGAGAGTCTTTCAAACAGCGAGCGCTTGGTCTTCTCCAGGCCGGCATCGAGCGGGCGCTCCTGTTCCTTGTCTTTCTTCTTCCAATTGAAAAGTCCCATATCACAAAGGTTTGTAGAGTTCACGAATGCATCCGTCGGCCAGGGCCTCCAGCGAGGAAATTCCCATCTCCTCCGGCAGGCCGGTATGCTGATAGGCGACGGGAAGTTCCGTGCAGGCGCCCACCACGGGCAGACGTTCGATCTGCCAGAGTTTTTCGATCGCAGCACGGTAACGGATACCGGCTTCCTCCTGCTTTCCGGCCTTGACCATATCGGTGATGTCGTGGATTTCCACACGCATCGCCTCGTCGGGAATCAGGAAACGGTAGCCGGAAGCCTCGGCGTGACGTTGATAGATTCCGGTATTCATCGTACCGAGCGTAGCCGTCAGCCAGGCCCCCTGCGGGCTGCGTTCCCGGCAGGTGCGGACCGTCTCGTCGATGATGTGGATCACCGGCACGTCGATCAGGCCCTGTTCCAGGAATTTGTCGATGAAAAAATGCGCCGTGTTGCAGGTCACCACCAGCCGGTCGGCACCCCAGCCGACCAGCGTCCGGAGTCCGTCGAGCAGATAGGGCTCGGGATCCGGTCCCTTGCCCAGCAGGAAGGTCGTCCGGTCGGGCGTAACCGTATGGGAATAGACGATCATCCGGGGATGTTCCTGGTCGCAGTCGGCCGGAGCCTTGACGGCGAGCAGCCGCTGGAATTCCGCCGTAGCGGCAGGGCCCATACCACCCAGCACACCCAATGTCAATCCGTTATGTTTCATTATTTTTGGCTGTTTGTTTGTTGTATTGCGCCATCACCACGCCGACCATCGCCACCACGATGCCCACCAGCTGCATCGTATGCAGGGTATCCTGTCCCAGGATCAGGGAAGCGACCGCCGAAACGATGGCCACCAGGGGAAGGAACACCGTGGTCCGCGTCATCCCGATCCGGTCGACGCAGGCCGCATAAATCACGAAAGCCACGCCCGAGCAGAGCACGGCCAGCATGATGATGGGCTTGAGCACGGGCCAGGCAAGGTAAGCGGGTGTCCACGTCCGCGCTTCGAAGACCAGGAAGGGTATCAGGAAATAACCGATGGCCAGGATGAACTGCCAGGTGACGATGGCAAAGGCGTTGTAGCCTTTGTTCGCGAGCTTCTTGCAGATAGCCGTATAGCCCGTAGATCCGATGACGGCCAGGAACAGGATGGCGATGCCGTAGAGGTAATTCGTGTGAAGGCTTCCGCCGACCAGGACGAACAGGATCACGCCGGCTACGGCCACGAAAATGCCGGTCCGGTTAAGCGGGGAAAGTTTCTCCTTGAATGCGATCCAGCCCACGATGAGACTGAAGACCGGAATCGTGGCGATGATGACGGAGCAAAGCGTCGGGGAACCGGTGATTTTCAGGCCGAACGTCTCGCCCAGGAAGTAGAGGAACGGTTCGAAAGCCGTCATCGCCGCAAACCACTTCAGGTCACCCTTCCGGATCCGCTGGAATTTACCCGTCAGCAGGCTGAACAAAGAAAGGGCGGAAGCGGCGATGATCATACGGGTAAAGATGAACGTAAAGACCGGCACGCCCTGGTCGAGCACCGAATCGCTCCAGAGAAATGACATTCCCCAGAGGAACACGGTGAGCAGGATTCCCAGGTACCACACCAGACTCAGTCCGTTCCCCTTCTCACTCATCGGCGCGGACGGATTTTACGGAAACGCAGTTTGAGCACGCCCCAGAACGCCTCTCCGAAAATGCTGGAACTCATCTTGGACGTCCCTTCTTTCCGGTCCTCGAAAATGATCGGGACCTCCACGATGCGGAAACCCAGCTTGTAAGCATTGTATTTCATTTCGATCTGGAAGCCGTAGCCGTGCATCTTGATACGGTCGAAATCGATGGTCTCCAGAACCTTGCGCGTATAACACTTGAAACCGGCCGTGGTATCGTACACCTTCATGCGCAGAACGGTCCGCACATAGGCGGACGCATAGTACGACATGATCACACGTCCGATCGGCCAGTTGATCACGCTGATGCCGTTGCAGTAACGCGATCCGATGGCCAGGTCGGCCCCGCCTTCCGCACAGGCCGCATACAGGCGCGGAACGTCGGAGGGCTTGTGGGAAAAGTCGGCGTCCATCTCGAAGATGTAGTCGTAGCCGTGCTCGAGCGACCAACGGAAACCGGTCAGGTAGGCCGTGCCGAGCCCCTGTTTCCCGGCACGTTCGACCAGATGGAGCTGGTCCGGAAACTCTGCCTGCAGACCCTTGACGATAGACGCCGTCCCGTCGGGGGAACCGTCGTCGATGATCAGAATGTGATAATCCCCGTCGAGCGCACGCAGCGCCCGGATCATCTTCTCGATGTTCTCCTTCTCGTTGTACGTGGGGATGATGATGATTTTCCGGTCCATATCGCCCGTAATTTATGTTATCTTGCAAAGATAGGAATTATTTCCTACCATTCGACTTCCACCCACTGCGTAGCGGCCGAGCCGAAAATGCCATACCCGCCGTGTACATTCGAGTAGAGCGTCACGCCCTCCGAGAAAAACGACAGTTCATTCTCCAGTTTCGAAAAGGACAAATCAAACCAGTACAGGCTTTCATTGACCGTAGAGATTCTAAAGCCCAGTTTCTTGAGCACTTCCGGACCAGGAACCCGGGTCAGCAGGATCTTGAACGTGTAACTGTTCCCCTTGAACAATCTGTCGGAAAAATAGCTGCCTGCCATTTCATTTTCCGTCTCGAAGTCAAGACGGTCCAATACGCTGGCATCCATCTGCTGGAAGATAATATCAGAAGATTTGAATCTGAGCACTTCTTCATAGTCCGTTCCCATCGGTTCAAAGTAATAGACTGCGAGAGGCTGCAGGCAGTAGAACTTGTCATAGGAGCCGTCGTCGGTCACGCGCAGGGTCATTTCTACCTGATAGTAATCCGATTCGCCTTCCCATTGCTTGTCCAACAATACCCATTCTCCTTTCGAAACTATCTCCATCCGTGGCATCAGCGGGACGTCGGTTTCCACCCACACAGGATCGAATCCGGGGAACTCCGCTTCCAGCCGGATATGGTCACCCGGCGCCGGCACATAGTCTTCCGCCAGATAACAATAGCTCGCATACCCCTCGTCCTCCGGTTGAAGGACCATCCGCCTGCTCGTCCGGTCGCCGTTGACAAAGCAGCGCACTTCTCCGCGCAATGTATCCAGCGTCTCAATATAGGCCCTCCTGTCGCCCCTGCTGTGTAGAAAAAACACGGAGGATGCCACATAAACCTGGAACGGTTCGCCGGTCAAGGCTTTCGCTGAAAGGGTCAGACGCGGTTCGGTGATTTCACCCTTGAATTCAATCGCTTTTTCACAAGCGGTACCCAGGAGCGCCAAAAGAAGCAAAACACAGGGAATACTATATCTTTTCATTGGATAACCTCCTAAAACTCATACGTATATGAAAGCGATGGCATAATAGGGAATATGGAAAGCTGTATCAGCTGATTGCCACTTTGGTACACGAGGAACGGATTGTTCCGGTTGTATGCGTTGTACACGCTCACGTTGATGGTGCGGTGATGCCCGTTGCCGAACGTACGCCGGAAATTGACCCCGAGGTCCAAGCGCTGGTAGGAAGGAAGACGGTAGTTGTTGCGCCCTTCCAGGTAATGCACCGGCAAAGTGGGATAATAATATTCCCAGTCATTGATAAATCCGTGTATCACACTGATATACTGCAGGGGAAGAGACCCGCACACACCCGTTCCGTACACGAAGGTGGCCGCCACGTCGATCTTCTTGTTGAATTCATACGACGCCGTGATGCTCAGGTCATGCCGGCGGTCGTATTTGGCCGGAAACGGTTTGCCGAAGTTGATGATGTTGCCTTCCCGGTCGAACTGACGCATCGTCTTCGACCAGGTATAGCCGATCCAGCCGGTCAGTTTGCCCGTCTTCTTCTGCGCCAGGAATTCCACGCCGTAAGCCCAGCCGCGTCCCATCGCCACCTTGTCTTCCCAGCCGGTCGTCGAGCCCAGGAAGGAAGCTCCGTCCCGGTATTCGAGCACGTTGTCCATCGTTTTCCAATACCCCTCCACGGAGAATTCCACGGAACCCGGCGTATAGAAGATTCCGGCCGCCGTCTGCCGGGAACGCATCGGCTCAATCCGGTCGGTCGAGGGGACCCACAGGTCGGTCGGCAGGGAGATATTGCTGTTGCTCAGCATATGGACGGCCTGGCTCATTTCCGCATAGGATGCTTTCAGCGAAAGGTCGTCGCTTAGCAGGGCCCGCACGCTCAGGCGCGGTTCCACCGAATGATAGACGTGCTTCGATGAAGCGTACAACGAATAACGCAGCCCGGCGTGCAGTTTCAGCCAGGACGTCACCGTCCAGTTGTCTTCCAAATAGGCGGCCGCCTCGGTCGTGAACAGATTCTTGTCGCCGAAGGTCGTATCGATCGCCGCCTGGTCGGAACCATACGTTTCCTTGAAGCGGATCGTGCTTACCGAGGGCTTGAAGGCGTGCCGGATGGCGGTCGCCCCAAATCGGACGTCGTGGGAAGGATTCGGGTTGTACTCGAAATCCATCGCGGCCGAAATATCGTTGATCAGTGAATTGTATTTCATATTCACTTCCGTTTCGGAATTGTCGATTCCCATAAACCGCTCGGTCATCTCAATGTTGAGCTTGTGGCGGTACTGGGTATAGTTGACGGTCGTGTTGACGAAAAGGCGGGGGTTGAACACGTGATTCCAGCGCAGCGACCCGACAAGGTTTCCCCATTGCCACCCCATCTTGAAACGGCTTTCCAAATCCGCTTCCTCGGTGCGGAAACGGGCATACACGTCATCATCGCCCATATACCAGCTCGCATACAACTTATCGCGGTTGGAGAAGGTATGCGTGACCTTGGCATTGAGATCATAGAAATAGTAGCCGCCGGTAGCCCGCTCACCGTCCTCTGCTTCCCGTGCCACCGCCCAGGCGATCAAAGGCTGGGACAGCACGTCGTAGTAGGTGCGGCGGGCCGAGACGCTGAAAGTGGTCTTGCCCTTGACGATCGGGCCTTCCAGATTGAACTTCGCCGCCAGCAAGCCGATGGACGCCCCGCCGTGGAATTCCTGGTCGTTTCCGTCTTTCATCCGCACGTCCACGATGCTGGACAGCCGGCTGCCGAACCGCGCCGGGAAACTGCCCTTGTATAGCGTCACGTTCTTGATGGCGTCGGCGTTGAACACCGAGAAGAAGCCCATCATATGGTTGACGTTGTAGATCGGCACGCCGTCGAGCAGCAGCAGGTTCTCATCCGGACCGCCGCCGCGCACATACAGGCCCGCCGAGCCCTCGGTTCCCGACTGGACGCCCGGCAGGAGCTGGATGGCCTTGATCACGTCCACCTCGCCCGCCAGGGCAGGGATGCGCTGGATCTGGCGCACCGGGATCTCGATGGCGCTCATCTGCGTGCCGCGCACGCCGATTTCGTTACGCGTGGCGGTGACCGAAGCCCCCGCCAGCATTTCCGGAACGAACTGCAACCGGGTATGGATCACCGTGTCGCAGGTCAGCCGGAATTCTTTCCGGACCGTTTCATAGCCGGTATAGGAATATTCCAACGAAACCTCGCCCGCAGGCAGGGTCAACGTATAGAATCCGAAATTGTTGGTCACCGTGCCCAGGCCGGAACCCCGTTCCAGCAGGGCCGCGCTGATGAGGGTCTCACCCGTCGCAACGTCGGTCATATAACCGCTGACCGTATACTTCTTCTGTGCGGCGGCCTCCCCCGCCCACAAGACAAAGACTGCCGCTAGCACTGCGGCAATCCGTTTCCATCCACCTTTCATCTGTTCAATCCTTTCAATGAGAGACCGATCCGCTTCCGCTGCAGGTCCACCTGGATCACCCGCGCCTCGAGCTGCTGGTGGACCTTCAGGACCTTGGAAGGGTCGGACACATATTTGTCGGCCATCTGTGAGACATGGATCAGGCCGTGCTCGTGGATGCCGATGTCCACGAACGCCCCGAAAGCCGTCACGTTGGTCACCACGCACGGGAGAACCATGCCCACCTGCACGTCTTCGATCGACCGGATGTCCTGCGAGAACTCGAACACGTGGATCGATCCGCGCGGATCCCGGCCACGTTTGGCGATCTCCGCCATGATATCGGCCAGCGTGGGCATCCCCACGTCGCCCGACACGTACTTTTTCAATTCGACCCGCCCGCGCACGGACGCATCGTCAATGAACGTTCCCACGGGAACGCCCGCATCCGATGCCATCTGCTCCACCAGGGCATAACGCTCCGGATGGACAGCCGTATTGTCGAGCGGGTTGGGTGCATCCGGAATCCGCAGGAAGCCGGCGCACTGTTCAAACACCTTGGCGCCCAGCCGCTTCACGTTCATCAGCTGGTCGCGCGAGGCAAACGGCCCGTTTTCCGTGCGATAGTCCACGATATTGCGGGCCAGGACAGGGCCGATGCCCGACACGTACCGCAGCAGCCAGCTGCTGGCTGTATTGAGGTTGATGCCCACGCTGTTCACGCAGCTTTCAACCGTTTCATCGAGCCGTTCCCGGAGCAGATTCTGGTCCACGTCGTGCTGGTACTGGCCCACCCCGATGCTCTTGGGGTCGATCTTCACCAGTTCGGCCAGCGGGTCCATCAGCCTGCGGCCGATCGACACCGCACCGCGCACCGTCACGTCGTAATCCGGGAATTCCTCACGGGCGGCATCCGAAGCCGAATAGACCGATGCTCCGTCCTCGCTGACCGAATACACCCGGATGCCCTCGGGCAGCGCAATCTTCTGGATGAAGGACTCCGTCTCCCGGCCGGCCGTACCATTGCCGATGGCGATCACTTCGATCTTGTAGGCCTCCACCAGATTCGAAATCTTGCGCATCGCGGCCATCTTCTCGCCGACGGGCGGATGCGGATAGATCACGTCATTGTGGAGCAAGGCGCCCTGTGCGTCCAGGCAGACCACTTTGCAGCCGGTGCGGAAACCCGGGTCGATGGCCAGGGTGCGTTTCTGCCCCACCGGCGGCGCCAGCAGCAGTTCGCGCAGGTTTTCGCCGAACACGCGGATGGCTTCGACATCGGCCTTTTCCTTGGCGGCGGCCAGCACCTCGTTCTCGATCGAGGGATGCAGCAAGCGTTTGTACGAATCCTCCATTGCGAGCTCGACCTGCTTCCGGCAGGACGGCGACGGACGGCGCTTCTTCTCATAGACAATGCGTCCTATCCGCTCCAGGGCATGTTCCGGATTGACTTCCACACGTACATTGACGACTTCCTGCGACCGGGCGCGCAGCATCGCCAGCAGGCGGTGCGAAGGGATGCGGTCGAGACGTTGGGAGAAATCAAAGTAATTCCGGTAGTTCTGGGCCTCTTCGTCTTCCTCTTTCCCTTTGGCGACGTGCGAACTGACCGAACCCCAGCGCGTGTACAGGTCGCGCAGCTGCGCACGGACGTCCCGGTTTTCGGAAATCATCTCGGCGACGATATCGCGGGCGCCGGAAAGCGCCTCCTCCGTCTCGCGTTCCGGGCGGTCGAGTTCCATATTCCACATCTTCAGGGCAATGGGTTCATACCCTTTCTCGCGGGCCACGGAAGCACGGGTCTTCCGCTTGGGCCGGAAAGGCAGATACAGGTCTTCCAGCGTCCGGGCGTCCACCTCGTTTTCGACAGCGGTACGCAACTCGTCCGTCAAGCGTCCCTGCTCACTGATGCTCTTGAGGATGGCCTCCTTGCGCTTTTCCAGTTCAAGGAAACGGAGCCAGTAGTGGCGGACGGCCGCGACCTGCATCTCGTCGAGCGCGCCGGTGCGCTCCTTGCGGTAGCGGCTGATGAACGGCACGGTCGCCCCTTCCTCGAAGAGCGCGATGCAATGCTCAACCTGCCAGGCAGCTGTCTGCAGCTGGCTGGCGATATAATCCGTGTACAGCTTATTCATTGGAAACGGCTTTGAGCTGGTCCCTGTAGGAAGAGAATATCTTGCTCTTCGAGACAAAGCCCAGATATTTGTTTTCATCGTCCAGAACCGGAAGGTTCCAGGCCTGCGTCGATTCGAATTTATCCATTACGCTGTCCATCTTCTCGTCCTGGTAGACGAAAGCCGGCGCGCTCTTCATCAGACTGTAGATCTTTACTTTATCGTACTGAGAAGCGTCAAACATCTGCTCCCGGACATCATTGAGCGTAATCACACCCTGGAAACGGCCTTCGGAGTCCAGTACGGGAAACAGGTTGCGCCGCGACAGGGAGATGGCCTGCACCAGTTCGCCGAGCGTGCCGTCGATACGGACCGGCAGGAAATCCGTCTCCACCATATCCTGCGTCTTGAGCAGGGTCAGCACCGCCTGGTCGCTGTCGTGGGTCAGCAGTTCGCCCTGAGCGGCGATCCGCTTGGTATAAATGGAATACTGCTCGAAAAAACGGATGGTACCGTAGCTGACGGCGGCCGTCACGATAAGCGGGATCAGCAACTCATAGCCTCCCGTAATCTCGGCAATCAGGAAGATGGCCGTCATAGGGGCCTGCATCACGCCGGCCATCAGCCCCCCCATACCCACCAGTACGAAATTGGCTTCCGGGACCACCGCAATGCCTGTCAGGTTGATCAGGCGGGCAATCACGAATCCCGCCAGTCCGCCGCTGACCAGCGTCGGTCCGAACGTGCCGCCCACGCCGCCACCCGCATTGGTAAACGCCGTGGCAAACACCTTGAACAGCAGGATGGCCGCAAAAAACAGCAGGAAGAGCCAGGGATTCGACAGGGTTTTCTCTCCGAAGATCGCACGGGCCACTTCGCCCGGATTGTTGTTGAGCATCAGCGAAAGCGAACTGTAGCCTTCGCCGTAAAGCGGCGGGAAGAAGAAGATCAGCACACCCAGCAGCAGGGCACAGAGCGCCCAGCGGGCGAACGGATTGCGGAAATGCCGCATCCGGTCTTCGACCTTGAGCGTCACGCGGATGAAGTACAGCGACATGAACCCGCAGAAAACGCCGAGCACCAGATAGAACGGTATGTTGGCCATCCGGAAAGCCTCGATCGAGCCGGCGAACTGCACGTCCGTCCCCATAAACAGATAGGTCACCACCGTAGCCGTAACCGACGAAAGCAGCAGCGGCAGGATGGCGTTCATCGACATATTGAAGAGCAGGATCTCGAGCGTGAAAAGAACGCCCGCCAGCGGAGCCTTGAAAATGCCGGCAATGGCCGCAGCCGCACCGCAGCCGAGCAGCATCGTTACGTTCCGGTAGGAAAGACCCGCCTTCCGGGCGATGGTCGAGCCGATGGCCGCTCCGGAATAGACGATCGGCGCCTCGGCTCCCACGCTGCCGCCAAAGCCGATGGTCACGCTGCTGGCGGCGATCGACGACCAGATATTGTGCGACCTGATGTGGGAATCATTTTTCGAAACGGCCTGCAGGACTTTCGTCACGCCGTGGCTGATGTCATCTTTCAGCACAAAACGGACGAACAACAGGGAAAGCAGCATACCGACGCCAGGATACACCAGCAGGAACAGCCAGTCGACAGGGGCATCGAACCAGGACGTCAGCGCCGTCTGGATCCAGTGGATCAACGATTTCAGCAGGATTGCCGCACAGCCGCACAGGAACCCTACCAATACCGCGAGCAGCAGCAGTTTGGTCTTTTCGCTAAGTACTCTGGATTTTTCAGTCCTCACCTTCTTCCTGGGCAGCCTCGGCCGCGGCGATGTCGTCGTCCGATGCAGGGAAGCTTCCGCCCTCTCCGTCCTCATCATCTCCTTCATCATTCTTGAAAACTTCTTCAGCATCTTCATAGTCGTCCACATTCACCTTGATTTTCACCAGGTAAAGTGCGTCAGGAATCTCCAGGGTGACGGCGTAGAAAGAAGTGCCGTCCGGTTTGTCCACCTTGAAAATATCGCCCATATAATCGGCATAGCCGTGCGGATACTTCTCCTTGAAAGCATCGAGCAACGCTTCCGACATATTCTCGTAGCTGATTACAGCGCGTTTCTTAGGGATAATTTGTCCTGCCATGGTTCGATTTAGTTTGGTGTTGCAAGTATAGGAGATTTTTTTGAGCAGACAAAAAAAATCAGCGTTTCTTGAAGAAAAAAGATTTCTGCCGCTGTTTTTTGGCAATGTCCCGCTCCACGAACAGTTTTTTCCCTGTCCGCGGGTCCCGTCCCGTATGGAACATTTCGGTCGAAACGGTCATCGGTGTGGGCGTGAAATCCTGCACCTGCTCGGTCCGCACACCCCGCAGGGCGGGATGCTTCGAAAGTGCTTCCATATCCTGCATCGTGCAGCCCGGGTGGGCCGAGATGAAATACGGGATGATCTCGTAGTTGAGTCCCCGTTTGCGGACCAGGGCGCGGAACTCTTTTTCCAGCCGCTCGAAGAGCTTGAACGAGGGCTTGCCCATCGCGGCCAGCACGTGGTCTTCGGTGTGCTCCGGCGCCACCTTGAGCCGCCCGCTGGTGTGCCGGGTCACAATCTCTTCGAAATAGCGCTTGCCCGTGGCATCGAGGAAGCCGTTCTCGTCGAGGAACAGGTCGTAGCGGATGCCGCTGCTGACGAAAACGTGCTTGACGCCGGGCACCTTGAGCACCTTCTCATAGAGCTGCAGCAGCGGTGCGTGGTCGTGGTCCAGGTTCCGGCACAGGTTCGGAAAGAGGCAGGAAGGGCGGCGGCACTTTGCACAGAGCGTCTTGTCGCGCCCGCCCATCCGGTACATATTGGCGGAGGGAGCGCCCAAATCCGTTATCGTTCCGCGGAACTCCGGATGATGTGTCAGCGCCTCCACCTCACGCAGGATCGACGCTTCGCTGCGCGACTGGATCTCCTTGCCCTGATGGGCCGTGATCGCGCAGAAATTGCAGCCTCCGAAACACCCACGGTGCGTCGTGACCGAGAACTTGATCATATCGTAGGCCGGAATGCGTTTCCCTTTGTAGCGGGGATGCGGCAGCCGGGTGAAAGGCAGGTCGTAGATCCAGTCCATCTCCTCTGTGGTGAGGACAGGGCCAAATAAAATGCGGGGAAGCTGGCCGGAAGTACCGTTGCTGATGGCTTCCGCCACCTGGAGGATGGGCTTCTCCCCCATTCCGGCAATCAGGAAATCGGCCCCGCTCTCCTCCAGGATCGGGGGCTTCATGCAATTGTCCCAGTAGTCGTAGTGCCGCTCGCGCCGCAGCGATGCCTCGATGCCGCCGATCACCACGGGGACATCGGGCCAGAGTTGCTTAAGGATCCGGGTATAGACGAGCGTCGTGCGATCGGGGCGGGCGCCAGGGCGTCCTTCGGGCGTATAAGCGTCGTCGCTGCGCAGCCGCTTGGCAGCGGTATAGTGGTTGACCATCGAATCCATCGCCCCGGCGCCCACGCCGAAAAACAGTCGCGGCCGGCCCAGTTTGCGGAAGTCGCGCAGGTCGTCGCGCCAGTTCGGCTGCGGCACCACCGCCACCTTATACCCCTTCGCCTCCAGCACCCGGGCAAGGACCGAAACGCCGAAGGAGGGATGGTCCACATAGGCATCCCCCATGAACAGGATTACGTCGGGCTGCTCCCAGCCCAGCGCCTCCATTTCTTTCTTCGAGGTCGGCAGAAACTTACTGCTTTTTCCTATATGTGGCTCCGTGCGTGTCAATTCCGTTATACACATAGATTAAATCCGGATTATCGCGGCTGGAGGCGCCATAACCGATAAAGATTTCCGTGAAAACGTCGTAGCCGTCCCGCGTTTTAAGGTATCCTTTGTAATCAGGCAGGTAGGACGGAGAATTCGGATCGGCCAGGGACTGATCGACGCCAAAGACGGAAGGCGTGTCAACGATGCTCATGTCATAGTTCCAGGGATTGTTGTATGTGACAGCCGAAGCGGTAATGGTATAGATCTGCTTCGTGCCGGATGTCTCCTGCTCCCATGTTCCCTGAAGCCAGGCGGGAATGTCGCCGGGAATGTCGTCGGGTATGTCATCGGCCACTGCGACGAAGACCAGGGGTTCCCTGGACACAACGGCACCCGTGGCCACGTCGATGGCATCGACCGTCACATGCTGGATGCGGTCTTCCGTGCCCAACTTCCAGCAGGTGCCGCACTCCAGATCCCAGCTGTACAGCATCTCATCCAGTACCTCTCCTCCCTTGTTGAGTACGGTAAACAGCAGACTGTAATAGTTGGCGGCATTCGGCATGCCATCCGTATTGATGCGGAGCCGGATCGGATCGGGAAGCCACTGGCCGGAATGGCCGATCTGATTGTTGCCGGAAATGTATTCAAGCGTGACGTAATTACAGGAAACCAACGTGGTGGCCTGTTTCTGGTAGCTGACGCAGAATGATACTTTCTTCGGCGCGTCGAGCATATAGTAACAGCGGGTAGCCAGGTTCGAGCTGCCCCGGATAGCGCTGTAGACGGTCGTGACGATGGCCAGTTTCTTAAGCACGGCCGAAACGCCCATCGACACGGCTATGCCACCGCAACTTTCAAGGAATTCCTTGGACGTCAGGAAGTCGAGCACGGCGTTGTAAACGGCCTCGATCAATTCTTCCTTTGTATACTTGCCGCTCATCACAAGCTGGGTGAGTGCAGCGCCGCGGGCTGTCAGGTACTTGGCGATGGCCTGTTTGAGCGTCGCGGTGTTCGCCGCCGAGACGCTCGCGCCGACGATGTCGAGCGCATTCAGGAACAGGCTCACCATGAAGTCCGTCTGCGCCTTTGCCGTTTCGCGGGAGAAATCGAAGATATACTGTCCGTCCTGCGGCGAAGTAAGTGAATTGAAATCAAAGGTGATCGGCCCCGACCACTTGAAGCTTTCGCGCAGGAAGATATCGGTCACGCCATAGTCGTTGCCGGAAGGAATGTCGAGCGTGCCGACCTCGTTACCCGAAAGTTCATGATAGACTCTCCCTTCGTACATCGGCGTGAGGCCGTAATTGAAGAACCGGGCCTGCTTGCCGGAGATTTCCACCTTGAAGGGCCGTTCCTTCGAATTCCCGAAGATCTGCGTCGGCGCCTTGGTCAGCGGCGTCACGGAACCCTCGTTGCAGAGGTCGTCCAGCAGCGCATCCAGCGCCGTAATCATATTTGCGTTCTGCGTGCTGAGCAGCGGCTTGCCCGACTTGATCACGGCGGCCACTTCGTTTTCGTACGCGCTCCATCCATTCGCCCCCAGAATCATCGTTTCCAGCGTCCTGAACTCTTCCGCACCCTTTACCGGTCCGAACAGCGGCTGAATCGTCACCAGCGCCAGGGCCGTCGTACGGGCGTTGACGGTAACCGGGGTCTGGGAGGAGAAGTTGCCGCGCGCGAGCATCACCACGTCGCCCGCCTTGTTGCACACCAGCAGTGGCTGCGGTGTTTTCCCATCGCTCAGTGACGGGGTACTGAAATCGCTGCTCCCGTTCAGCGTGCTCGTCACAAGCGAAGTCATGACCGAATACCCCGACACGTCTACCGTCGTGCCGAAGTCCAGGTTGCCGCTGACCGTCACGACGGGAAGGTTTCCCACGCCGGAAGGCTGCTCCACCTTGATCTTCACTTCCACCACATGCTCACCGCCCTTCTCCTTGGACCCATAGATCGTCAACGTGTTCGAACGCGTTTCCTCGGTCATGTTCGCCGCCAGCGTAACGACCACGTTGTCGTAACTCTTATCCTTGTCAAAACGGGCGCTCATCCAGTCGCGTGTCGGGAAGGAATAACCGTAGAAAGATGTGTTGCAGCTGATCTTGAACTCGACCTCCCCGCCCTCAGCCGGGAACGTAACCGTACCGTTCGGCGTTACCGACAGGGTAGGCGCGGGCTCCGGTTCGGGTTCCGGCTCCGGCTCGGGTTCCGGTTCATCGAAGCAGGTAACGGCCATCATCAACAGGCAGATCAAGGGCAACAGCGCCCGCAGGGACAGGAATCGGAAGGGTTTCATGGGAAGCAAATCTTATTCACGACGTGTTATTATACAAAGATAGTAAAAACAACAAAAAAAGCTACAGTCCGGGAGACAGCATATAGTCCGTCCGGTCGCCGGGACCGGGCGGAAGCCGCCAGCTGCCGCTTTTGACCATCTTCCTGAGACGGTCGCCGAACAGCGCCCCGTAATGGTTCATGAAGGTTTCCTGCCGGTCCGGCCCCTCATATAAGAGCGACCCGATGCTTTCGGTGTCCGCCACAAAAGTGCTGATGAACTCCGGCCGGACGAAACCGTAGAGCGCCGTGCCGAAGAAATGGTACCAGGCGCCGTAGTTGTCGCCCATCTCCTTGGAATCGTGACGGATATAAGCCAGTTTCTTCTGAAGCGGATCCGCGTCCCGCTCCCGCCGGTGCGGCTGGCCGGCCAGCACGTTCTCGCAGGTGAGCAGCGTCAGGTAGATGTTGCCCCCGTTCAGCAGGTAGCTTTCCTCGAAGAGCCAGTCGATCCGGACGCTGCGGTCGGGGCAGCGCAGGACAGCTTCCGCCAGAGCCGCCTCCTGTCCGGTGAAGCAATATCGCGCGGTCCAGCCGCAGGCAAGGCACAGAAGCAGTTTGCTGCGCATCAGCAACGGCATGGGAAAATCCTGCTGCTTGTATTCCGCGTGCCGCTGGAGCCTGTGCCAGAAACCGTAACGGAGATATTTCCGCGCTTCCGGCGACCATTTGTGCTCTTCGCCCGCTACCGGGACGATGTCCGGTTCGTGCTGCCGCATGATCTCGCCGCAGCGGTTCAGAAGACGGTCGATATCGATAGGCATCGTTTTCCCGATCCGGAAAGGGATATCCCCGTCCTGCTTCGCACGCTCGCGGTCCGCACGTTTTCTCTCCCGGAGCGAATCTGTCTGAGGGAGTTTTTCTTCGAACAGGTAGGTGTATAGTTTGACCGGAATGGTGTCCAGGTTACGGATGAGCCGGGCATCTCCCTCCGGATCGACCAGCTGCAGGCGGTCCTGCTGATAGGGAACTGACAAATAACCGCTTTCAACCCTGTCCAAGAACACGCGCGACGTACCGCACCCCGTCAGGACCAGGGCGGCCAGCAACCATCCTATCAGTGTCTTTATCCGTGTCAAATTACAAATATACAAAAAAGCCGATTGCCCCGCCATCGAACACCCCGCCCTGCCCCCATTCCCCTCTCCTCCCCCCCCCACGGCGTCGTGGCATCCAATGACTTGTCCTGAAATAGGTTTACACTGAATGATGTAAAACTGTAAACTTTATTTAGGACAAAATGAACAGAAAGACTTACAACAAGGATGAGAAGTTGAGTATCATCCAAGCCTATCTCTCTTCCGGAGAGTCTATGGAA
>JAFRRF010000019.1 GCA_017428245.1 Bacteroidales bacterium
TACAGCGGCCTCAATGCCATGGAACTCGCCATCAGCGAGTCGCAGGAGCGGATGGCGGTGGTCATCGCCGCCGCCGACCAGGTGGCCTTCGAAGGCTATTGCGCCGAAGAGAACATCGAGGTCACGCACGTGGCCGACGTGACGGATTCGGGCCGGATGCAGATCTTCAACGGCACCGATCTCGTGGCCGACCTGCCGCGCAGTTTCATCGACAGCGCCGGCGCCCGGCACTATTCGACCGCCACGATCCAGCCGGTGTCGGCGACCGATCCGTTCGTTCGCCGGTATGACGGCAACACCCTCCAGCAGCGGCTGGAGCAGTTGCTCGCTTCGCCCAACGTGACTTCGCAGAAAGGCCTGATCGAGATGTTCGACTCCACCATCGGCAGCAGCACCGTGCTGATGCCTTTCGGCGGCAGCCGGCAGGAGACCGAATCCCAGGTCTCCGTGCAGAAACTCCCGGTGCTGGGCGAGACCGATACGGCCAGCCTGATGGCCTTCGGCTACAATCCCGACCTGGCCACGTGGAGTCCGTACCACAGCGCGGCCTACGCCGTCGTGGAGGCCTGCACGAAAGTCGTGGCTGCCGGCGGCGACTGGTCGAAGATGCGTTTCTCCTATCAGGAGTATTTCGAACGGATGACTTCCGATCCCCACACCTGGGGCAAGCCGCTGTCGGCGCTGCTGGGCGCCCTGCGGATGCAGCTCGCCCTCGGCCTGCCGTCCATCGGCGGCAAAGACTCGATGAGCGGCACCTTCGAGGACATCCACGTGCCGCCGACCCTGATCGCCTTCGGCATTACGCCGGTCCGTGCTTCTCGGGTCATTTCCCCGGAATTCAAGCAGGCCGGCCACAAACTCTACCTGCTGCGGCACAAGCCGCAGGCCGACTGGATGCCCGATCCGGCGCATCTCTGCGCTGTCTGGGACTTTGCCGTCGCGCAGATTGCCGCCGGCCGTATCATCTCCGCCTGGTCCCTGGGCTTCGGCGGCGTCGGGGAGGCTCTCTGCAAGATGTCGTTCGGCAACGGTCTCGGCTTCGACGTCCGTCTGGCCGAAGCCGACCTGTTCTCGCTTGGCTACGGTTCCCTGGTCGTTGAGGCGACCGGCGAACTGGATGCGCCTTTCGCCGAACGGCTCGGCTGCGTAACGGAGGGGACTATCCTGGTCAACGGCGAGCCGCTCTGCCCGGCCGTGCTCAAGCAGGCCTGCGACGGCCGCTTCGCCGAAATCTATCCGGCACGGGTGCCCCTCGCGGGCGATGCGGTACCGGAATTCGCCGACCATTTCTGCGACGAAGCGGCGCCGCGCTATCCCGGCGAAGCCATCGAGGCACCGCTGGTGTTGCTGCCGGTCTTCCCCGGCACCAACTGCGACTACGACACCGCCGCCGCTTTCCAGCGTGCCGGCGCCCGCGTCCGCTTCTCCGTCTTCCGCAACCTGACGGAGCAGGACGTGCTTGATTCCATCGACACCCTCTGCCGCGACCTGGCCGAGTGCCAGATCCTCGCCCTGTCGGGCGGCTTCTCCTCGGGCGACGAGCCCGACGGCAGCGGCAAGTTCATCTCCAACGTGCTGGGCAATCCGAAAGTGGCCGCGCAGGTCGAGGCCCTGCTGGCCCGAAAGGGCCTGATCCTCGGCATCTGCAACGGCTTCCAGGCGCTGGTCAAGAGCGGCCTGCTGCCCGGCGGCAAGCTCGGCGTACAGGAAGGTGATCCCACGCTCTTCCGCAACGACATCAACCGGCACATCTCCCAGCTGGTGACGACCGTCGTCTCCACGACGCGCTCGCCCTGGCTCTCCGGCTTCAAGGCCGGCGAACGCCACACCGTGGCCGTCAGCCACGGCGAAGGCAAGTTCGTTGTCAGCCGCGCGCAGGCGGAGGCCCTGTTTGCCAACGGCCAGGTGGCCTTCCGCTATGCCGATCCCGAATCGGGCGTCCCCACGCTCGAATCGCCGATGAATCCCAACGGCTCTTCGTTCGCCATCGAAGGCGTCATCAGCCCCGACGGCCTGATCCTCGGCAAGATGGGTCACTCCGAACGCGCCGGCCGGAACCTCTACCGCAACATCCCGACCCCTGTCGGCGAGTCCATCTTCGAGAATGCAGTCAATTATTTCAGAAAACAATATGGCAATTGATTATGAAAAGGCAGGCGTAAGCCTGGAAGCGGGCTACGAAGTGGTCCGGCGCATCAAACAGCATGTGGCATCGACCAAGCGCCCCGGTTGGATGGGCGGCATCGGGTCGTTCGGCGGTATGTTCGACCTGGCGTCCCTCGGTTACAAGGAGCCGGTCCTGGTGAGCGGCACCGACGGCGTGGGTACGAAGCTCAAGATCGCCTTCGCCATGGACAAGCACGACACCATCGGCATCGACGCGGTGGCGATGTGCGTCAACGACGTGCTGGCGCAGGGCGCCGAGCCGCTTTTCTTCCTCGACTATGTGGCGCTCGGCCATAATATCCCCGAGAAGGTGGAAGCCATCGTCGCCGGTGTGGCGGAAGGCTGCCGGCAGGCAAGCTGCGCCCTGATCGGCGGCGAAACCGCCGAGATGCCGGGTATGTACGGCGACGGGGAATACGACATCGCCGGCTTCACGACCGGCGTGGTGGAAAAGAGCAAACTCATCGACGGCACGAAGGTGAAAGTCGGCGACGTGCTGGTGGGCATCGCCTCCAGCGGCGTCCATTCCAACGGCTTCAGCCTGGTCCGCAAGATCGTGGCCGATGCCGGGCTCTCCTTCGACGAGCGGCGCCCGGAACTGGGCGGCGCCGTCCTGGGCGAAGTGCTGCTGACGCCGACGAACATCTATGTCAAGGAAGTGCTGGAAGTCATCCGGCACTGCGACGTCCACGGCGTGGCCCACATTACGGGCGGCGGCTTTGACGAGAACATCCCGCGCATCCTCCGGCCCGGCCAGGGCATCGAGGTCCACGAAGGGACCTGGGAAATCCTCCCGGTTTTCCAGGCGCTGGAAAAATGGGGCCATATCCCGCACCGCGAAATGTTCAACATCTTCAATATGGGCGTCGGCATGGTGCTGGCCCTCGATGCCGCCGAAGCCGACGCGGCCCTGGCCATTCTGGCCAAGGCGGGCCGCCGGGCTTCCGTCATCGGCCGTGTCACCGATACCGAAGGCGTCAACATCATCCTGCGATGAAACGGCTGGCTGTCTTTGCAAGCGGGTCGGGCACCAATTTCGAGGCCATCGCCCAGGCGTGCGTGGACGGACGGATCGACGCCCGCATTGCGCTGCTCGTGTGCGACGTCCCCGGCGCCAAGGTCCTGGAGCGCGGCGAGCGCTTCGGTGTGGAAACGTTCTGTTTCCGGCCGAAATCGTATGCCTGCAAGGCCGATTTCGAAGCTGAGATCGCCGACCGCCTCGATGAACTGAACATCGATCTGGTGTGCCTGGCCGGCTATATGCGCATCATCGGCCCGACGCTCCTGGAACGGTACGGCGGCCGCATCATCAACATCCATCCTTCGCTGCTGCCTGCCTTTAAGGGCGCACACGCGGTGGAAGATGCCGTGGCCTACGGCGTAAAAGTTTACGGCATCACCATCCATTGGGTCGATGCCACGCTCGACGGAGGCCGAATCATCGCACAGGAGTCCTTCCCGTATGAAGGGAACGACCCGGCCGAAGTCCATCGCATCGGACAGAAAATCGAACATCGTCTCTACGTAGAAACCATCAATAAGTTATTGCAATAAGGACATTCCAATGAGAGCACTCATCAGCGTAAGCGACAAAACGGGCGTGTCGGCCTTCGCCGCCGCCCTCGCCCGGCTCGGCTGGGAGATCATCGCCACGGGCGGCACGCAGCGTCTGCTGGAAAGCGACGGTGTGAAAACCACCGGCATCAGTGAAGTGACGGGCTTCCCCGAAATCTGCGACGGCCGCGTCAAGACCCTGCACCCGAAGGTGCACGGCGCCCTGCTGGCCCGCCGCGACCTGCCCGCCCATCTCGAAGCCCTGCGGGAAAACGGCATCGAATTCATAGACCTGGTGTGCGTCAACCTCTATCCTTTCGCGGCCACGATCGCCCGGGAAGGGGTGACGATGGAAGAAGCCGTCGAGAACATCGACATCGGCGGACCCTCCATGCTTCGCAGCGCCGCCAAGAACTGGCGCGACGTGACCGTGGTCTGCGATCCCGGCGACTATGGCCGCGTGATCGACGAGATCAGCCGCACGGGCAACACCACGCCCGAAACGCGCCTGACGCTCTCGGCCAAGGCCTACACCCACACGGCACAGTACGACACGATGATCGCCCGTTATATGCGCGCCCAGGCCGGCCTGCCGGAGAAGCTTTTCCTGGAATACGACCTGAAGCAGCCGCTTCGCTACGGCGAGAATCCGCACCAGGAGGCCCGTTTCTTTGCGGCCCGGAATCCCGAACCGTATTCGCTGGCCTTTGCCAGGCAGATCCAGGGCAAGGAGATGTCGTACAACAATATCCAGGACGCGAACGCCGCACTGAACATTGTGCGTGACTTCGCCGACCGGCCTTTCTGCGTGGCCCTCAAGCATATGAATCCGTGCGGAGCGGCTGTGGGGGAGACCGTCGAGGCGGCTTGGCAGGCGGCTTATGAAGCCGACAAGGTGAGCATCTACGGCGGCATCGTGGCGGTGAACCGCGAGCTTACGGCCGAAGTGGCCCGGGGGATGAAGCCCATCTTCCTGGAAATCGTCATCGCCCCGTCCTTCACGGCCGAGGCGCTGGAGATTCTCGCGACGAAGAAGAACCTGCGGGTGCTGCAGGTGGAAATGGCTCCTCAGGCGCAGGCGCCGATGCAGTATGTGGGCGTCAACGGCGGCATGCTGGTGCAGCAGCTCGACACGGCGGTCGAGAAGATTTCTGCGGAGATGTGCGTCACCCGTGTCAAACCCACGGAGGCACAGCTGGTCGATCTGGACTTCGGCTGGCGGATCGTCAAGCACGTGAAATCCAACGCCATCGCGGTGGTCCGCGACGGCCACACCCTGGGCGTGGGCGCCGGACAGATGAACCGCGTCGGCTCGGCGGAGATCGCCCTGAAGGAGGCGCACGCCGCCGGCTTTACGGAAGGCCTGGTGCTGGCCTCCGACGGCTTCCTGCCCTTCGGCGACACAGTCGCCTTGGCCGCCCAGTACGGAGTGACTGCCATCGTCCAGCCCGGCGGCTCGATCCGCGACGAAGAATCGATTGCCAAAGCTGATGAACTGGGCATCACGATGCTGTTTACCGGCGTCCGGCATTTCAAGCACTGATTGCCCGTGGCACTAAAGTGTCTGGCTACTAGAGTTTTACATAAAATTGTGTGCGTAAAAATGCGCACACGATAATTAGGAAAGATATGAGTATCAATGAGTTGAATGCCACGGCTTCTGTGCTGGTCGTAGGTGGAGGCGGGCGGGAGCACGCCATCGTGGATGCGCTGAGCCGTTCGGCGCAGGTTGCGAAGATTTATTGCGCGCCGGGCAATGCGGGTATCGCGGCGCAGGCGGAATGCGTTCCGTTGAAAGACACGGATGTCGACGGCCTGCTGACGTTTGCGAAAGCGAATCAGATCGACCTGACGGTCGTCGGGCCGGAGGCGGCGCTGGCGGCGGGGATTGTCGACAAGTTCCGCGCGGCGGGTCTGAAGATCTTCGGCCACACGCAGGCGGCCACGGCCATCGAGTCGAGCAAGGATTTCGCCAAGCGGCTGATGGCCGGCGCAAAAGTGCCGACGGCCGCTTACCGCACGTTCACGGATTTCGACGAAGCGCTGACATATGTCAAGGCCGGCTCGTTCCCGACGGTCATCAAGTACGACGGCCTGGCTGCCGGCAAGGGCGTCGTCGTGGCGCCGACGCTGGAAGAAGCGGAAGCCGCCCTGCGCGACATGCTGCTCGACGGCCGCTACGGGGAAGGGAAGGTGGTGATCGAAGAATTCCTCACCGGTCCCGAGTTTTCGCTGATGGCCTTCGTCTCCGGCCGTCAGGTCCGGCCGATGGTGGCCGCTCAGGACCACAAGCGCGCCTTCGACGGCGACAAAGGTCCGAACACGGGCGGCATGGGTGCTTATACCGAATCGTTCGCCACGGGCAAGAGCGGCCTGTCGTTCATCACGGACGAAGATTATGACTTTGCCGTGGCGCACATCCTTCAGCCGGTGGCCGACGCGATGGCCGATGCCGGAACCCCGCTCAGCGGCGTCTTGTACGGCGGCCTGATGAAGACGCCCTCGGGCATCAAGGTCATCGAGTTCAACGCCCGTTTCGGCGATCCCGAGACAGAGGTTGTGCTGCCGCGCCTCGAAAGCGACATCTACGATGTTTTCGAGGCAGTGGCCGAAGGAACGACGATTCCGGAAATCCGCTGGAAGGATGAATCGGTGATGGGCGTCGTGATGGCCTCCAAAGGCTATCCCGGCAGTTATGCCAAAGGCGTCGCCATCGCGGTCGCGCCCGACTTTGCGGAGCGCATCTACCATATGGGTACGAAGCGCTCTGATGACGGTGGCCTGGTCACCGCCGGCGGCCGCGTCCTGATGGTCATCGCCTCCGCTCCGACTATGCTGGAAGCCTCCCGCCGCTGCTACGCCGGAGTCGCCCAAATTACCTGTGACAATCTTTTTTATCGTCACGACATCGCAAAATATGTATTATGATGCTACATTGCTCCGGGTTTTTGTTCCTGAAACGTCTCGCTCCGCGAGACCCCTCCCAAAGCCAGGGCTTTGGGCCCCTCCCTCTTACAATGCCGAGGGTGGCATGGTTTCCTGAACAAAAACCCATCCGCAATTCCGCATAATAGACATTCATTTACCTATGGGAAAAATCATTGATGGAAAAGCCATTGCCGCGGGGCTGTACGACCAGATGCGGCAGGAAGTCGAACAGATGGAAGTGCAGTACGGCCGAAGGCCGGGACTGACGGTCATCATCGTCGGCGAGGATCCGGCCAGCCAGGTGTACGTCCGCAACAAGGAAGTCAACGCCAAAAAAGTCGGACTCGTCTCCGAAGTCATCCGTATGCCGGAACAGACCACGCAGGACGAACTCCTCGCAGTCATCGCCCGGCTCAACGCCGATACGACCGTCGACGGCATCCTGGTCCAGTTGCCGGTGCCGAAACATATCGACAAGGACGCAGTCATCGCCGCCGTGGCGCCCGATAAGGACGTGGACGGCTTCTTCGGAATGAAATCGGGCTTCACCCTGAAACACGGCTATGTTGCACCGTGCACGCCGCGCGCCTGCATCCACCTGATCAAGACCACCGGCGAAACCATCGAAGGCAAACACGCCCTCGTGGTCGGCCGCGGCGAACTCGTAGGCAAGCCGGTCGCCACGCTGCTGCTCAACGAGAATGCCACCGTCACCATCGCCCATTCCCGCACCCGCAATCTCGGTGAGATCGCCCGCACAGCTGACATCATCATCGCCGCCGTCGGCAAGCCGAAGATCATCACCGGCGAGATGGTCAAGCCCGGCGCCATCCTCATCGACGTGGGCATCAACCGCGACGAGAACGGCAAACTCTGCGGCGACATCGCGTTCGACTCCGCCGAACCGGTCGCCGGCTGGATCACGCCTGTCCCGGGCGGCGTCGGCCCGATGACCATCGCGATGCTCATCCGCAACACCCTCGATTGTTACCTCAAACACGTAAAGTAAGAGATTTCCGGTCGGGCCGGGAATGACGAATAGTATGGTTGTCAACGTTTACGAACAGTATTTCGCCGCGGAAGGCACTTTCAACGGCGTCGAAAGGCACGGGGCGCTGGTGATGCTGGTCTCCGACTCGGAGGCCGGCACCATCTGCTACCGCGCCGCCGTCACATTCTTCCCGCATCGTGACGAGGAAGACTATGCCGTTTCCTACGACGCCTTCTTCGAGCAGGAACTCTACCGTGCCCCCGGCCGCCGCTCCAGGAAGCGCGAGGCTGCGCTGCTGGAGCAGCTGCCCGCCGAGATCGACGCCCTGGCATCGGCCCACGGCGCCCGCGTCCTCTGGGACCGTCCGCTCCGCGAAGCCCGCAGGGGTTGATCTGCTTGATACCGGCCGGACAGTGCCGGAAGTATTATTGGATTTTCCATTTATTTTCCTAACTTTGTTGGATGATAAGGTGAAAATCCAATTTTTATATACTAGTAACCTATGAGAATGCTATCTTTTCTGACGAATCTCTGGAACAGTAACGCGACGATCGTGCTGCTGTTTTTGATTCTGATCATCGTAGCGGTCTTCGTCGTCTATTACCTGAAGAAGGCGAAGGAACACCCGAAAGGCCTGATTGCCGCTGCATTGAGTAACATGGGCGAGCGCTTCGGCTACTACATCATGAATGCCGTGCTGCTGCTGTTCCTGGTCTCCAAATTCGGTCTGCCCGACGGAACGGCCGGCCTGATCTATTCGTTCTTCTATTTCGGCATCTACATCCTGGCCCTGGTGGGCGGTCTGATCGCCGACAAGACGCAGAACTACAACCGCACCATCCAGATCGGTCTGTTCATCATGGCGGCCGGTTACGTGGCCCTCGCCATCCCGCTCTTCAGCAAGGTGAACGGCATGGTGGCCGACGGCAACGGCGGCTGGTGGGGCATCCTCATCTTCACCTGCGTGGCCCTGCTCTGCATCGCCTTCGGTAACGGTCTGTTCAAAGGCAACCTGCAGGCCCTCGTGGGCAAACTCTACGACGAGTTCGAAGTCGAGGAAGCCAAGAAGGGCCCTGAAGCCCTGAAGATCGCCAAGGACAAACGCGACTCCGGTTTCCAGATTTTCTACGTGTTCATCAACATCGGCGGCGTAATCGCTCCGTTCATCGCCCCGTTGCTCCGCAAATGGTGGCTCGGCCGCAGCAACTTCATCTACAATGCCGACATGGCCGGCTTGTGCCACAAATTCCTCGGCGGCGAGACCTCGATCGTCGAGAGCCAGAAGTTCATCGAGACGAGTGCCGCTGCGGTCACCGATCCTTCGGTGCTCGCCAACCCGGCGCAGTTCTGCTCCGACTATGTGCAGGTGTTCAACACGGGTATCCACTGGGCCTTCATCGTGTCGGCTTGCGCTATGCTGACTTCCCTGTTCATCTTCCTGGCTACCAAGCACAAGTTCCCGCAGCCGGGCAAGAAGGTCGCCGCCCAGAGCGTCGAATACACCGCTGAAGAGAAGCATGCCATGGCCAAGGAGATCAAGCAGCGTATGGCTGCCCTGTTTGCCGTGCTCGGCATCGCCATCTTCTTCTGGCTCTCGTTCCACCAGAACGGTCAGTCGCTGATGGTTTTTGCTCGCGACTTCGTGGATTCCTCCAGGATCGCCCCTGAGATTTCACAGGCCCTGAACCCGCTCTACGTGATCATCCTCACCCCGATCGTCATGGCCATTTTCGCCGGCCTGGCCCGCAAGGGCAAACCGGTCTCCACGCCGCGCAAGATCGCTTACGGTATGTTCATCGCCGGTCTGGCCTATCTCTTCCTGGTCATTCTCTCCGTGGCGAACCACTATCCGTCCGGTGATGCGTTCCGCGCCATGGACTCCACGCAGATGGCTGCCGCCGGCCTCGCCAAATCGGGTTATTGGGTGATGTTCGTCATCTACTTCTTCCTGACCGTCGCCGAGCTGCTGATCTCGCCGCTGGGTCTGAGCTTCGTCTCGAAGGTGGCGCCGAAGCACATGGTGGGTCTCTGCCAGGGCCTCTGGCTCGGTGCGACCGCCATCGGCAACCTCTTCATCTTCGTCGGCCCGATCATGCTCAACGCCTGGCCGATCTGGAAGTGCTGGACGGTGTTCCTGGTCATATGCTTCGTGTCTATGTCGATCATGCTCGGCATGGTGAAGTGGCTGGAGAAGGTCACCAAGGACTAAACCCTCGTTTTCAGCCATGCTGAAAATTGTCTTTTTGGATGCGCAGACGCTGGGGAATGACATTTCCCTGGCGCCTGTGGCATCTTTGGGCGAATATGTCTCCTATCCCTCGACCCGCCCCGAAGAGGTGTTCGAACGCATCGCCGGTTTCGACGTGGTGATCACCAACAAGGTGTGGATGGGGAAGGAGCAGATCGATTCGTCGCCCGCCCTGAAACTCATCTGCGTGGCCGCTACCGGCACGAACAACGTCGATACGGCCTATGCTGCGTCGAAGGGGATTCCCGTGCGCAATGCGGTGGACTACTCCACCGAGAGCGTCACGCAGGTCACCTGGATGCACATCCTCGGCCTGGTCGGCAAGGCCCGGTATTTCGACGGCTACGTGAAAGACGGCTCCTACAGCGCGAGCGGCTGCTTCACCAACGCCACCGAGCCTTTCTTCGAACTGCGCGGCAAAACCTTCGGCACCGTGGGCCTTGGCAATATCGGTTCCCGCGTGGCGGGTGTCGCAGAAAGCTTCGGGATGAAGGTGCTCTATTATCCGACTTCCGGCAAGCCGCATTCCGACCGCTATGAGGCCGATACCGACCTGGAAAGTTTCCTTTCGCGCTGCGACGTGGTGAGCGTGCACTGCCCGCTCAACGAGCGCACGAACGGACTGATCGGCTATGCGCAGCTGAAACGGATGAAACCCTCCGCCTTCATCGTCAACATGGGCCGCGGCGGCATCGTCGTGGAGGCCGACCTGGCCCGCGCCCTCGACGAAGGCCTGATCGCCGGCGGTGCGACCGACGTGTTCACGAAGGAACCGCTTCCCGCGGACCATCCGTATTTGAAGATGCAGCATCCGGAACGGCTGCTGCTGACCCCGCACATCGGCTGGGCGAGCCGCGAGGCCCGCATCTGCCTGGTAGACAAAATTGCGGAGAATATCGTCCGGACATTTAAAAACCATTAAAACTTATCGATATGACTGTCATTATCATCATTGCCATCATCGTGATCCTGGTGCTTTGGGTGATTTCCGTGCAGCGGAAACTCGTCAAGGCGGAAGAGATCTGCAAGAACAGCCTCAGCCAGATCGGCGTGCAGCTTGCCAGCCGCTGGGATGCCCTCAAAGCCTTGGCCGAACTGACCAAGGGATATTCCGAACACGAGTACAAGACCATCACCGACACCATCGCGCAGCGCCGTCCCATCACGGCCGCCAGCAGCAGTGCCGATGCCAATGCACAGGAGAACCTGTTCACGCAGGCCATGTCGCACCTGAACCTCGTCGTGGAGAAATACCCGGAACTGAAGGCCAACGAGACGTACATCAAGACGATGGACAGCGTCAACACCTATCAGAACCAGGTCCGTATGAGCCAGATGGTGTACAACGACTCCGTGACCAAGTACAACCAGCTGATCCGGCAGTTCCCCGACTCCATCGTGGCCTCGCTCTTCCACTTCACGCCGCGTGAGTATCTCGAGCAGAACCAGGATAAGGCGGAGATGCCTTCGATGAAACTCTGACCTTCCGGACTATGAGACTTCATTCCCTGATCCTTTCGGCCTTCCTGGCCCTGGCTGCCTTCGCGCAGCCTGCCGCCGCGCAGAACAAGGTGCACGACGTGGACATCACGGTGACCTTGGCCACAGACGGCAGTGCGCAGGTCCGGGAGGTCTGGGATATGACCCTGTCCCGCGGAACGGAGGTCTATCTGGGACGCGAGAATCTGGGTGACATCAAGATTCTCGACCTGACCGTCTCCGACGAAACGGGCGAGACCTACAAGACCGAGCACGGCTGGGATACCGAGCGTTCCTTCGAAAAAAAGAGGGGCCGTTGCGGCCTGCACGCCATCAATGGCGGTTATGAGATCTGCTGGGGCATCGGAGAGTACGGCCATCGCACCTATACCGTCGATTACACGCTGACCAACCTGGTCAAGAGCCTGGACGACTACGATATGATCCATTATATGTTCGTCACGCCCAACGATTTCCATACGGAACACGCGAAGGTGACCATCTCCAAGCCCGGCTTCGTGATGGACTCGCTCACCCGGATCTGGGCGTTCGGCTATGACGGATATATCTGGCGCGAGGACGGTTCGGTCATCGCCGAGAGCGAGAATCCGCTCGACCCCAGCCACGACATCATCGTGCTGATGCGCTTCGACAAGGGTACTTTCGAATCGCAGAGCGTACAGGAGCGTCCGTTCCAGGTCGTGCTCGACCGTGCGCTGGAAGGCGCCGACGAGCCCGATACGCCGCTGACCAAGCGGCAGGAGACGCTCTATACTATCCTGGGCGCCGTGATGTTCTTCGGGATGATCCTCCTTCCGTTCCTGCCGCTGATCATCCGTATCGTGCAGCGGCGGAAGGCCAAGAAGAACACGTTCGGAACGCTGAACCTCTCGAGCATCGACTGGTCGCGGGAAATTCCTTATGGCGGCGACATCCTGAAGAACTATTACGTCATCTCGACTTCCAAGGACATCAAGGCCAAGGACAATTCCGTGGCGTCGGCCATGATCCTCCATATGTTGCAGGAGGGTTGTCTCGAGGCCCAACGCGACCTGGCAACCGGCAAGGTCGACATCCATTTCAAGACAGATGCCGACTTTACCAGGATTGACAGCACGGAAAAAGGTCTCTGGTCGATAATGCTGGAGGCCAGTGGCCCCAACAAGGTCCTGGAAGAGAAGGAATTCTCGAGTTGGGCCAAGAAGCACCCGTCACGGCTGGTCAACTGGACACAGTCCGTCAAGGCCACCGGTTTGAGCAAATTGCGCTCCGGCGGGTACTACCGTTCAAGCCTTTACACGGACGAGGGCCGCATTGAAAACCGGAAACTCATCGGTTTCAAGAAATTCCTGGAAGATACGACGCTCATCAAGCAGCGTACGAGCCCGGAAGTCGCCCTGTGGCGCGAATACCTGATCTTCGCTTCGCTCATCGGCATTGCCGATCAGGTGGCCAAGGAACTCAAGGACATCGACCCGGTGATGTTCGAGAAGGCCTACACGATGCCTTACAACGACATGTCGCGGGTCATCCACCTGACGAATTCCTACTCGAACGTGATGTCGCGCTACTCGACGCCCGTCCCGACGTATTCCGGCGGAGGCAGCCTCGGCGGTTTCAGCCGCAGCGGTGGCGGCGGCCATTCGTCGTTCGGCGGTGGCGGAGGATTCTCCGGCGGCGGCCATTCAGGTGTAAGATGACCGGAGTTGTTTTTTCGGGTGCGCCTTCGGACGCGCCCGATTTTTTTAGCAGACTTCGGTCAGGGCGCCGGTAGCGGAGTCGATGATGAAGCCGCGGACCGTCAGGTCGCGGGGCATCAACGGGTGCTCGCGGACAGCGGCGACGGTGCGGCGGACGGAGGCTTCCGTGTCGTGGAAGCCCTCGAGCCAGGCCGTCAGGTCGATGCCGGAAGCTTCGACGGCCGAGAGCGTTTCTTCGGTGATTCCGCGCTGCAGCATCGCTTCGCGAAGATGTCCGTAGCACATATGGCAGGCACCGCACTGTGAATGGTGGACCACCATCACCTCTTCCACGCCGAGTTCATAGACGGCTACCACAAGGCTGCGCATCGCCGAGTCGTAAGGCGTGGGGATGAGGCCGCCGGCATTCTTGATGATCTTGGCGTCGCCGTTCTTCAGTCCGAGCGCTTCCTGCAGCAGCACCGACAGACGCGTGTCCATGCAGCTGACAACGGCCAGTTTCTTGGCGGGAAACTTGTCCGTGAGGAAGGGTTCATATTTTTTCCGGGCCACGAAGTCGCGGTTGAATTGAAGGATTTCGTCGATCATATTCGCTCGTTTTGTCTGTAAAAATACTAAATTTACACATTATGAAAAAGTACTTCCTTCTGATTCCGGCCCTCATCCTCGTGCTCCTGCCCGCAGGGCCGGCCTGCAAGCGGCAGAGTCGTCTTGCGGAAACGGGCCTTCCGGGCCAGGAATGGCTGTTTACCGGAAACGGACCCTATAAACTGACGACGAAGGTCGAGGCGGCTCCGGGCCCGGCTGCTTTTGAACTGGTAACCGACCTGTCGCTGATGGCTGAAACGCCGGAAGTCGTGCTGAGCCGGAATGTGGAGATTCGCAGCGACAGCACGCTGACCGTCCGTCTGGGCGCTTTGAAACCGGGATTCTATCAGGTGCGTCTGCGCGACTCTGTCCGGTGGAACATCGGCGTCCGTCCGGAGGCGGTGGTGAGCGCGCCCGACCCGCAGCCCGATTTCGATGCGTTCTGGGCGCAGACCCTTGCGGAACTGGCCGAAGTCCCGCTGGATGTCGAGTGGACGGAAATCCCCTTGTATTCCAACGAACTGCGCACCTGCTACGAAGTGCGCTATCCTTCCTGGGGCGGTGGCGTTTCGGGCGGCATCATTTCGATTCCCAACGCGGAAGGGAAGTATCCGGTGTGTCTCCAGTATATGGGATACGGCGCTCCGGTCTATTATTTCGATCCGAATGCGGCGGCCGACCGCATTGAATTCGCGGTGAGCATCCGCGACCAGGGCATCTTCAAGGAAGGACAGGACCGCTGGATCGACCGCGGGCTTTCCGACAAGGAGACCTTCTACTACCGGGGTGCATTCTGCGATGCGAAGCGGGCGGTCGATTTCGTCGCTTCGCTCGACAAGGCCGATCCGGAACGCATCGTGGCCATCGGCGAGAGCCAGGGCGGCGCCCTGACCTTCGTGGCCGCCGCGCTCGACGCCCGGATCCGTGCCGCCGCGCCGGCCGTCCCTTTCCTGGGCGATTATCCCGATTATGCGAAGATTGTCTGGTGGCCGGTGCACGAAGTGTTCGAACAGGCTGATGCCGAAGGAATCGACCGGGCGGATCTTTTCCGCATGCTTTCATATTTCGACGTGAAGAATTTTGCGCCGCGCATCAGCTGCCCGGTCTATATGTCGTTCGGCCTGCAGGATCCTACCTGCCCTCCGCACACGAATTTCGCCATCTACAACAATCTTGGCACGGAAAACCGCCGCTACTACTGCGTTCCCACCTGCGGACACGCGATGTGGATGGAGCCTTCCTGGAGCGCCGAGCGGGATGCATTCCTCGCAGAGTACTTGTAATGGGCGTTTGAACCGAAACATAAAGATTATTCAAAGATGAAAAAGACGATTTGGCTGATGATGGCCGCGGCGTTCCTGCTGTGTCTGGATATGGCTGTCGCACAGGAGCGCAAACCCGACGGCAACCTGCCGAAGTGGGAAGGGCTGGCCGATACTCCGCAGATGGGCTGGAGTTCCTGGAACAAGTTCCAGACGGAAATCAACGAAACGCTCATCCGGGACATTGCCGACAAAATGGTGGAACTGGGTCTGGTCGAGGCAGGTTATGTCTATCTCAACCTCGACGACGGGTGGCACGGGGAGCGGGATGAGCAGGGGTTCGTGCACGAAGACAAAGAGAAGTTCCCGTCCGGGATGAAAGCGCTGGCCGACTATCTCCATTCGAAGGGACTCAAACTGGGCATCTACAGCGATGCCGGAACCAACACCTGCGCCTGCTATACCGGCAGTCTCGGACACGAGTACCAGGATGCTTTCACCTATGCCCGCTGGGGAGTCGATTACCTGAAATACGACTGGTGTTATACCAGCAACATCAACCCTAAGGGTGCCTATGCGCTGATGCGCGACGCTCTCCGCTGGGCCGGGCGTCCGATCTTTTTCAGTATGTGCGAGTGGGGGCAGAGCAAGCCTTGGGAATGGGCCGGGGAAGTCGGTCATTCCTGGCGCACCACCGGCGACATCGGCGTGGGCTTTCTGCCCATCTCCCAGCGGTATGATGAAGAAGGCAATCCTGTCTGGACTCCGCTCGGTGTGATGGCGATCGTGGATATGAACGAACCGCTGCGGCAGTATGCCGGCCCCGGTCACTGGAACGATCCCGATATGCTCGAGGTGGGCAACGGGATGACAGCCGCTGAAGACCGGGCTCATTTCACCCTCTGGTGTATGATGGCCGCTCCGCTGATTCTGGGCAACGACCTTACGGATATGACGCCCGAGACGCTTGCCACCATCACCAACAAGGAGGTGATCGCTATCGATCAGGATCCGCTCGGCATCCAGGGTCTTCGTCTGAAGAAAGAAGGGGACCTGCAGTACTGGTTCAAGCCGCTGGCCGGCGGTGACTGGGCGTTCTGTGTCTTGAATGTCGGCGATGCGCCGGTTACGGTCGACCTCGATTGGTCCTCGCTGGAAGTCAACGATGAACTGAGTGGTCGCAGTACGGATTTCGCGACCGTGAACTACCGTGTCGAAGACCTTTGGAATGCTTCGGTCAAACCTTTCACGACCCTTGTGAAAGGGAAGGGCCGGTCTGGCGGGCGTCTGATCCCGAAGCGGGCTTCCGTGGTTGTCGGTTCCCACGACGTAGTCCTTTACCGGCTTACGCCCGTGGAAGGGAAATAGTTTTTGAAAAAAATATTTGCATAGTTCAAAATTAACTGTACCTTTGCAATCCCAATCACCGCCCAGGTGGTGAAATTGGTAGACACGCCAGCTTGAGGGGCTGGTGCCCGCTTTAGGGCGTGCAAGTTCGAGTCTTGTCCTGGGCACAAAAAAAGATCCTGCTTTTCGAAGCAGGATCTTTTTTTGTGCCCTTTGAGGGCACCTTTTATACGGGGGCATATCCCCCGAGCCCCCTTCGCTTCGCGTTCCTGCTAGCAGGTGACTTGTCCTGAAATAGGTTTACACTGAATGATGTAAAACTGTAAACTTTATTTAGGACAAAATGAACAGAAAGACTTACAACAAGGATGAGAAGTTGAGTATCATCCAAGCCTATCTCTCTTCCGGAGAGTCTATGGAA
>JAFRRF010000020.1 GCA_017428245.1 Bacteroidales bacterium
CCTCGTGAATATTCAGGTAGCGGAGCCTGCCTTTGCGATTGGTGACCCGGGTAATGCGGTCGATATCCTTGACCATGATCGGGGATTTCTTGTTTTCCGGTGTAAACAGGGTTCCCTCCTCATCATCAACCGTACATTTGACCGTGGCAAACGGCAGGTAGCTCACACAAAAAATGGCCAGCAGATAGACAAACATCCGGAACCAGAACCAGAAACCCTGCTGGATGCCAACCAAGGCGATATAAGCGGCGAAACCCACAACAGCGACAATACCCAGAATCCAGCCGAGCCGGTCGGGATATTTCACATTGGCATAGGTTGTTTTCATAGGACGAAGATTCCTGACAAATATACAAAATTATTACCTTTGCAATACCATGGCGTCCTATCTGCAGATAGAAAACATATCCAAGTCGTACGGGCCGAAGGTGCTGTTCGACCATATCGGTTTCAATGTGAACGAGGGTGACAAAATAGCCCTGATCGCGCCAAACGGAACGGGCAAGACCTCGCTGATGCGCATCCTCGCCGGCAAAGATAAATCCGACTCGGGAGGGCAGATCAAATTTCTGAAGGAAATCCGTATCGCCTTTCTGGAACAAGACTACGACTTCGACCCGGAAGCCACGCTCCTCGAGCAGGTGCTCGCCGGCAGCGAGCCGTTCCTGGAACATCTCGACACCGAAGGACGCTTCGACTACGAACACCGTATCGTCCGCATCCTCACGGAGTTCGGCCTCAACCCCCAGGCGCAGATGCACACCCTCTCCGGCGGCGAAGTCAAACGCGTGGCCATCACCCAGGTCCTCGCCCCCGAGGCCGACTTCCTGATTCTCGACGAGCCGACCAACCACCTCGACATCGACGCTATCGAATACCTCGAGAACTATCTGAAACGATCGCGCTGCACCCTCTTCATGGTCACCCACGACCGCTACTTCCTCGACCGCGTCTGTAACATCGTGATGGAACTCGACCACGGCCAGGTCTACGTCTACAAGGGAGACTACGCGAATTACCTGGAAAAACGCGCCGAACGCATCGCCAATTACAATGCCGAGACCGACAAGGTCCGCAACCTCCTCCGCCGCGAGCTCGAATGGATGCATGCCACTCCCTGCGCCCGTACCGGCAAAGCCAAATACCGCAAGCAGGCCTTCTGGGAGTTGAAAGGCCGCGCCGAGGAAGCCTATACCATCCGCCAGGTCTCAATGGAAGCCCTCGAAGGCGCCACCCGCCTCGGCACCAAAATCATCGACTGCTACGATGTATCATTTGGGTATGAGCAGAACGGCCCGCGCGAGGGCCTGGTGGAGCGGCAGGTTCTTTCGGGCGGAGACTTGTCGACGCCCGAAAAGGTTCTGCCGCGCGGCGGGGACACAGACTTGCAGTATCTAATCAAAGACTTCAGCTATAAATTCCAGCGATACGACCGGATCGGGATCGTGGGAAGAAACGGCATCGGGAAAAGTACGTTCATCGACTTGCTCATCGGGGCGCTGGAACCGACGGCAGGACGGATCGAACGGGGCGAATCGCTCAAGATCGGCTACTACCGCCAGGACGGCATGCAGTTCGACGAAAGCCAGACCGTCCTCGAGACTGTCAGCAACCTCGGCCTCCTCAACCAGTTCCTCTTCCCGCACGACATGCTGAACAACCCTGTCAGCAAACTCTCCGGCGGCGAAAAACGAAGGCTCTACCTCCTGACCATCCTGATGCAGCAGCCCAACCTGCTCATCCTCGACGAGCCCACCAACGACCTCGACATCGTCACCCTCAACATCCTCGAGGAATACCTCCTCGACTTCAAGGGCTCCCTCCTGGTCGTTTCCCACGACCGCCACTTCCTCGACCGCGTCGTCGACCACCTCCTCGTCTTCTGCGGCGACGGCCTCATCAAAGACTTCGTCGGCGCCTACACCGAATACCGCTCCTTCATCAAGGACTACGAAGCGCAGCAAAAATCTATGACACGCAAGCCTTCTGCTCAGCAGGAGAAGAACGAGCGGAAACAGAGTAACGAGAAAAAGCGCCTCTCCTACAAGGAACAGCGGGAACTCGACCAGCTGGAGGCCGACCTCGAAAAACTGAACGCCGAGAAATCCGAGATCGAATCCCTCCTCTCAAACCCCGACGCCCCCTACGACCGGATCCGCTCCGCATCCGAACGCTACGAAGCCCTCAAACAGGAACTTGACGAAAAAGAATTCCGCTGGCTGGAACTCTCCCTGTAAAAAATATGTATCTTTGCGCGGTATGAAAAAAAGACCCACCGTAGCGCTGATTTATGATTTCGACGGGACGCTCTCGCCGGGAAATATGCAGGAATTCGGCTTTATCCAGGCTATCGGGCAGACGCCCGATGAATTCTGGAGCAAAAGCAACGAGGTGCCCGAAGGTCAGGAAGTGAGCAGTATCCTCTCCTATATGAAACTGATGATCGACGAGGCTCGGAAAAAGGGAATCTCCCTGACTCGCGACTCCTTTGTCTCGTTCGGAAAACACATCGAACTGTATGAAGGCGTAAAAGAATGGTTCTCCCTGATTAACGAATATGGCCGGCGACACGGCGTCAACGTGGAACATTACATCAACTCCTCCGGCCAGACCGAACTGATCGAAGGCACGTCCATCGCCAGGGAGTTCAAGAAGATCTTCGCCTGTTCGTTCTGGTACGACGAGAGTGGCGTAGCCGTCTGGCCCGCCGTGGCCGTGGACTATACCGGCAAGACGCAGTACCTGTTCAAGATTGCGAAAGGCATCATGGACATCAGCGACAACACGAAGGTCAACGAGAGCCAGAAGGAAGACGACAAGCCCATTCCCTTCAGCCATATGATCTATCTGGGCGACGGAACCACCGACGTTCCCTGTATGAAGATCGTCAAGATGTTCGGCGGCAATTCCATCGCCGTTTACAGCCGCGACAACAAGCAGCAACAGGAAACCGCCCGCAAACTGCTGCGACAGGACCGCGTGAATTTCGTATGCCAGGCCGACTACCGTGTCGGCGGGCCGGTCTATGAGGTGGTAACCACGCTGATCGACAAGATCAAGGCCGATAACGATTATCACGCGCTGCAGCGCAGGAACCGGAGGAACGGCCGATGAACGCCGCAGTTTCACGCCCGATCAAAATCGTGGTGTTCCTGGTCTATGTGGCGCTCGTCGCCTGGCTGTGTTTCGGCAATTTCAAACCGGGTCCCGACATTCCCCGCAGCATCTGGGGCATCCCTATCGACAAGTGTCTCCACTTCGTGATGTTCCTCCCCTTCCCGATCCTGGGCACACTGGCCTTCGATTTCCGCTCCTGGTGGCGAGCCCTGGCCGTGAGCATGCTGATGGCCAATGTCGTGGCTTTCCTTTTCGAACGCCTGCAGAGCGTAATCACATCCCATCGCATTACCGACGCCAGGGACCTCAACGCCAACCTCCTCGGCATCACGCTGGGCCTGCTGATCACGATCGTGATCGGTTTGCTGGCCAAGAAAAAATAATGGTTAACCTGTCGTTGCGGGTGAAGCCCCTTCCCGGAGTTTTTGCGGGGAGGCTTGAGCGCTTTGCCGTAGCGGATGGGAAGGGGCTTCACCCACAACGATAACGGCTGATCAGTTTTACACAGGGAAAGTCCTGGAAATCGGGAACAGGCCGAAGAGGCCGCCGGTGTGGATGAAGAGGATGTTCTCGGAACTGCGGAGACGGCCGCCTTCTTTCAATTCGTTCACCATACCGTACGTCGCCTTACCCGTATAGACGGGATCAAATACTGTGGCCTCAAGCCGGGCCAGCCGCTTGATGTGCTCCAGTTCTTCGGGACGGCTCAGGGCGTAGCCTATGCCGACATATTCTTCAAAGAGCTCGAAATCCGCCGGCTTGAGCGAAGCACGCCAGGAAGCTGCCTGCTCCCCGCTGATTTCTCCCTGTGCCACAAGATATGGAAGCGCATCGCGTGAAATCTGCGCCGCGATGTTCTGAAAATAGGCCGTATCATCGCAGACACAAACGCCGATCACCCGCTTGCCATAATGATTCACAAGATTCGACAACTGAAGCCCAGCTAATGTGCCGCCGGAACCCGTCGCAACGACAATGGTATCGAAACGGACACCCATTTCCCGTTCCTGTGCCACAATCTCCTTCATCGCAAAGTAATAGCCCAGCGTACCGACGCCGAAAGAAGCACCCTCCGGAATAATGTACGGCTTATATCCCTGCGCAGCATAGGCATCGGCCATTTCCTGCATAATCTCTCCGCGGTGATCGTGGTATTCCTCCCGCGTGCAGAAACGGACATCCGCACCCAGCAGCCGGTCGAGGAAATAATTGCCTTCTACGGGCGGTTCCTCGCTGATCCGGAGCAGGACCGCCGACTTCATTCCCAGATACGTCGCTACGGAAACGGTGGCGCGGCAGTGGTTCGACTGAATGCCGCCGCAAGTAATCAGCAGGTTGCAGCCCTTCTCCTGCGCTTCCTGCACCGCGAATTCAAGTTTCCGGATCTTGTTGCCCGACCATTCACTGCCGGTCTGGTCATCACGTTTGACATAGATATTCTTACCGCATTCGTCCGACCAGCGGTCCATCCGCCGGATTTTTGTCGGGAGATTTGCAAGAGCCAACTTTTTCATAGCAAAGACAGTTTTGATGGAATCATTTTTTACAAATATAAGTAAATTTGTCTGCACAAACCAATCATTCCGAATGAAACAGTTCCTTCCCCTCCTGCTCGGTTTCTTCCTGCTGCTGCCGTCTCCTGCACAAGCAGCCAGGGACAGGGACCTTGAACCGATGGCTGATTCGATCAGCAACTATCTCCGTGAAAACACATCCGTCCGCAGCCGCGTGGCAGTCGAAAAGGCCAGTGTCCTGAAAGACGGGAGCCTGCGGCTGGACCTCAGCCGAGGCCTGGTCGATTTCCCGCTCCGCGACGTGGACGTCAAAGAGATTTACGCCATCGCAAAGAAGACCTTGCCGAAGAAATACGCCCAATACAAGACCAAGCTCAAACTCTATGCTGACAAGAAGCCCATCGAGTTTTACAAGAGCCGGTATTATGCCGGGAAACCTGATATGGGCCCTGTCCGGGAGCACAGGCAATACGCGGGCCAGTTCCACGACAAACTGGCCGCCCCGCTGGTTACGCGCAGTTCATCGTCCAACAAGCCGTCGAAAGGCCTGCAGAACCGCCACATCGCAATGTGGCAAAGCCACGGCTGGTATTATGAACAATCGCTGAAACGTTGGGAATGGCAACGTGCCCGTATCTTCGAAACGGTGGAAGACCTCTATACCCAAAGCTATGTCGTCCCCTTCCTGGTGCCGATGCTCGAGAATGCCGGTGCCGTGGTGATGCTACCCCGCGAACGGGACTGGAACGTCCACGAAGTGATCGTAGACAACGACGAAACCGGCAGCGGCTACTACGAAAAAGGAGAATGGGAACCCGCGCCCGACAGCGCATTCGCCAATCCCAAACCATCCTACGTCTATCTGGAGAATCCCTTCAAGATGGGTACCGCGCGTCAGGCCGATACAGGCACCGAGGGCAGCAGCGTCGCCTGCTGGCGGCCCAACATTCCCGAAGACGGTCAGTATGCCGTCTATGTCGCCTACCAGACCGTGAAAAACAGCACCACGGCCGCCCGGTATGAAGTGCGCCACACCGGCGGTACCACCCGCTTCAGCGTAAACCAGCAGATGGGCGGCGGTACCTGGATTTACCTCGGCACCTTCGGGTTCCTGAAAGGATGGCACGACAACCAGGGTGTATTCCTTTCGAATATCGGTGACGGAACCGGTATCGTGACGGCCGATGCCGTAAAATTCGGCGGCGGTATGGGCAACATCGCCCGCAAGCCGGAAGAAGTGAAAGCCGGCGATTTCGCCGTGGAGCCGGAGGTATCCGGCTATCCCCGCTTTACCGAAGGATCCCGTTACTGGCTTCAATGGGCCGGATTCAACGACACCATCTACTCACGCAACCGCGGTCTGACCGACTACAACGACGACTATATGTCACGCGGCCTGTGGGTGAACACCCTTTCCGACGGCTCCTACCTGAAGCCCGGCAAGAAAGGCTACAACATCCCGCTCGACCTTTCGTTCGCCTTCCACACCGATGCGGGAACCACGCTCAACGATTCGATCGTCGGTACGCTGGCCATCTATACCCGCCTGTCGAACGACGACGAGAAATACCCGAACGGCGAAGACCGCTCAATCGGACGCGACTACACCGACATTGTCCAGACCCAGATCGTAAACGACATCCGCGCCCTCTACGAACCCTGGTGGAGCCGCAGGCAACTCTGGGACCGCTCCTATGCCGAAAGCCGTATGCCGGAAGTGCCGGGAATGCTGCTCGAGCTGCTCTCACACCAGAACCTGGCCGATATGCGCTACGGGCTCGATCCAACGTTCCGGTTCACCGTCTCCCGCGCCATCTACAAGGGCATGCTCAAGTTCCTGGCCTGGATCAATGACTTCAAGTATGTGGTGCAGCCCTTGCCCGTGGACGGCTTCGAAGCGCACCTGGAAGACGGAAACAAGGCTGTCCTGACCTGGACGCCCGTCAAGGACCCGCTCGAAAAGACAGCCGACGCGAGCGGATACATTCTCTATACCCGCCGGGATGACGCAGGCTTCGACAACGGTCGGGCGCTGGAGGAAGCCCGGGCAGAAATCGAAATCGAGCCGGGGCATATCTACAGTTTCAAGGTTACGGCCACAAATGCAGGTGGCGAGAGTTTCCCCAGTGAGATCCTCTCCGTGGGCCTTGTAGCCGGTGATGCGCCGACAGTTATGATTGTCAACAATTTCGACCGTCTCAGCGCGCCCGTAAGCTTTGCATCGGCCGACTCCGCATACGCAGGATTCCTGAACCGGCTCGACGCGGGAGTCCCCTACCTCTACGACATCTCCTACATCGGCGACCAGCACGAGTTCCGTCGCGCCATCCCCTGGATGGACGACGACAGCGCCGGTTTCGGAGCCTCCGACAGCGACTATGAAACGAAAGCCGTCGCCGGCAACAGTTTCGACTACCCGTCGGTCCACGGAAGGGCCTGGATGGAGGCAGGCCGCAGCTTCGTATCCGCCAGCCGCAGTGCCGTCGAAAGGCGCCGTATCGAACTTAACCGATATCCGGTCGTCGACCTGATCTGCGGCGAGCAGCTCACCACGCAGGTGGGCCGCCGCGGTGCAGGCGCCCTCCGTTACCACGTATTCCCCGAAGGAATCCGCCGGCAGATCGAAGATCTCACGCGTGTAGGCGGAAATATCCTCGTCTCAGGAGCCTATGTCGGCTCCGACCTGTGGGAACCCGTTTTCGATTTCGAAGTGGACTCCACGCTCAAGGCCGACTATTTCGAACCGGCCAAAAAGTTCGCGCAGGATGTGCTGCACTACCGGTGGATGACCAATTCCGCAGCCGTGAAAGGCGTGGTCAAAGGGGAACAGAATCCGCTCGGTCTCACCTGGAAGAGCAGCTATTTCTTCCATACGGAACTCAACGGAGACTGTTACGCCGTAGAGGCACCCGACGGACTCAATCCCGTGGGAGAAGGGGCATATACCGTGTTCCGCTATGCAGAAAACAACATCTCGGCCGGTACAGCCTATGCAGGTCCGTACAAGACGGTGATCCTGGGCTTCCCGGTCGAGACGCTGGACTCGCAGGAGCAGATCGACTGCCTGATCGGCGAAGTCGCCCGCTTCTTCGGGCATTAGAAGTTTCCGAAATCCAACTCCGTAACGCCGGCGACCGACTCCAGTTTGAAGGAAAAGGCGCCGGCGGTTTTTATTTCTACGGTGTGGCTTCCGGCCGTGGTGTAACTGTGCTTGAGGCCGCTGGAATAGGTTTCTTCCGCACCGTCACCCCAGTTGACCTGCCCGGCCATGCTGCTGCCCGTAAAAGAAGGAAGGACGAAATCGCCCAACGTGTGCTTGATCACAAGCACCTGGTCGAAGGACGGCAGCTGCGTGACAGTAATGCTGCGGGTAAGATCCCGGCAGGTAATCGTTACGGAACCTTTACGGGAAGTGGAACGGTCATTAGCCTGTGCCGTGACAGTAATGTTGGCGTTTCCTTTGTCTCCCGAAGCCGGTGATACCGACAGCCAGGGATCGGAAGCAGTGGCAGTCCAGGAGTAATTGGTCGTCACGCTGACGGACTTGGTACCTCCCTGGGAAGGGAATTCTACCTTCGTATTGTCGAAATCGACGGAAGGATCTTCGCGCTCGCAGGCCATCATCCCCAGCACGGCGGCAAGCGACAGGATCAGTATACGGATCTGTTTCATTTCATTCCCATTTTAAGCGTCAAAGTCAACTGTTCATCAAAGCGCTTGAAGGTCAAAGTATAGTTTCCCTTCTTCAAGTCGGTCGTCACGATTTTCATCGCAGTCATCTCGTAAGTCACGCAGTCTTTTATGGCTGCACCGGAAGCGTCTTTCAAACTCCAGTCCACCAAATCCTTGGTTTCGATGATGATTTCTCCCGAAGTCTTGTTGAACTGGAAGGAAGTCACTTCGTCGAGTTTCGTCCCGTCGGTTACGGGAATTTCCGTGGAGAGGCCGGCTTTCGGATCGAAAATCGGTTTTTCCCACACGCCGTCAGGCCAGTCCTGTGCGCGATACACCAGGCAAAGTCTGTCGCCCGGCAAAGGATACGACTGCATAAAACAGCTGATGGAAGGATACCCCCGGCCACTGCCGGCGGAGAGCTCGTTGAAGGTATTCACATTGCTCACGAACTCTTTGATCTGTCCCTCCGCATCGCAAAGGACGATGGCATATTCACCCATGAAAGGGCGAAGGCTGCCGTTGTAAAGGAAGCCGGCCCTGATTTTGAAAGAAGTGTGGGGAACGATTGTCTCATCACACTCGATTCCGTTATAGACGGTTCCGCTGCTGCTGGAAGTACCGCCCTGGAAATAGAGATATTCCAGCGACTGTCCGCCGTCCCCTTCCTTGGGTTTGAGGCCGAAAATGGCGCCGTGACTGTAGAGATACTTCCTGCTCTCGGTCGGAGTAAAGGCGGAAAGGGCGTAATAACCGTTGCTTGATCCGCCCCATCCCCAGTTGACGCTGACATTTCCCTGCTCGTCGTATCCGTCGACAAGGAAGGCGTGGCCGCCGGTCTCCCGGCGGGCCGAATAAAGGATCGGACGTTCCTGAAGCTCAGCTTTGAGCATATCCAGCCACTGTTCGTCGCCGAACAAGTCACGCTTATAATGATAGGCACCGGGGTCGAAGCCGAAATATTCGACGGCACAGCCGGCCATTTTCGGCGTACTGGCGCTCGTGGATTCATCGAATTTGGCCTGCACGGCGACACCGCAGTCATACACCAGACGGGCCACAGCCTCACCTTCCTCCTGCGTATAGCCATCACGGTAATCGAACTTGATCTTGTCCCACTCGTAAGGGTGTCCCAGGTCAAACCCTTCGATCGTACACTTCGAGCCGTTATCTAGGTCATAACTGTAACTTTCAAGTTTCCCCTCTCCCTTGGGCGGGAAACCGTAATAACGCATGATCATACCCATTGCCAGAGGCACGCAGCCGATAACGGCGTGAGCATCGCCGACCATCGGGGTCAGGCCGTTGAACGGGGCCGTCTGCTTCCAGACCGGCGTCACGTGTTTGACGGCCGGTTGAAAATCGCCACCCGCCTTGGTCCGGACGAACAGGGCGTCCCAGGATGCTTTCGCAGCCCGCTTGTCCACGGCACCCGCCCTGACAAAGGCGACCTGCTGTTCGAGTTCTTCCAGCCAATCAACGAGATTCTCCGGCATATCGGCGCCGGTCCCGAACGATTCGTCGAACGAATAAGCCAGCACAGGGCGGCAGTCATCCTCGCCGGCAATAATCACGAAACCGCCGCCTGCACGGTTAAAAATGAAGTAGGCCGGCTGTTCGTCGCCCGCCTTGGTCAAAGGAGCGTGCGTGAGTTCCACCGCCTCAAGCGGAGCCATCCGGCGGGCGAAATTGCGGTCGTTCTGGAAAAAAGCCTTCGCCGTTTCCCCGGCCCGGAACGCATCGACCGGATCGGCCAGAACCGGGAATGCAGAGAGCCACGTCAGTAGGAGGCCTGCAAATAAAACTCGTACCCTTTTCATATGAATCAAAAATCAGAAATATCTATGATGGAAATGCCGCCGATGCCCATCTCGAAGGCGGTGGCGCCAAAGAGATTGAAGGTCACGGTGACATCGGAAGCCAAATACCTGTGCGACAACGTGGGCTCATAATCCGTCCACGTGCCGTCACCCCAGTGTACTTCCCCGACAACACCGTCGCCGGTGATGAGGGGAACGCGGAAAACCAAACAGTTGTGCTTGATCAGCAGCACCTGGGAAAGATAGGGTTTCTGGCGGACCTTATAGGTGAGACTCAAACTGTTGCACGTCACCGTCACGGTGCCATCACGGACGATACCGGTATTATTTGCTTCCACGCTGATTTTCAAATTGATATTACCCTTTTTTCCGTACGTCGGCTCAACGATGATCCAGGAACCGGAGACCTGGGTCATCCAGTCGTGGTTGGCGGAGAGACTCACGGTTGCAGAGCCGCCTTCGCCCGGTATCTCGACGAGCGTCAGGCTTTCGGAAGTCAGGCTGGTGTCATCTTCCTGGCTCACGGAAATGCTTTTGGTCAAAGTCAGGCAGGTCACCGTCACGCTACCTTTACGAGCCTTCCCCGAACTGTTGGCATCGACCGTAATGTTCAGCGAAGCGGTACCTTTCCGGCCAGAGGCCGGAGATACGTGAATCCAGGGATCGGAGGCGGTGGCACTCCAGCCATAATTGGTCGTCACCCCCACGCTCTGGGATGCGCCTGCGGCCGCGGCTTGAATGGAAGTGGAGCCATCGAACACGATGGAAGGCTCTTCCAGCTGGCAGGAAATCGCAAGGAGCGCTGCAAAGCCTATCGAAAGAAGCTGTTTCGTCTTCATCATTTTCCCGTTTTAAGCGTGAAGGAATAATAACCCAGTTGAGGTTCGCCTCGGTCCAGGATGATGGTATAGGTATCCTTGGAGAGCGTGGAAAACGCAATCTCGATGGTCTTGTCGGCTGTCGTGACACCCTGGGCCACAACCGTTCCCGTCGATTTCTTGACCGACCATTTCACCCGGTCCTTGGTCTTGATCGTACACTTCCCGGCCGTCTTGTCATACCTGAACGTGGTCTCGATCACGAGATACGTGTCGTCGGCCTGCACGGGGATTTCTTTCACGAGGTCGGGGTTTTCCAGGTAATACAACGGCTCCTTCCATACGCCCTCGGGCCAGTGGTCGCTGCGATAGAAGAGCGTGATCTTGTCGCCCTCCAACGGGTAACAGGTCATGTTGCAGGGGATATTCCAGAAACTCACGCCTCCCAACGGCTTTAATTCCCCGAACGATCCTTCCTCGGAAATCCTTTCCACGATATTCCCCTCCCGGTCGGTAAGGGCAAAGAAAAACTTGCCCGCGAAAGCAGTGACTCCGCCGTTCCAGACGTATGCTACGCCCATCTTGAATTCCTGGCCCCTGACGGGCGTGGACAGGGCGTACATTCCGTGCCAGTCGTCATCACCATTCATAAAAAGGTACTCCTCGGGCTGGCCACCCTGTCCCTTGTCGGGGACGAGGCCCAGAACGGTGGTATGCGCGTATTTGAAATGGGAGTTCGCGCCGAGCACGAACGCCGACAGGGCGAAGTAGCCGTTGCTGCTTCCACCCCAGCCCCAGTTGATGCTGAGGAAGTCCTGATTGTCGTAGCCGTCGACCACGAAACCGTGGCCACTGTCTTCACTGCTTCCCGCATAAAGGAGCGGATGCTCCTGCAATTCGGTCTTGATCATGGACATCCACTCTTCGTCGGTAAAGTACATCCGCTTGATATGGTTGACATTGGGATCGTAGCCGAAATACTCGATGACGGCTGGAAGCAGATTCCAGAAGTTGGTATCAGTTCCTATCGAGGAGGTATATTTCGCCTTGGCAGCCACACCCACGTCAAACATCAGACGGGACACGGCCTCCGCCTCCTCCTGCGTATAGCCCTTGGAATAGTCGAGTTTCATCTTGTCCCACTGGTAGGGATAACCCAGGTCGAAGCCTGCGACGCTACCCTTCTCGTCCTGATACGCCCAGTCGTAGGACGGAAGAGAGCCGGTGCCCGCAGCAGGATACTTGAAGAACCGCATCACGATGCACATAGCTGTAGGAACGCATCCGGTATAACCCCGTTTGCCGCCACTGATCGTCGGACAGTACAGGTTGAAGGGGTCGCCCTGATTGAAAAGCGCCGTCTCGTGTTTCACCTCGGGTTTGAGGTTGTTTCCAGCCTTGGTGGGATACTGCGCCGACATCCACTGGGACTTGGCCAGGTCAGCGGATTTCTGCGGGACGCCTTGGGCACGGACGACGGCAACCTGCTCTTCGAAATCGGCAAGATAAGCTTCCAATGCGGGAATTCGCTCCACATCCGCAAAATCATTCTCGTAGGAATAAGCCAGAACCGGCTTGCAGAGGTCGTCGCCAGCAATGATCACGAAACCGCCGCCTTCCCGGCTGAAGATATGGAAGGCCGACGTCGCATCGCCCGACTTGGTAAGCGGCGCTTCATACAGGTTCACGCGGTGGAACGGGGACATCCGCCGGCCGACATTCGGGTCGCTTTGGAAAAAGACGCGCGCCACCTCGCCCGCCCGGGAAGCATCGACCGGGCCGGCAAAGGCCGGCGCAACGAGGGGCAGGACGAGCAGAACGCTCAGGAAGTAACGGGTATAACGTTTCATCGGATCGGTACAGATTACATGCTTCTGACAAAAATTTCAAGTACACGGCCCTTGAGCTCCCGCCACTTACCGGCCACCATGGCGAAGAAACTGTCGGTCTGGTCGTCGAGCAACTGCGCGACCGCCTCTTCCCTGCCCTCGGCGGGAAGCGCCTTGACTTTCTCCTGGAGCGCGGCATCCTGTTCGAACATCATCCGTTCGAAAAGCACGCGCTGGGGTTCCAGCACTTTGCGCGTCTTATCCCAGTAGATGGTGGCGATGCGGTTGGTTTCGCGGAAAGCCCAGACAGCCGCCTCGGGCCGGTAGCTGTTCTGGCCGCAGTGTCCCAATTCCACAGGCAGCTTCGTAGCTCCGGCATAGATCGGGAAGCGCGGGCTCTGCCCCGGATTGTCGAGCGAGAACCACAGCACGCCGCCCACTTCGTCGGGCAGCCAGTCGCGGCACTGGGCAATAAAGGAATAGGAGCACTGAATCACGGCAATGGTACGGCGGTTGGTGACGGTGCCGGGGGCGATCTGGTTGAGCATCGCACGCATATCGGCCGACATCCAGTTGGAGACCGGCGTCACCTCTTCGTCATATTCGGTATAAGTCGAATTCGGATACGGCGGGCTGTTGGGATCCTTGATGCGGCGGTGTGCCTTGATTTTCAGGTTCTGTCCCATATCGAGATCCGTCCCTTCGTAGGTCTCGCGGTAGAAGGCCAGGACGCGCTCGGGCGTGACCGGAACTTCCGGCTTGACCGAGAACGGGAGTTCTTCATCGTCGAGCGAGAGGCCGAGCGAAGGGGCAAGGGTGCTGAGCACGAACCATTCACGGACCGAGAACGGCTTGCGGTTGGCGTCGCCCACCACTTTCCAGAACTTCAGCGGGCCCTTGCCATCCCACAGACCCAGAGCCTTGGCCTTCTTCTTCAGGTCTTTGCAGTACATAAAATGGTCGGGATCGTTGAAATCGATGGCGCCGATGCGCGAGATGTTGGCGGAAATGCCCACGTGATCGTCGGGAATGCGCTGGGCCGCCCAGATGGCACCGGGTTCGCCCGGACCGGGACCGTTGATCTCAAACTGCCACACCTCATTGGGATCGGCAACGGTAAGGCACTCACCCCAATCGGCATAACCGTATTTCTCAGCCATCTCCCCCATCAGGCGGACGGCATCACGGGCATTGTCGCAGTACTCAAGTGCAAGACGGCACAGTTCTTCAATCCAGAACACGCCGTTCCGGTTGATCAGGTCGCGGTTTCCGTCGTAAGTGGTCTCGCCGATGGCAAGCTGCTTCTCGTTCATACACGGGTAGGCCGTATTGACGAAACGGTAGGTCTGGGCCTTGGGCGGCACGATGCGGCCCGTCTCATAGACGCCGCGGGGATCCCACGGTTCTTCCTTGTGCAGGACGTTGAAGAAATAGGGTTCCGTCTCGCCCGGAGCAAAGGTCTTGCGGGGCTCGATGGTGATGAAAGTCCTGTAGTACGAGTCGCAGCAATGGGCGGTCATCACCGACCCGTCGCTGGAGGCCTTCTTGCCGACCATAATGGAAGTGCAGGCATCGCCGGAAGGGACGGCGCAGAGCAGCAGGGCCGCTGCAGCGACGATACAGTTACTGAGCAGTTTCATTTTGCGGTAGTTTATGGATCTTGATATTGAAGGCAGCGTAAGCGATGGCGATCAGCGGCGTGATGAAGCAGAAGATCGCGAAAGGGAAATAGGCCATGGTGGCTACGCCGAGCACGCTCGACTGAACCACGGCACAGGTATTCCAGGGCACCAGCACGGAACTCACCGTGCCGGAATCCTCCAGCGTACGGCTGAGCACCTCCGGTGCCAGGCCGAAGCGCCTGTAGGCGGAGCGGAACATATTGCCCGGCAGCAGGATGGCCATGAACTGGTCGGAGAGCGTGAGGTTGCAGAAGACGCAGCTCAGCACGGTGGCCGTAACCAGGCCACCCTGGCGGCGAACCCGGGAGAGGATAGCCCCGGTGATGGTCTCCACCATACCGCAGGCTGAGAGGCAACCGCCGAAGAGCATCACGGCGATGATGATCCAGACGGTGTTGATCATGCCGCCCATCCCGTGGGTCGAGGCCAGGCGTGTGATGAGGGGATCGGAGGTCGTGATGTCGACGTTGGTCGACATCATCTGCATCAGCGATCCGAAGAACCGGCGCCAGCCGGTCACGTCAGCCCCCACGATCTGGTCGATGATCTGCGGCTGGGCGAAGAAGGCCAGGATGCCGCCCGCAAGCGCCGAAAGGAACAGCGTCACCATCGGCGGCACTTTTTTGAAAATCATCAGAATCGTCAGGACGGGAACGAGCAGGTACCAGCCGGAGATGTGGAAGGTCTCCTGCAGGACCGCCATCTGGCGGCCGATCTCGACTTCCGACGTGACGGGAACCACGAAGCCCACGATGCCGTACACCGCCAGACAGATGACGAGCGCCGGCAAGGTGGTCAACAAGGTATAGCGGACGTGCGTATACAGGTTCACGCCGGCGATGGATGCCGACAGGTTGGTCGTATCGCTCAGGGGTGATACCTTGTCGCCCAGGTAAGCGCCGGAAATGATGGCACCGGCCAGCCACCCCGAAGGAATGCCGATGAAAGTGCCTGCGCCGAAGAGCGCCACGCCGATGGTGCCCACTGTCGTCCAGGAACTGCCTGCCAGCAGCGACACCAGCGCGCACAGCAGGAAAGCCAGCACGATGAAAATCTTCGGATGGATCAGTTTCAGGCCGTAGTAGATCATCGTCGGCACGATGCCCGAAAGCATCCAGGTGGCCGTCAGCGCCCCGATGGAGAGCAGGATGATGATGGCGGAGCTGGTGTTGCCCAGATTCTCCCCTACCTTTTCCTCGAAGGTGCGCCAAGGCACCTTGAGGCCATATAGGCCGATGAGGCAGGTCAGGACGGCCGAGGCAAAGATGGCGATCTGGGAAGGGCCGCCGGTGAGCTCGTCCCCGAAAATGAACACCCCGACCATCAGCAGGACGATCAGGAACAGCACGGGTACGAGCGACAGAAGGAGTCCGGGCTTCTTCATGGCGTTACAGCATTTTCTTCTTGCGGAAGATCAGGAACACCGCCAGCACGATCAGGACCATGCCCGCCAGAATGGCCACCATGTCCCAGTTCCCTCCCAACAGCGGCAACTGGATGTTCATACCGTAGATGCTGGCAATCAGAGTAGGCGGCATCAGCAGCAGCGACACCATCGTGAAGATCTTCATGATCTTGTTCTGCTCCAGGTCAATCAGACCGAGAACGGTGTTCTGCAAGTATTCCAGACGCTCGAAACTGAAGTCAGTGTGATTGATAAGCGACGAGATATCTTTCAGGAGGATGCCCAGCTTGCCGTTGATCACGTCGGGCGTCTTGTCGCTGCGCAGGATGCTCGAAATCATCCGCTGCTTGTCGACGATATTCTCGCGCACCAGCATCGTGTTCTCCTGCAGCTGGTTGATATCGAGGAGGAATTCCTCGTTTACGTCTTCACCCAGGCTCACACGCTTGCTGTACTGCCCGATCTCCTTCGACATCAGCTCGATCATGTCGGCGTCCAGGTCAACCCGGTTTTCCAAGATGCCCACCAGCACGTGGAATCCCGTGGGATACAAACGTGAATTGAACAGGATACGACGCTGGATGTCGGTAAAACTGCGCAGAGGTACCTGGCGGATGGATGTAATGGTATGGCCGGTCAACACGAAGGAGACGCTCTCCATCGTGTAATTCTCTGCACTGGGAATCAAAAAGTTCGTGTTGGCAAAGATGGCGTCGAGCGTCTCGCTGTAGCGCGATGAACTCTCGATTTCCTCAGCCTGCGCCCGGCTCTGCAGGGTCGTGTGAAGGAACAGCTCCACCGCACGTTTCTCTTCCCCCGTCGGGCTGAAAAGGTCGAGCCAGAGCGCGTCTTCGCGAGAAATCTTCTTCAGGATTCCGATCGATTCGGAAACTTCCGCCTGTCCGTTAAGATTGTAAAAGATTTTGATCATTTTCCTCGGGTTTAGTGTGTTATCACTCCGTGAAGCGGCAAGGGCCGGCAATCACAGCACACATTCTCGAGGGGTCAGTTTCTCCAGGGCGACCCGCCAGAACTCGGTCAGGCCGGCGCGCTTCTCGCTGTCGAACGGGAAGGAGATATTATCCCGCAGATAAGTGCAGGCATAATCCCTGGGAAACTGATGATCATATTTTTCGACGGCCTCGGGAATATGGCGGATCCCATATTCGAGGGCCTGGTTGAACGATTCGATGAAACGGGAATCCAGCGGCTTGTTCGCCGTCCATGCAGCGAAGACAAACGGCAGATGCTTGACGGAAATCCACTCTTCCGCCATATCGTACACAAAGGTGAAATCCGCAGCGTGGAGCAGGGCCTTGTCGCCGATCAGCAGATAGCACTGCGACGGATCCAGCGGCTCACGGGTGAAATCGAAGGGTACGAAGCGCGGAGCAATGTGCCATTTCTCGCGGCAGAGCCAGCGCAGCAGCAGCACGGACGTGCGGCTGTCCACATCGAGCCGGATCTCTTTCACCTCCCGGATCGGGCGTCCGGAACAGGCCAGCACGCTGGCCACCTTTCCGGTCGCTCCGATGCAGAAATCGGAAACGATATGGGGATCCTTCAGCGAAGGAATCACCGCCACGGGAGTGATGCCGACATCCGCCTTGTCTTCCAAAAGCATACGGGCGGATTCGGCTGGCGTACAGAACTGCATGGCGATCGTTCCGGGGGCCATCCTGGCCTCCAGCCCGTAAATAAACGGGATCGTGTTCAGATAGTTGATCGCAGCAATTCTTACCATATCTTGCAAAGTTACGAATTATTTTTTATTCAGCGTGCTTACGCACCCGGAAAAGCCACATACCGATGAAGGTAAGCAGTCCGTTGACTATCAACAGCGTAAATCCCAGATCGAAACCGAGGTAGCGTTTGCTCAGCAGATTGAAGACCAGGCAGAGCACCGGCGCCGCCACGGCGATCCACGGCGTAGCCCCGTCGCGCACCCGGGTTTTGGTCAGGATGCCGAAGAAGAACATGCCCAACAACGGGCCATAAGTGTAAGAAGCCAGTTTATAGACCAGGTTCACCACCGCATCGCTGCTGACGATGAAAAGCACCACGATGATGATCAAGAACAGAAAGGCCACGCCCGCGTGGACCTTTTTGCGGACCGTCTCCTTGCGGGCTTCCGTCAAATCGCTGCGGCCGTTGAAGTTCAGGTAATCCACACAGAACGAAGTGGTCAGCGAGGTCATCGCGGCGCCCGCACTCGGGTAGGAAGCGGAAATCAGGCCGATCAGGAAGAAAATGCCCGCCCCCACGCCGAAGTACTGGCTGGCGATGGTCGGGAACAGTTCGTCGGTCTTGGTGATGCCCAGCGCTTCAAAGCCGCCCAGACTCTGGGCATACACGCACAGCAACGCCCCCATAAGCACGAAGAAGAAATTTACTACCACGATGATGACCGAAGTCGTATACATGTTTTTCTGCGCCGCCTTGATATCCTTGCAGGCCAGATTTTTCTGCATCATCGCCTGGTCGAGGCCCGTCATCGCAATGGTCACGAAGATACCCGATATGAATTGCTTGACCGCATTGGTGCCGTGGCTCCAGTCCCAGTCGAACCAGCTCGTGAAAGAATGTCCGTATCCCACCGTGCCGGCATTCTCGTTGATGGTTTCTCCCACAACGGAGAACATTTGGCCGAAACTCCAGCCCATATTTTTGCAGATGTAGTAGATGGTCAGCCCGACGGCCAGCAACATAAAGGTAGTCTGCAGCACGTCGGTCCAGATAATGGTCTTCACGCCGCCCTTATACGTGTACAGATAGAGCAGGACCAGGAATACGGCCGTGATGATGGTGAACAGCAACACGGGGGACACCGAGGCCGAAAGGCTGCGGGGCATGAAGGCGAAGAACACCACGATGACCACGAACACGCGGACGGCGGCGCCCAATACGCGGGACACCATAAACACGGTCGTGCCCGTCTTGTGGGATTTCGGTCCGAAACGCTCGCCCAGATACGTATAGATCGAGGTCAGGTTCATCTTGTAATAGAGCGGCAACAGCACCTTGGCGATGATGATATAGCCCCCTACAAACCCCAGCACAAGCGGCATATAAAAGAAGTTCTGCGCCCATACGTTGCCGGGAACCGAGATAAAGGTCACGCCGGAAATCGACGCGCCGATCATACCATAGGCCACTACGGGCCAGGGTGCTTTACGGTCGCCCGAGAAAAAGGAATTGGTGCCGGCCTTGCGCCCCGTCAGCCAGGAAATCAGGAACAGGAGCGCGGTATATGCCGCAAAAGCGGCCAGAAACCATACGAAAGGAAAATCGTGTCTCATATCGAGCTAGGGTTTGAAAAGTTGGCGGTTGGCGATCGAACGGCCCAAAGTCAGTTCGTCGGCATATTCCAGGTCGTCTCCGAAGCCCACGCCGCGTGCGATGGCCGTGACCTTCACCGGGAAACGGGAAATCTGTTTGTACAGGAAGTAGGCTGTGGTCTCCCCTTCCATGCTGGTGCTGAGCGCCAATACCACTTCAGAGATCTCCCCTTTCTCAAGCCGTCCGCTCAATTCGCGGATGCGAAGGTCTCCAGGACCTACGCCGTCGATCGGAGAAATGATGCCGCCCAGGATGTGGTAGAGGCCGTTGTACTGTCCGGTGTTTTCGATGCTCAGCACGTCGCGCAGGCTTTCGACCACGCATACGACGCTCCGGTCGCGATGCGGGTCACCACAGACAGGGCAGGTATCGTCGTCGGAGATCATCCCGCAGTCAGGACAGGTACGGATGTCGCGCTTGAGGCGCGTCAGGGCGCCGGCAAACTGGTCCACGTTCTCGCGCGGCTGGCCCAACAGATGAAGGGCCAGTCGAAGGGCGGTACGACGGCCTACCCCGGGCAGCGAGGAGAGCTGGTCGACGGCCTCTTCCAGCAAGGCGGAGGAATAGTTGCGGCGGAACATCGCTTATTTTTTGGAGAGATAGGCATCGACGGCGCTGCGCACCGAACCGTAATGGAGCAGCATTGCCCGGGCCTCGCCGTAATCTTCGATGCCGGTCTCATCCATGATCATCTTCGTGCCGCGATCCACCAGTTTCTTGTTGGTAAGCTGCATATCCACCATCTTGTTGCCTTTGACGTGGCCCAGGCGGATCATCACGGAGGTGGAAATCATATTGAGGATGAGTTTCTGGGCGGTGCCCGACTTCATGCGGGTGCTGCCGGTCACGAATTCGGGGCCGACCACGGCCACGATCGGAACTTCAGCGGCTGCGGCCACGGGGGCGTCGGGGTTGCAGGTGATGCAGCCCGTCAGCAGGCCGCGCTTGCGCGCCTCTTCGATGGCACCGATCACATAGGGCGTAGTGCCGGAGGCGGCGATGCCGACCACAGTGTCATCGGTCGTGGGCCCGAATGCTTCGATGTCTTTCCATCCCTGGGACTTGTTGTCCTCGGCGCCTTCGGCGGCGCGGCGGATGGCACTGTCGCCACCGGCCATCATACCGATGAACAGGTCGTAGGGAGCGCCGTAGGTCGGCGGGATTTCGGATGCGTCGAGGATTCCGAGCCGGCCACTGGTGCCGGCGCCCACATAGAACACCCGGCCGCCCCGCTTCACGCGCGGCACGATGCCGTCGACCAGTTTCTCAATCTGCGGGATACAGCCTGCCACCACTTCGGGCACGTGCCGGTCCTCGCGGTTCATGCCTTCCAGCAATTCCCGCGTCGTCATCTTGTCGAGATTCGAGTAGTTCGAGCTCTGTTCAGTAACTTTCATATTTTCAGATGATTATATCAAATTATAAATAGCTTGTTCGCATACTTTCATCCAAAAACCTTCCGCTTCGCTTCATCCCTCCCAAGCAAGCTTGGGCCCCTCCCGTTCACATGGCCACGGGCGGCCATGGGTTTTTTGGCTGAAAGTATGACTCACCACTATTTTTTATTCTTGTGATAATCGACCAGGCCGTCGATGGGGCCCTGCAGGACCGTACCCATCCTCATGCCGGATGCATTGACCGCCTTTTCGAGGATATCCTTGTAATAGTAGGCGATGGAGCCCACGAAATTCACCGGATACTTCTTGTAATCATAGTGGATGATATTGCGGCGCAGGAACTCCTCGAAGCTGCTCTTGAGCAGGTTGGCGATATGCGGATGGTTGCGGAACTCCGCGATGAAAGGAGAGAACGACGCAAGGAAACGGCTCGGCATCGGTTCGCGGTACACTTTCTGGACAATGGCCATATAGTCAAGTCCATAGCGTTTCTTGAACGCATTCTCCACCGGCACCGGAAGCAGACCCTTGATGAAATCGGAGATCAGCCGTTTGCCCAAATAGGCGCCGCTGGCCTCGTCGCCGAGAATGAATCCGCCGGCGCGGACGTTCTCCGCAATCCCCTCCCCGTCATAGAAACAACTGTTCGAGCCGGTGCCCAGGATGCAGGCGATACCCGGCTTGTGGCCGCAAAGCGCACGAGCCGCAGCCAGCACATCCGACGCGGCTTCGCAGGTCGACCCCGGAAATACTTTTCCAAAGCAGCGCTCCAGTTTGGCAGATATCTCGCCGCCCACCATACCGGCCCCATAGAAGAAGATCGCGTCAACCTTCGTCCCGATCTCGGGCACCAGTTTTTCCGTCAGAATAGATTCGATTTCGGCATCTTCCATGAAAACCGGATTGATGCCCACGGTCTCGATCGCCCGGACCGAGCCGTCGTCCAGAATGGCCCGCCAGGAAACCTTGGTGGAGCCGCTGTCCGCTATCAGTTGCATAAAATGTCAAATTATCGATTAACTTACAAAGATAATCAAATAATCCGACTTTGTCAATCCACATACACCCCGTTGCGGCGCCAGTTGCGGATGCCGAAAAGGGACATCACGATATAACAGACATACATTGCCGCCATCCAGTACATGCCGCTGTAGATGAAGACGCCGACAGTCAGCAGGTCGAGGCCGATCCAGATGTACCACTGGCACATATACGATTTGCTGAGGAAAAAGGTACCGACCATGCTGCCTACCGCGATGAAAGCATCCCAATAAGGCTGGCTCGGGAACAGGGCGGTGCCGTTGGCCTCCGCGTACACCCGGAGAATGTGGGCCAGGGCGAAAAACGCCGGGACGGCGATGCCCAGGGTCCAGGCGCCCGTCCGCCAGTCGAAACGGCGGATGGCGACCTTCTGCCCCGTGGGATTCTTCTCCTCCCCGTACTCGGCGACCGCTTCCTCCTTGATTTCCTTGAACGCGTGGATGCCGTAGAAAGCCATCACGATATAATAGACCTGGATGACCGTCATCGACAGGAAATTGTTGTGCCAGTAGACGAAGATGTTCAGGATGGATGTCAGGATGCATACGTACCAGAGCAGCCGCGTCTTGCGGATCTCCAGATACACGTAATAGATCCCCACGACCATGGCGAGGATTTCCAGCCAACCCCAGATATCCAGGCCGGCAAAATAAGCCAACGCCTGTTCGGCCATGGTCTAGGCTCCTTCCAGGTCGAGCACCGTTTTCACCGGAACGTCCTCTGGGAATTTCGCGACGCTGCCAAAATCTTTCAGGTAAATAATAAAACTGGCATACACCTGCTTCGGATGAAACGACTGCACAAGCTTTACGGCAGCGCCGGCTGTTCCGCCAGTTGCCAGCAAGTCGTCGTGGACAAGGACCACATCGTCTTCTGTAATGGCATCCGTATGCATTTCGATCGTGTCTGTCCCGTATTCCAGGGCATAGTCCATCCGGACCGTCTCGGCGGGCAGCTTGCCCGGCTTGCGGATCAGCACGAAACCCGCGCCCAGACGCGAAGCCAACGCCGCGCCCATCACGAATCCACGGCTCTCGATGCCGGCCACTTTCGTAATGCCCTTGTCCTTGTATTCCTCATAGAGGATATCCTCGACCTCCTTGAAGGCTTTGGCGTCTTTGAACAACGTGGTGACATCCCAGAACAGGATGCCTTTCTTCGGGTAATCGGGCACAGTCCGCAGACTGGCGATCAGGCTTTCTTTACTCATCTATTTCTTTTCGACTAAGGTGATACGATACATTTTCGGCCAGTATTTTCCGGTCAGCCAGATGCCTCCGCGCGCATCGACGGCGATGCCGTTGAGCACGTCGGTGCGGGGCTTGCGGAGCGAGGCGGGCAGCAGGCCCCGGCAATTGATCACGCCGGTCACAACGCCCGACTGGGGATTGATGCGCACGATCTGGTCGGTCCCGTAGACGTTGGCCCAGATCTCGCCCTTGATGAATTCCAATTCATTGAGGTACGCCACCGGCTGCCCGCGAAGCGTGACGGTCAGGGAACGTTCCACGGCGAAGGAATCGGGATCCCGGTACGTGATCGTAGAACTTCCGTCACTCATTATCAAGCTCTTCCCATCGGTCGTCAGGCCCCAGCCCTCGCCCAGGTAGCGCAGGGTGCCGAGTTGCTTCCAGGTTGCGATATCATAGACAAAGCACTCCTTCTCCTGCCAGGTCAGCACATAGAGACGTCCGTTCAGCACACACGACCCCTCCACGAAATAACGTCCTTCGTAATTCATCCGCTGCAATACGCGCCCGGAAGCCAGGTCCACCTTGCGGAAACTCGATTCTCCGTACTGGCCCGCAGATTCGTACAGTACGCCCTCGTGGAAGAAAAGTCCCTGGGTATAGGCAGACACGTCGTGCGGATACGACTCCTCCACCTTGAAACCATAGGTCTTGACCTGCTGCGCAGAAGCACTGCACGCAGTCAGCGGCGACAGGCACAGGATTACGAAGAGAAGGAAGGAAAGTCGTTTCATTTCTTTCGGACGGGATTATTGGGAATATCTGCGGAAACTACCGCTCTGTTTCTTGACCGGCTCGCAGGTCAGCCCCACGCCGAGTTTCTTGAAAACCTTGCGGTCCACCTCCGTGAGCATCACGGTGCAGTGGACCTGGCAACCCTTGAGCTGCGGCAGGCAGTCGATCGCACGGCGGCAGTTTTCGTCGGACAGGCTCAGCATCGAGATAGCCACCAGCACCTCGTCGGTATGGAGGCGCGGGTTATGGCCATGCAAGTACGACACCTTTGTCTTCTGGATCGGTTCGATCATTTCGGCGGGAATCAGCTTGACCGGATGCGGGATGCCGGCCAAATGCTTGAGTGCGTTCAAAAGCAGTGCCGCACTCGGGCCGAGGAGCGAACTCTGCTCCGCGGTAATGACCGTACCGTCGGGGAGCTCCATGGCGGCGGCATATTCGTCGCTGCTCGCCTCGCGCTGCTTGGCAGCCACCGTCACGCGCCGGTACTCCGTCGCCAGATTGGCCTGCTTGAGCAGGAGCGTAAGCTTGTTCACTTCTTTCTCGTTGTCCTCCCCTTCCGCCATATTGCACAAGCCCGTATAGTAGCGGCGGATCACTTCGTTGTTGGCGGCTTCCCGGCACACGTCGTCGTCGCTGATGCAGAAGCCGATCATATTGACGCCCATATCGGTGGGCGACTTGTACGGATTGCTGCCGTAGATCTGGGTGAACAGCGCATCGAGCACGGGGAAAATTTCGATGTCGCGGTTATAGTTGACGGCCACCTGGCCATAGGCCTCAAGGTGGAAAGGATCGATCATGTTGACGTCGTCGAGGTCGGCCGTGGCGGATTCGTAGGCAATGTTTACGGGATGCTTGAGCGGCAGGTTCCACACGGGGAAGGTCTCGAACTTGGCATAGCCGGCCTTCACGCCACGCTTTCTCTCGTTGTAAAGCTGGCTCAGGCACACGGCCATCTTGCCGCTGCCCGGGCCGGGCGCCGTAACCACCACGAGCGGCTGGGTTGTTTCCACATAGTCATTCTTGCCGAAGCCTTCGTCCGAAGCGATGAGGTTAACGTTGGTCGGATAACCTTCGATGATATAGTGGTAATAGGCTTTGATGCCCATCCGCTCCAGCCTTTCCCGGAAAGCCACGGCACTGGCCTGGCCGTTGAAATGAGTGATGACCACGGAATTGACTTTCAGGTCGCGGCTCTCGAACTCTTCGCGCAGGCGCAGCACGTCGACATCGTAGGTGATGCCCAGGTCGTTGCGGATCTTGTTTTTTTCTATGTCAATGGCCGATACCACGATGATGATCTCCATCACGTCACGCAACTGCATCAGCATCTTTAGCTTGCTGTCAGGCTCGAAACCCGGCAGCACGCGGCTGGCATGGTAGTCGTCGAACAGTTTGCCGCCGAATTCCATGTAGAGTTTGTCCCCGAAATGAGAAATGCGTTCTTTGATGCGATCTGACTGGATCTTCAGATACTTGTCGTTGTCGAAGCCGATTTTCATAGTCCCGTAAAGTCTTTACGGGCTACAAATATAGAAAAAAATCGCGACAAATCATTTTTCTTGTACCTTTGCAAGCGGCAAGCTATTCTGTCGCGCCGCCCTCGGGCGGTGAGGAAAGTCCGGACAGCGCAGAGCGCCTCCCTGTGGAAAGCACAGATGGGTGAAAGTTCATGGAGCGCGTAACAGAAAACAACCGCCGGTTTAGCTCGGACTTGATCCGGGTCCGGCAAGGGTGAAAACGCGGGGTAAGAGCCCACGACCGGCGTCGGCGACGCCGCCGGGGTACGCACCGGAGGGCTGCAAGGCCAAATATATCGGCGTCTGAGGGCTGCTCGCCCGAGCCGAGGGGTAGGCTGCATCAGATAAATGACAGAAGCCCGCAAGGGTACAGAATCCGGCTTACCGGCTTGCCTTTTTTTAGAATATGAAACGCATTCTCATACTCCTCAGCGCCCTTCTCGGGCTTGTTTTCAACGCTTCCGCCTATGAAAAGGGCGATGCGCGCTTCACGCAGAAAGACGTGGAGAATTTCAACGAAGTGATGGACCTCGTGGCCGGCGACCGCGACCTGCCCCTCAGCGAACTGGTCATCAAGGTGGCCAAGCATTTCCTCGGCACCCCGTATGTGGCCGGCACGCTGGAAATCGAACCCGAACGGCTGACGGTCAACACCCGCGAAACCGACTGCATCCTCTTCGTGGAAATGTGCCTGGCCCTGTCCCTGACCGCCAAGGACGCGGAGCCGACCTTCGACAAATATGTGGACAACCTCCGCAAGCTCCGTTACCGCAACGGCAAGGTCGACGGCTACGCCTCCCGCCTGCACTACACCTCCGAATGGATCATCCAGGGCACAACGCGCGGCATCTTCCGCGAAGTGAGCCGGGAATGCGGCGGATCGCCCCTCGACCAGAAGTTCAACTTCATGTCGAATCATCCGGCTTCCTACAAGCAGCTCAAGGACAATCCGAAAAACGTGGCCAAGATCCGCGCCGCCGAGCAGAACCTCGAAACCTGGGACTACTGGTATATTCCCAAAGCCGATCTGCCGAAGTGCATCAAAAACATCAAGACGGGCGACATCATCGGATTCAACAGTTCCACGCCCGGCCTGGACATCGCCCACGTGGCCTACGCCTACTGGGAAGGCGACACCCTGACCTTCATCCACGCCTCCTACAGCGACAAACAAGTGGTCATCAACAAAAAGCCGCTGGTGGAATACACCAACGGCATCAAAGCGCACAACGGCCTGCGGGTCGTCCGCCTGGCCGATTGAGCTAATATACCCTTCGATAACGGCGGTGGGCATCGAATGAGGCCCACCGTTCGTATTGGGCCTGTGTAAGCACGTTGCGATACTTGCGTTCCGTACGGTTTTCAAGTCGCATCAGGTCTTCCCGCATCTGGGCGGGATTGCGGTGCGTCCTGTTCTGGAGGTTACGCAGCTGACGCTTGTGGAAGCGGTAGATCCTGTTGAACTGCTGCGGCGTGAGTCTCACCAGTCCGTCGAGACGGACAGTCTGATTGTAGGCTGTGGTTTCCGGATCCTGAATTTCGACGGCCGGAACTTGCGGACGGTGTCTGTTGTCGTGTCCCCGTCCCCTCGGCTGCGCGTAGGCGGTCAGAGCCAGTACGAGCGCCATCGTAATCGTCAAAAACCGTTTCATGGCAATGTTTGTTAAAAAAAATTTTTTCTTTTCTCTCTTTTGACTATTTTTGCAGTCCCAAGTTTAAACCAGACAGGTTCAAACATCAAGCCACTTTAGCTCAGTCGGTAGAGCAGCGCATTCGTAACGCGCAGGTCGGCAGTCCGAGTCTGCCAAGTGGCTCAAGAAAAAAAAGAGAGGTTCGCGAGTTGCGAACCTCTCTTTTTTTCAAGTACCTACTCTTTATTATTTCTTGAAGTAGTCGGCCACCTCGTCGGTGGGAACCAGTTCTTCCTGGAACTGATAGGCACCGGTGCGCTCAGATTTGACCATCTTGATGCACTTGACCACATTCTTCAGCGAGGACTTGTCCCCGGAGAACGTTGCGACAGCTTTCTTTGCCATAGTATAATAAAGTTAAAAGGTGCTTACTTGATTTCCTTGTGAACCGTGTAGCGCTTCAGGTACGGATTGTACTTCTTAAGTTCCATACGCTCGCTCGTGTTCTTCTTGTTCTTGGTCGTGATATACCGGGAAATGCCGGGAACACCGCTTTCTCTCTGTTCGGTGCATTCGAGGATCACCTGAACTCTGTTACCTTTCTTTGCCATATCCGTAAAAAATTAAACGATGTTGATCAAACCTTTCTCCCGGGAAACCTTCAGGGTCTCGGCAAGACCGTTCTTGTAGATGGTCTTCATACCCTTGCAGGACACTTTCAGGGTCACGAAACGCTGTTCCTCTTCCAGCCAGAAACGCTTGGTCTTGAGGTTCGGGGCGAATTCGCGTTTAGTACGTCTCTTCGAGTGGGAAACATTGTTTCCAATCACCCGTTTTTTTCCTGTAACTTGACAAACTCGTGCCATTGGTGTATCTTTTTTTATTTTCTATTTTTCAAAGGGGCTGCAAATATCTTGATTTTTATTCAAAAAACCAAATATTATTTTCCAATTACTTATTCATTTACAAAAACTTCAGCAACCTGTTCCAGCGGATGTTGCGCGGGAATTTTCCATTCGCGTCGGTCGACATCCAGATCACTCGGGGCTTGCCGACGATGTGGTCTTCGGGAACGAATCCCCAGTAACGGGAATCCAGCGAATTGTGGCGGTTGTCACCCATCATGAAGTAGTAATCCATCTTGAAAGTGTAGGTGTCGGTCGCTTCGCCATTGATGACGAACCCTCCGTCTTCTTTCACCTCAAGGGTATTGCCTTCATACACTTCGATGATGCGGCGATAGAGCGGCAGATTGTCGGCGGTCAGCTGCACAGACTCCCCCTTTGCCGGAATCCAGAGCGGGCCGTAATTATCGCGGGTCCAACCCGTTTCCACGAAGGGGAAGAGCATAAGCTCCGAATCGGGATAATCGGGCGGGAACACGTCGACATTCTGCTCGACACTTACCACGTTTGCCAAAGTCTTGATCTTTTCAAGCCGTTCGTCGGTCAGGGGCAGGGCCGGATAGCCCGGCAGCGACTGGCTGTACCAGACTTCCGACACATTGAATCCCATATCCCTCAGGACGACAGGATTGATAGCGGAACCGCTGGTAACGACCTGCCAGGTATTCTGGATGCCCGGATAACGTTCCTGCGGAACACCGTTCACCCAAACCCAACCGTCAACGACTGAAAGCGTGTCGCCGGCCACCGCGACACAACGCTTCACATAGTGGTCCTTCTTGTCCACGGGACGGACTTTCAACGGCCCGTACGTCTTCTCGGCGTATTCACGCGAAGTCATCCGAACGTGCGTATAATAGTCCTCGGCCGGTGCCTTTGTCAGCACGGTATCTCCGTGCGGGAAGGAGAACACGACATAATCGTCGCGCTTCACATGACCGAATCCCTTGATGCGTTTGTATCCGTATTGCAGGGCAGTCGAATAACTGTCCTTGCCGGAACCGGGCATCGTATTGTGGACGAAAGGAACGGAAAGCGGTGTCTGCGGCAGTTTGGGGCCATAGGCCGTCTTGCCGACAAACAGATAATCACCCGTCAACAGGGAACTCTCCATCGAGGAGGAAGGAATCTTGAAAGCCTGGAAGAAGAAGATGTTGATGAAGGTCACGACCACGACGGCGAAGATGATGGCATCGAGCCATCCCAACGCCACCTTGAGGCCGCGGTGCCTTTCGGAGATCTTACCGATCCAAGCCTTCAGGCGCCGGCTCACGCAGAACTCGAAAACCACCGGGAGGCCCAGGAGCCACCACCAGTTTCCGTGCCACGCGACCCAAAGCACGTAAAGTGCAGCCCAGAAAATGAACCGCACCCAAGATTTCATATTTGTTCCCCGGACGTTCAAGGCAACGGGTTATTTGACAGAGTTGACGATCGCTTCGAAAGCCTCAGGATTGTTCATCGCCAGGTCGGCGAGGACCTTGCGGTTGAGACCCACATTCTGCTGCGCGAGCTTACCCATGAACTGGGAATAGTTCAGTCCATGCTGGCGGGCGGCGGCGTTGATGCGGGTGATCCAGAGGGAGCGGAAGTTGCGCTTCTTGGTCTTGCGGTCGCGGTACGCATAGGTGAGACCCTTCTCGTAGGTATTCTTCGCTACGGTCCAGACATTTTTCCGGGCGAGGAAGTTACCGCGGGTTTCCTTCAAAATCTTCTTGCGGCGTGCTCTCGAGGCGACGCTATTGACAGATCTAGGCATAAATTAATGGTTTTTTGGACGTCAGCGCCCCGGCTCGCGGGGACTTGCCGGCTGAACGTCCGGTTCAACAATAAAATGATTTACTTGACTAACAAAGCTTTGACCCGCTTCACGTCGGCCTTGTCGATCAGGGCGAAGTGATCCAGATTCCTCTTCTGCTTTTTCGTCTTCTTGGTGAGAATGTGGCTGTGATAAGCGTGTTTTCTCTTGATCTTACCCGAACCGGTGAGCGTGAAACGCTTCTTTGAACCGGTGTTGGTCTTCAATTTAGGCATAATACTACTAATATAAAAGTTGGTGTTACTTTTTCTTGATCGGGGCGATCATCATGATCATCCGCTTGCCCTCCAGTTTCGGCATCTGTTCGGCCTTGCCGAATTCCTCGAGCTCAAGTGCAAAACGCAGCAACAGTTTCTCACCCTGCTCGGAGAAGAGGATCGAGCGTCCGCGGAAGAATACATAGGCCTTGACCTTGGAGCCTTCCTGCAGGAAACTCTTGGCGTGGTTGAGCTTGAACTGATAGTCGTGCTCGTCGGTCTGCGGGCCGAAACGGATTTCCTTGATGACCACCTTCGACGCATTGGCTTTCTGCTCCTTCGCCTTCTTTTTCTGCTGATAGACGAATTTCTGATAGTCAATGATCTTGCACACGGGAGGCTCGGCGTTAGGGGCGATCTCAACCAGATCCAGTTCCCGCTCCTGAGCCATCTGCAATGCCTGTGCAATCGGATAAATACCCTGTTCGGGTACATTGTCACCCACAACGCGCACGCGCGGAGCGGTGATGGCTGCGTTGATGCGGAGACCGTCGTCCTTGTCCTTGCGGTTCTGCGGCAGGCGCGGATCCGGTTTGGCGGTCGGTTTCGGTCTCGGTTTCGGGGGTCTGTAGTTCGTAGCTATAGTCGTGTCCTCCTGAGTTAAATGGTTACTGAAAATTATTTAAGTTCGTTTTCTATCTCTTGTTTGATATACGCAACAAAATCTGCGACCGGCATCACGCCTTTGTCTTCCCCACCCTGCTTGCGGACGGACACGGAATCCGTCGTCTGCTCCTTTTCACCGACAATCAGCAAGAAAGGCATCCGCTTGAGTTCGTTCTCGCGAATCTTCTTGCCAATCGTGACGTTACGGTCGTCAATTGAGGCGCGAATATCGTAATTATTAAGCAATTCGCAAACTTTTTTTGCAAAATCGTTGAATTTTTCACTCACGGGAAGAATCGCCACCTGATCGGGTGCAAGCCAGAGCGGAAGCTTGCCGCCGGTGTGCTCGAGCAGCACGGCCACGAAACGTTCCATCGAGCCGAACGGAGCACGGTGGATCATCACCGGACGATGCCTCTTGTCATCGGCGCCTACATATTCCAGTTCAAAGCGCTCCGGCAGGTTGTAATCCACCTGGATGGTACCGAGCTGCCAGCTGCGGCCGATGGCATCCTTCACCATGAAGTCGAGTTTCGGTCCGTAGAAAGCGGCTTCGCCGTACTCCACCACGGTAGGCAGGCCCTTTTCGGCAGCCGCCTCGATGATGGCCGCCTCGGCCTTCTCCCAGTTCTCGTCGGAACCGATGTACTTGCTGCGGTCCACCTTGTCGCGCAGGGAAACCTGTGCCGTGTATTTGTCGAACTTGAGTGTGCGGAAAATGTAGAGCACGATATCGATGACCTTGCAGAATTCTTCTTTCAGCTGGTCGGGACGGCAGAAGAGGTGGGCGTCGTCCTGCGTGAAACCGCGCACACGGGTCAGGCCGTGCAGTTCACCGCTCTGCTCGTAGCGGTATACGGTGCCGAATTCGGCGAAGCGGAGCGGAAGGTCGCGATACGAACGCGGTTTCGACTTGTAAATCTCGCAGTGGTGCGGACAGTTCATCGGCTTGAGCAGGTACTCCTCCCCTTCCTGCGGTGTGGTGATCGGACGGAACGAATCCTTTCCGTACTTGGCCCAGTGACCGGAAGTCACGTAGAGTTCCTTGTTTCCGATATGCGGGGTGATGACCTGCTGGTAGCCGTATTCCTTCTGCACCTTGCGCAGGAACTGTTCCAGACGTTCGCGCAGCGCGGCGCCCTTGGGCAGCCAGAGCGGCAGGCCCATGCCCACTTTCTGCGAGAAAGTGAAGAGTTCCATTTCCTTGCCGAGCTTGCGATGGTCACGCTTCTTGGCTTCTTCCAGCATGGCCAGGTACTCGTCGAGCATGCTCTTCTTGGGGAAGGTGATGCCGTAGATGCGGGTAAGCTGTTTGTTGTGCTCGTCGCCACGCCAGTAGGCACCGGCGATGGTCAGCAGCTTGACAGCTTTGATGACGGAAGTGTTGCGCAGGTGCGGACCGCGGCACAGATCGGTGAAGGCGCCGTTCCGATAGAAGGTGATCGTTCCGTCCTGCAGGTCGCCGATCAGTTCGCACTTATACTGGTCTCCCTTTTCGGTATAGGTCTTGAGCGCATCCGCTTTGGAGACGTCCGTGCGGACGAAATTCTCCCCGCTGCGGGCAAGCTCGAGCATCTTTTCTTCAATTTGTCTCAAGTCAGCTTCCACAAGCTGCCGGTCGCTCAGATCCACGTCGTAATAGAAACCGTTCTCGATGGCAGGTCCGATACCGAACTTGATGCCGGGGAACAACGATTCGAGTGCCTCGGCCATCAGGTGGCTCGACGAGTGCCAGAAAACGTTCTTTGCCTCGCGGTCCTCCCATTTGTGGAGTCTGAGTGTCGCGTCTTCCAGGATAGGGCGTTCGAGATCATAGACTTGATCGTTCACAGATGCGCACAATACATCCGCTGCGAGTCTGGGGCTGATGCCCGACGCGATCTGGTAGGCCGTCGTCCCTTTCTCGAACTCTTTGACGTTGCCGTCAGGAAATGTAATCTTGATCATAATCACTACAATTGATTTTTGATTTTCAGTTTAACCTACAAAGATACATATTATATTTTAAAAAACGATATTTGCTTTTTCGGACAGGTTTCACTAATTTTGCAAGATATGCAGAAAGCCTTGTTATTAAAACTCAAGGAAGCCCTGTCCTCCGTCCTTCCGGTCGGAGTCATCGTCCTGATTCTGTCGTTAACCCCGCTCGTCACGCTGTCGGGCCGGGAGATGACCGTATTTTGCGTCTCGGCCGCATTGTTGATCGCCGGCATCGCCCTGTTCAATCTCGGTGCCGACCTCTCGATGACGCCGATGGGGCAATTTATCGGAGAAGGACTCACAAAGAGCAAGAAAGCCAGCATTCTATTGATTGTCAGCTTCTTCATGGGGCTTCTAATTACCGTTGCAGAGCCGGATCTCTCCGTCCTGGCCGACCAGGTCAGTTCGCTGATGAATGGAACGATGCTCATCGTGACCGTCGGCCTGGGCGTTGGATTATTCCTGTTGGTCGCCGTGCTCAAAATCGTCTCCCGTGCCGACCTGACCAGCCTGCTGCTCTTCTTCTACCTCGTACTGTTCACACTGGCAACGGTACTGTTCGGAGAAGGGAAAGGCAGCCTGCTTCCCCTGTCGTTCGATTCGGGCGGCGTTACCACGGGGCCTATCACGGTGCCGTTCATCATGGCCCTCGGCGTGGGCATCGCCCTGACTGTCGGCGGCAGGCACGCCAACGAGAACAGTTTCGGCCTGATCGCCCTGTGCTCGATCGGCCCCATCATCGCCGTCATGGCGCTTTCCATCTTCTCGCAAGGGACGCTGAGTTATACCCTGCCCGACTACTCGATGGAATCGGTACTCGAGGAGGGCGTATGGCATCACGTTCTCGAAACGATGGGCGATGTGGGCAAGTCTCTGCTGCTGATCGTCGCGTTTTTCCTGCTCCTGCAGTTTACGATCCTCAAGCTCCCGAAACGGATGCTGGCAAAAATCGCAATCGGCATCCTGCTGACATTCCTGGGGCTGGTGGTCTTCCTCACATCCGTGGTGGTGGGATTCATGCCGATCGGTTTCAAGATCGGCACCCAACTGGCGGGCTACAATGAGACGCTGCTCATCGTCGTCAGTTTCATTCTCGGTTTCGTGGTGGTACTCGCCGAGCCGGCCGTTCACGTACTCAACCAGCAAGTGGAAGAAATCACCAACGGCCAGGTAACCCGGCGGCAGATGATGGCGGCCCTTTCCATAGGCGTCGGCATCTCCATCGGGCTTTCCATTATCCGGATCATTTTCAGGTTCTCCCTGCTGTACTACCTCATTCCCGGCTACCTGCTTTCGCTGGGGCTTTCCTTCTTCGTTCCGAAACTTTACACGGCCATCGCATTCGACTCCGGCGGTGTGGCCAGCGGCCCTCTGACCTCCAGTTTCATCCTTCCGTTGTCGATCGGGGCCTGCGTGGCCCTGCACTCCCAGGCCGACGTCCTTTCGCTGGCATTCGGCATCGTGGCAATGGTGGCCATGACACCTCTGATCACCATCCAGACCCTCGGCTTCCGCTCCGTCCTCTCGAGACGGGCCCGCAGCCAGGCCGCGATGCGCAAAATCCTTGCGGCCGACGACGAACAAATCATCTATTTCGAGTAACTATGGCGGCAAGCAACGAATCCTACATAAAAAACATCGCTCCCGAGAAACTGGAGTTGCTCATTGCCATCGTCAATGCGCCAAAGGTCCGCTTCTACACCAACCTTATCCAGTCCTCCGAAGCCAACCTGTATCTTTCGGTACCGGCCAGCGGCACTTCGGAAAAGGCCATCATGAACTATCTCGGTCTCAACCAGTCGAACCGCACGGCCATTTTCAGCGTCGTTCGCGAAGATAAGGTCAAAGACCTGTTGGAACTCCTCGACGAAAACTTCTCAACGATCAAAGGCGGCGGCGGCATAGCCATCTCCGTTCCCCTCTCCAGCCTCATCGGCAAATTGGTTTACGGTTTCTTAAGCAACGACAAGCGCACAATCAAGCAATGAACAAGAAAAAATACGAACTCATCTTCTGCATCGTCAATGCCGGTTTCGCCATTGAAGCGATGGAAGTGGCCCGCAAGGCCGGTGCGAAGGGCGGCACCATCATCCGCGCCAGGGGAACCGCCAATCCCGAAGCGGAGGAATTCTACCAGATTTCCATCCAGCCCGACAAGGAGATTCTCTGGCTCATCGTCCCCAAGGACATCAAGGACGACGTGATGCACAAGTTGTATCAGGACGTAGGTCTTTCGACCAAAAGCAAAGGCATCGCTTTCTCCGTCCCCGTCTCGCACGCCGTGGGCCTCCACGAAGAAGATGAAGAACCCAAAGAAGCAGCAAAATAATGGAAAACACCGAACCCGTCTCCAAATGGAGCATGGCCGCCAGGGACGGTCTCATCCTGGCCGCCGTCACCGTCGTCGTCTCGACGCTTACCTTCCTGACCAAGAACACCTTCCTTGGCATGCTGCTATGGCTTGTCAAGTTGGTGGGCAGCATCTGGCTCCTGTGGGTCATCATGAAACGCTACGGAAAGGCCCACCCGAATGAGTCGACCTTCGGTTATGGCGTAATCGTCTGCGTGCTGTCGGCCATCGTCTGTTCCGTATGGGCATTCGTCGAGTACCAGTTCCTGTTTCCGAATGCTGTAGCCGAAGCATTCGAACAGATGTACACCGGTTTCGAGCAGATGGGCTCAATGCTTCCCGACACGTTTACCGACGTCATGCTGAAGATGGAAGACAATTATGCGCAGATCAACTGCATTTCTTCCTTCTTCTGGTGCGTGCTGCTCGGGCTGGTCTTCAGCGCCATCCTCTCCCGTTCGACATCCGGCAACCGTTCCGTCTTTACGCCGGAAGAAATGAACCGGAACCAGGACGACGAATTCAATTTTTAATCCCATGGATCTCTCGATTGTCATCTCGCTTTACAACGAAGAGGAATCACTCCGCGAACTGGTCGCCTGGATTGACCGGGCGTTGGCGCCGCACGATTACGAATATGAAATCATAATGGTCGACGACGGCAGCCGCGACCGTTCCTGGGAAGTCATTTCCGAGCTTTCGGAGAAATATCCGCAGATCCGCGCCATCGGATTCCGGCGCAATTACGGCAAGTCTGCAGCCTTGTACTGCGGCTTCGAAGCGGCAAAGGGCGACATCGTGGTCACGATGGACGCCGACCTGCAGGATTCTCCCGAGGAGATTCCCGAGATGATGCGGATGATCCGAGAAGAAGGCTACGACCTGGTCTCCGGATGGAAGAAAAAGCGTTACGACAACGTTGCGACCAAGAACCTGCCGTCGAAGCTTTACAACGCCACGGCGCGCAAGGTAACGGGCATCAAGCTTCACGACATGAACTGCGGGCTGAAGGCTTACCGCAACGAGGTCGTCAAAAACATCGAGGTCTATGGCGAGATGCACCGTTTCATCCCCTATCTTGCCAAGCAGGCGGGATTCGACAAGATCGGTGAAAAGGAAGTCCATCACCAGAAGCGGAAATACGGAAAGAGCAAATTCGGACTGGACCGTTTCATCCACGGTTTCCTCGACCTGCTTTCCATCTGGTTCCTGCAGAAGTTCGGCAAGAAACCGATGCATCTGTTCGGCGGCATCGGCACGCTGACATTCCTGGTCGGCGCGGTTATCGCCATCTGGCTGATCGTCGACAAACTGGTATCGCAGGCGCACGGTGCCTATTTCCGTCCCGTGGCCGACCAGCCGTTGTTCTACCTGGCACTCGTAGCCGTCATCCTCGGTGCACAGCTTTTCCTCACCGGCTTCCTCGGCGAGCTGATTGCCCGCAACGCCACAGACCGGAACCGTTACAACATAAAACGAACCATCCGCTGACCGCGGATGGTTCGATGCAGGATATCGACAGGACTTGACAGGACTCAGTCCATCTTGGAAGACTTGCCGCGGTTCTGCCAGCCGGCCTCGCTCTTGGTACGGGTGTAATAGATGACGATGTCGGCTTCGGACTTGGTAGTGGTGAAATAGACCTTCTTTTTGGCCTCGCTCGAGGAGCTGACGAAATACCAGAGCCCCTTGTTGCCCGATGCATCGCTCTTGGTGTCGCATTTGTACACCACCAGGTCGGCTTCGCTCTTGCTCTGCGTCACGTAGACTTTCACATTGGCGTCGCTCTTGGAACTGGTGGAATACACCGTCTGGGCATTGGCCACACCGATACCCAGCAGAAGCAGCGCACAAAGAATGAATAATTTCTTCATAGCATATCGATTTAAATATGAATGGCTTCTCCATGGACGGCCGCAGCCGCTTCCATCAGGGCCTCGCTCATCGTCGGATGCGGGAACATCGAACCGGCCAGTTGCTTCGCGGTGACGCCGAGATTACGGGCCGCCACGATGCCGCCGATCATCTCGGAGACATTGTCACCGACCAGGTGGGCGCCGAGGACCTTGTCCGTCGCGGCATCTACCACCAGTTTCACGAAGCCGTCGCGTGCGCCGGCGGCCGTCGCCTTGCCGGAAGCCGTGAACGGGAACTTGCCGATCTTATACTCGATGCCCAGTTCTTTCGCCTTGCGTTCCGTCATACCGACCGAAGCCACCTCCGGCGAAATATAGGTGCAACCAGGAATATTGTCGTAATTCACCGGCGCAGGATTCAGTCCGGCAATCGCCTCGACACAGCAAACAGCCTCCGCCGAAGCGACGTGCGCGAGCGCAGGTGTAGCGATGATGTCGCCGATGGCATACACTCCTTCGACCGAAGTTTTGTAGAACGTATCCACCGGAACCTTTCCGCGATTAAGTTCGATGCCGAGCGCCTCCAGGCCCAGTCCTTCGGTATTCGGACGGACACCGACAGCCGAAAGAACCTTCTCGGCCTCGACAATCTCCTCCCCTTTCCTGGTCTCTACCGTCAGCCGGCAGAGTTCGTCGGACGTATCGACCGATTTCACCGACGAGGAGACCATCACCTTGATGCCCGCCTTGCGGAGCGAACGGCTCACCTGCGCGCAGGTATCGTCGTCTTCGATGGGCAGCACACGGTCCATGAACTCGATGACCGTCACCTCAACGCCGAGTGAGCGATAGAAGAACGCGAACTCAGTGCCGATGGCGCCGCTGCCGATGACGGCCAGACTCTTGGGGAGCGCCTCCGGCGCGAGGGCCTGGTAGTAGCACCATATCTTCTCTCCGTCGATGCGGGCGAAAGGCAACTCGGCCGGACGTGAACCCGTGGCCAGAATGATGTGGTCAGCCTCATGGACCTCAACCGGTCCTTCCAGCGGTGAAACTTCGACACGCTTGCCGGCAAGTACCTTTCCGCTGCCCTTGATGACGGTCACCTTGTTTTTCTTGAACAGATACTCCACGCCCTTGTTCATCGTAGCGGACACACCTCGGCTGCGTGCGACGATGGCAGTCAGGTCCGCTGTGACATTCTCTGCAGTAAAGCCATAGTCCGAGCCCCGCTCGGCATAATGAAGCGCCTGTGCGCTCTTGAGCAACGCCTTGGTCGGAATGCAGCCCCAGTTGAGGCAGATACCGCCCAGTTCACTGCGTTCCACAACGGCTGTATTGAATCCGAGCTGCGCTGCCCGGATGGCGGCTACGTAGCCCCCGGGGCCCGCGCCGATGACGATCACATCGTATTTCATATTATGCTTCTTTACCGTGACAATTCTTATACTTCTTGCCGCTTCCGCAGGGGCAGGGATCGTTGCGTCCGACCTTCTTCTCCACGTGGATCGGCGCATTCGTCTTGGGTTCTGAACTGTTGGTCAGCAGGTCCGGGCGGCTCGTCTGCATCCGGCTCATATCCGACCGTTTCTCGTGGCCTTCCGTCACAACGTCCTCAGGCTGCTGCTCCTGACGCAGGAAAAGCTGCGTACGGAGCAGGAATGCGAGCACGTCCTTGCTCAGATTCTCAAGCATCGTGATGAACAGATTGTAGCTTTCAGTCTTATACACGACGATCGGGTCTTTCTGCTCGTAAGCCGCATTCTGAACGGACTGCTTCAGATCGTCCATCTCGCGGAGATGGTTCTTCCAGTATTCGTCGATCACACGCAGCGTAATGGTCTTTTCGACGGCCCGGATCAGTTCCCGGCCCTTTGTCTCGTAAGCCTTTTTCAGATCGACCAGTACGGTATAGCCCATCTTGCCGTCGGTAATCGGGATGGCGATATTCTGATAGAACATGCGCTTGGTCTCATACACGTATTTGATGATCGGCCAGGAACGTTCGACCAGGGTGTCGAAACGGCGCTGCATCACGGCAAGGATCGTCTGCTGGAGTCTTTCCACCAGCTGGTCCCGCTTGGCATGCTCGTAGAATTTCTCGTCGAAATCGGGTTCCACGGAAAGGGTCTGGCGAAGCTGTTCACAGAACAGGTCGAAATCGCTGTCGCGGTTCTGCTCGACAAACATCTCACAATAGTCCGTGGCCATGTTGAGCACATCCACGTCGATACGTTCGCCCGTAAGGGCACTGCGGCGCTTGGTATAGACCACCTCGCGCTGATTGTTCATCACATCGTCGTAATCGACCAGACGCTTACGGGTGCCGAAATCGTTCTCTTCGACCTTCCGCTGGGCGCGTTCGATGGCACTCGAGAGCATCGATGCCTCCAGGGCTTCGTTCTCGTTCATGCCCATACGGTCCACGATGCTCGAAATCCGTTCGCTTCCGAAGATACGCATCAGGTCGTCTTCCAGCGACACATAGAAGATCGAGCTGCCCGGGTCACCCTGTCGGCCGCTACGGCCGCGGAGCTGACGGTCCACGCGGCGGCTGTCGTGGCGTTCCGTACCGATGATGGCCAGACCGCCGGCCGCCTTGACTTCGGGCGTCAGCTTGATATCGGTACCACGACCGGCCATATTGGTTGCGATGGTTACGGTAGCCGGCTCGCCGGCGTGCGCAACGATCTCCGCCTCACGGGCGTGCTGCTTCGCATTCAGGACCTGATGCTTGATGCCGCGCAATTTCAGCATTCGGCTCAGCAATTCGGATATCTCGACGGAAGTCGTACCCACCAGCACCGGACGGCCCTGGGAGATATACTCCTGGATCTTATCGATGACGGCGGCGTACTTGCCTTTCTTCGTCTTGTAGATCAAGTCGTTCTGGTCGTCACGGATTACCGGCCGGTTGGTCGGGATCACCACGACGTCGAGTTTGTAGATGTCCCAGAACTCCTTGGCCTCGGTCTCGGCCGTACCGGTCATGCCGGAGAGTTTGTGGTACATACGGAAATAGTTCTGCAGCGTGATGGTCGCGAATGTCTGCGTGGCCGCTTCGACCTTCACGTTCTCCTTGGCCTCAACAGCCTGGTGCAGACCGTCGCTCCAGCGGCGGCCCTCCATGATGCGGCCCGTTCCCTCGTCGACGATCTTGATCTTGCCGTCGATGATCACATAATCCACATCCTTGGCGAACATCGCATAGGCCTTGAGCAACTGGTCAACCGTATGCATACGTTCGGCCTTGAGGGAATAATTGGCATAGAGTTCGTCCTTGAGCCGCTGTTTCTCCTCAGGCGTGCCTTCGCCCTTCTCGATGCGCGCCACCTCGTCGCCCAGACGGGGCATCAGGAAGAAATCCTTGTCCCCCACGGCCTGCGCCAGCACATCGTTGCCCTTGTCGGTCAGCTCCACGGTCCGCTGCTGCTCGTCGATGACGAAGAAGAGTTCGTTGGTCACCACGCGCTGCTCGATGTCCTTGTCCTGGAAAGCGGCGCGGATGACTTTGCTCTCGGCGTTCTGCAGGATCTGCTTGATACCGGGCTCGCTGAGGTATTTGATCAGCGGCGGATACTTGGGGAGTCCCTTGTGGGCGCGCAGGAGCAGGATTTCACCCTTGTCGTTGATCTCGCCGGCCGCGATCAGTTTCTTGGCTTCGTTCAGGGTCTGGTTGACGAAATTCTTCTGCGCGTTGTAGAGGCGCTCTACATAGGGCTTATATTCGATAAAGGTCTCGTCGCCGGCGCGTTCCACAGGGCCGGAGATGATGAGCGGGGTACGGGCGTCGTCGATCAGGACGGAGTCCACCTCGTCCACAATGGCGAAATGGTGCTTCCGCTGCACAAGGTCCTTGGGGTTGATCGCCATATTGTCGCGCAGGTAGTCGAAACCGAACTCGTTGTTCGTACCGAAGGTGATGTCGGCCTGATAAGCCGCCCTGCGGGCGTCGGTGCTGGGCTGGTGCTTGTCGATACAGTCCACGCTCAAGCCGTGGAACATATAGAGCGGGCCCATCCACTCGGAGTCTCGTTTCGACAGATAGTCGTTGACCGTAACTACGTGGACGCCTTTTCCGGCGAGCGCATTGAGGAACACGGGAAGCGTAGCCACGAGGGTCTTGCCTTCACCGGTGGCCATCTCCGCGATCTTGCCCTGATGCAGGACAATACCGCCGATCAGCTGCACGTCGTAGTGCACCATGTCCCAGGTGATGACGTTGCCGCCCGCCATCCAGCTGTTGCGCCAGAGAGCGTAATCGCCGTCCACATTCACGAAATCGTGCTTCGCACTCAGGTCCCGGTCAAAATCGGTCGCCTTGACGCGGATCTTTTCGTTTTCCTTGAAACGGCGCGCCGTCGACTTGACGATGGCGAACGCTTCGGGAAGGACCTGGTCCAGTATCTCTTCTATTTTTTTGTCGATGGTCTTGGTCAGTTCGTCGAGTTCGGTCGCAAGTTTCTCCTTGCGCGAAACTTCCATCTCCGGATCGGAGAGTTGTTCGCGGATCTGCGCCACCTTCTCCTCTTCAGCAGCCGTGTATGCACGTACCTTTTCACGCAGCGCGGCGCTCTCGGCACGCAGGTCGTCGTCACTCAGCTTATCGATGCGGTCATAGGCCGCCAGGACCAGCTTCAGAGTCGGCGTGATCTGCTTGACATCACGCTCAGCTTTGCTGCCGAACAGTTTCTTCAGTAAATTTGCCATATTGCTTCTTATAGTTTTTTCTGGTATTTGTCAATCAGTTCCGAGGCCGCCGAGAACGACTCCAAGTCGCCCCGCAGCACCGCATCCTCGTACTCCGGAATCAGCCGCTCGATGCGTTCATCCTCGTAGAACATATTCTTCAGGCTTTCGTTGATACTTTCATACATCCAGTAACGGGCCTGTTCACGCCGCTTTTTCCGGTAGAATCCGTTTCCCTTGACCAGCGCGAAATACTCTTCGATCTTTTTCAGGATCTCCGGGAGGCCTTCCTTCGTGACGGCCGACGAAGTGACGGCTGTCGGCACCCAACCCGACTCGGTAGGCGGGAAAAGATGCAGGGCGTTCGCATAGAGCGCCCGGGCCATCTGGGCATTCTCCACATTCGTACCGTCAGCCTTCGTGATGGCGATCAGGTCGGACATTTCCATAATGCCGCGCTTGATACCCTGCAGGTCGTCGCCGGCACCGGAAAGCATCAGCAGCAGGAAGAAATCGCTCATCGAGTGGACGGCTGTCTCACTCTGTCCGACGCCCACCGTCTCGATGAAGACTACGTCGAAACCGGCCGCCTCGCACAGAAGGATCGTCTCACGGGTCTTACGCGCCACACCGCCCAGCGAACCGGCGCTCGGACTGGGCCGGATGAAAGCGTTCGGATCGTGGCAGAGCGTCTCCATACGCGTCTTGTCGCCCAGGATGCTGCCCTTGCTTTTCTCGGAACTCGGATCGATGGCCAGTACCGCCAGGCGATGCCCTTCGCTCGTCAGATATGAGCCGAATGCCTCGATGAAGGTACTCTTGCCTGCACCGGGCACACCGGTGATGCCGATGCGCATCGTCTCCTTTTCGTTGGAAATGGCCTGGCAGCGCTGGATGATCTGCTGCGCCACGGCACGGTGACCGGGCAGCGAACTCTCCACCAGCGTGATGGCCTGGCTCAGCACGGTCGTGTCGCCCCGCTGTATGCCTTCCATATATTCGTCTACGGACTTGACGGCCGGACGCTTCTTGAAAACGTTTTTCAGATAAGGATTGACGATCGGAGGCTGTTTTACTCCGTCGTTGATGATCAGGCTGGAATCTTCGTTATGATAGTCGTCAAAAAAATCGCCTTGGTGCGTTTTGTCGATAGCCATATGTTATTTGACGTTTCCGGTGATGAACAGGTTCAGGATAGGTTTGGACGGGGCGTTGGTGATGACGGTCAGTACCTCGATCACTTCGCCGGTATAGTCGAGCGAAGCCGTCTTGAGACGGACTTTCACCTCGGCCTTTCCGCCCGGCTTGATGGTGAGCGGCAACTGCGTCTGGATCTCCGCTGCACCCTGGCCTTCGATATGATGGATCACCAGCGGGTTCTTTCCTTTGTTGCGGATAGTATAACTTGCCTGGACGGTCGCGCCTTTCTTCACTTCACCGAACTCATAGTAGCTGCGTTCGATGACCGGAATGCCGGCCTGCTCGATCTGGGCTTTCGAGAGATTCTCGAAATAATCCTTGATCACGCCCGTGACTGCCAATTTGTCGGAATATTCCCTGCCATTAAGGCGGAACGACGCCTCGAAACGTTGCTTGCCCCAGGATGTCTTCTCCATCCGGGCCGGATCGACGGCATAGTTGAGACGGGCCATGCTTCGGGCGGGAATCGGGTTGGGTGTCACGGTGACCGTCAGGCCCGGCGTAACCGCGAACGGCTCGACCGTCAGTTCGGTTTTCGAGAGATTGGCCACCTGCATCTGGTCGGACTTGACCACGCCCTGGTCGATATATCCGATCGAGGTCTGGACCTTCCGCATGCCCAGCGGGCCGATCTGCGTGACGAAGATCTCGTCAAGGTCCTTCTTCTTTTCGTGCGATACACCCCGTAGCCGCAGGAGTACGGGCCGCTCAAGGCTGGATTTCCCCACGCCGACATAGACGGTCAGCGTCTTGTCGAAGGGATAAGGGCCCTGGTCGTTGCTGAACGTGGCCTGGATCGTCCCTGTGGAACCGGGGCGGACCGGTTCGCGGGTCCACTCGGGCGTGGTGCATCCACACGATGAAATCACATTCTGGACGACGATCGGCTGAGTCCCTATATTGGTGAAAGTGAAGACGCAGGACACGGCTCCCTCGGCAATCAGCACGTCGCCGAAATCGTGGATTTTCTTATCGAAACGAACCACGTCGGCCTCCTTGTAATAGATCTCCTCCTGAGCGGAAAGCCCGGCGGAAAAGAGCAGGAGAGCAGACAGGGATATGAGTATTTTCTTCATTTTATTTTTATTTGTGCAAAGATACCATTTGTTTGATTATTTTTGCCTCAAATTTACATAAATCAAGCCAAGTTATGAAACGCATCACCACCCTGCTCCTGATGGCAGTCCTTGTGCTCACCGCCGCATCCTGCAGCAAGTACAAGTATGAGACTGTCAAGGGAGATCCCACCGGCGCGCGCATCTACACGCTGGACAACGGTCTCAAAGTCTACATGATTGTCAACAAGGACGAACCGCGCATCGACGCGCACGTCGCCGTGAAGGTCGGCAGCAAGAACGACCCGCAGGAGACCACCGGTCTCGCCCACTATTTCGAACACCTGATGTTCAAGGGTACGAAACAGCTCGGCACGACGGACTACGCCAAGGAGGAACCGCTCCTCAATGAGATCGAGTCCCTTTTCGAAGTGTATCGCAAAACCACCGATCCCGAGCAGCGCAAGGCCATCTACCACCAGATCGACTCCATTTCGTATGAAGCCTCCAAGATCTTCATCCCCAACGAGTACGACAAGGCGATGGCGGCCATCGGCGGCCGCGGAACCAACGCCTACACCAGCAACGACGTGACCTGCTATACCGAAAACATCCCTTCCAACCAGCTGGAGAACTGGGCCAAGATCCAGGCCGACCGTTTTGAGAACGTCGTTCTCCGCGGCTTCCACACCGAGCTGGAAACCATCTACGAGGAATACAACATGTATGCGGTGATGGACCAGGAGAAAGTCCAGGAAGCGGCCTTCGCCGCCCTGTTCCCGAAGCACCCCTACCACACCCCCGTCATCGGCTGGGGCGACCACCTCAAGAACCCCTCGATCACCAACGTAAAGAAATATCACGACCAGTGGTACGTGCCCAACAATATGGCCGTATGCCTCGCGGGTGACTTCAATCCCGACGAAGCCATCAAGGTCATCGACAAGTATTTCGGCCCGCTGAAGCCCAACAAGGACCTCAAGAAGATGGAATTCGAGCCTGAAGACCCCATCACCGCCCCGGTGGTGAAGGACGTCCTCGGCCTTGAATCGCCCAACATTCTCCTCGCCTGGCGCTTCCCGGGCGCCAACAGCCCCGAAGCCAAATACATCGACCTGATCGGTTCCATCCTGACCAACGGCAAGGCCGGCCTCATCGACCTCGACGTGAACCAGCAGCAGAAGGTTCTGAGCATGTACGCGGTGGCCGAGACCATGGCCGATTACTCCGCCTTCGTGGTGATGGGTGAGCCGCTCCAGGGCCAGAGCCTGGAAGAAGTCAAGCAGATCGCTCTCGCCGAGATCGAGAAGGTCAAGAAAGGCGAATTCGACGAAGACCTGCTGACCGCCATCATCAACAACGCCAAACTCCGGTTCATGCAGCAGTGCGACCGCTCCCGTTTCCTGGTGAGCGCTGAAGTGAACTGCTTCATCAACGACATCGAGTGGAAAGACTTCGTCCACGAGATCGACGAGCTGTCAAAGATTACGAAAGACGACCTGGTCGCCTTCGCCAACGAGCACTTCAAAGACAACTACGTGCAGATCAACAAGCTCGAGCAGCCCGATCCGACCGACACCCGCATCGCCAAGCCGGCCATCACGCCGATCATGATGAACCGCGACGCGTCCAGTCAGTTCCTGCGCGACCTCCAGGCCTCGACCGTCACACCCATTGAGCCCGTGTTCGTGGACTACAAGAAAGATATGTCGATCCTCAGTGCGAAGAACGACATCCCCGTGCTCTACAAGAAGAACGTGAGCAACGGCACCTTCCAGTTGACCTACTACTTCGAGACCGGAAGCTACGCAGACAAGGTGATGCCTTTCGCTGCCAACTACCTCAGTTTCCTCGGCACCGATGACATGACGCCGGAAGAAGTGCAGAAAGCCTTTTATAAACTGGCCTGCAATATGAGTGTCAACTGCATGGGCGAAGAGACCCAGGTGACCCTGAGCGGCCTTGCAGAGAATATGGAAGAGGCCATGGAACTTGTCGAGAAGGTCATCGCCCACGCGAAGGCCAACCCGGAAGCCCTTCAGATGCTCAAGTTCAACACCCTCTACGAACGCCGCAACGCAAAACTCAACCAGCGAAGCAACGCCCAGCGGATGTCCGCCTACGCCATGTACGGTCCGAAGAACCCGCAGACCAACATCCTCTCCGCCGCCGAACTGATGCAGCTTGACGATGAAGCCCTGCTCGAGAAGATCCATCACATCTTCGACAATGAGCACAAGGTGCTCTACTACGGCCCGCTCGCCGAAAACGAACTCGTCGACGCCGTCAACCGCATCCACCAGGTGCCCGGCCAGCTCAACCCCGTGGTCAAGGGCGATCCGTTCGCCTATCTGCCTACGGAAACCGACGCCGTTGTCGTGGCCCCGTACGACGCCAACCAGCTCAATCTGCAGGCCTTCTACAACACCGGCCTGAAGTTCAACGTGGAGACCGCCCCCATCATCCGGCTCTACAACGAGTACTTCGGCGGCGGAATGAACTCCATCGTCTTCCAGGAGATCCGTGAAGCCCGCGGCCTGGCCTACAGCGCCCGCGCCAACTACTCGATCCCGTCCGACCTGGACCACCCGTCGCTGTTCACCTATTCCATCGGCACGCAGAACGACAAACTGATCGACGCCCTGAGCGCCTTCGACGAGATCATCAACAATATGCCGGTCTCCGAGAACGCCTTCAACATCGCCAAGGAGTCGCTGATCTCGAACCTCCGCACGGCCCGTACCGTCAAGGGCAACGTCCTGGCTTCGTACCTTGCTGCCCAGAAGCGCGGTCTCGACTATGACCTCAACAAGGTCATCTACGAGAAAGTCCCCTCCCTCACGCTCGACGACGTGATCAAATTCCAGCAGGAATTTGTCAAGGACAAACCGTACACCATCGGCATCCTGGGCCGCAAGGGCGACCTCGATCTCAAGGCACTGGAGAACTACGGCAAGATCAAACAGGTCTCGACCGACGAAATTTTCGGTTATTAATTGAAGATTCGCAAAATTGGTATTATCTTTGCCTATCCGGACGAACGAAATCAAAACAACACTTAAACTTTTCAACCATGGCTTACAAAATCACTGAAAATTGCGTTGCTTGCGGTACCTGCATCGATGAATGCCCGATGGGCGCCATCTCCGCCGGCGACATCTACAAGATCGATCCTAACGCTTGTGTCGACTGCGGCACCTGCGCCGGTGTCTGCCCTCAGGGCGCCATCGAACAGGAATAATACTCCTGTGGATCAAAACAAGAAGGGCGGCCGTCGGCTGCCCTTCTTTTGTATTCCGGAATCCGTTATCGTTCGCTCTCCCGATGGGAAGTGCCCAGACGGGCTTCCACGACGTTGATGATGTAGTCGCCGCATTTCTCGGCCTCATTGACAAGGTCCATATAAATACTGCCGCTGTCGTAGGTATATACGTGGTTGTCCACATCGCGCAGGTTCTGCTCCTTGAGCCGCTCGCGGCACTCGTTGATGCGGGCTTCGATCTCTTCCGAAGGATTGAAGTCGAAATCCTCGCGACGGCCCGTCAGCATCTCCAGCATACGGGCGCCGGCCTCCTGGGAAAGGCCGAACATCTGCTTGACGCCTTCTTCCTGTTCCGGTGTAAAATCAATCTTCGCTTCATATTTGCGCCGAAGGATGCGCGCCATATTGAATCCGCTGTCGCCGATGCTCTCCAACTCGCCGATCTGACGAAGCATCGCGCGAATCTTCTCCTTGGTATCATCGCTCAAGTGCGCCTCGCCCACCTGACCGAGATACTTGCCGATCTCATTCTCCATATTGTCGCTGATCTGCTCATATTTTTCAAGCCGGTCGAAGATCTTCTTGAAAGCAGCCTCGTCGGTAGTACGGTACAGATCCTTCACCATATGTGACATCTTCATCATACGCTCGCCGAACACGGCGATCTCCTTCTGGGCCTGCAGCACGGAGATTTCCGGCGTCTTCATCAGACCGCCGCGGATATACTTCAGGCGGAACTCCTCGTCTTCTTCGCTCTGCTTGGGTTTGATGAGCCGGCAGACGAATTTCTCGATCTGGGGGATAAACCAGATCAGGATCATCGTATTGGTGACGTTGAAGGCGGTATGGAAAGTCGCCAGCGCGAAAGAGAGCTGGGTCGGCGACTGCGTATCGGCCGTCGGGTCAAGGCCGACGATGCGGCAGACCATACGAACGAAGGGGAAGAAACAACACAGGATCCACGTCACGCCGAAAACGTTGAACAGCAGGTGGGCGGCTGCAGCCCGGCGAGCCTGCGTATTGGCCGACATCGCCGCGATATTGGCCGTCAGCGTGGTACCGATATTCTCTCCCATAACCAGGGCTATGCCCTGGAAGATGGAAATCGCACCGGTGGAGCAAAGGACCATCGTGATGGCCATGATGGCAGCGGACGACTGGGCGATGAAGGTCAGGATCGTGCCGACAAGCAGGAACAGCAGGATTGTCAGGTAGCTGCCGGAATCGAACGAAGAGAAAAAGTTCACGACGGCCGCATTGTTGGCCAGATCCATCTCACGCCCGGTAGCATTGAGCATGCCCAGAGCGAAAAGCAGGAACGAAAGACCGAAGAGGAAATCTCCCACATATCGGTGCTTGCCGATCTGGATCAGGATGATGCCCAGCAGGAAGGCAGGCCAGACGATATTTGTGATATTGAACGAGAATCCGGCCGACATGATCCAGGCCGAAAGCGTGGTACCGATATTGGCACCCATGATGATCGAGATGGCCTGGGAGAGGGACAGCAGGGCGGCGTTGACGAAAGAGACCGTCATTACCGTGGTCGCAGCTGAAGACTGTACGGCAACCGTCACCAGCGCACCGGTCGCCACCCCCGTGAAACGGTTTGTGGTCATCGCCCCGAGGAGGTGTCGCAACTGCGGGCCCGCCATCTTCTGGAGCGCCTCGCTCATCACCTTCATACCATACATCAAAAGGGCAATCGACCCCAGCAGTTTCAGTGCAATCAACATAGTATCCGAAAATTTAACGCAAAATTAAGACAGTTCCGCGAAATAGCAAACAGAAATCACCGTATCGATATCCTCCACTTGCGAAACGGGAAGGGTAACGGTCAGGAATCCGTCTTTCGAGACGGAATAGTCCAGTTTCTCTCCGGAAAGCAGGGAAACGGCTCCCCTGCGGGCCGGTACGACACCGTCCGGCAGCGGGACCACAAGTTTGTACAGGCCGTCGCGGAGCGGCAGGGCATCAGGATCGAGCACGTGCAGGAAGATATGTCCGCTGTTCTGCGTCGTCACGCCCCAGGCCTGCGGCGGGATGACCGTGGATGTCGTACCGTCGACTGAGACGGAATGGCCCCGCATCCAGACTCCGAGCCCGCGCAGGCGGTCGAGGGCCTGCGGTGGAAGTTCACCGTTGGCCATCGGACCGATGTTGAGCAGGAGATTGGCGTTTTTCGCTGCCGCACGCACCAGCAGGTGCACCAGTTCTTTCACGCTCTTGTACTGTGTGTCGGTGATCCGGTAGCCCCAGGCACCGTTCATCGTCTCGCAAGTCTCCAGGGGAAGCCGGCTGATTCCCTGCCCCGACAGCCCTGCCTTGTTCTCACCGGGCAGGTCGCGCTCGAACATCTGGAAGTCCTCTCCCTCGAAAGGTGCGATATGATGGTTGTTGCCGATCAGGCATTCCGGCTTGATCGAATGGATATAAGCGTAAAACTCCGGCATCCGCCAATCAAAGTCCGGATCACCGTCGTGATCCCAGATGCCGTCGAACCATAGGGCGCTCAAATTGGGATACTGTGCCAGAAGTTCACGGACCTGGGTTTTCATAAAGTTGAAATAGTGGTCATAATCCTGGCGGTCGCCTTTCCGGCCGGTCTGCAGGCCGGTCCGGCCCTGCGGATAATCTTCCCTGATCCAGTCGAGCGTCGAATAGTAGAGATGGAAACGCAGCCCGGACGCGGCACAAGCTTCCGCGAGCTCTCCCGTCACATCCCGGCCGAAAGGCGTAGCGTCGACAATATTGTAATCAGACGCGGACGTCTTGAACATGGAAAAGCCGTCGTGGTGCCGGGAAGTCAGGGTGACATAACCGGCGCCGGCATCCCGGAAGGCGGCCACCCAGTCGGCCGCATTGAATTTTACGGGGTTGAAATACTGGGCCGCCACAGAATAGGAAGCATTGTCGATTCCGGAAGTCTGCAGATACCATTCGCCCTGTGCATAGGTGGAATAAATGCCCCAGTGAAGGAAAATGCCGAGCCGGTGCTGCTGGAAGTCCGCCCGTTGCCGGAGATTATCGGGTGAGGGCTCATAGCTCTGAGCTGCGGCAGAGCCGCCCAACAACAGGACGGCGGCAAGGAAAAGAACGAAGCGTTTCATTTTTTTGTGTTCAGTTTCACAAATTTACGGAAATATCCTTATATTTGAAATACTAAAAACAAACCATTATGAACATCATTATCAGTATCCTTGTCGGAGCCCTGGCCGGTTTTCTGGCCGGCAAGATTGTGAAAGGCTCCGGTTCCGGCTTCCTGTTGAACCTCATCATCGGCATCGTCGGCGGCTTCATCGGCGGCAACGTGCTGAAATGGCTGGGCGTCAACTGGGGTGCCACCATCTGGGGCTGCCTCCTGACCGCAGTCATCGGCGCCTGCCTGCTGCTGTGGATCGTATCGCTCTTCAGAAAGTAGCATTATCATCCGGAAGGTCTTGACCCTATGAAACGCTTTATCCCCCTCCTTATCGCCCTTCTGACCATGGCTCCGGCCCTGCAGGGGCAGAATCCCGGAACGCCTCTTACCCCGGATGAGGAAGAAGTTCTGATGCGCAACTGGATCATCACGCTCGGTTCGGACGAATTCGGCGGACGCAAACCGATGACCGAATATGAGACCAAGACCATCGGCTATCTGGCAGGGCAGATGAAGGAGATCGGACTCCGGCCAGCCTTTGGCGACAGCTATTTCCAGAAGGTCAAGACCATTTCCACCGTCAGCCGGCCCGTCGGCGGCAAATTCCGTGTGAAGGGATCAAAAAAGAAAGTGGATCTCAACTACCCCGCCGACCTGGTTGTCTGGACGGCGCGTGCCGACAGGCGGATCGAGATTCCCGCTGCCGAATTCGTCTTCTGCGGCTTCGGTATCGATGCGCCGGAATTCGGATGGAACGATTTCGAGGGTGTGGACGTCAGGGGAAAGATCATCATTGCGATGGTCAATGATCCCGGATTCTATGACGCAAGCCTGTTCCAGGGCAGGAATATGACCTATTACGGCCGCTGGACCTACAAGTTCGAGCAGGCGCAGCGCCTGGGTGCGGCCGGCTGCCTGGTGCTGCACAACACGGCGGCCGCCAGTTACGGCTGGCACGTCTGCGAGAACGGCCACGTGGACAGCAACCTGGCCCTCTACGACGAAGCAAGCGGCAACGCCGGTGAACTGGCGGTCAAGGGATGGTTCCACGAAAACGGCTGCCGCAAACTTTTCGAGGCCTGCGGCATTGATTTTGACCAGACGGTCGCCGCGGCAAAGAAACCCGGCTTCAAGCCGTTCGTCCTCAAAGCCAAAGGAAATCTGACGATGGACGTGGACTACGAAATCCAGGAGACCTGCAACGTGGCCGGCGTCCTCCCCGGAACGGACCTCGCCGACCAGGCAGTGGTATTCAGCGCCCACTGGGACCACTTCGGCTTCGGCACACCCGACGAAACAGGAGACCCCATCTACAACGGTGCTTCGGACAACGGCTCGGGGATGGCCGCCGTCCTGCTTCTGGCAAAAAAATACGCCGGACTGCCCGTCCGCCCGCGCCGTTCGATGCTGTTCTTCATCCCCACGCTCGAGGAAAGCGGTCTGTTCGGCTCCGAGTATTACTGCGAACATCCGGCATTCCCGATGGAGAAAACGGCGGCCGTCATCAATTTCGACTGCATCGCACCGGAGCCGCTCACCCACGACGTAGTGGTTCTGGGCGGAGGTGCCTGCGAACTGGACAACTATCTTTTGGCCAGTGCAGGTGCCCAGGGACGCTATGTGGTCTTCAACGACGACAACTCCGACGGCTGGTTTTTCCGCTCCGACCACTTCAATTTCGTAAAAAAGGGAGTCCCTGCAGTCGTAATCGAATATGGAAAAGACCTGGTGGATCCCTCCCGTCCGAACAAGTATCCCCGGGCGGACTGGTACCACAAGCCTTCCGATGAGTACAGGGAAGACTGGGATTTTGCCGGTACGCTGGCCCATGTCAATATGATGTTCGGCGTCGGCCTCTCCGTGGCCAATGCCGACCTGGCGCCACGCTGGTACACGCGCTGATCCGATGGAACGCAGTTATCTGGCCATCGACCTGAAGTCTTTCTACGCTTCAGTCGAGTGTGTGTCGCGCAGTTTCGACCCGCTCGACATCAATCTGGTCGTGGCCGATGCCAGCCGTACGGAAAAAACCATCTGCCTGGCCGTCTCCCCGCCGCTCAAAGCCTGCGGCATCGCCGGAAGGCCGCGGCTCTTCGAAGTGGTGCAGCAGGTGCGGGAAATCAACCGGAAGCGGCTGCAGACCGCGCCCGGCCACCGTTTTTCCGGCAAATCTTCCTCAAGCGCCGAACTGGCCCGACATCCAGACTGGGAAATGACATTCGAGACGGCCACGCCCCGGATGGCTCATTATATCGAGGTCAGTGCCCGGATCTTCGACATCTACCTCGACTATGTCTCCCCCGAAGACATCCACGTTTATTCCATCGACGAAGTCTTCATCGACGCCACCGAATATCTCCGTCTATACGGTGTTTCCGCACGTGAACTGGCCTCCCGCATCATCGGCGACGTGTACCGCCGGACCGGCATCACCGCGACTGCGGGTATCGGCACGAACCTCTACCTGTGCAAGGTGGCGATGGATATCCTCGCCAAGCATATGGCGGCCGATGAAAACGGGGCCCGGATCGCGGAACTCGACGAGATGTCCTACCGTCGTCAGCTCTGGAACCATCGCCCGATGACCGATTTCTGGCGCGTGGGACGCGGCATCGCCCGGCGGCTGGAACAATACGGAATCGATACGATGGGCAAGCTGGCCCGATGTTCCCTCCAGGACGAAGAACTGCTGTACGGACTCTTCGGCATCAACGCCGAACTGCTTATCGATCACGCCTGGGGCTGGGAGCCCTGCACGATGGCTGCCATCAAGGCCTATCGCCCCGGGAGCAATTCGCTCAGCAGCGGTCAGGTGCTGGCCGAACCGTACGACTGGCGCAAAGCCCGTGTCGTCGTAAAGGAGATGGCCGATGCCGCAGCACTAGAACTGGAGCGTCAGCACCGGGTTACCGACCAGGTGACCCTGACCATAGGTTACGACGCAGCCAGCCTGCAGCAGTCTGCCGGCCGCTATCAAGGAGAAACGGCGACCGACTACTACGGCAGACAGGTTCCGAAACACGCCCACGGAACGTCCCGGATCGGCCGGCAGACGGCCAGCGCCCGCCTGATCATCAAAGCCTCACTCGAGATATTCGACCGGACCGTCAATCCGGACCTGCTCGTCCGCCATATCACCCTGACCACCGACCACGTCGTGGACAGGGCGCTGGCCGGACAGAAGACGGAACCCGTCCAACTCGACCTGTTCACCGACTATGAAGCACTGGAGCGGGAAAGGGAGGCCGAAGAAGAGGCGCTGGAAAAGGAACACCGCCTGCAGCAGACACTGCTCCGGCTCAAAGAACAATACGGGAAAAATGCTGTGCTCAAAGGAATGAATTTCGAGGAAGGGGCCACCGGACGCGACCGCAACCAACAGATCGGAGGACACAAAGCCTGATGAAAGACCCTTTCGAAGATATCATCAACCTGCCCCATCCCGTATCGAAACGGCATCCGCAGATGTCCCTGGAGCAAAGGGCGGCCCAGTTCGCCCCGTTTTCAGCCGTCACAGGCTACGAAGCGGCCATCCGGGAAACGGCACACCGCCACGCGGAAGACTAGATTTCAGCGATAAGCGACAGGACAGCCTTGACCTCATCCCCCACCTTCACGCAGATCCGCGCTTCGAGGGGAAGATAATAGTCAATCCGGGAACCGAATTTGATGATGCCGCACTGTTCTCCGGCACGCACCGGCTTTCCTGTTTCCGCGTGACAGACGATGCGGCGGGCAAAACCGCCGGCCAGCTGCTTGAACATAACTTCCTGGCCCGATTCCGTACGGACAGCCGTGCAGCAGTGCTCGTTTTCTTCGGAAGCCTTGGGCTTGAAAGCCAGCAGATGCTTGCCCGGGAAATACTCCGTATAGGATACCGTTCCCGTCACCGGCCAGAAATTGGCGTGCAGGTCCCAGAAATCCATATAGACCGACACCAGCTGCGCCTCGCGTTTGAGGTACCCGGGTTCAAAGACGGTTTCAATCCGGACCACCTTTCCGTCGGACACGGCAGAGATACGGTGTGAATCGCCGACGGGATCCCGGTCGGGAACCATATGGAAATACGTCTGCCAGCCCGCTACCCAGAGCAAAGCGAGCGACAAGGGCCATTTAACCCATCCGTAAGGGACGAAAAGCAACAGAGCGGCGATTCCGGCCACACAAACCAGATAGACCAGCAAAACGGTTCCGTAGGTATCTTTGTCCAGTTTCATAGAAGGCCGAAAAGAAGCAGGTAAAGGGTTGAAAGCGGAAGGGTGAACAGGGCGTCGTCAAAACGGTCGAGTACGCCGCCGTGACCCGGGATCAGGTTGCCGGCGTCCTTCACTTTCGCGTGACGCTTGATGAGCGACTCGAACAGGTCACCGAAAACGCCGAAAACGGAGACGATCAGCGCGAGCGCGAACCAGTGTATCAGGGGAAGGACGGACGCACCCCAGATTGCAAAGACCGCCCAGGCGGCGATAAATGAAAAGAGGGTTCCGCCTGCCACGCCGATCCAGGATTTCTTCGGCGAAAGGGCCGGGAACAGCTTACGGCTGTCCGGCCGCTGTCCGAACGACATTCCCACGATATAGGCGCCGATATCATTCATCCAGATAATCACGAAAATCCCAAGCAGCAGACGCCAGGAGAAAACGCCCGACGGCCAGGCCAGCATCAGCAGGGCAGCCAGCGGCAAGGTCACGTAAAGCAGCGGAAAAAAGAGTGCGGTTGGAAACGCGTGATCCCCGGCCGCATCGAACAGCAGGAAGATGAACGCAGCCATTACCGGAAGGAAACCCAGCGCGGCAAAGCGGACGGGAATACCGCTTTGGAGATGGAAAAACAAGAGAATCAGCACGACGAGGGAACCCAGCGAAAGGCAAATCATCTCCTTGCGGAAACGACGGTCCACCGTCAGCCTGTAAAACTCATGGAAAAGCGCTGCGGAAAGGAAACAGACCAGTACCAGGATCCCCCAGGGAACCAGCATGCATCCTATCAGGATGGCGGAATACAGTAATCCGAAAACCGTGCGTTTCAGCAGCGTTCCCATCGTCAGGCCTCCCCTTCTTCTTCGCGCAGCATCTTATTGGGATCGATACCGCCCTTGCGCGGACCGAAGATTTCTTCAAGGTCTTCCGAAAAGACCACTTCGCGTTCCAGCAGCAGTTTTGCCAGCCGCTCGAACCCTTCGCGGTTTTCGGTCAGCACCCGCGTAGCCGTGACGTGCGCCTGGTCAATGAGCCGCTTGACCTCTTCATCGATGAGTTCTGCCGTCTTTTCGCTGTACGGCTTGCTGAAAGCCATATCGCGGCTGCCGGTAGAATCATAATACGAAAGATTCCCTACCCGCTCGCTCATACCGAAATACGTGACCATAGCATAGGCCTGTTTGGTCAGTTTTTCCAGGTCGCTCAGCGCACCGGTGGAGATTCGGCCGTTCACCAGCTCCTCCGCCACACGCCCGCCAATGGTCGCCGCCATTTCGTCCATCATCTGCTCGGTTGTCGTAAGCTGCCGCTCTTCGGGCAGATACCAGGCCGCACCCAGACTCTGGCCGCGCGGGATGATGGTAACTTTCAGCAACGGGTTGGCATTGGGAAGCAGCCAACTGACCGTGGCGTGGCCCGCCTCGTGATGGGCGATCGTTTTCTTCTCTTCGGGCGTGATGATCTTGCTCTTGCGTTCCAACCCGCCCACGATCCGGTCGATGGCATCGAGGAAATCCTGTTTTTCCACGACTTCCTTGTTCTTGCGGGCCGCAATCAGAGCCGCCTCGTTGCAAACGTTGGCGATATCGGCACCGCTGAAACCCGGTGTCTGTTTGGCCAGAAAATCGATTTGGAATCCAGGGGCCAGTTTAATGCCGCGAAGATGCACCTTGAAGATATCGAGGCGTTCCTTGAGTTCGGGCAGGTCGACGTGGATCTGCCGGTCGAAACGGCCGGCACGCATCAAGGCCTTGTCGAGGATGTCGGCCCGGTTGGTGGCCGCCAGGATGATGACACCCGAATTGGAGCCGAAGCCGTCCATCTCGGTCAGCAATTGGTTGAGTGTGTTTTCCCGCTCATCGTTCGACGTGAAACCCGCATTCTTGCTGCGGGCCCGGCCCACTGCGTCGATCTCGTCGATAAAGACGATGCAGGGTGCCTTCTCCTTGGCCTGACGGAAAAGATCGCGGACACGTGAAGCGCCTACGCCGACGAACATTTCCACGAAATCGGAACCCGACATCGAGAAGAACGGAACGTCCGCCTCACCGGCCACTGCCTTTGCCAGCAGGGTCTTGCCGGTACCCGGAGGGCCGACCAGCAGCGCTCCCTTGGGAATCTTGCCGCCCAGATTCGTATATTTCTTCGGATTCTTGAGGAAATCCACGATTTCCTTCACTTCCACCTTCGCCTCTTCCATACCGGCCACGTCCTTGAACGTGACTTTCACATTTCCCGCTTTTTCATAGAGTTTGGCCTGGGATTTCCCGACATTGAAGATGCCGCCGCCGGCTCCGCCGCCCATATTGCGCATCGGACGCATAAAGAGGAAGAACATGAACAGCAGCATCAGCGGAAACAGGATCCATTCGATGATCGGACCCCAATAGTTCCTGTGCTCCTCGACCACGACCTTGAACCGCTGATCCGCCGGAAGAGACTCGACCAGCGTGTCGAGCTGGTTCTCGGCGTCAAATTTCTCGGATACCAGGAAATAGAAATGCGGGCCGGCCTTCGGTTCCCGGCCGCCGTACAGATTCTTGTACTTGTCCAATGATGCCTGTTTGAGATAAATCTCACCCTTATGCTCGTTGCGGACATACACCAGTTTCTCTACGTCACCGCTGGCAAGCAGGGTCTCTTTCACGTCGAGCCACTCCTTTTTGAGCGGATCGGATGTTCCCGTGGACGACCACATATAGGCCAGTCCCAGCAGCAGGAACAGATAGACCAGCGAGAACCAGTTGAAACCACGGCGCTGCTGCCGCGGATTGCGCTGTTTGTTATTTTCCATTATGATTGATTGTCGGAGTAAGTGGTTTTGACGGCATCGGCCCACAGGTCTTCAAGACGGTAGAACATACGCTGGTCCGTCTTGAAGATATGGACGACGATATCGCTATAATCGAGGATAATCCAGAAAGCATTCTCCCGTCCTTGCTTACGGAGCGGACTACGGTCGCAGTGTTTCTCCATCATTTCCTCCACATTGTCGGAAATGGCCACGACCTGCGTCGTCGAGTCGGCATGGCAGATGACGAAGGCGTCTGCAATGGCCGTTCCTATTTTCGTCAGATCGAGGGAAACTACGTCCTGGGCTTTCTTTTCCAGCATCGCGTCGGCAATGACGCGGATTTCATCGTTCATATTCATTCAAAATCGATTATCTTTGCATAAATTATCTTACAAAGATATAATATTCTTACAAATTTCCAGCCATACGTCAGAACTGAAATTATGGCAGATTTTATCCGATGGTTTGACACGGTTGACTCGACCAATACCCGCCTGATGGCAGACAAGGCCGATCTGGCCGACCGCAGCGTCTATGCCGCTATGTTCCAGACCGCCGGAAGGGGCCAGAAAGGAAACCGCTGGGAGAGCCGCTCCGGCGAAAACCTCACTTTTTCCATTCTCCTGAAACCCTCTTTCCTGCCGGCATCCGAGCAGTTCATCCTCTCTCAGGTCGTCGCTCTCGGGCTGACCGACTATCTGCTGGAGCAAGGTGTGGAGGCGACCATCAAATGGCCCAACGACATCTATGCCGGCGACCGGAAGATCTGCGGGACCCTGATCGAGAACACGCTTTCGGAAGGCCGGATCGCCGCCGCAGTGGCAGGCATAGGCCTGAACGTCAATCAGCGGGAATTCGACCCTTCCCTGCCCAATCCCACCTCGCTGTCCCTGCAGACCGGGCGGGAATACGACGTACGGGAGGAACTTCCCAAACTGCTGGCCTGCATCTTCCGCTATTACGAGCGGCTCGACTCGCCCTATGCCCGCAACGGATTCGACGCGATGTATCTGGAGAAACTCTACCGACGCGGTTGCTGGCATTCTTTCGAGGAGATGCCCGCCAGCGACATCCCGACCGAACACAGGTCGGGCCGCCGCATCGAAGCCCGGATTCTGGGCATTGACACGGAGGCCCGGCTGTTGCTGGAGCTCCGCGACGGAACGCTCCGGCACTACGGATTCAAGGAAATAAAATATCTCCTCTAGCATTTCAGCCGTTCCGTGACGTGGCTGCTCCTCATGGCTCGCGACAGGGGCGTCCTTCGCTCCAGTCCCTTGACGGCTAACTCCTCCCTCTTAGGCTCGCCTAAGGCAAGCCTAACGGTCGTCAAACACACGCCGTCACTTTGACGGGACTTCCGCTTGTCCGCCTCTTTCCTGCCGCTCGCAAATCGTCGCATCCACGTTACGGAACGGCATGTCCAGTATTCTTCCATATGAATATTTTCGTATTTTTGCAGGAAAGCACTACGAATTCTGTTCTGATCAAATGCTGTATGTTGTTCTCATACTGCTCTCTGTTGTCATCTGTTTTTGGGTGTCGATTCGGATTCGTGCAAAGAGAGAGGAAAGAATTCATCGCTTAGAGACCCTCATCCATATTCAGCCACTTGTTGAGGCAGCGCTTGACGAACTCATTTCTTTTTACAGTTATAGCCATTTCATCACTGAATCCGAGCGCATCGCCCTGAACGAGAAATATACCGACCTGTTCAAAGAAGTATCCTCCATTATTTCTTGTAAGGAATTGGAAGAATCTCCGCATAAGGAAAGCATCCTTCGCTTCTATAATGCGATGTCCGACAGCCAGGGCCACAAAAAGGCCAACAATGATCATTTTATTGAAAACCAACTGATTGTTTGCTCCCGGTATTTCGATACTGTGCTCTCATATCCACTTGATGGGCAACAACGGGAATCGGTTTTGTCTCTGGAAGATAATGTACTGGTCATCAGTAGTGCCGGAAGTGGCAAGACAATGACAACCGTCGGAAAGGTACGCTACCTGATTGATGTTCAAAAAGTCTCCCCAGAGAAGATCCTGCTGATAACCTTCACCCGAAAGGCAGCAGAGTCCCTGTCTGAACGCTTGGGAGAGAAGAAACTCAAATGCAACACCTTTCACAAACTTGCTTTGGATATCATCGGCGAAGCAACTGGGGAGAAGCCAAGCATAACCGGCAAAGACTTCTCTGTTCAAGTATATCACAAACTCTTCCAAGAAAACGATTCGTTCCGCCAGGCGGTTGCGGATTACATTATTCGAGCCCGCTACAAAATGAAGGATCAGTTCGAGTATACTTCGATGCAAAAATATATGCAGGACCGCAAAAAGCATGGCATTCCAGCATACTTCAAGGATATTGATGGTCATCCCGTTTTCTGCAAATCTGATGAAGAAAGCCAGATATGCGATTTCTTGGGTTCCCGAGGCATCAAGTTCCGATATGAAGAGAAATACGAGATACCCACAGTGGATTCCGATCATCGACAGTATTGCCCGGATTTCTCAATTTACATTGACAATCCATCCGGCAAATCCAGACGTGTTTATCTTGAGCATTTCGCTGTCAATGAAAACGGCCATTGCCCAGCATTCTTCACTTCGGAAGATGAACATAAATACAAATCCGGTATCATCTGGAAACGCCAATTACATCAGCAGAATGGGACCACCTTGATTGAAACCACTAGTGCAGGATTCCACCGAGGTGATGTATTTCATGTCCTGACCCAACAATTAAAGGACTTAGGAGTCGTCTTCAATGAATCTATAAACCAAAATCTTTCCCGGGAATTGGTCAGACAGGAAGAGAGTATCCTGAATATGCTGACATCCTTCAATTTCTTATTAAAATCTCGCGATAAAAGTATTGAATCAATCCGTCGGCAAGCATTCATGACTATAGACTGGTTCACAGTAAATGAACTCGTCACTCCGTTTATCGAAGCTTACCGAAAAATGGAAAAGGATAATAATCTCATCGATTTCACCGATGCTATCATCCGTGCTACTGAACTCTGCAACAACGGATATCGCCCAGACTACGATTACATTCTTGTGGATGAGTTTCAGGACATCTCCCTGGACCGATATCATTTCCTTCAGTCACTTCGTCGTGAGAAACCGCTTACAAAACTCTTTTGCGTCGGTGACGACTGGCAGTCCATTTATCGCTTCGCCGGTAGTGATATGGCTCTTTTCAAGCACTTTGAGGACTACTTCGGCTACACGAAGAAATGTCTGATGGAAACAACCTATCGTTTCGGGGAACCGGCGATAGAGCAGTCATCAAAATTCATCCTCGCCAATCCGGAACAGGCCGTTAAGAAAGTCCATCCCTTCCGGCATGAATCCGAAACCAAATTGGACTTCATACCTACACAAAGCCGGGATGATATAGTGAGAACCATCAAGAGACTGTCGGACCAGACTTCTCCAGATAAAGAAATTCTGCTGCTCGGCCGTTACTCATTCGATATCAACGTCTTCAAAAACACTGACATATCCATTCACGACGGAGCAGACTATATATCATACGGACAACGGAAAATGCGTTACATGACTGTCCACCAATCCAAAGGTTTGGAGAGCGACTATGTCATCTTGATCAACTGCAATGGTGGAACGATGGGCTTTCCGGCTGATATCTCGGACAGTCCTGTACTCAGATATGTTCTGACTGAACCGGATGCCTATGTATTCAGCGAAGAACGTCGTGTCTTCTATGTTGGAATAACCCGGGCAAAAAAACATACCTGGGTACTTTACGACCAAAACAATCCTTCGCCTTTCGTCAAGGAGTTTGTAGATATTGATGAAGAAGAAAACGAAAACATCATCCCCGAATCAGAGCGCTGCCCGAAGTGTCACTGCGGCCGAATCATCGTGGCTAAAAGAGGAAAAGCCGTCAACGGTAATCCCTATTCTGTGCTGATCTGCTCCAATGAAAAGTACGGATGTGATTACAGGGAAACTGTGTTCGTGAACCTCAACAAACCCAGACAGTACCCAAAAAGAAAGTAATCAAGGCAGGGATACGACGATTTGTGAACGGCAGGAAACAGGCGGACAAGCGGAAGCCCCGCCAAAGTAACGGCGTGTGTTTGACGACCGTTAGACTCGCTTTGGCGAGGCTAAAAGGGAGGAGTTAGCCGTATAGGGGCTGGAGCGAAGGACGCCCCTGCCGCGAACCATGAGGAGAATCCCTGCCTTGATTAGGCAGTAAAGGATAGACAGAACACTATTTCGCTTCCATCAGAGCCTTGATGGCAGCTTTCGGATCGTCTGCGGAGAAAGTGGCGGAACCGGCCACGAAGACGCCGGCACCCAGCCGCTCAAGCTCCGCGATATTCGACACATTCACGCCGCCGTCCACCTGGATGAAGCAGTCGGCTTCGGCGCCGGCGATCATCTCGGCGAGCACACCCACTTTCTCGGTAGTCTCGGGAATGTATTTCTGGCCGCTGTAGCCCGGATGTACGCCCATCACCACCACATAGTCGATGTCGCGCAGATAAGGAATCAGCACCTCGGCCGGAGTCTCCGGATTCACAGCCACGCCGGCTCCCATCCCGAAATCGTGAATCATCTTGATGCACTCCTTCAAGTGACGGTCGTTACACGCCTCATAATGAACGCTAAGATACTTTACACCGAGCGCAGCGAAGCGCTCGATATAACGACACGGCTCGATAATCATCAAGTGCGCGTCGAGCGGCTTTTTCGCCACTTCGGCAATAGCCTTGCACACCGGGAAACCGAACGAAATGTTCGGAACGAAAACACCGTCCATCACATCGAGATGGAACCAACCCGCCGCACTCCGGTTCACGAGACGGCAGTCGCGATGCAAATTGCCGAAATCGGCGGAAAGCATCGAAGGAGCAATCACCCGGGGCATGGCTAGATGTTTTTGAGAACGTCGAGCAGGACAGCCCAGAAACGGTCGAGCGAGGCCAGGTCGAGCCGCTCGCCGGGCGCGTGGACGCCACGAAGCGTAGGTCCGAAGGCGATCATATCCATATCCGGGAATTTTTCCGTAAACAGGCCGCACTCCAGACCGGCATGGATGGCGCGGACAATCGGCTCACGGCCGAACAGACGCTTGTAAGACTCCACGCAGACATCTTTGATGTGGGAATTCATATTCGGCTTCCAGCCAGGATATCCATCTGAATGCTTGACCTTTGCACCAGCAAGCTCAAGTACCGCAGCAACACGTTCCGACAGGAAGATGCGCTGGCTGTTGACCGAACTGCGCTGCATCGTTCCCACCAGGATCTTATGCCCTTTCGCCATCTTTACGGATGCCAGGTTCGTTGAAGTCTCGATCAGGCCCGGAATATCCGCACTCATGGCCTCGACACCGTGCGGGATGGAAATCAGGGCACGGATCAGACGGACGGCCGTACCGCGGTCGATCGCCCCACCCTCCCATTCGATGGGTTCAGCCTGGAAATACAGGCCGGGATCGGTCACGGCATATTCCGCTTTCAGACGGGCGGCAAAGTCATTGAACACGGCAACGACCTTTTCTTCGCGACGGGCGGGAATGGCTACCACCACCTCACCGCCACGTGCAATGGCGTTCCGCTTGTTTCCGGCGCCGATATGGCAGAGGTCGATGCGATAAGGCCAGATTTCGTTGAGGAAACGGGCAATCTGCTGGACAGCGTTGATACGTCCCTTGTCGATATCGTCTCCGCTGTGGCCGCCCTGGCCGCCACCGATGGTAAACTTCGTCACCACGAAGCCAGGCAGCAGTTTCCTGTCCCGATATGTGAATGTACCGACCGTATCCATGCCGCCGGCGCAGCCGACACAGAAATAGCCCTCGTCTTCATCGTCGAGATTGATGAGCGTCTTTCCGGTGACGAATCCCTTCTTCACGGCGCGGGCGCCGTCCAGCCCCGTCTCTTCGGAAACGGTGAAAAGGCATTCGACACGCGGATGCTCGATCGTGTCGTCATCGAGCACAGCCATCGCCGCCGCCACACCGATGCCGTTATCGGCGCCAAGCGTCGTGTCATGGGCGATCATCCATCCGTCCTCAATCACATATTGGATCGCATCCCGGGAAAAATCGAAACCCGAAGTGCTTTTTTTCTCGCACACCATATCGGTATGTCCCTGAAGCACGACGGTCGGACGGTTTTCATACCCTTTCGAGGCCGGCTTTGCGATCATCACGTTGCCGACCCTGTCGGTCTTGCATTCCAGGCCGCGGTCCGCGGCGAATTTCTGCAGATAGGCGATGATTTGTTCCTCATGCCCGGACTCCCGCGGGATACGGGTAATCTCGCGGAAGAAGTTCAAAACTCTGTCTGTATTCATATTTATGCGTTGAGCGCCCGCTCGATGTCATGGACGAAACCGCGGAAACTGCGGTCGGTATCCATCAGGTCATTGACCGTGTTGCAGGCGTGAAGTACCGTCGCATGGTCCTTGCCGCCCAACTGGGCGCCAATGGACGAAAGGGAGGTCTTTGTCAGATTGCGGCTCAGATACATCGCAATCTGGCGCGCCTGCACGATTTCGCGCTTGCGCGTCTTGGAAAGGAAAATTTCGTCGGTAATGCCGAAATAGTTGCAGACCGCTTCCTGGATCCGCGGAACCGTGATTTCGCTCTTGGGATCGGTGACGATCTTGTCGACGAGCCGCTGGGCGAGATCCAGCGTGATTTCCTGATGATTGAAAGTGGCGTTGGCGATCAGGGAGAAAAGGATGCCCTCCAACTCACGGATATTCGTCTTGACGCTCCGCGCTACGAACGCAAGCACGTCCTCGGCAATTTCCACACCCTCTCGGGCACATTTCGCCTGAAGGATCGCAAGACGCGTCTCATAGGCCGGCGGAAGCAGTTCCGCAGAAAGTCCCCACTTGAAACGGGAGAGAAGACGCTGGTCAAGGCCCTGCAGGTCCACGGGCGGCTTGTCGGAGGTGAGGATCAACTGCTTTCCGCTCTGGTGCAGATAGTTGAAGATGTGGAAGAATGCACCCTGCGTGCCCTTCTTTTCAGCGAATTCCTGAACGTCATCGATAATCAGGACGTCGATGAGCTGATAGAAGCGGAGGAAATCGGCCACCTTGTTGCCGTTGTTCGCGCTCTTGGCCGAACAGGCGGCGTTCATATACTGGTTCTGGAAAGTATTGGCGCCCACATAAAGCACCACCTTCTCAGGAAAACGCTCCTTGACCGCAATGCCGATGGCCTGCGCCAGATGGGTCTTGCCCAGACCGGGACCGCCATAGATGAACAGCGGATTGAAAGTGCTCCGTCCGGGGTTGGCAGCGATGCTCTCACCGGCGGAACGGGCCAGCCGGTTGCAACTGCCTTCGATAAAATTCTCGAAATTATAGATCGGATTGAGACAGGGCTCGATGTTCAGCCGGCGGAGACCCGGAATGGCATAGGCGCTGCCCGTATAATGCGCGCCCGCCTCGGGAATCGGCAGTTCCGCATTGCGGATCCGGCCGCCCTTGGGACGCTGCTCGATGAAAATGTCGTCGAGGATGCGGACTTTGTAAACCAGGGAGGCGGAAGGTCCGATCTCACGGCGGAGCACCTTGCTCAGCAGGCCGATGAAATGCTCTTCGATATACTCCCGCCAGAAGTCAGACGGTACCTCGATCGTAAGCCGCTGGTCCTCCAGGGAGATCGGCTTGATCGGTCCGAACCAGGTCTTGAAAGTCTCTTCGTTCAGGTTATCCCTGAGGATTTCAAGGCAACGGGTCCAAACTTCTGTCTGTCTTTCGGGAATCATACTCGGGTCTAAGTTTCGACAACAAAATTGGGGAAAAAAAGGTGATAAAAAAAACTTTTTTTGATTGTTTTTTTCAAAAAAAACGCAAGTGCCTAATTATCAAGAAAAAAAAATTTCAGGTTTTTGTTTTTACCTGAAAATCAGCAAATTACAAGCGCACGAAGTGGCTACATTATTGAAAATAATAGAGTTAGAAAAACAGTACGGTTGAAAGACCGGCAGCGTTACTCCACCGCGATGACGAAAGCTCCGGAAAATTTCTTCCTAATCTCGGGAAGCCGGGCCAATGCAGCTTCGCGCGTCGGGAAATTACCAACAGAATATTTGTACATTCCGTTGATAAGTCTGCATTGGTATTGTGTCACCCCTTTCAACTCGGCCGATCCGTTTTTCAACTTTTTCGAGGTGGCCAGAATCTGGATTTCATAGTGCGGTCCGGCAATGGCCGCCTGCTCGTCGACAGGCTCCGTCGGGGAGAGCATCGACTCGTCGATTTCAATGACGGCGTCGGAATCGTACTGCTGTTTGAATGTGGAGAAAGCCCTGAAAATATCATCGGCGATCTTCTGGCGGTTGGCGGCATTATTGAGCGTCGTACGGTCGTTGGCATTGGAAAGGAAACCCACCTCGACAAGAACCGAAGGCATCGTAGTGCGCCAAAGCACCATAAGCGGCGCCTGACGGATACCCCTGCTCTTCCGTATCGGTCCGTTTTTGACAAACTGCTGCTGTATCAGCGCGGCGAAAGCGATGCTCTGTTCGAAATGCGCGTTCTGCATCAGGTTGAAAATGATATAGGATTCCGGATTGTTCGGATCGAATCCTTCGTACGTAGTGGAATAATCGTCTTCCAGCAGGATCACAGAATTCTCCCGCTTGCACACCTCCATATTCGACTGGCTCTTGTCGGTACCCATCACGAACGTTTCCGTACCCGAAGCGGCAGTACTTCTAGCCGAATTCACGTGGATGGAAATGAACAGGTCGGCATGGTTCCGGTTGGCGATGTTGCCACGCTCGGCAAGTTCGACGAAGCGGTCGGTCTTCCTTGTATAGATTACTTTCACATCCGGTAATTCCTTCTCGATGCGGGCCCCAAGCTTCAATGCGAGATCCAGGTTGATCTGCTTCTCGCTCATCTTGCTGCTCTTGGAAATCGCTCCCGGGTCGTGTCCGCCGTGACCGGCGTCTATGACCACCGTACGGAGGCGGATTCCGCCATCCTGTGCCTGAGCCAGTGAAGAAGGAAAAAGCGCCGGCAGGAGCGCCAGCAGCAGGATTCCAGACCGTCGGAGAAGGTATTTTACGCGAGATGGCATATTAGTTGCTGAAAAATTATTAATTTTGCCTTTCTGCAAAGATAAGAATTTTGTTTTGCAAAACATAAGATTATCCATCCGACCCGGATTACGGGGGCTTCTGATATTGATCCTGCTGCTGGCGGGGGGACTGTCCCTGTCGGCGCAAGAGCCTGATTCCCTGCTTTTCGCGCCGCCGCCCGATTCCCTGCAGCTGCCTGTCCCTCCGCCCGACTCACTCTCTGCGGAAGGGGATACACTGGCCGTACCCCCGAAGGGGGCCATCGACCGTCCGGCCTTCTCCGCCGCCCGCGACTCCGTAATCGAGGATCTGGAACGGAATATCATCTACTATTTCGGGGATGTCACCGCCCAATACCAGGATATGGAACTGAAGGCCGACTATATGGCCTACAATACCCAGCTGAACGTGGTCTATGCCAAGGGGACGCTCGACACCATCACCAACACCCTCACCGGCCGTCCGGTGATGACCACGGGCGGAAAGAACTATGAGATGGATGAAGTCTATTATAACTTCAACACCCGGAAAGCCAAGATCAAAAACATGGCCACCCAGCAGGACGACGGAAAACTGATCGGCCAGAAACTCAAGATGATGCCGGACCAGTCCATCAACATCTCCGGTGGCCAGTATACGGTATGCGATGCGGAACATCCGCATTATTACCTGAAAATGACCACGGTCAAGGTGATGACCGAACCCAAGCAGCGCACGATGTTCGGGCCGGCCTACGCCGTCATCGAAGACGTGCCGCTTCCGGTCATCATCCCCTTCGGCTTCGTCCCCGAAAAACCCGACCGCGCCAGCGGCATCCTCGTACCGACCTACGGCGAGGAACAGGCCCGCGGCCTTTACCTGCGCGATTTCGGTTATTCCTTCGTCATCGGCGACTACCTGGACCTGGCCCTTACCGGCGACATCTACACCTATGGTTCCTGGGCCGCGAGGGTAACGTCCCGATATAAAAAGAGGTACGCTTTCGACGGCTCCCTGGCCATCAATTATTCGAATGACATCACGGGAGAAAAGGATACGCCGTCTTACTCCCAGTCAAAGAATTTCGGTATCACCTGGAACCATTCGCAGGATGCAAAGGCCCGCCCCGGTACGACATTCCGTGCATCCGTCAATTTTTCCAGCCCGTCGAACAACCGGTACAATTCGGCCAGCGTAAGCGACGCACTCCAGAACCAGGCCTCGTCGTCCATTTCCTATTCCAAAGCCTGGAGCGGCGTATCCCTCTCGCTCAACCTGCTGCACTCACAGAATTCCCGCGACAGTTCGTACTCGTTCACCCTGCCGAACGTCACCCTCAACGTCAACCGCTTTTATCCGTTCAAACGCAAGCACCGCGTCGGAAAGGAGCGCATCTACGAGCAGATTTCGCTCAGCTACAACGCCACGATGCAGAACAAGATCGCTTTCAAGGCGAGCGAATTCGGTTTTAACCGGGAGATGGTCAACCGGATGCAGAACGGCGTCAACCACAGTTTCACCATCGGCCTGCCAAACTTCACGCTGCTGAAGTATTTCCAGTTTACTCCAAGCGTACGATACGGAATGAACTGGTTCTTCCGGGAGCAGTATCGCGAATATAACCCGGAAACCAACAAGGTAGAAACGATGTGGACCGACCAGTTCAGCCGTTTCGGCGTCACGCAGACCTATTCGGGCGGCATTTCGATGAACACGCGCATCTACGGTATGTTCAATTTCGGGAAACGGAGCAAACTGCAGGCTATCCGGCACATGATCACGCCTTCGATGAGTTTTTCCCTGAGCCCGAACCTGGCAACGAAGAGCAATGGCTATACGTCCTACGTGTATACCGACAAGGACGGTGTGGAGCGGACCGTCGATTATAACAGGTACGCCGGCCAGCTGTACTCACCTCCGGGTACCGGACGGCAGGCTGCCCTGTCTTTCTCCATTGCCAATAACCTGGAGGCGAAAATCCTCAAATCACAGGATCCGATGGCGGAAGAACCCAAGGACCCGAAGTCGAAATACGAAAAGATCAAACTGCTCGACCAGCTGAACCTCAGAGGTTCATACAACTTCCTGGCCGATTCGATGCGGCTGTCGAACATCGACGTTACGGCCAGCACCACGATTTTCGGGAAACTCGGCCTGAACGCGAACTGCTCGCTCGACCCGTATGCAATCAATGAGCGTGGCCAGCGCATCAATACCTTCAACGTGATGAAAACCGGACGCCCGGCCAGACTGACCAATGCCAGTGCCTCACTCTCCTATTCCATCAACGGAGAAGGGAAAAAGAAAGGAAACGACGGGCATAACGACGGATATCAGCGCGACAGCAATTCGAACTCCGACTATGCCCGCATCTACTACCATCCGGTCACCGGAGAATACATTCCCGGCGGATGGGTGTACTATCTCAATCCCGAGATTCCCTGGTCGCTGAGTTTCAACTACAACTATTCCTATTCCCGCACCTACCAGTACGTGAATGAACAGTTGCAGACCAAGCATAGCCATATCCAGACCCTCAGCATGTCCGGACAACTCCGCCTGACCAAAGCAATGAACTTTAATTTCAACTCCGGTTTCGACCTGACCAAAATGAAACTGACCACAACCCAGATCAGCGCGACATACGACCTGCACTGTTTCGCCATTTCCGTATCCTGGGTTCCGACGGGCCAGTGGGAAAGCTGGAGTTTCCGCATCGCGGCCAAGGCTTCTGCCCTGGCAGACATCCTGCAGTTCAAGAAATCGGCCAGTTATTGGGATAGATAAAAAAATATTCCTATATTTGTCCGTTCAAAATACCAAACCGGCCACGCAGGCTTCACGCGTCCCGGTTTCCAATCCGAATAAATGTTAGATATCATCGAACTGAGCAACAAGAATCAAGACGATCTTGTAGCTATTGCAAAAGAACTGAAAGTCCACAAGCCTGAATCCCTGGACAAGGAAACTCTTATTTATTCCATCCTCGACCAGCAGGCTATCTTGAGCAAGGAAGATCCGAAAAAACGGCAGACCCGTAAGAATTCCAAAAAAGCGGATAAGAAAAATACAGCCGATAAACCGGCCACGGCTGAAAAACAGCAAACTGCCGAAACTCCCGCTCCGGCAGAAACGGCAGCCCCGGCCGCTCCGGTCGAAAAGAAAAAACGCGGCCGCCCCCGCAAAAATACCGTAACGGCGGAAACCGCACCAGAGGCACAACCCACTGAGGCTCCGCAGGCACAAGCCCCGGCGGAAAAACCTGAAAAAGAAAAGAAAGAAGAGCCTGTTCAGGAGCCCAAGAAAGAGCGCAAGCGCCCCCGTGTCAAGGAACAGAAAACGGCAGCCGGACAGCAGCCGGCCGGACAAGGCGAACAACAACAACCCCAGCAGCCGCAGCAACCTGCACAGCAACAGTCGCAGGCACAGACACAGACGCAACCGCAACAACAGCAGGCCGCCCAGAATCAGCCTCAACAGCAACAGCGTCCTCAAAAGCAGCAGAACGGCCAGCAGCAACAACAGCAGCCTAAACAACCGAGGATTGAATTCGAAGGCATCGTCGAAGCTACGGGCGTACTGGAAATCATGCCCGACGGCTACGGTTTCCTCCGCTCGTCCGACTATAATTACCTCAACTCCCCCGACGACATCTACGTCTCCCAGAGCCAGATCAAAATGTACGCCCTCAAGACGGGCGACACCATCCTGGGCGAAATCCGTCCTCCGCGCGAAGGCGACAAATATTTCCCGCTGGTGAAGATCAACCGCATCAACGGCCGTTCCCCGGAATTCATCCGCGACCGCGTGCCGTTCGACTTCCTTACCCCGCTCTTCCCGAACGAGAAATTCAACCTCACCGGACACGGCCATAACAGCAACATTTCCGTCCGTGTGGTCGACCTGTTCACCCCGATCGGAAAAGGCCAGCGCGGCCTGATCGTGGCCCAGCCCAAGACCGGTAAGACCGTCCTGCTGAAAGATATCGCCAACGCCATCGCCGACAACCATCCGGAAGTCTATATGATCGTCCTGCTTATCGACGAACGTCCGGAAGAGGTCACCGACATGCAGCGCAGCGTCAAGGCCGAAGTCATCGCCTCCACCTTTGACGAACCTGCCGACCACCACGTGAAAGTGGCCGGCATGGTCCTCGAAAAAGCCAAACGCCTGGTGGAATGCGGCCACGACGTGGTCATCCTGCTCGACTCGATCACCCGTCTGGCCCGCGCCTTCAACACGGTGCAGCCCGCATCCGGCAAGGTGCTCTCCGGCGGTGTCGACGCCAACGCCCTTCACAAGCCCAAGCGCTTCTTCGGCGCGGCCCGCAACATCGAAGGCGGCGGCTCCCTCACCATCCTGGCCACGGCCCTTACGGAGACCGGCAGCAAGATGGACGATGTGATCTTTGAGGAATTCAAGGGCACCGGCAACCTCGAGCTCCAACTCGACCGCAAACTGTCCAACCGCCGCATCTTCCCGGCCGTCGATGTGACGCTCAGCTCCACCCGCCGCGATGACCTGCTCTATGATCCCGAGTACGTCAACCGCGTCTGGATCCTGCGCAACCACCTGGCCGACATGACCTCGCTCGAAGCCATGGAATTCATGAAGAGCCGCCTTGAGAAGACACGCGACAACGAAGAATTCCTGATCTCCATGAATGGAGATAAATTGAGTTAAATATTTTTTGCAAGTAGAAAAAAAGTTTCTACATTTGCAGTCCCAAAACAAAGGGACACCTCCTTAGCTCAGTTGGTAGAGCACGACACTCTTAATGTTGGGGTCCAGGGTTCGAGCCCCTGAGGGGGTACAGAAAAGGGTAACAAGCAATTGTTACCTTTTTTTTGTTGCCGGATTACGCCGGTTTGACGAATTCACAGGGTATTCCCACCAGACATTTCCCGCAATAGCCCGGATCATCGGTGGTTCTGAGCGTCGAGGCATAGGTCCGGCATTCCTTGAGGTTGCGGAGATTCTCGACGGAGATGGCTCCGGCCGGGCAGCGCGCGACGCAGGCGCCGCAATGGAGGCAGTTATCGTAAGGGTCCTGGTACTCGGCGGGAGTGGGATCCATCTCGCAGTCCAGAATCATCGAGGCGAGAACACCGCTGCAGCCGGACTTCGTAATCAGGTGCCGATGCACGCCGAACGTTCCTAGACCGGCGGCGAAAGCCACGTGCCGGTTCGACCAGGATGTGGAATAGTGCACATCCTCCTTGCCGCCGCTCATGACGGGATGCTGTTCAATTTTGAAAGACGGGTCTTTCGTGGGGATGAAATAATGGAATCCCAGGTTGTCCAGTTCGGCGGTCAGGCCTTCGATGAACGCATTCAACACCTGGCCGTGTTTGCCATAGCCGTAGTTCCAGGCCTCGTTCGTGGGCGTCTTGGCCGCCCGGTGACGGGACCGGATGGCCGAGGAGACCGGGAAGAAGAACACGACGACGGACTTGGCCTCCGGCATCCACTCTTTCGGCGCCCGCCACTGCGATCCGATGACCTCATCGCGCCGGAATGTTTCAAACAAGGGGTTTTCGGCGCTGGCGAAACCGACCAGGGGCGCATCCAGAACAGGGACGACAATCTGTTCGCCCGGCAGCAGCACCGTATTGTTTTCCAATTGGGGGAACACCTTGTCCACGGCAGCCAGGAGTGCACGATTATTCTCATTTCCCCGGCGGCTCGTGCAGGAGGAGATCAGAACGTCCAGCGGCGTGACCGCCAGCGCGAGTGCGCCGACACCGGCGACTTTCAGGAATTGTCTTCTGTTGATCATGATCGGGTCTTTTATGATTTAAAGATAAAGAAAGTCCGCTGGAACAGGAATACCGTCCGGCATACTCGAACGAAACCTTTCAATTTTGGACGTTTTTATCCTAAGAATCCCCTTTAAATCGTATCTTTGTAAGAATGAAATCGAAACGTACACGCAGCTGTGAGTAACCTGGTCGATGCATTGCGCGAGCGCAGGACGCTCAGCGACAAAGGTCTTCGGGAATTGCTGGAAAGCGATGACGAAGGCTTGGTGGAAGCTTTGCACCGCAATGCCCGCGAAGTGGCGGTGGAGCAGTTCGGCAAGGTGATCTGGCTGCGGGCGCTGATCGAATGGAGCAATGTCTGCCGCAACGACTGCCTCTACTGCGGCATCCGGCGGAGCAATACGAACATCGTCCGGTATTCCCTGACGAAAGACGAAATCCTGCAGGCGTGCGACCTCGCCTGGCAGCTGGGGCTCCGCACGTTCGTGCTGCAGGGCGGCGAGAATCCGCCGGCGGCGGAAAAACTCACTCCGGTCGTGGCGGAAATGCGGGCATCCTGGCCCGAAGCCGCCATTACGCTCTCGCTGGGCGAACTCCCCTACGACACATACGCCTTGCTGCGGCGCAGCGGCGCCAACCGCTATCTGCTGCGCCACGAAACGGCGAATCCGGCCCATTACGGACGCCTGCATCCGGCCGGGATGAAGCTCGAAAACCGCCTGGCCTGCCTGCGCTCCATCCGGGAACTGGGCTTTAAGACCGGAACCGGCATGATGGTCGGCAGTCCCTTTCAGACGACGGACGACCTGATTGCCGACATCCGTTTCCTCGAATCTTTCCGGCCCGATATGATCGGGCTGGGTCCCTTCCTTCCCCACCACGACACGCCCTTCCGCGATTATCCGGCCGGCAGCGCCGACCTCACGCTCAGGATCTACTCGATCCTGCGGCTGATGCTGCCCCAGGCCTGGATTCCCGCTACCACGGCACTCGCCACCCTGCGGCCGGACGGGCGTACCGCCGGCATCCTTGCCGGTGCAAACGTGGTGATGCCCAACTTCACGCCTGTGGAGCGGCGCGATTCCTACGCCCTCTACGACGGCAAGAGCCGCCCCGGCGCCGAAGCGGCCGAAACCCTGCAACAACTTAAATCAGAATTAGATACGATCGGATACCATGTATAATCCTTCCTCCACCCATGCCGATGAATTCATCGACCACGCCGAAGTGCTCGAGACGCTGGCAGAAGCGGGCCGCGAAAGCCGTAACCGGGCACGCGTCCAGGAAATCCTGAACAAGGCTGCCCTGTGCAAGGGCCTCAGCCACCGTGAAGCGGCCATCCTGCTCGACTGCGACGAGCCCGAACTCGAAGAGCAGCTTTATGCGCTCGCGGGCGAAATCAAGCACAAATTCTATGGAAACCGCATCGTGCTGTTCGCGCCGCTCTATCTCTCGAACTACTGCATCAATGGCTGCGTCTACTGCCCCTATCACGCCAAGAACCGCACGATTCCCCGCAAGAAGCTCACGCAGGAAGAGATTGCAGAGGAGGTGCGCGCGCTCATCCGCACCGGACACAAGCGCCTGGCCGTAGAGGCCGGCGAGGACCCGAAGCACAATCCGCTGGAATACATTCTCGACTCCATCAGGACCATCTACTCCGTGAACGAGGGCGGCAATTCCATCCGCCGCGTGAACGTGAACATCGCCGCCACCGATGTGGAGTCGTACCGGAAACTGAAAGCCGCCGGCATCGGCACCTATATCCTGTTCCAGGAAACTTACAATCGCAAGCAGTACGAGGAGTTGCACCCGACAGGACCCAAGAGCAATTACGAATGGCACACCGAAGCGATGGACCGCGCCCAGGAAGGCGGCTGCGACGACGTGGGCGTCGGCGTACTGTTCGGCCTGAGCGGCTATCGCTATGAACTCGTCGGCCTGCTGATGCACGCCGAGCATCTGGAAGCCCGTTTCGGCGTCGGCCCGCACACCATCAGCATGCCGCGCATCTGCCCGGCCGACGACGTGTCGCTCGACAATTTTCCTGACGCCCTGCCCGACGCGATTTTCCGCAAGATCGTGGCCGTGCTTCGCGTAGCCGTCCCCTACACCGGCATGATCATTTCGACCCGCGAATCCGCCAGGATGCGGGAGCAGCTGCTGCACTGCGGCGTATCGCAGATCAGCGGCGGCTCGCGCACGAGCGTCGGCGGCTACACCACGGAAGAGCGGCACGATGAGACCGCGCAGTTCGACGTGGCCGACACCCGTCCGCTCGACGACGTGGTGCGCTGGCTGCTGGAGCAGGACCACATCCCGAGCTTCTGCACGGCCTGCTACCGCGAAGGCCGCACCGGTGACCGCTTCATGTCGCTGTGCAAGAGCGGCAAGATCAGTCTCTGCTGCACCCCCAACGCCCTGATGACGCTCAAGGAGTACCTGATGGACTATGCTTCTCCCCTCACCCGCGCCGAAGGCGAAAGGCTGATCGCCTCTTCCCTGACCGACATCCCCGAAGGCCGCGTCCGTGACCTCACAGTCGAACGGCTGAAGCGCATCGAAGCGGGTGAACGGGATTTTCGAATCTAACCGATATGTGGCATTCGAACTGTTTCTCTTTCAAGACTGTCTGCGCCCACGCAGCCGTGAGTGGGAGGGGCCCAAAGCCTTGACTTGGGGAGGGATAGGCCCCGAAGGGGCCGTAGTCTTGAAAGAGAAACAGTTCAGATGCCACAAAAAAGAATAATATGGAAAGAATTCATATCGCCTTCTTCGGAGCGACCAATAGCGGAAAATCGACGCTGGTCAATGCCATCGCGGGCCAGCAGGTCTCGCTGGTGAGCGATGTGCCGGGGACGACGACCGATCCGGTGCGGAAGCTCATCGAGCTGCCGGGGCTGGGGCCTTGCGTACTGATCGATACGGCGGGGCTCGACGATGTGTCCGTTCTTGGGGCGGAACGCCGGCGGCTGACGCTTTCCGTCCTGGATGAAACGGACGTCGCCGTCCTGGTCAACTCCGAAACATCGGGAACACTCGCGGAGATGATTCAGAAGGCTGGCGTTCCGATGGTTCATTATTCCCGGGGAGAATCAGTGGAATCGCTGTTGGAGCGGATCGAGGCGGCTGTGCCGAAAGAGGAGGAGCGGTTCCTGACCGGCGACCTGGTGAAGGCCGGCGACACCGTGCTGCTGGTGATGCCGCAGGACAGCGAGGCGCCGAAAGGCAGGCTGATCCTGCCGCAGGTGCAGGTTTTGCGCGAGCTGCTCGACCGGGGATGCAACCCGGTCTGCTGCACGCCGGATTCCCTTCCATCCGCCCTGGCCTCACTCAAGGCGCTGCCGGCCCTGACCGTCACCGATTCGCAGGTGTTCGGCTTCGTGAACCGGGTCCTTCCCGCCACGGCTCCCCTCACCTCTTTCTCCGTCCTGCTTGCGGCCGCAAAGGGTGACGCGGCGGTCTTCGCGGAAGGTGCGAAGGCCATCGACCGGCTCACCCGCGGCTCGCGGGTGCTGATCGCCGAAGCCTGCACGCACGTCCCCAATACGGAAGACATCGGCCGGGTCAAGATTCCGGCGATGCTGCGAAAGCGCGTGGAGATGCCCGGTCAAGCCGGGCATGACGCAGGACTGCAGGTCGACATCGCGGCCGGGAATGACTTTCCGGAGGATCTGACGCCGTACGACCTGATCATCCACTGCGGCGCCTGTGTCGCCACACGCACGCTCGTGCGGGCGAGAATGAGAAAGGCACTCCTTGCGGGAGTGCCCTTCACCAATTACGGCATCGCCCTGGCTTATCTGCAGGGGATGCTGGACCGCATCGTTATTCCTTAGCGGCGAATTCGTCCACGATCCGCTTGATGTCGGCCGGATTCAGACGGCCGTACACCTTCTCGGCGATGGTCGCCACCGGAGCAAGACCGCAGGCGCCGACGCAGCGCAGGCAGTCGAGCGAGAACTTGCCGTCGGGCGTCGTCTCGCCGACGTCGATGCCCAGCACGCGCTTGAACTCTTCAAGAAGCTTGTCGGCACCGCGCACATAGCAGGCGGTTCCCAGACAGACGGAAATCGGATACTTGCCCTTCGGCGTCATCGTGAAGAACGAATAGAACGTCACCACGCCGTATACCTTCGAAGCAGGGATATGCAGCTTGCCTGCAATCACGCGCTGCACCGGCTCGGGCAGATACCCCAGACGGGACTGGCATTCGTGCAGGATGGCGATCAGTTCACCGGGATCGTTATTGAATTTTTCGCAGACCTCCTCAACCTGGCGGACGGCCTCGCAGGATAATTTCATCTCACTCATGACTACTGGATCTGTTTGTTGAAGTAATGTGTGTGAAGCAACTGTTCGGAACGTTCGCCCAGCGGTTCGCCGAGGTACTCTTCATACAGTTTGATGATATCGGGATTCTTGTGGCTCATCCGGATGGCCTTGCCTTCGTCTTCGCGGTAGGTGGCTTCCATACGGGCCTGGAGGATTTCAGCATGGCCGTGGTGGTACGGCTGGCCGGCGCCGCCGATACAGCCGCCCGGGCAGGCCATCACTTCCACGACGTGGTAGTCGAGCTTGCCGGCGCGAAGCCGGTCCATCACGATGCGGGCGTTGCTCAGGGTGTGGGCCACGCAGACCTTCAACGGGAAGCCGTTGAGATCGATGGTGGCCTCCTTGATGCCTTCGAGGCCGCGGACCTGGGTGAACTCGAGTTTCGGCAGTTCCTTGCCCGTGTACACTTCGTACACGGTACGGAGGGCCGCCTCCATCACGCCACCGGTGGCGCCGAAGATGGCACCGGCACCCGACGACTCGCCCATCGGCGTGTCGAAGTCGCTGTCGGGCAGGTCGGCGAAGCGGATGTTGGAGCGCTTGATCAGGCGCGCCAGCTCGCGGGTGGAGATGGAATAGTCCACATCGGGGACTCCGTCGACGGAGAATTCCTCACGCTCGCATTCGTACTTCTTGGCCAGGCAGGGCATGATCGAAACGACCACCACCTTCTTAGGATTGATGCTCCGCTTTTCGCACCACCAGGTCTTGGCGATGGCGCCGAACATCTGGGCCGGCGATTTGGCGGAAGACGGGTAATCCAGCAGGTCGGGATAGTTGTGCTCGAAGAAATTGACCCA
>JAFRRF010000021.1 GCA_017428245.1 Bacteroidales bacterium
CCACGGCGCTCGCCGCCACGGCCGCCACGACGCTCGCGACGCTCGCCGCCGCGGCGTTCGCCACCGGCTGCACCCTGTGCAGCGGCATTCACGCCGGCGTTCGGGGAGAGGTCACGCTTGCCGTAGACTTCACCGTTGCAGATCCAAACCTTGACACCCAGCACGCCGACCTTGGTGTGAGCCTCGGCCAGAGCGTAGTCGATGTCGGCACGGATGGTGTGAAGCGGGGTACGTCCTTCCTTGAACATCTCGCTGCGGGCCATCTCGGCGCCGCCGACGCGGCCGGCGTTCTGGACCTTGATGCCCTCGGCGCCCATACGCATCGTGGAAGCGATGGCCATCTTGACGGCGCGGCGATAGGAAACGCGGCCTTCGAGCTGACGGGCGATGTTGTTGGCGACGATGTTGGCGTCCACGTCCGGACGCTTCACTTCGAAGATGTTGATCTGGACATCCTTGTTGCAGATGTTCTTGAGCTCTTCCTTCAGTTTGTCGACCTCCTGGCCGCCCTTGCCGATGATGATACCCGGACGGGCAGTGTGGATGGTGACGGTGATGAGCTTCAGGGTGCGCTCGATGACGATCTTCGACAGGGAAGCTTTCGCCAGGCGGGTGTTCAGATATTCACGGATCTTGGCATCCTCAAGGATGCGGGTCGGATAGTCACCGTACCAGTTGGAGTCCCAACCGCGGATGATGCCCAGACGGTTGCTGATCGGATTGGTTTTCTGTCCCATAATTATGCCTGCTCGGCCTCCTGTGCCGGTTCTTCTGCGGGTTTTTCATTCTTCGTACCGACGATCACCGTCACGTGGTTCGAGCGCTTGCGGATGCGGGCGGCCCGACCCTGCGGGGCGGTGCGGATACGTTTGAGCTGACGGCCGCCGTCGACCATGATGGTCTGGACATAGACGTTGCCGTTTTCAAGTTCCTTGCGCGAGTCTTCGTTCTTCGCTTCCCAGTTGGCGATGGCGCTGCGCACCAGCTTCTCCAGGCGGACGGAAGCCTCTTTCTTCGAATAATGGAGGATATCCAAAGCGCGGTTGACCTCAACACCCCGGACCAAGTCTGCAACCAGACGCATCTTGCGGGGCGAGGTAGGGACATCATTCAGCTTTGCGATAGCCGTGTGTCTCTTTATCTCTTTCAGCCTTTCGGCCATTTCTCTTTTACGAGATCCCATTGTAGTGTCTTTTTAAATATTAACGGTTGCCGGAATGGCCGCGGAACGTACGCGTCGGAGCGAATTCTCCGAGCTTGTGACCCACCATATTCTCCGTAACATAGACCGGAATAAACTTGGTACCGTTGTGGACGGCGATCGTATGGCCTACGAAGTCAGGGGAAATCATGCTGGAGCGCGACCAGGTCTTGATAGCTTCTTTCTTCATCGTGCCCTCGTTCATCGCGAGCACGCGTTTTTCCAGGGCTTCCTGGATATACGGACCTTTTCTAAGTGAACGACTCATAATCTAATGCAGTTTTATTCCGTTATTTCTTTCTTCTTTCAATGATGAACTTGTTGGAAGTGCTCTTCGGGTTACGAGTCTTGTAGCCCTTCGCGGGCAGACCCTTGCGGGAACGCGGGTGTCCACCGGAGGCGCGGCCTTCGCCACCGCCCATCGGGTGGTCCACAGGGTTCATCACGACACCGCGGTTGTGCGGGCGGATACCCAGCCAGCGACGCCGGCCGGCCTTGCCGTGGCTTTCCAGGTTGTGATCAGCATTGGAGACGGTACCGACCGTCGCGCGGCAGGTCACCAGCACCATGCGGGTCTCGCCCGAAGGGAGACGGAGGATGGCGTGGCCGCCTTCACGGGCGGTCAGCTGGGCGAACGTGCCGGCGCTGCGTGCCATCGCGCCACCGTTGCCGGGGCGGAGTTCGATGTTGTGCACGAGGGTACCGAGCGGAATCTCTGCAAGCGGCAGAGCGTTACCGATTTCAGGAGCGACACCGCTGCCGGAAGCAATGGTCTGGCCGACCTTGATTCCGTTGGGAGCGATGATATAGCGTTTCTCACCGTCGGCGTAAACGACCAGCGCAATGCGGGCACTGCGGTTCGGGTCGTACTCGATGGTCTTGACAGTGGCGGTGCAGTTGTCCTTGTCACGCAGGAAGTCGATGACGCGGTACATCTTCTTGTGGCCGCCGCCGATATAGCGCACCGTCATCTTGCCCTGGTTGTTGCGGCCGCCGGTTCCGCGGAGCGGACGGAGGAGGCTCTTCTCCGGGGTCGTGCAGGTGATCTCGTCGAATGCGCTGATAGCTTTATTTCTGGTACCGGGAGTAACCGGTTTGAACTTACGAATTGCCATGGCCTTTAAATGTTGCTATAGAAGTCAATCTTATCGTCTCCGGCCAACGTGACAAACGCTTTCTTGTAGTGGTTCGTACGGCCTGTCTGTAAGCCCGCTTTGGTGTAGCGGCTCTTGCGTTTACCGTGGTAGTTCACCGTGTTGACGTCTTTTACCGAGACGCCGTACATCTGCTCTACCGCCTTCTTGATCTCTACCTTGTTGGCTTCGCGCTCAACAAGGAAACCGTAACGGTTCAACTTATCGCCCAGAACCGTCATTTTCTCAGTTACGAGGGGCTTAATCAAAATTCCCATTGTCGTAGGTGTTATTTACGTCTTTCAACGAGAATGTCCTGCACACCGTCCACAAGCACGAGATGGTTGGCATCCACGAGGGTGTAGGTGTTGATTTCGTCAATGGTGATGACCTTGACTTCAGGAAGGTTGCGAGACGACAGGTAAATGTTCTGTGAGTTTTCAGGAAGCACGACGAGGGTCTTGCGGCCGTTGGCCTTCAGATTGTCGAGGATCTTGATGAAATCCTTGGTCTTGGGAGCTTCCATGGTAAACGGCTCGACCATCGTGATGGCATTCTCGCGGGCCTTGTAGGACAGGGCGGAGAAGCGGGCGAGCTGCTTGATCTTTTTGTTGAGCTTGAAGTCGTAATCGCGGGGTTTCGGTCCGAAGGTGTTGCCGCCGCCCACATAGATGTTGGACTTGATGCTGCCGTGGCGAGCGCCGCCGCCGCCTTTCTGGCGACCCATCTTCTTGGTGGAGAAAGCGACTTCGCTGCGTTCTTTCGTCTTGTGCGTACCGTGGCGCTGAGCAGCCAGATACTGTTTCACGTCGAGATAGATCGCGTGATCATTGGGCTCGATGCCGAAAATTTCGTCGTCGAGTTCGACCTGCTTGCCGGAAGCGGTGCCGTCGATTTTCAATACATCCAGTTTCATAGCGCTTAGTCCTCCAGAATTACGTAAGAACCCTTGGCTCCCGGGACGGAGCCTTTGACGATGACAAGATTTTGTTCAGGGATGACCTTGATGACCTCGAGGTTGAAAACCTTCACGCGGTCACCACCCATACGGCCGGCCATGCGCATTCCGGGGAACACGCGGGAAGGCCAGGAGGATGCACCCATTGAACCGGGGTGACGGAGACGGTCGTCCTGACCATGAGTCTGTCCGCCGACGCCCTGGAAGTGATGGCGTTTCACAACGCCCTGGAAACCCTTACCCTTGGAGATACCGGTCACGTCGACCCACTTGATGCCGCGTTCGGCCATCGAAGCCAGCGTGAACGTGTCGCCGAGCTTGAGCTCCGTCGGGTAGTCATTCTTGAACTCGACGAGCTTGCGCTTGGGGGTGGTTCCTGCCTTTTCAAAGTGCCCCTTCAGGGGCTTGCTGGCGTGCTTTTCAGAGATGTCGTCATAGGCAAGCTGCACGGCGTCGTATCCATCTTTCTCGACGGTGCGGATTTGCGTGACTACGCACGGACCAGCCTCG
>JAFRRF010000022.1 GCA_017428245.1 Bacteroidales bacterium
AACCGCCTCCACCTTGCCCTGACGCTCAAGGAAAACGCCAACGTGCTGCTGCTCGACGAACCGACCAACGACGTGGACGTCAACACCATCCGCGCCCTGGAGGAAGGCCTCGAGAACTTCGCGGGCTGCGCCGTCGTGGTTTCCCACGACCGCTGGTTCCTCGACCGCATCGCCACGCATATTCTCGCTTTCGAAGGCGACTCCCAGGTCTATTTCTTCGAAGGTACATACTCGGAGTATGAGGCCAATCGCAAAATGCGCCTGGGCTCTGCCGAGCCCAAGCGCTTCAAGTACAAGAAACTCAAGGAGTAACTTTTATTTCACGAAGATCAGTTCGTACTGGCGGCTTCCGAGCCCGATCTTCTCGCCGTGCGTCAGCTGGGTTTCCCACTCAGATTCCGGAGTGGTGTTCCTGAAGTGATCGTGGTGATGGTCGTGGTGATGGTGGTGGAAGCTTTCGTCGTGCAGGTGGTCGCCCAGCACGGAGTTCGGGAGCGGTTCCGCTGCCAGACAGGCGTCGACGCAGGCCTGGTCGAGGGCCAGCGGGTCCTTGGACGCGAACATGCCGAGGTCCGGAAGGATGGGCGCGTCGTTTTCGGGATGGCAGTCGCAATAGGGAGACACGTCCACGATGAGGGAGATGTGGAAGTTGTCGCGTCCGCTGATGACGGCTTTGGTGTACTCGGCCATCTTGGCGTTCAGGATGGACAGGGCCTGGTCCTGGACGAAGTCGATCGCGTCGAAGTTGCAGGCGCCGAGGCAGCGGCCGCACCTCACGCAATGGTTTTCATCTACGTGCATCTTGCGCTTCCCGGCATCGAACACCAGGCCGCCGTTGGCGCATTCGCGCTGGCAGCGGCGGCAGCCGCGGCACTTCTCTTCGTAGATCATCGCCTTGCCGGATGCGTGCTGGTCCGTCTTTCCGGCCCGGGAACCGCAGCCCATGCCGATATTCTTGATGGCGCCGCCGAAGCCGGTCATCTCGTGCCCCTTGAAATGAGTGAGGCTGATGAAGACGTCGGCGTCCATGATGGCGCGGCCGATGCGGGCTTCCTGGGTGTAGATGCCGCCTTCCACCGGGACGGCGATGTCATCGGTGCCTTTCAGGCCGTCGCCGATAATGACGGGGCAGCCGACCGTGAGCGGCGTAAAGCCGTTTTCCCACGCGCACTCCAGGTGCTCCAGGGCATTCTTGCGGAAGCCGGGATACATGGTGTTGCAGTCGGTCAGGAAAGGCTTTCCGCCGAGTTCCTTGACCAGGTCGACCACTGCTTTGGCGTAGTTGGGGCGGAGGTAGCTGATATTGCCCAGCTCTCCGAAGTGCATTTTGATGGCGACGAACTTGCCGTCCATGTCGATGTCGGCGATGCCGGCCCTGCGGGCAAGCCGTTTCAGCTTGGCGGGCATGCTTTCCCCGAAAGCTGCCGTCCGGAAGTCGGTGTAGAATACTTTTGCTTTTTCCATGTAACAAAGATAACAAAAAAAGAGGGTGACTGAAAATACAATCAATCACCCTCTTTAAGCTTTTTTTGGGACTTACTCGTCCTGGAGCTGAAGCTTCTGCACGTAGATGGCCTTGTTCATCATCTCACGTTTCTTCACGGACGGTTTCTCGAACGTCTTGCGGGAGCGGAGCTCACGGATGACACCCGTCTTCTCGAATTTGCGTTTGAATTTCTTCAGCGCACGCTCGATGTTCTCACCTTCCTTGACCTGTACGATAATCATTTGCTTACACCTCCTTTTTCTTAGGGACGGCAAAGGTAGATAAAATTTCTTACATTTGTAAAAATGTTGAAAGAAAATTTCATCCGGTATCTGCAGGTCGGACGGCGTTACTCGCCGCAGACGGTCAGGCTCTATGAAGAAGCTGTGACAGAATTCTATGCGTTTCTGGAGGAAGAGACCGTCACACCCGAAGCGATGACCCCGCAGAACATCCGGAGTTACATTGCCTATGGGCTGGATACCGGGCACTCCGCCCGCACGATGAACCTCAAACTGTCTGCCCTGAGCACCTGGTGCAACTGGTTGCTGCGGCAGGATCTGCTCGAAAGCAACCCCGTGAAAAAAGTGCCGCGGCCCAAGGAAGCCCGGAAGTTGCCGCAATTCTATACCGAAAAGGCTATTGACAATTATTTTGACGAAAGCCGCCGCCGGGTGGAGGAGCATCCCGACGATTTCTCCCTCCTGCGCGACCGGATGATCATGGTCATCCTTTACGCTACGGGCATGCGCCGGGCCGAACTTTGTGGCCTGAATATTGGCGACTTCGACCCCGGCCGGCAACTCTTCCGCGTCACCGGAAAAGGCGACAAACAACGGGAAATACCCGTTCCTGCTTTGATTTGTCAGGAGATTTTGTTATATTTGGAAAAATTGAGGGAAGCGTATCCCGACAACCCGCAAGGCAAGTTCTTTCTCACCGACAGGGGAAGCCCGCTCTACCTGGCCTTCGTCGACAATCTGGTCAAGAAGGAACTCTCGGGGCTGGAGGGCTTTACCGGAAAGAAGTCGCCCCACGTGCTGCGACACTCGCTGGCCACGCACCTGCTCAACCGGGGTGCCGATCTGACCAGCATCAAGGAGATCCTGGGGCATTCCTCGCTCGCGGCGACGCAGGTGTATACGCACAACTCGTTCGAACAATTGAAAAAGACATACTTAACCGCTCATCCCAGAGCAAAAAACGGAGGTAACCATGGAAATTAAAGTTCAGTCCATCAAGTTCGACGCCGATCAGAAACTGCTCGATTTCATCGACAAGAAGGTCAGCAAGATCGAAAAATTCTACGACGGCGGCATCGTCCGCACCGAAGTCGACCTCTCGCTTCTCGCCGACCCGCAGAACAAGAACGTGAAGGTTCACGTCTTCATCCCGGGCAATGAACTGGTCGTAGAAAGAAACAACGACACCTTCGAGGGTGCCGTCAATGATTGTGTCACCACGTTGAAAGACCTGCTGGTCTCGGAAAAGGAGCGCCGCTACAAATAAAATAACGTCAGCAGTTCCTCAGGACTGATTCCCGAGAAGTATTCGCCGACTGTCTCCATCGCGAGGCGGTCGGCGATCGCTTTTCTGTCGTAGGGGCAGCCTTCGAGCCGTGCGCAGAATTCCTCCGTGGGGCGGGAAAAGAAATAGTCGCCGTAAACCTGCAGGCCGCTGATGCGCCCGTTGCTCAGTTCGAAATGGGCCTCGACCAGCCCGGCGGGGAACTTCCGTACGTTCGTGAAACGGCAGGCGGGCGAAGCACCGAAGTTCCAGGCGGGATTGCCGAAACGTTCGTCGCGGAGCCGGGCGATGGCGGCCCGGTCCGTCTCCGTGAATGCATAAGGGGTGCATCCGAGCGCTGCCGCGATGCTGTCCGTCAGATAGCCCATAAATGCTTCGACCGAAATCGGCGTGGCCAGCCGGCCCGACAGGTTGGCCACCCGGCTCCGCACCGACTGCACGGCCTTCCCCTGGAATTTCTCGGGCCGGGGCTTCAGGGCGCGGCCGAGCCGGTCGAACGAGGCGTCGAAGAGCAGCGTGCCGTGTTCCAGCACCCGGCTCCCGTGCTTGCAGACGGCCGTGCCGGAGAACTTCCGGCCGTCCTCGAGCACCAGGTCGTTGCGGCCGGAGCAGCGGCCGTCCACGCCCAGGGCTCGGAGCGCGTCCAGAATGACTTCGGTGAAGACGCGGTCCTTCAGGTCGAAGAACGAGTAGTTGACATTGCCCAGATCGTGGAACACGGCCCCGCCGCCTGTCATCCGCCGGACCACCGGGATGCGTTCCCGTTCCACATAGGCAAGGTCGATCTCCGCATAGGCGTTCTGGTGGCGGCCGATGATCACGCTGTCGGCGTTCCGCCACAAACGGAAAAAAGACTCATCGCGCTGCGTGAGCAAATATTCCTCCACGGCCAGGTTCCAGGCCGGGTCGGTCGTCGTGTCGACGATCAGATACATCAGTTTTCGGCGTTGAGCATATTCCAGAGCAGGTCCTTGAGTTCAGGGATCCCTTCTCCGGTCAGCGAGGAGATCATCACGGACGGGACCTTGCGGGGAAGGTGCCGTCTGACTTCTTTCCGAAGCTCGTCGTCGAGCATGTCGCACTTGGTGATGGCCACGACACGGTCCTTGTCGAGGAGTTCCGGGTTGTAGAGTTTGAGTTCGCGCTGCAGGATGCGGTATTCGCCGGCGATGTCCTTGCTGTCGGCGGGAATCATGAACAGCAGCGTCGCGTTGCGCTCGATGTGCCGCAGGAAGCGCAGGCCCAGGCCCTTGCCTTCGTGGGCGCCTTCGATGATGCCGGGGATGTCGGCCATCACGAACGACTTGTCGTCGTAGTAGCTGACGATTCCCAACTGCGGTTCCAGGGTCGTGAAAGCGTAGTCCGCGATCTTGGGCTTGGCGGCCGATACGACGCTCAGCAGCGTGGATTTGCCGGCATTGGGGAAGCCCACGAGGCCGACGTCAGCCAGGACCTTGAGTTCGAGTACGAACCAGCCTTCCACGCCCGGTTCGCCCGGCTGGGCGAAACGGGGCGTCTGGTTGGTCGCGCTCTTGAAGTAATTGTTACCCAGGCCACCGCGGCCGCCGCGGGCCAGGATCTTCTCTTCTCCGTCCTCCATGACTTCGAAAAGCACCTCTCCGGTCTCCCCGTCACGGGCTACTGTCCCTAAAGGAACCTGCAGGACGATGTCCGCGCCCTGTTTGCCATGCTTGAGCTGTCCGCTTCCTGCACCGCCGTCCTCTGCCTTGATATGCTTCTTGTACTTTAAGTGGATGAGTGTCCACATCTGCCTGTTGCCGCGCAGGATGATATGGCCGCCCCGGCCGCCGTCGCCGCCGTCGGGCCCGCCCTTGGGCACGTACTTGGCCCGGTGCAGGTGCATCGATCCGTTGCCGCCGTCTCCGCTCTTGCAGAAGATGCGGACGTAGTCGATGAAGTTGGTGCCGGTTTCGAAACTCATGATACGGGTTGTCTATTCAAATTCTTCCATCACGGCGCAGAGTTTTTCGAACACTTCGTCGATGGTGCCCAGGCCGTCGATTTCCCGGTAGCAGCCTTTGTCCTTGTAGTAGGCGATCACCGGCTCCGTCTTGGCGTGATAGGTGTCGATGCGGTTCTGGATGATCTCGGGCTTGGTGTCGTCCACGCGGCTCTCGATTTCGGCGCGATGCCGGATGCGTTCGAAGACCGTCTCGTCGGGAATGGCCAGCGAGAGCACGGCGTCGACCTTGGTGTCGCGGTCGGCCAGGAGTTTGTCGAGATGCTCGGCCTGGGCCGTAGTGCGCGGGAAGCCGTCAAAGATGAAGCCCCGCACGTCGGGGTTGTTGTCGAGCTCGGAGGCGATCATGCCTTCGACCACTTCGTCGGGGACGAGGAGGCCCTGGTCGATGAGGGTTTTGGCCTGCTGCCCGAGCGGAGTGCCCGTGGCGATTTCGCGGCGCAGGAGGTCGCCCGTGGAAACGTGGCGGAGACCGAAGCGCTCAATCAGTTTGGCGGCCTGGGTGCCCTTGCCGGCGCCCGGAGGACCGAAGATCAGGAAATGTTTACGCATAGACTTGGGGGGATTCGTATCGAGAATATAGATGTCCTTGGAGTTGCGGCCCAGCTGGTCGTAGTCGAGGCCGAAGCCCACGATGAAGCGGTTTTCGATCTCCATTGCCACGTAGTCGAGCTTGAGGTCCTTCTTGTAGACCTCGGGCTTGAGGAGCATGGTGCAGATTTTCACGTCGGCGGCGCCGGCGTCGAGCAGGAGGGCGTGCAGGTCGGTGATGGTCTTGCCGGTGTCGACGATGTCTTCCACTACGATCACCGTGCGGCCTTTGATGGAGGAGGTGAGGCCGAGCACCTTGCGGGTGACGCCCGTGGAGAGCGTGCCTTCATACGACGAGAGCCGGATGCTCGAGAACTCGCACGGGAAGTCGAGCCGTTTCATCAGTTCGCCCGTGAAGAGAATCGAGCCGTTGAGGACGCACAGGATGATGGGCGTCCCGTTGAAATGTTTGAAATCGTGGTTGATGCTTGCAGCCACATCATTGATGGCTTTCTCTAGCCGCTCGTAAGGGATATACGGTACGAAGTACCGGTCCTTGACCAGGATCCTTTGTTTCATAAGTAAAATAAAAGGTTCAATTCGCGAATTTACGTATTATCTTTGTCTTTGTCAACTCTAAAACCGAACGATATGTGCAGGAGATCCGGAGGGTCGGTTTACGGGACCCTCATTTCCATTCTTTTCATTTTCAAAGTATCGGCACCTGTGCAGGCACAGGCATTGCCGGAATCTGTCACCGCACTGATCGAGCAGCTGGCCGAACAGGGCAGCGATGCCGAGGAGCTGATCCGATATTATGAGGGATTGTCGCACAACCCGCTCAATCTCAATGCCGCTTCGCGGGCGCAGTTGGAGGAGACGGGGCTGCTTACCCTGTTTCAGGTCGAGAGCCTGCTGGCTTGGCGGGAACGTTACGGCGCGGTCCGTTCGGCTGCGGAGCTGGCGCTGGTCGAGGGCTTCTCTTCAGAGGAGTCGGCCCGGCTGCGCCCGTTTTTCTTTTTCGGAGAACCGTCCGCCGTCCGTCGTACGACGCAAACCTACACCGTCCGATTACGCAAAAAGTGGAAGCAGGAAGGTTTTTCCCTTACGACGAAGGGCCTTTACGAATCGGACCTGTTTTCGGCGGGTGCCGTGGTGGACAACGATCCGAAAGAACGCTTTCCCGATTTCGTGTCGCTGACCACCCGATATAAAGGTCTGTACGCCGGCGATTTCACCGCCCGTTTCGGGCAGGGTCTGGTCTTGTGGAAGGCTTTCAATCTGTCTGTTTTCGGTACTCCGTCCGGTATGTCCCGGCGAGGCGGCGGCCTGCAGCCGTACCACTCTACGGATGAGGCGAACTTCTTCCGGGGATCGGGCTATGTCTGCGAAAAGGGACGGATCAGTGTCTCTGCGCTGGTCTCTTACAATGCCCTCGACGCCCGTGTTGTGGGGGACAGCTGTTATACGTCGATCGTTACGGGCGGTCTGCACGTTACGGAGACGGAGCGGGCAAAACGGCACGCACTGCACGAGTTTGTTGCCGCTGCGAACGCGAACCTGACACTGGGGCGCTGGCGGCTGGGCGTCACGGGAGCAGCCTACCGCTACGACAAACGGAATGCTCGCCGGGTATTGGACTACAACCGTCTTCAGCAGTATGACGGCTGGTGGGGCAACCTCGGGTTCGACTGGTATGGTTCGTTGGGCAACCTGCGTCTGTTCGGAGAAGCGGCCATCGATGCACACGGGGCGCCGGCCGCCCTGGCAGGCATACTCTGGAGTCCCTCGTTCGGGTTCGAAACAAGCCTGCTGGTCCGTTGCTATTCGCCGGCCTATATCGCTACGCACGCCGGCGCCTGGTCCTCGGCCGGCAATGTGTCGAATCAGCTCGGGGCCGTCTATGCGCTGCAGGCGGTCCTGGGCCGGTGGACGCTTCGTTTCAACGCGGATTATGCCTGGTATCCCTGGTACCGGTATCGGATGGATGCGGGTACTTCCGGTTTCAAGGCGCGTTTCCAGCTCATCCGGACTTTTTCCGGCGGAGCGGAAGGGGAATGCCAGCTGGCCTGGAGCAGCCGGCTGAAGGGCAGGCTGCGCCTGACGCTGCCCTTCGCATCGGACTGGCAGGTCTCGCTGCGTGCCGATGCGAACCGTGGCGGCGCGGCCGGCTATGCCGACCTGCGCTGGACGCCCTCCCGCCGCTGGGATGTCTCGGCCCGGGCAACGCTCTGGCAGACTGCAGACTGGGACTCCCGCATCTGCTTCTACGAAAGAGGTGTTCCGCAGAGTTTCCCGGTTGAGAACTATGCCGGAAAAGGCATCGGGGCATACCTGGTAGTCAAGTATGCCCCGACGCGGAATGTCGAACTGTGGATAAAGATCCAGCAGGGGTATTGCGCCTACTTTATGCGGATTTTCATTCCGGGATAGATCTTGCTCTTGGCGTTCATTCCGTTGAGTTTGTAGATGGTGTTGAGCGAGACGCCCGTCTTCTTGGAAATGCCGCTCAGGGTGTCGCCCTTCCTGACAGTGTAGGTCGAGGTGGCGGTGGCAGCCGCCTGGTTGGCGCTCTTGCTGGATGTCGTGGTCGTCGTCCCGCTTCCGGTTTTGACGGTGCCCGACCCCGAAGACTTGCCGGCGCTGCCGTAGATGTAGAGACGTTGCCCCACGTGGATGGTGTTGCTCCGAAGGTTGTTCCATCGCTTGATGTTGGCCACTGTCGTGCGGTGCTTGGAGGCAATGCTCGAAAGCGTCTCACCACTCTTGACCTTGTGGATCACGCGTTGTTCGCCGCTGCCGCCGGTCTCTTTGATCTTCTTGACGGCGACGGGGCTGAAGAATACGGAATCCTTGTAATGATAGATGCTGTCCTGCAGGTCGACATAGGCCAGTGTATACTGGTGCGGCAGGTTGAGGATATACGTGTGTTCGGTGCCCGGGATGATATCGTACAGGTATTGCGGGTTGAGGTCGCGCAGCGTCTCCATCGGAATGCCGATGTTTTCGGAAATCTGGCCGAAATGCAGGTTCTTGTCCACGTGGAAGGTGTCCACATGGGCCGGGAGGCTGATCTGCGTCGGCACGATACCGTGTTCCGGATAGTAGTTGAGCGTATATAGGGCTGCTATGAAAGCGGGGATGTAGCCGCGTGTCTCGCGGGGAAGGTAATTGTAGATTTCCCAGAAGTCGGTCTTGCCGCCGCTGCGGCGGATGGCCTTGCTCACATTGCCGGCGCCGCAGTTGTAAGAAGCGATGGCAAGCGACCAGTCGCCGAAGATCATATAGCTGTCCTTGAGCAGGCGGGCGGCGGCCCGGCAGGACGTGAGCGGATCATAACGTTCATCGACGTAGGAGGTCATCTCGAGACCGTACATCTTGGCCGTATTGTACATGAACTGCCACATACCCTTGGCCCTGGCACGGGAGACGGCCCGGGGATTGAGGGCCGATTCGATGACGGCCATCGCCTTGAGTTCTTTCGGCAGGCCGTACTCGTCGAAAATCTCCTCGAACAGCGGCATATAGTAGGTCGACAGGCCGATGATGCGCGATGTGGCCATCGGCATCCGCTCGGTGTAACGGATGATGGCGTTCTTGACGGCCTTGTTGAACTGGACCGGAATGAAAGAGTTCATCTTGTTGAGCCGCTCGATGTACACCTCGTCGGGGATGTTGCTGGTCAGCGAGTCGAGTTCCAGCGTGGCGACGTCGAATTCGTTGACGTCGATCTGCTTCTGAATATAATAGATGTTGAGCAGGGAGTCTATGTTGTCGGAATTGTACTCGATCAGGTTCTCGATGTCGTCATCCACGAGGATGTCGCCGTCTTCGTCATTGGCCGGCGCCGAGAGCATCTGGTACTCGTTGTACAGGGAGTCGTAGGCCTGCTGGAGCGAATCGAGACGGTGCGTCAGTTCTTCGATCAGGTGATTCTGCCTTTTCTTTTCGTTGAAGATCTGAGCCCGTGCAGGTATCGTACCGGCGAGCAGAAATGCTGCGAGCAGGAAGAACAGGGATAAACGTTTCATAAAAATCAAAATGTGAATTGAAGATTGAGTCCCACCGCCGCCGTGGCGAAGGGGGAGGAGGATGTGTCGTACCAGGTGTATTGCGGAGTCAGCGGCTGGATGAGGGCGGGCTGTACCTCCAGTGAGGCGATATTGTCGCTCACGTCGAAATCGGCCATATAGGCGAAGACGTTGGCATCGATGACATTGAGGGCATAGACCAGCAGGGTGGCCAGCACGGAGTAGTCCCGATATCGCCGATAGGTGTCACGATATGTTTCGGCCTGTGAAGCCGTGATGGAGCCGATGTACCCGCTGTCGGATTTGTTCCCCATCTGGGTGATCCAGCGGAACCGGCGGTATTGGATGTCGTTGAAATGGTAGAAATAGCCGCAGGCGATCAGGCCTCCCGTCCATATGGGGATTTTCCAGTAATCGCCGTTGTTCGCCTGGCCCAGGCCCGGCAGCAGCAGGGAATAAAGTGTGGATTTTGCCGGGACCGGTGCTCGGATATCCGTCTTGAAGCAGACCACGCCGTCGAGCAGCTGGCCCCAGTACACGGCGCCGGCGGCGATGTAACTGGCTGTGCGCAGGTATTTGTATTTCGTCTCGCCGGTCTGGTGGTACTGTTTGTTGCACCAGATTCCGCCATAGACTCCCGCGCCGATGCCGGCATAGATCACCGGGACTTTCCAGTAGTCACGGTTGTACATCTGGGAGGCGCCCGGAAGAATGGCGGAGCCGAGAACCAGGTAGGCGGGTGTCAATGTGTCTTTGCGGGCATAGCCACGGACCAGGCGGCGGATGGAAAAGCCTTGGACCGTGTCGGTGACGGCCGTGGAATCAGAGACGGCAGCTCCGTTGTTCTCGGAGCCCGGAGGACCGGTGACCGTTCCCGTAGATGTCCTGTTGGAGACGTCGTTGCGCGTGCTCCGGAACTGGGCACTGAGGCTGCAGCAGACGCTGACCAGCAGGAATACGGTTAATAGGATGCGGCGCACGCGGGTTCTCGGTTAATCTATCGGTTCAAATCTTTGAGGAATTCCTCCACTTGTTGCGGGTTGTCGAAACGGATGGTGATGGAGCCGCCGCCGTTTTCGTTCTGCCGGACGGACACCTTGCCGTCGAAGTGGCGGCCTATGCGTTCGGTCAGCGTTTGGAAAAGGGCAGGGGCCTTTTTCTTTTCAGACGGTTTCGACACAGGCTTCTGCGCCAGGGCCTGTACTTTCTGTTCAAGCTGGCGCACCGACCAGTCGTTCCGGATGACATTCTCGCAAAGTCTGCGCTGCAGGGCCGGATCTTCCGCGCCCAGCAGCGCCTTGGCGTGTCCCACAGAAATCTTGCCAAGCTTGATGGCTTTCTGGATTTCGTCGGGCAGTTTCAGGAGCCGGAGATAATTGGTGATGGTCGCACGCTTCTTTCCCACGCGCAGGGCCATCGCTTCCTGCGTCAGGTTGCATTCGTCGATCAGGCGCTGGAAACTGAGTGCCGTCTCGATGGCGTCGAGGTCTTCCCGCTGGATGTTCTCCACGATGGCCATCTCGAGCATAGCGGCATCGTCGGCCTGGCGGATATAGGCGGGTACACTGTTCAGGCCGGCGGCAAGAGCGGCCCGGTAACGGCGCTCGCCGCTGATGATCTGATATTTGTCGGGTTCGATCTGCCGGAGCGTCAGAGGCTGGATGATACCGAGACTGCGGATGGAGGAAGCCAGTTCTTCGAGGGCTTCGGGATCGAAGGTAGCACGGGGCTGGTAGGGGTTGGGCACGATCCTGTCGATGGGGATCTCGTTGATTGCGGCGGGATTGCCGAGCAAGGCGCCGAGTCCACGCCCTAATGCTGCTCTTTTTGCCATACTTCGTTCTTTTTGATGATTTCCCTTGCCAGGTTCAGATAGTTGTCGGCGCCGGTCGAACGGGCGTCGTAAAGGATGGCGGGTTTGCCGTAGGAAGGCGCTTCACTCAGGCGCACGTTTTTGGTGATCATCGTCTTGAACACCATGTCGGGGTAGTAGGTCTTGACTTCTTCCACGACCTGGTTGTGGAGACGCAGCCGGCTGTCGTACATCGTGAAGAGAAAACCTTCGATGCTCAGCGCCGGATTAAGACGGCTACGCACGATGTTGATGGTGTTGAGCAGCTTTCCCAGTCCCTCCAGCGGGAAGTATTCGGGCTGGACGGGAATGATCACGCTGTCGGACGCCGTCAGGGCGTTGATGGTGATCAGTCCGAGCGAGGGCGCGCAGTCCAGTACGATGAAGTCGTAGCGGTCGCGGATCGTCGCAAGCGCATTGCGGAGGACATTCTCGCGTCCGGGAATCTCCAGCATCTCGATTTCCGCACCGACCAGGTTGATATGCGAGGTGATGATGTCGAGGTGCGCCAGATCCGTCGGTTTGACGGTGTCCGCGACAGGACGTGCTCCGATGAACACCTCGTACAGGGTGTCGTGTCCCTTCGAGTCCGGATTGAAATTGAGTCCGGACGTAGTGTTTGCCTGCGGATCCGCATCGATGACCAGCGTCTTGTATTCCAGGACAGCCAGCGATGCGGCCAGATTGATGGCGGTGGTCGTTTTTCCCACGCCGCCTTTCTGATTGGCAATAGCGATGATTTTTCCCATATGGCATGGCAAGCCCGCAATAAGCGAAACTTAACCTGCAAATTTAAGAAAAAAACAATTAAATTCGCGTTGCCAAATACCTGAACTATGTCAATCGTTTCTGTCTGGAGCGTCATCGTCAGCAGCCGGTCTGGAGGCGGAAAAGCCGCGCACGACTGGCCTCTGATTTCCAAGATGCTCAAATCCAAAGGAATAGATTTTGTCGAGCATATCACGGATCACGCCTATCACGCTATCGAACTTGCCCGTGAGGCCGTTTTGTCAGGTTATCGGAAACTGCTGGTCGTCGGCGGCGACGGGGCCATTCACGAAGTGCTCAACGGTCTGTATTCCCAGACGGAGGTTCCACCATCCGAAGTCACGCTCGGTTTGATTCCCGTCGGATCGGGCAACGACTGGTCGCGTCTGCACGAAATTCCGCACGACTACGAACGGGCGACCGGCCTGATCGCCGCCGCCGCGGAGCATGTCAGGGCGCAGGATGTGGCCCGTGTCGATACACGGATGGACGGAAGGCCGTACTGCCGCTATATGATGAACATAGGCGGCCTAGGCTTCGATTCCGAGGTTTGCCACCGTTTCGACCTGGCCAAGGAAAGGGGCCACGCGGGCGACCGCCAGTACCTCAGGTCATTGCTTTCCGGTTTTTTCTCCTACAAGCCGCTCAAATTCCGGGTTGAGGTGGACGGCCGGGAGTTCTATCGGGGTACCGCCTTTTCGGTTGCGATGGGCATCGGCAAGTATTGTGGCGGCGGAATGAGCCAGACGCCCGATGCCGTGCCCGACGACGGCCTGATCGACCTGACAGTCGTGGGGAAACTCAGCAAATGGAAATTCCTGGCCAAGGTGCCGTCGCTTTTCAAAGGTGATATTTTCAGGCATAAGGAAGTGATGCATACGCGTGGCCGCGTGATTGACGTCTCGGCCGCTCCTTACTCTTATATGGAGGTTGACGGGGAGCCAGTAGGCATCACGCCGGTCCGGATCGAAGTGATCCCGGCCGGCGTGCAGGTAGTGTCCAATCTGTAAGTACTATTCTTTCGGCTCGACGTAGAGCCAGAATGTAAGCGGAGCGTACTCCGGTATCGAGGGGTTCTTGCCGCTCTCGCCATACGCCAGTTCCGAATTGAAGAGCGTCACGGCGGTCTCCCCGTAGTTCATCAGTGTAACTGCCTTTCCGAATCCGGCAACTACGCTGTTCTCCGAGGAGAACTTATTGCTGTCCGTTTTATAATAATTGACGGACAGGGCGCTGTAGGATCCGTCGCTTTTCCAGATCCGGTAGAATTTGGCCGTGTCTTCGATGTTGGTGTCGAACACTTGGCCGTTGAGCAGCCGGCCGATATAACGTACTTTGACGGACGTTCCTTCCGAAACCGTGTCGGCTTCCGCCGTCTTTTCGGTCAGTTTCTTGAAATAAAGGTGAAGGGCGGCTGTGTCCGACACGCCGTAGTGCTCCGTGAACCAGGCCTTCATCGCTTTTTCTTGATAATCATAGATGTTGGCGATCACCGTATCGACGGTCACGTCGATAATTTCGTTGTCGGTTTCGGAAGTGCTGCTGAAAGCGTCGTAGAGGCCGGTGGCATGCTTGGAGGCGGAAAGCGGAAGCGCCACCTTGACGTGTCCGCCGGCGCGCATTGTCTTGAGGACGGATTCCAGGCCCGCGGGCAGGTATCCCTGGTCCACCCGCCAGATGTTGCCCCCATAGTAGGAGGTGTTGGAATAGGTGCCCAGCTGTTCCGAGTAGGACTGGATATTGGTCGAAATGATCGTCTGGTCGAGTTTCCGCTTGACGTAATGCGCCCGGATGTAGGCGCTGTCCTTGACGGACTGGCCGCTTCCAGGGTCCATCTCAAGAATATAGGCGCCCGTTTCGCCCTGCGGCTGGACGCCCGGATAATTCCGGTGGATCCACGCTTTCATCACACGGTCGTAAGAATAATTCGCGTCTTCGTCGGGGCTGACGGCACAGGCGCCCGTGGCCAGGACCGTCAGGAACAGAAACGCGAGGGGAATGTATTTCTTGGAAATCATAGGATTTATGGATTCTTTTTGATGGCGGCTACGCCGATGTCGAAAAGCAGTGCTGAATTTTCGGGTACCAGGCCCACGGACGTGGTGCCGTAACCGTCGTCGGCGGAAAAGACGATCAGGGACTCTTCACCCAGCCGGGCGCCGGGAAGACCGTCTTCGAGACCCTTGATCAATTTGCCGGCCCCCGCCAGGAACATTCCGCTGTCCAGAACGAACTGCGTCGTAGGTCCGCTGTTCCCGAAAATGTAGCCGGCATAGTAGAGATAAACCGAATCGCCCTTCTCGATGACGGGGGCTCCTTCCGGGCCCTCGACCAGCACGATACGGCTGGTTCCGCCGTTGTGGTAGACGGTGTAGTCCGCATATTTTGAGCTTATGAAGTCGTCGATGGATTTGTCCTGATTGATGTTGGCTTCCCGCACCTCGCTTGCGCAGGACAGCGCGAGGAAGGCGGAGAACAACAGGAAGGAGAACAGGCGCAGCTTCATGGAATGAGATGTCGGTAAAACGTGCAAATTTACACAAAAGCCGTGCCTTATGAAAATTTTTCTTCGTCGGGCCATTCGTCCAGTGCCTTTTCGAAATAGGCGGGGACTTCGTCGAGCGGGATATAGAGCCGTCCGCCTGCCGCATTCCGGTGTCCGCCCCCGTTGAAGAAACGGTTGGCGAGACGGTTGACGTTGATGTTGCCCTTCGAGCGCAGCGATACGCGGATATAATTGCCGACGGCGTTCTCGGTAAACAGCGCACTGATCCTGACGCTGCCGATAGCCAGCGGCAGGTTGACGAAGCCCTCGCTGTCGCCCGGTTTGAAGCAGTAGCGTTCCTTTTCCTTGTTGCTCAACAGCATATAGGCGGCCTGGTGCCGGGTTACGAGAGTCATCTTGTCTTTGATCAGATGGCCCATCAAGCGTGTGCGCGATACACTGTAGCAGTGGAGTACCTTCTCCTGCATCGCGTCCTTGTCCACACCGCGTGCGATCAGTGCGGCGGCCATCTCGAAGGTGCCCGGAAAGACGGAGTTTGAGAAATTGTTGGTATCGGTCATCATTCCCACGTAGATCGATTCGGCGCAGCGAAGGGGGATGCGGGCGGGATCGCCGGCCACGTCGGGAAGCGAGCGCAGGATCCAGTAGAGCAGCTCGCAGGTGGAAGACACTTCCGTTGTGGATATGGCCAGGTCGAATCGTTCAAGTTCGGCGGGGATATGGTGGTCGATCAGGATCCGCTTCGCCCGGGCGGAGAGGATATCCTGTTCAAGGTATTCCGTCCGGCTGAGCCGGTTGAGGTCGAGACAGATGATCAGGTCGGTTCCGCGCACCAGGCGGCGGGCCTTTTCGGAATCCTGTTCGCAGATGGTCATCCGGCCTTCCGCTTCTTCCGGCTCCAGGAAGGCCATGCTCTCCGGGTAGGGGCTCGGAAGTATGATGTGCGGTTCCTTGCCGCGGGACTTGAGATAATGGTATGCCGCGGTCACGCTGCCGACAGCATCACCGTCGGGGTTGAAATGGCTGATCAGGACGATATCGCGGGCAGCGGCGAGCAGGGCTTCAAAAGAAGAAGAGTCAATCGTCATAGGTGATAACGGAACAGGTTTTCTTGATGCAAATTTAAAAATATATTGTGCGCTTGAAATATATTTTTTATTTTTGTAAGTCAAAACAATCTTGGCGCATTGCGCCGTTGAGCAGACAATATTAAAGACTAACGATATGAGAAAACTTTTAACCTACCTCATTTTCCCCCTCGTGATCATCGGGCTGGCGTACCTCCTGTTCCGCAGCATCAACGAGCCGGTGAAGTTCAACAATGAACTCAAGCAGCGCAGCAATGTCGCGATCGAGCAGTTGAAGGATATCCGTACCCTTCAGGTGACTTACAGGGACACTTATGGTCACTACGCCCCGGTGATGGACTCGCTGATCGACTTCTACAACAATGGCAAGATCACCATTATGCGCCAGATCGGTTCCGAAGACGACTCGACTGCCGTCCTGCATACCGAAGCGGTCAAGAAGGGTCTCCGCAATCTCAAGGGAACGCAGCTGATGGAGAAGTTGTTCGAGCTTTATGAGAAAGGTGACAACAACCTGATTATCCGTATCCCGCAGCTGACGGCCGTCAAGGATACCCTGTTCACCAACCGTCCTTCCTTCGACGTCAACAGCCTCCGCAACATCCCGTTCTCCGAGGGCGATACCGTGATTATGCGCACGATCGTCAAACAGGTCTCCGGTGTGGACGTCCCCCTGTTCGAGGCGCAGATGCCGTACTGGTCGCTGCTCAAGGGCATGGACCGTCAGCAGATCGTCAATCTGGTTGCCGAACGTGAGGAAACCGACCGTTATCCCGGTCTGATGGTGGGCTCTGTCGACAACGCCAACAACAACGCCGGAAACTGGGAGTAGTGCTGAAGTTTACCCTCATTCCGGAAGGGTATTTCTCGGAAGACCAGGCCGCCGAGCTTTTGTCCAAGGTGGCCGTTCTGGAGAAAACCGATTCGGTAAAAAGTTTGGAACTGCCTTGTTACAAGGCAGTTCTTCTTTATGCCGGAGACGATGCGGACGCCCGCAGGCTGGCCGAGATGCTGGCCGCCGCGGCCGCACTCGACCGCTATAACAAAGTGGTCGTCCATCTGGGCGATGATGTCGTGGACATCGTATTGGCGGCCGGTGAGAAGTTGTTGCTCTGCAATTCCTTCCCGGCGGCCGATGCCGTGACGGCGCAGTATTTTCTTTTCGCCGCGCTCCGTCAGTTCCAGATCAATCCCGAAGTTTCCACGGTTTATTTCTTCGGCGAGGCCGATGAGGCCGTCAAGGGCGACTTGTTCCGGCATTTCGCCAGCGTGGAGGCGCTATGAGGATAATCGGCGGAACGCTTCGCGGAAAATCCGTGAATCCGCCGGCGGGTTACAAGGCCCGTCCTACAACGGATTTCGCCAAGGAAGGCCTTTTCAATTCCTTGGACAGTGAATTCTTTTTTGAAGACCTCGCCGTGCTCGACCTGTTCGGCGGGACAGGCAGCATTGCTTTCGAGTTCGCTTCGCGCGGGGCGGGGCAGGTTATTTCCGTAGAGATGAATCCGGTCAACGCCGCCTTTATTTCGAAGACGGCTTCCAAACTGGGCCTTTCCGGTACGGTGCAGGTGGTGCGGCACAACGTTTTTGATTTCCTTCCGCTTTGCACGAAGCGTTTCGACATCGTGTTCGCCGATCCTCCCTATGCATTGGAAGGGCTCGATTCAATTCCCGACCGGGTCCTTTCCCGTGGCCTGGTACACGACGGCGGCTACCTGATTCTCGAGCATCCGGCCGAATACAACTTTGCCGCACATCCCTCCTTCGTAAAGGAGAAGAAGTACGGCAATGTGCATTTCAGCTGGTTCCGGCCGCTGCCGGAATCGTCATCGGAGACTTAATCCCATTTATTCTGGCTCGACGGAATCCGGATGTCGCTCAGGCACTGGATGTCGTTGAGGAACCACTCGCCGGTGCTCTTCTTCTGGCGGAGTTTGATCGGCCGGGGATTGTCGGCGCCGCCGGAAGTGACGTAAAGGGTGCACCATTTATATCCCGCACTGTCGGTGGTAAAGGAGTAGGGGTTGCTGTCTACGGTAATCTTGTAAGGCGTGCTCGGCGTGTAGTTGTTGGCCGGTGTAGCACCCTTGAAGAAGGAGAACGGCTTGTACTCCTTGCCCTGGAGCCTGTCGCGCAGGAACTGGGTCTCGTACGTGGAGAGTTCTTCGGGTCCCTTGAGGTAGTCGAGCATCCGGATGCAATCGCGGGTGCTGGACGCGTAGCGGGTAAGAGCGGCTACGGTCATCGCCGCTACGGCATAGGGATCGGTAAAGTCGGCGAATGGAAGTGCCTGGAGCTGTTCGACGTTTTTCGGCAGGCGCTCCATCGTATAGGTCTTGCCGCCAATACCCATTTTACTCGTGATGCCGCACGAGGCGACCAGCATCAGCGCCGCGATTCCGGCGGAGAGAAGAGGCAGAATCTTTTTCATGGTCAAACGGTACTTGATTGATGATTCAAAGATACGAAAAATCGGGTTTCGACCGGGAAATTTCCGTATCTTTGTCGCCCTTTATGAAAAAATGCGTCTATTTTGCGGCTGCCTTCCTGTTTGCGGCCCTGTCGGCCGGAACGGCAGGAGCCCAGTCCCGGGTGGATACCATCGATAAAGTGACGGTCTCGGCGACCCGTGTTCCCGTGGCACTTCACAGCAGTGCCCGCATCGTCACCCTGATGGACAGCCTGACCATCGCCTCGGCGCCGGCTGAGACGGTCAATGACCTGCTCAAATATGCGCTGGGTGTCGACGTCCGTCAGCGCGGCGCAATGGGCATGCAAACCGATATCAGCATCCGCGGCGGCACCTATAACCAAGTGGCCGTGCTGCTCGACGGCATCAATATCACCGACCCCCAGACGGGGCACAACTCTTTCGATTTTCCTGTGAACCTCTGCGACATCGAGCGCATCGAAGTCCTCGAGGGGCCTGCGGCCCGCGTCTACGGCACGTCTTCGCTGCTGGGCGCCGTGAACATCGTCACGCGCAAACCCTCCGACAAGTCTGTCAGCGCCAGCCTGGAGGGCGGTTCGTTCCGCTCTTTCGGCGCTACGGCTTCGGCGGCACTCGGATATGACCGAGGCTTCAACAGCATCTCGGCGGGCTATCAGCGCAGCGACGGTTTCAGCCGAAATGCCGGCGGCGGGCTGAACAGCGATTTCGGCGCGGTCAAGGCGTTCGCGCACGGTGCGCACGATTTCGGCCCGCGTGACATCAGCTGGCAGGCCGGCGTCAGCAACAAGGATTTTGGGTCCAGCACTTTCTACAGCGCCAAGTTCGACGACCAGTTCGAGCATACGCTGAAAACCTTCGCTTCCGTAAAATCTGAGGGCAAAGGTGCGCTTCACTTTACCCCGGCTCTCTATTGGAACTACGGTGAAGACCGATTCGAATTGTTCCGCAATGCCCCTGAGAAGTATCCGTTCAACTACCACAAGACCCACGTCGTAGGAGCGAACCTGAATTTCCGGGTCGATTCGCGCTTGGGCCAGACGGCTTTCGGCGCCGAGGCCCGGCACGAGCGAATCGTGAGCACCAACCTGGGCGAACGCCTGGCCCGGCCGCAGGGCGTCTATGTGTGCGGGCTTTCGCGCACGGCGCTCAACCTGTTCCTGGAGCATCACGTGGTTATCGGCCGGCTTTCCGCATCGGCAGGCCTGACGACCGTCTATAATACCGGCAATAGGGAAGGGATTCGGGTCTTTCCCGGCTTCGACGCCAATTTCCGGGTCTCCGACGCGGTGCGGTTTTATGCGTCCTACAACACGTCCTACCGGATGCCGACGTTTACGGAACTGTATTATTCGGTGGGTGGCCATCTGGCCGATCCAAACCTGAAAGCTGAGAAACTGCGGGCACTGGAAGGCGGCGTGAAACTCCTGGGCAGGGGCGTTCGGGCCTTCGCTTCCGTCTATTACAACCGCGGCTACGACCTGATCGACTGGATCAAGGATACCTCCCTGGGCGACGATGCGCCGTGGATGTCGGTCAACCATACGCGGCTGAACACGCTGGGGCAGGAGGTATCGGTCCGGCTGAGTCTGCCCGAATTGCTGAACCGGCCCGGTTTCTTCTTCCGGACGCTCCAATTGGGCTATAGCCACCAGTCGCAGGACAAGGCGCTGGAAGCGGATCTGCGGTCCGTCTATTCCCTGGAATACGTGCGGAACAAGGTTGTGGCGCAGGTCGGTTTCCGCTTCTGGGAGAACCTGTCTCTTGACCTGTCCTGGCGCTATGTCGACCGGAGCACCGGTTCCGAGCTGTTGGCTCCCTACAACCTGCTGGATGCCAAGCTCAGCTATGACTTTCCGCGCCTGAACCTGTATGTCCGCGCCAACAACCTGCTCAACCGCACCTGGTACGATTTCGGCGACATCCCCCAGCCCGGCCTCTGGCTGATGGCCGGCGTCGCCTTCCGCTTATAGGACGTTACAGCCGGGGCTTCTGGATCACGCGCACGATGAGCGAGACCATATAGATGATGAGCCCGTAAATGGTGGTGATCAGGGCTACCTTTAAGCCTGCACAGAGGACTTCTTGCGGGATGGGTCCGCTGGCCGTGATGGCATCGAAGGCTTGCATCAAACCCAGAATCGTTGCGAAGCATCCGAACGCGAGGGCGAGCAGACCGATTTCCTTCACCCAACGCGGGGCTTTCCAGGCCGCGAAGAAAATGGCAACCAGCAGGACGGTGAGGACCGACATGAAGGCGGGGCCTCCGTTGACGAAAAAAGCAAACATAAGGCAAAACGGTTTTGGGTTAAACTTTCTGGGACAAAAGTAAGGGAAGGTCCGTTTCTGTCCAAGCCGAAACCCCGGAGACGGAAGTCAAATCCCCAATTTGCCTTTTTACGTGGGCGGGAAAACCGTGATTTTGCTACATTTGTATCCGTAATGAAGCGGCTGCTGGTTATATCCTATTGGGTGGTCTCCGTCCTGCTGGTGTCGATTGTCCTCACCAGTCTGGGTTATCGTTTCCTGGAGGCGCTATTCGTCGGGACGATGTTCCTTCCCGGCGCCCTGGCAGCCAAGTACTTTTTTCAGAAAGTCGATTTCAGGGACCGGCGGTCCGGAATCAGGAATACCGTTTATATCGTACTGGGCCTCCTGATCGCGGAAGTCCTACTGCTCCTGGTCACCCATTATTACATCATGAACCTGCGGGCGGAACAGCCGATGAACGATATTCCCCGGCTCCTGACGAACCCCGCCTTCATCGCCATCATCCTGACCGCGCTTGCGACGGGCAGTCATTTCTTCGAGGCGTGGCTCGAGCGGAAACATCCCACAGCGCCCGCGCCCATCACCTTCACTTCTGAAAGGAAGCCGGTCACCCTTCCTATCGAGGAAATCCTCTATGTGGAATCAAACGACGATATCACTACGGTGGTCGCGACCGGCGGCCGCAACTTCCGGAACATAACGCCCATCTCCCGCTGGGAAGCCATCCTCAAGCCCCATTTCATCCGCATCCACCGGTCCTATCTCGTCAACAAAGCCGCCATTACCGACATCGACGTTGACATCCTCCTGATCGGCGAAACCCAACTCCCGATCTCCCGCAAATATAAGGATGAAGTGCTGGCGCTGCGGTAAGCGGCCGGTTTCCTACCTGCTGGCGGGCTTCTGCGCTTTGCTTTTCGAGAACATCCAGGACATGAAATCGGGCATCTCGAAGGCCTTCCACCAGCATACGTGCCCGCAACCCGGGAATTCGTGGTAGCGGACATCCGCTCCGGCAGCCTTCAGGGCGCGGTAGGCATCCCTTGATCCGGAAACCGGGACAGCCGGGTCGCTGTCGCCGTGGTACAGGCTGAATGACACGCCTTCGAACTTCCCGAGACGGTCGGGATTGATGTCGCCGCAGATGGGAACGGCGGCGGCGAAGATGTCGGGGTGACGGGCAACGGCGTCGAAAGCGCCGATCCCTCCCATCGACATCCCATAGATGTAAACCCTGTCAGGGTCGACGTCGGGACGTCGCAGGAACAGATGTACGAGTTCCATCACCTCTTTCATAATCTTGCTCTCCGGATAATCTTTCGGGAAATCGTATGAATCGGGGCTCACGTCGAAGGCCCAGGTATGGTTCGCCGGGCACTGCGGCACGATGACGAAGCAGGGATAATCCTCCCGGTTGCAGGGATTGAGGAACATCTGGGCACCGAAGATGGTTCCTTCGTTGTCGTTGCCGCGTTCGCCGGACGTATGCAGGTAAAGAACAAGCGGGTAGCGCTCGATGCCATCCGTCTTCTCCGGCGTGAGGAAGCGGTAAAGGAGCGTGTCGCCGTCGGCGCAGCACAGTTTCCCGTATTCATACGATTGTGCCTTCAGCGTCAGCATCGAAAAGAAGGCCAGAAATAGTAAACCCCAGCGTTTCATAATCAAAGACTTTAATGCGTACTTACGGACTCAAAGTTAAATAAAAAGAAAGAAAGCCATGTGGTGGGCTGTGCCCCCGGTAGAAGCAAGTGCGGCAGTCCGCACTGCAAAAAAAGAGCTGCGAAACTTCGCAGCTCTTTTTTTGCGGTGCGGACGAGACTCGAACTCGCGACCTCCGGCGTGACAGGCCGGCATTCTAACCAGCTGAACTACCGCACCTTAAGGTTCTCGGGGCTAGCCCCGAACCCCTCGCTTCGGCCTTGCTATTGCGCAGGCTAACCCTGCCCGGCCTCCGCTAGCGGCTGATGCCGCTTTCCGATTGGGATTGCAAAGATAGAGAGTTTTTTTTAGTGTGCAAAAAAAATCAACTATTTTTTCAATACTTGTGCGGCGTGCCGGAAATTTCGGCCGATGTGATTTTCTTACGGTCCATCGCATGCCAGGCAAAAGCGATATAAGCCACTACGAACGGAATCAGCATCGACACCCAGAACATCACTTGAAGCGTAAACCGGCTTGACGAACTGTTGCGGATCGTGAGTGAACTCTGCAAGTCGGTGGCGGACGGATAGTAGGCCGTTCCGTTGTAACCTGCCACGAAGAAGACCGACATCACGACCAGCACCGTGCCGATGCCCGCAGGCCAGAAACCAGCCCTGGATTTCGTGAAAGCGCCCAGGATGAATCCCAACAGTACGAGCACAACGCCTGCGAGGAATGCGGCCAGCACGGCCGGCATTTCCAGGAAATTGTGCAGGTATTTGAACTTTTCAAGCGTCACTGCGCCGGCCTGGTCCACGGCATATCCCGGGCGGAGCAGCAGCAGGGCCAGCCAGGCCAGGAAGAACAGCAGGAACGGCACGAGCGTCAACTTTATGGTGCGGCGCATCTCCGTATGGATTTTCGGATCTTCCACGTTGTTGAGGATGTAAAGTGATCCCAGCACGGCGGTCAGGAACATCAGCGAGCAGCCGAGCAACAGCGCGTGGTAGTTGACCAGTGCTTCGAGTCCGTGCCAGCCGCTGCCCCAGGTGCTGATGACCGGAGCGGCGGGATCGGTGATGGCCACCTTGTTGACGGTGAAGTCGCTGCCCGTAAAGAATGTGCCAACGGCCGTCCCGATGAGCATCGGGGCAAGGATGCCGTTGATCATCAGGAAGACGCGGAAGGCCTGGCTGCCGATGAGGTTCTCCTTTTTATGCTGGAACTCATAGGAGACGGCCTGGAAGACGAAAGTGATCAGGATCAGTATCCAGACCCAGTAGGCACCGCCGAAACTCGTGCTGTAGAAGAGCGGGAATGAAGCGAAGAACGCGCCGCCGAAGGTGACCAGCGTCGTGAATGTCAATTCCCATTTTCGGCCGGTGGAATTGAGGATCATCCGTTTCTGAAGATCGCTCAGGGTCCGGTTGCCCAGATGGAGGTTTGCTCCCTGTACGAACATCAGGGCCACGAGCAGGCCGCCCAGCAGGGCGATCAGGAACCACCAGTAGTTCTGTAAGAAGATATAGGACATGGCTTTATTCGTTTTTGGTTTCAGGACCTTTCTTGATGGCTCCGACAAGGATGCGGATTTCGATGACCAGGAAAAGGGTGAAGATGGCCAGGAAGAGGAAGAAAGTGGTCTTGACTGCGCCGGCGCTCAGGCTGGAAATGGCTACGTTGACGGGCAACAGCCCCTGGATGGTCCAGGGCTGGCGACCCACCTCCGCCACGACCCATCCTGCCTGACCGCATATGTATACAAGCGGAATACAGACCAGCGAGAGGATCATCAGCCATTTCTTCCCGGCAAGTTTGTCTTTCCAGGCCAGGAAGCCGATGACCAGCAGTTCGAGGAGCAGAAGCATTCCCAGCCCGATCATAAGGCGGAAGGCCCAGAAGACCACGCCTACGGGAGGAATCACGTCTTCCGGTTTTTCCAGATGGCCGTAGCCCATATACTGGACATTCTCCTCAAGCTGGGCGCGGAACAGAGCTGCTTCGGCCGGATCGGTATCGCGGAGCTCGCGGTAGCGGGCCAGTGCGTCGAGCGCCGTGCGTCCGCGCTGCATTTTTTCGGCGACGGAGGGAATTTCGTTTCCGTCGTTGTCGGTGTATCCGTTGAGGATGTCGTTGATGCCGGGCACATAGCCGTCGATGTCGTGTGTGGCCAGAATGGAAAGCATACCCGGAATTCTGATGCCCGGGACGATGGTAAAGGCCGCACGCCTTCCACCGTCCTGCAGGCCCTCGGCCGCCGCCAGTTTCATCGGCTGGAATTCGGCGGCGTGGACGCCGGAAGCGTCGCCCGAGAGCATCACGGCGAAGGAGCCGGCGATGCCGACGAGGCTGCCCACCAGGATGCTGGCCTTGGCGAACTTCCGCTGACGCTTCTTGAGCAGATACCAACAGCTGACGCCGACCACGAATACGCCGCCGGTGACCCAGCCGCTCGTGATGGCGTGGAAGAACTTGCTCACGGCGACCGGATTGGAGATCACTTCCCAGAATGCCTGGGCCGAGGCCATTTCGCTGCGGACCGTGTCGGGGTTGAAAGTGGTGCCCACCGGATTCTGCATCCAGCCGTTGGCCACCAGGATCCAGAAGGCCGAGATCGAGGCGCCGATGCCGGTCAGCCAGGTCGAGGCAAGGTGAAAACGCCGGCTCACCTTGTCCCAGCCGAAGAACATCACGGCGAAGAAGGTGGCCTCCATGAAGAAGGCGAGGATCCCCTCGATGGCGAGGGGCGCGCCGAACATATCGCCCACGAACCAGGAGTAGTTGCTCCAGTTCGTGCCGAATTCAAATTCCAGGATGATGCCCGTCGCGATGCCCACGGCAAAGTTGATGGCGAAGAGCTTGACCCAGAACTGGGCGGTCTTTTTCCAGAATTCGTCTTTCTTGACGACGTAGATCGTCTCCATGATGGCCATGACCAGTGCCAGCCCGAGGGTGAGCGGCACGAAGAGCCAGTGATAGGCGGCTGTCATCGCGAATTGGATCCTGGACCATACGATTACATCCATAGTGTCGGGTATTTTACATATTATACGTTTCCTGGGAGGGTGGCTCCGGAGCGCCGGTTATGCGCTCGCCGACCACGCGGCTGCGTTCCTGGTCGTCAAGGCCCGAGAGGGCCGGTTTGAAGAAGAAGACACGCAGGATGGCGAAAAGGATGAAGACTTTGAGCAGGATGAGCCATATGAGCGGCCGGCCCCAGGTCATATTCCGGAAACCGTCGCGGTAAAATTGCCATACCGCAACTACCGTCTGTTTGAAGTCTTTCATAAGTCTTTCAAATTTAGCTATTTTTTTTCTTATATTTGCATAAAACCTGTCGGAAGTCTTATGAAGAAACTGTTGTTATATGCTTTTCTGCCAGCCTTGTTTTTCGGCGCTCTGCTGGTTTCGGGCTGCAGTTCCGGAAATCGTCCGCTTGTCCGCGTGATGACGTTCAACATCCGTCTCTCGCCCCGGGAAGATTTTGACGGCGACAATTGCTGGAATAACCGTCGCGAGGCGGTAATCCGGATGATCGAGTCTTCGAGACCGGATCTTTTCGGCATTCAGGAAGGCTACATCGTCCAGGTCAATTATTTGGATGAGAACCTGCCTGAGTTCGGCCGTTACGGCGTCTGCCGGGATGACGGTCTGGAGCGGGGTGAGGCAAACGCCATTTTCTGGCGCAAGGACCGTTTCGATATGAAGCAGTGCAATACTTTCTGGCTGAGCGAGACGCCCGACACGGTGTCGCTGGGCTGGGACGGCGCCTGCCGCCGTATCGTTACCTGGGCGCAGCTCTACGACAAGGACACGGAGCGGGATGTCTGGTTTTTCAACACGCATTTCGACCACGTGGGCACGGTAGCCCGTGAGGAAGCGGGCAAACTTATCATGGAACGGATGAAGGCGCTTGTCCCGGAAGGAGACGTGGTTTTCCTGACGGGCGACTTCAACGCCAACTGGGACAATCCGATCCTCGGTCCCATCCGGGAGAAGTTGGGAAACTGCCGGGAAACGGCTCCGGAGACCGACGGCCGCAATACATTCAATGCCTGGGGAGAAAAAGATGTCCCGGATGGTACGGACATCATCGACCACATCTTTTATCGCGGGGTTACGGCCGTGCGATATGAGGTCCTTACCGGCGATTACGGCGTTCCTTTCGTGTCGGACCACTGGCCGGTTCTGGGAACGTTCCGCTATTGAAAGTCATTATTCTATCAAATACACAAACCTATGTCAAGGCTCATTTATCTCATTGGTCTGGTACTCGCCATCGTGGCGGTCTATGACATCTGCAAGAAACCGATCTCCCTGGTCGGAAAGATCATCTGCTCGGTTCTCGTGCTGGCTACCAGTTGGATCGGTCTTTTGGTGTACTATCTCTACGCCAAGAATCACATCACGGACTGGTTCAAATAGGCCTGTCATTCCCGGCCCGACCGGGAATCCCGCTCAAAGCGCCTTGCAATAGACGCGCCTGCGGATGTAAAGCTCTTTCTGCGAATACCTTTCCCAGACCTTGACGGCGGAATTGTCCTCAAACTGCGGATTGGAGATACACCATTTGACGCCGTTTTTCTGCCAGATTCTTCCTAGATGGCTGTGAAGGATGGCGGATAATCCTTTGTCGCGCCATTTCGGACTCACACCGACCATCATCATATCGACTGTGTCATAATGCTTCTGTGCCTGCAGAAGGTGCCACCAACCCAGCGGGAACAGATGGCCGTCCGCCTTTTGGAGTGCCTTTGACAGACTTGGGATGCAGATGCCGAAGGCTGCGATATCCCCGTCTTCATCCAGGATGATACAGGACAGATCGTCGGACAGGCGGTCGATGTAGTTGCCGCCTTCTTCGGCGATCTCTTTTTCCGTGAACGGGACGAAATTCCGGACAGACAGGAAGGTGTCGTTGTATTCCCGGAAGAATCGGGCAATGATGTCTTTGTCTTTACGGAGCCGTTCGAGGTTAGCGATTTGCAGGCGGTAACGCCGTTGGAGCGTTTCGGAAAGATTGAACAACTGTTCGGGCAGCGGTTGTTCGGCCGGGAAGCGGTACTGGAGCCAGTCGGCTTCCTTTTCGAAGCCGAGGCGTTCCAGATAATCCTTGTAATACGGGAAATTATACAGGTTGTTCGATTGCGGCACGCTGTCGAATCCTTCCACGACAAGACCCTGTTTATACATCGTGTTGTATCCCAGCGGACCGTGGATCTCCGTCATGCCCTGGCTGCGGCCCCATTCTTCCGCCGCGGTCAGCAGGGCGCGAGCCGTCTCGAAGTCATCGATGAAGTCGGTCCAGCCGAATCGCATGCGGCGGGTACCGTAGCGTTCGTTATAGCGCGGGTTGATGATGGCGCAGCAGCGGCCGGCGACGCGCCCGGCTTCATCGAAGCAGAGCAGCAGTTTCTGCCGGCAGTAGTCGAGGCAGGGGCTGTGGGCGAGGGTGTGGCGCTGGTCGTAGTCGAGCGACGGGACGTACGTCGGGCAGTTGCGGTAGAGGCGGTTCTGGAATTGGTAGAACAGCCGGAATTCCCGGGCATTGCCGACTTCGCGGACCGTGTAGCGCATGGAGTGTCGTTATTCCGCGTCTTCTTTTGCCTTGGCTTCGTCCCAAAGTGCATCCATCTCGGCGAGCGTCATGTCGTTCAGGTCGCGGCCGAGTTCCTTTGCGCGCAGTTCGAGGTAGGTGAAGCGGCGCTTGAATTTGGCATTAGTGCGTTCGAGCGCGGTGTCGGGGTTGAGGTGGTACAGGCGGGCGGCGTTGACGACCGAAAAGATGAAGTCGCCCAATTCCGCTTCCTGGCGCTCTTTTGCGTCACCGCTGAGTTCGGCACGGAGTTCACCGAGTTCTTCGGCCACTTTGTCCCAGACATCCTCTTTCTTCTCCCAGTCGAAACCTACGGCGCGCGCCTTGTCCTGCATCCGGTAGGCCTTGATCAGGGACGGGAGGCTGTTCGGAACGCCGGAGAGCACGGTCTTGTTGCCGTCCTTTTCCTTGCGCTTGAGCTGCTCCCAGTTCTGGACCACCTGGCCCGCCGTTTCAGCCTGCACGTCGCCGTAGACGTGGGGGTGCCGGTAGATGAGTTTGTCGCAAAGCATATTGCAGACCTCGGCGATGTCGAAGTCGCCCGTTTCGGAGCCGATTTTGGCGTAGAAGACGATGTGCAGCAGCAGGTCGCCCAGTTCCTTGGCGATGTTGTGCATGTCGTGCGCCAGGATGGCGTCGGCCAGTTCGTATGTCTCTTCGATGGTATTGGGACGCAGGCTGTCCATTGTCTGTTTGCGGTCCCACGGGCATTTTTCGCGCAGATCGTCCATCACGTCCAGCAACCGGGCGAACGCCTGCAGTTCTTTTTCTCTTTTCATAGTCGCAAAATTACTAAAATTCTTAACTTTGCAGGATAGAAGAACCAAAAACAAACCCAACTCATATGCAGAATATCAAATTCATCTCCGCGGACGAGGCTGTGAAGGTCGTCAAGAGCGGGGATCACATCCACCTGAGCAGCGTGGCGAGCGCGCCGCAGGTCCTTATCCAGGCTCTCTGCCGCCGCGGCGAGGCCGGCGAACTGAAGGATGTCCGCATCCATCA
>JAFRRF010000023.1 GCA_017428245.1 Bacteroidales bacterium
CAAACAAGCCACGCTCGACCGTCTCTTTGACGGCAGCGGTTTCACCAATGAACACCCCCTTCCGGCCGCCGGCCGCGGAGCGGGGTGTTCCGCACATAAACTGATGCTCGAAGGCTGTGACTTCGACCTGGTCTACACGCCCCTCCGGCATTTGGGCTACAAAGCCGTACTGAACGTGCTGGGCGAACTCTACGCCGAACTATACCAGCCCGGTTCCCTCTCTGTTGTCCTCGGTTTGTCGAAACGCTTCTGCTACGAAGACGTCGCGGCCCTGTGGGAAGGCGTGCTGGCCGCCGTCCGCGAACACGGCGTGAAGCATCTGTCGCTGGAACTGAATCCGTCGGTCAACGGCCTGGCCATCAGCCTGTCCGCCTCTGGTGTCCAGCAACGCAAAGTGCTGGAGGGCAGACCCGCCGTCCAAAGCAAAGACCTCCTCTGCCTGAGCGGCCATCTGGGCGCCGCCTATATGGGCCTCCACGTGCTGGAACGCGAGAAGGTGGCCTTTACCGGAACCGGCAAACAGCCCGACCTCTCTCCCTACAAAGCCGTCCTGGCCAGTTATCTGAGCCCGGAGATCAAGGCCGGCCTGCCGGCCCGCTTTATCGAAGCCGGCATCGTTCCCTCCCGCGGTTATTTCCTCACACACGGGCTGGGCGAAGCCGTGATCCGGCTCACCCGCGACACGGGACTGGGCGCCAAAGTCTATCTGGAGAAGATTCCCATCTCCTCCCAGACCTTCGCCATGGCCGAAGAGATCGATATGGATGTGGTGACGGCCGCAATGAACGGCGGCGACGACTACAAGTTCCTTTTCGTCATCCCGCTCGACAAACACGAAGCCTTCCGCAAGGAATTCCACGATTTCGAAATCATCGGCCACCTGGCCCAACCTGAAGTCGGCCCCGTCCTGGTCACCCCAGAAGGAGCAGAGATCCCCATCCACGCCCAAGGATATTAAAATAATGCTATCTTTGCGGCGACTATGAAAGAAAGCGAGAAAATCATCGCGGAGGTAACGGGCGCCGAGTACGGACAGGGCTTCGAAACGGTGGTGGAGCAGGAGTTCGTGCCCAAAGGGCTCAACGAAGACATCATCCGGCTCATTTCCGCCAAGAAGGAGGAACCTTCCTGGCTGCTGGAATTCCGTCTCAAGGCCTTCCGGCAGTGGCAGAAAATGTCCCTGCCCACCTGGGCGCACCTCGACATTCCACCCATCGATTTCCAGGATATCATCTATTACGCCGCACCGAAGAAGACGGCGGAGCACAAATCGGGCAAACGTACCATCGACCCCGAGATCGAGAAGACCTTCGACAAACTCGGCATCCCCCTCAACGAACGGGAAGCCCTCGCCGGCCTGGCCGACGGTTCCGGCACGGCCGTGGACGCCGTGTTCGACAGCGTGTCGGTCAAGACCACGTTCAGCGAGACGCTCGCCGAGAAGGGCATCATCTTCTGCTCCTTCTCCGAGGCCGTGAAGAATTATCCCGACCTGGTCCGGAAATATCTGGCGACGGTCGTCCCGGCCGCCGACAATTTCTACAGCGCGCTCAACAGCGCCGTCTTCAGCGACGGAACGTTCTGCTACATTCCCAAAGGCGTCCGCTGCCCGATGGAACTTTCGAGCTATTTCCGGATCAACGCCCGCGGCACCGGCCAGTTCGAGCGGACGCTCATCGTGGCCGACGAAGGCAGTTACGTGAGCTATCTGGAGGGCTGTACCGCGCCCCGGCGCGACGAGTCCCAGCTGCACGCCGCCGTGGTCGAGATCATCGTGGAAAAAGATGCCGAAGTGAAATATTCCACCGTCCAGAACTGGTACCCGGGCGATGCCCAGGGCCGCGGCGGCATCTATAACTTCGTCACCAAGCGCGGCCTGTGCAAGGGCAGCGGCAGCAAGCTCTTCTGGACTCAGGTCGAGACGGGCAGCGCCATCACCTGGAAGTATCCGAGCACCATCCTGCGGGGCGACAATTCCATCTCCGAGTTCTACAGCGTTGCCGTTACCAACAACTACCAGCAGGCCGACACCGGCACGAAAATGATTCACGTCGGCCGCAATACCACCAGCCGTATCGTGAGCAAGGGCATCTCGGCCGGACGAAGCCAGAACAGCTACCGCGGCCTGGTGAAAGTGCTGCCCGGTGCCGAAGGCGCCCGCAACCACTCGCAGTGCGATTCGCTGCTGCTGGGCGACAAGTGCGGAGCCCACACCTTCCCCGTCATCGAGTCGGACAACCGGAGCGCCATCGTCGAACACGAAGCCACAACCTCGAAGATCAGCGACGAACAACTCTTCTATTGCCGGCAGCGGGGCATTACCGAAGAAGACGCCGTCGGCCTGATCGTCAACGGCTATGCGAAAGAAGTGTTGAACAAGCTGCCGATGGAATTCGCCGTCGAAGCGCAAAAACTGCTGCAAGTCTCCCTGGAGGGGAGTGTCGGATGACGTTCTACTGGCTCGATCTCGTTTGCTCGCTGCTGGGTCTGACCTGCGTGTTTCTCGCAGGCCGGGGCAGCAAGTACAATTTCTGGGTAGGGTATCTCTATACCGTCGCCCTGTTTTTCCTGTTTCTGCAGAAAAACCTCGTGGCCTCGCTGCTCCTGCAGCCCGTGTCGCTGGGCATCAATATCCTGGGCCATTATCGCTGGACCCATCCCAAGGCCGGCGAAGCCAGTTCCGAAAAGACAGGCGAGCTGAAAGTGACGATGCTCAGCTGGCCTGAGCGCATCCTGACGGTCGCCGTCGTACTGGTGGTGGCCGCACTCTGGGGCTGGCTGCTCGGCCGGCTTTTCCCGGCCGACCCGCATCCGTACCTGGATTCCTGTGTCACGATCCTGATCCTGGTCGCACAGTTCCTAAGCGCCCAGAAGAAATGGGACTGCTGGGTTGCCTGGATCATCGTCAACATCACCCAGCTGATCCTGCATCTGTCGGTAGGCAACATCTTTATGCCCATTGTCAGCGCCCTGTATCTTGTCAACGGCATCATTTCCCTGGTTAACTGGGAAAAAATGTATAAGCGAAAAGCATGATGAACACCTTGCTCAAAATAGAAAACCTGCACGCCCGCGTCGGCGAGAAAGAGATTCTCCGGGGTATCGACCTGGAAATCCGGGCCGGCGAAGTCCACGCCATCATGGGTCCGAACGGATCGGGCAAAAGCACCCTTTCCGCCGTCCTGGCAGGCCGCGACACATTTACCGTCACGGAAGGATCCGTCACCTACGACGGCCGCGACCTGCTGGCCCTCACGCCCGAAGAACGTTCCTGGGCCGGTATTTTCCTCGGCTTCCAGTACCCGACCGAGATTCCCGGCGTGAGCAATGTCAACCTGATGAAAGCCGCCGTGGCCGAGCACCGCAAACAGCGCGGCCTCGAACCGCTGGGTGCCGCCGCCTTCCTTAAACTGATGCGCGAAAAAATGGCCTACGTGGAAATGGACAGCAGTTTCTCGAGCCGTGGCGTCAATGTCGGTTTTTCCGGCGGCGAGAAGAAGCGCAATGAAATTTTCCAGATGGCGATGCTCGAACCCCGGCTGGCCATCCTCGACGAAACAGACTCCGGTCTCGACGTCGACGCGCTGCGCATCGTTGCCTCGGGGGTCAACAAACTGAAACGCCCCGACAACGCCTTCATCGTCATCACCCATTATCAGCGGCTGCTCGACTACATCGTCCCCGACGTGATCCACGTGCTCTACAAGGGCCGCATCATCAAGACGGCCGGACGGGAACTGGCACTCGAAATCGAAGAGAAAGGCTATGACTGGCTCATCCATCAAAGCGAATAACCCGATGACCGTCCTGCGGGAAGAAGGGGACGTCCGTCTCGATACAAGTGCGCCCTCCCGGGTATCGCTTCGTCTCGGGCCGGATGCCGGCGCCGCGTATCTGGTACTCCAGGACGATGCGTCCGCAGACCGGGTGGAGACGGATTTCGATATCCGCCTGGCGGCCGGCGCTTCGCTCGAGATGGTATTCCTGTCGCTCCGCGGCGAAGTCCTGCGCAACCGGATCCGCGTCTCGCTCGACGGGGAAAGGGCTTCCTGCAGTCTGAACGGCCTCTGTCTGGCCGGCGGCTCGCAGCAGCGCGATTTCGACATCCTGCTGACCCACCAGGTCCCGGCCTGCCACAGCACCCAGCTGTTCAAGAGCATCCTCGGCGGCGGAAGCGTCGCACATTTCGACGGTCTGATCAAAGTGGTGCCCGACGCACAGAAAACCGAAGCCTACCAGGCCAACCACAACCTGCTGGTCAGCGATTCGGCCCGGGCACATACCCGGCCACAGCTGGAAATCTATGCCGACGACGTGAAATGCAGCCACGGAGCCACGGTAGGCCGGCTCAACCCCGACGAACTGTTCTATATGCGTTCGCGGGGCATCACGCTGGAAGAAGCCCGGCTGCTGCAACAGCTGGCCTTCGCAGATGAGATTCTGGAGAAGATTCCTGTGCCGGAATGGCAGCAGCGGATGCGGATTTTGGTGGAAGAATGCCTGCGTTGAAAATTTTTTCAAAAAAATTGCATTTTCAGACGCAACATTTTGCCCCCCATCTGCATCTAATAAGTGGTTTAGGTTTTAGTATATTATCATCAAAAAGGGTGGCCCGTCGGGAGATCGGCCGCCCTTTTGTCTTTCGTTGCGTCTCCGCCAGCGTCTGATGACGCACGAGTACTTTATCTCGTTATTCTACGAGTACCCAGAGAGATGAGCCAGCCGATGAGGGCGACGCCGGCGATGACGATCAGAATGTCGGCTACCCGGACGACCACCGGATAGGCATCCACTACGAAATTGCCCGGCATCTTCACAAGACCGAAACGTTGCTGCGCCCAACAGACCAGCAAGCCGAGAACAATGCCCACGGCGATGCCCAGCAGCGAGATCAGCCACCCCTCCCGCACGAAGATCTGCCCGATCAGCGAATCGTCCGCCCCCATCGAACGGAACGTGGCGATGTCGTCGCGTTTTTCAATGATGAGCATCGACAGCGAGCCATAGATGTTGAAAGAAATGATCAGCATCACGAACAGCAGGATCAGGTAGATGGCAATCTTTTCGTATTTGAGCAATTTGTAGAGCGTGGTGTTCTGCTGCTGACGGTCGCGTACCGTGAAACCGTCGCCCAGCGTGGCGCGAAGCTGTGTCAGCAACTCTCGCGAAGCGAGTCTGTGCCGGTCCAGTCCGGCCTCCGTAAGATAGATCTCCACACCCGAGACTTCGCCGTCGTATTCCAACAGTTCCTGCAGCGCATCGAGCGGCAGGAACATATATTTCTGGTCGAAATTCTGCTCAAGCGAAACGATTCCGGCCGGATGGAGTTTCACCTGGCGCAGAGAAGAAAGCGGATTGAGCAGGTCCACCTGGGCGGTACGGCTGGGGAACCAGGCCACCAGCGGCTGCAGGAAGGCCGGCCGCGCACCGAGTTCCAGTGCGATGGTACGGCCCAGGACCACCTGGTCGAGATCCCCGAAACCCAGCGAGAATTCCCCTTCCGTCAAATGCTCCCGCAAACCTGTCACACGCTCGTACAGCGAATCGACGCCCTTAGCCACCACCACTTTGTTGCGGTCGCCGTATTGCACGAACACGCTCTCTTCGAGCACGCCGCAGGCGGCCCGCACACGGGGGTCGTCTTTCAGGAAATCGAAACGCGCATCCGGATTGAAGACTTTCCCGGTGGCGGGCGTCACCAGCACGTCGGCCGTGTGGGAATCGTTTAGGTCGCGGACGATGGAGTCGAAACCGTTGTAGATCGACAGGATGATCACCAGCGCGGCGCACCCTATCGCGATACCGGCCGCCGAAATGATCGAAATGATGTTGATCACATTGTGCGACTTCTTCGCAAAGAGATACCGCCACGCGATGAACCGGGAGAGCCGCATCGGGAACCTCCCCTATTTCTTCAGCAATTCGTCGATATGCTCCACGTAGTCGAGCGAATCGTCGAGATAGAACACCAACTCCGGAACGATGCGGAGCTGTTTGGATACCCGTCGGCCGAGTTCGCCGCGGAGACGGGAGGTCTCTTCTCCCAGCTGCTCCATCACGTCCGTGGCCTTGGATGAAGGGAAAATACTGACATAGACTTTGGCCAGCGCAAGGTCGGGGGTGATCTTCACGCCGCTGACGGTCAGCATTGCGCCGTCATAGGCCGCCATGCCGCGGGCGCGGATGATTTCCGCCAGATCCCGCTGGATCTGCCGCGCCACTTTCTGCTGCCGGGTGCTCTGACTTTCCATTACTCGAATTTCAGGATATAATAGTTCTTCTTGCCCTTCTGGACCAGGATGTATTTGCCGTCGAGCAGATGCTCCGTACCGAGCTGCATCGCTGCGTCAGACACTTTCTCTTTGTTGATGCTCAAGCCGTTCCCCTGGATCATTTTGCGGCACTCGCCCTTGCTGGGGAAGATATCCGTGCGGACGGCCAGCATCTCGGGCAGGTCGCAGGGCAGGTCGGCCCTGGTGAAGGCATATTGCGGCACATCGGCGAAAACGGAAAGGAAAGTGCGCTCATCGAGGGCTTTGAGGGCTTCGACGGTTCCTTTTCCGAAGAGCATCTGCGACGCGGCCACGGCATTTTCATAGTCTTTTTCGCCGTGTACCATAATGGTGATCTCCTTCGCGAGGAGTTTCTGGAGTTCGCGGCGTTCCGGCGCTTCGCGATGGGCGGCGATGGCCGCCTCGATGGTCTCACGGTCAAGCATCGTAAAGATCTTGATGTAGCGCTCGGCATCCTCGTCCGACACGTTGAGCCAGAACTGATAGAATTCGTAGGGGGATGTGCGTTCCGGATCGAGCCACACGTTGCCTTTCTCGGTCTTGCCGAACTTGGTGCCGTCGGCCTTGCGGATGAGCGGGCAGGTAAGGGCGAAGGCCTCGCCGCCGTCGATACGGCGGATGAGTTCGGTGCCGGTGGTGATGTTGCCCCACTGGTCGCTGCCGCCCAGCTGCAGGACGCAGCCACGGTTCTTCCACAGCCAGTAGAAATCGTAGCCCTGCATCAGCTGATAGCTGAATTCCGTGAACGACATGCCCTCGCTGGAATCGCGCGAGAGGCGTTTCTTCACAGAATCCTTGGCCATCATGTAGTTGACCGTAATATGCTTGCCGATGTCGCGGATGAAGTTGATGAAAGTATAGTCCTTCATCCAGTCGTAATTGTTGACCAGTTCCGCTTTGTTGGGCGCATCCGATTCAAAATCGAGGAAACGGGCCAGCTGGGCCTTGAGGCATTCCACATTATGGTTGAGTGTCTCTTCGTCGAGCAGGTTGCGCTCCGCCGATTTCATCGACGGGTCGCCGATCATACCGGTCGCACCGCCCACCAGGGCGAAGGGCTTGTGCCCGCAGCGCTGGAAATGCTTGAGGATCATCACGCTCACGAGGTGTCCGATATGCAGCGAGTCGGCCGTCGGGTCGATGCCTACGTAGGCCGCCTGCGGTCCTTCCATCAATTTTTCTTCCGTTCCGGGCATGATGTCCTGAATCATGCCCCGCCATTCCAGTTCCTTGACAAAATTCTTCATGCTTGTACTCTTTTTATCCCACGACCCAGACCATCACGTGGTTCTCGAACACTTCATAGCTGAGTTCGAATTCCAGTTCCGTGCCGTCCTTATGCGTAAAGGTGGCTTCGATTTCTCCTTCGTCGCGCGGATTGAAGCGCTCGACCTCGATCTGCTCGGCAAAATCGACACCGGAAAGAGACATCCGTTTGTAGATGGCTTCCTTGGCACACCAGTAAATGGCCAGCTGGAGATTCTTCTTGCGGTCGTCCAGGTCGTCGATTTCATCTTCGCTGAGCGCCTTCTTTTCCACGGCCGAGAAATCGCGGTCCAGGCATTCGATGTCGATGCCCAGGTCCTCGTCGGGATGCAGGAGGATGGCGACGAAACGGTTGGTATGGGAGATACTGATCTCCATCGCCGTATTCTGCAGGTACGGCTTGCCGTTGTCGTGGTGGCCCAGATAAAGTTTTTCCGGGAATATCTCGTTGAGCAGGGCGCGGGTCGCCAGCTTTTCCTTACGGCGGGCTTCGCTCCGGGTGTACGCGAGTTCCTCCAGCTCATTGTCAGGAACAGCCGTGGATGCCATCAGCTCTTCCTCTGTTTCCGTAATTTCCCAGACATAGATCCGGGCGTCGTCGTCGAGTTCTTTTTTCAGGTAAAGTGCCATAGTGGTTTGGAAAAACACCACATGGCCGGAAGCCCGGATATTCGGCTTCCGTCGGTATTGTTCAGACTACTCGGAGGTTCCACAGTGGTGTCTTCGTTGGTTAATCTAGTTGAGATATCAGGATTCGAACCTGAACAAACAGAACCAAAATCTGTTGTGCTACCATTACACCATATCTCATTATGTTACGGGGGCAAGCCCCCGAACCCCCTCGCTCCGACCTTGCTGTCCCGCAAGGCTCTCCCTGCCCGGTCTCCGCTAGCGGCTGATGCCGCTTTACTCCTGCAGGCCAGACCCCTCGGTCTACTGGGGGCAGGCCCCCAGACCCCTCGCTCCGACCTTGCTGTCCCGCAAGGCTCTCCCTGCCCGGTCTCCGCTAGCGGCTGATGCCGCTTTGCCTTTGCAAGTACCGGCCTCCGGCGGGAGGACGATTGTTTTCCGTCATGCCCGGCTTGACCGGGCATCTCAAGAAATACAAAGGTATTAATTATTTTTGATTATCGTTGCTTTTTGAAGAAATCTGTCATCAGGACAGAAGCGTCGGAGGCGAGGAGACCGGCGGTGACTTCGGTGCGGGGATGAAGGAGCGATGGCGTGAAAAGCGTGTAACCGCGCTTAGGATCGGCCGCACCGTACACCAGTCGGCCCAGCTGGGCCCAGGCCAGCGCCGCGGCACACATCGGACAGGGTTCGACCGTCACATACAGTGTACAGTCGTTCAGGTACTTGCCGCCCAGATAGTCGGCAGCCATCCCGATCAATTGCATTTCCGCGTGGGCTGTCACGTCGGTCAGCCGTTCCGTATAGTTGTGGGCGCGGGCGATAATGCGGCCGCCGCACACCACCACGCCGCCGATGGGAACTTCTCCTTCGGCGGCCGCCGCCTGTGCTTCGCGCAGGGCTTCCCGCATCGCTTGTTCGTCTGTCAAGTTCATCGTTCAAACCGTGATTTTTGAGGGAAACGGGCCGCAAAAGCAGAAAGCATCGCTTCCCGCAGGGCCTCGAAACGCTCCGGGGACATCTCCACGTCGTTGAGGCAGAAAATATCCCGGTCGGGTGAAAGGATTGCGGCCGAAAGACGCGCCGGCGAAGTCGCCGCCAGCGAAACGTGCCGGTTGGAAAGCCGGCGCGAAAGGCCGCGGCCGCTCAGCAGCGCATAGTCGAGAAAAACGTATTGATTGATATTGTCCGGCTTGCGGATCGGAGAGACCGAAGCGAGAAGCCGTGGCTCCACTTTGGAAAACAGCTCCTCTCCCACGCTCCGGAGCATCGGGGATACCGTATGCTGCGGACGCAGGAACCAAGGGCGCCGCGGCAGCGAAAGCGCCGCCCGGGCCAAACGGTCGGCATTGCGGGTCTGCTTCTTATACAAACCCGTGGCCAGCAAGTGGTGCGAAAACCCGATGGCCGGCCGGCCGCCGGGGAAGAAATCTGAGGCTTCCATCTCCCGCAGGATGAAGAAATCGTCGTTGAAATACAGGAAGCGCTCCGCAAGGCCGGGAATCCGGTGCAGGAACAGTTCGATGGCTGTGCTGTTGAATGTCGGAAGACAGGCGGCGGGCATAAAATCGGCGTGCAGGACCACCCTCACCCGGCCACGGTCCACCCAGTCCGGAACCTGGCTCTCACGCGAAACCACCAGGAAAACATTTTCGACAAAAGGCAGATGCCGGTCGATGCCGCGCAACAGATACGGGAGCGTGCCCCAGTCGCGATAGCGTTTGGCCGGTTCGGTCCCGGGCGCCGCTTCACGGAAATCCTGCTGCCAGAGCCGGTCGCTTCCGTCGACATAGGTGATTACCGCATCCATCCCGTTCATTCTTATATAAGACAAAGATAGTCGATTTTAAGACGCAAGGAATGGAATTTGCTTATCTTTGTAACTTTATGTTGAGAAAAGCCTTCATACTCGCTGTCTTTCTGCTGTTGGGCGCCCTGCCCGCCTCGGCACAGTATGTACTCAACGGAAGTGCGCCCGCCAGTGTTCAGTGGAACCGGATCCGGGGCGAGCATTTCGACATGATTTTTCCCGTGGAACTCGACTCGCTGGCGCGGGAGTACCTCTATTCTTTCGAGAAGACCCGCACCGCCACGCTGACCGGCCTCCACATCGACACGCCGCGCATGCCGATCCTCCTCCAGCCCTATCAGATGAACAGCAACGGGATGGTGGTCTGGGCCCCCCGCCGGCTGGAGCTTTATACCACACCGGAGAGCAACCCCCTCTATGCCCTCAACTGGGAGATGCAGCTGGCTACCCACGAAGGCCGCCACATCGGCCAGATGACGCACTATACGAAAGGCATCTACCGCTTACTGAACCTGCTTGCCGGCGAACAGGGCAGCGCCGTGGGCATCGGACTCTATCCGAGCCGCGTGCTGCTGGAAGGCGACGCCGTCCAGAACGAGACCGACCTGACCGGCGCCGGCCGCGGCCGGGACCCGGAATTCCTGAAATTCTTCCGGGCCTCTTTCCTGGTCGGGGATTTCCGCACCTGGGCCGACTGGCGCTACGGTTCCTTCCGCCGCTACACGCCGGGCAAATATCAGCTCGGTTATCTGATGGTCAGCACGATGCGCAGCAATTCCGATAATTACTTCGCCACCGGCGACATCATGTCCACGCAAGTCCGCGACTGGTGGCGTTTCTTCAGCGTGTCACACCGTGCGTATATCCACGCCACGGGCCTGACAGGCCGGAAGAACTGGCGCGCCGCCATTGCCCGCAATACTGAAATCTGGCGCTGGGAGTACAACCTGCGGGCACCCTACACCCCGTTCACGCCTTTGCTGGCCGAGCGGGAACCGGTCTATACGGAAATCAGCAACCCCGTCCGTCTGGACGACGGTGTCTATGCTACGATGAGCGGCATGCAGTTCGAACCGCGGATCGTCCGCATCGACTCGCTGGGCCGGAAACACTTCCGTCGCTCCCTGTCCACGCTCTCCAGCACCCTGGTGGCCGACAGCGACCATTCGCTCCTTTTTTCGGAGATCGTACCCGATCCCCGCTGGGAACAGCGGAGCTGGTCGGTCATCCGCCGTTACGATGCCGAAACAAACCGCTACAAGACCCTGACCCGGCACACCCGCTATGTCAATCCGGCCCCTTCGGCCGGCCGCGATTCCATCCTGGCGGTCGAATATCCCGTCGCCGGCGGCTCACGGGTGGTCATCCTCGACCGCGACGGCAATTATATCGACGGCATCGATGCGCCCGAACACGGCCAGATCACCCACGTAGCCGAGCTGGCAAACGGCCTGTATGCCTCCGTCGTCACAACCGAGGGCATCGGCATCTTCCATTATGACGGCACCTGGCACCGGATCGTCGATCCGCAGCTGCGGATGATCCGTGAACTGCGGGCGGCGAACGACAAACTGCTTTATTTCATCTCCGACCTCGACGGCCTGAGCAACCTCTATACACTGGACCCGGCCACCCGGCAGCTTATGAGGATCAGTTCAACCCGCGTGGGAACCGCCACGCCGTCGCTCGACAAAGACGGAACCCTCTACTACGGGGAATACGACCATCTTGGCTACCAGCCGGTCAGCACATCGTTCAGGGACCTGCCCCGGCAGAACGCTTTCTTCCATCTTCCGTATGTCAACAAGATTGCCGAACACAACGCCGCGCAGGTCGCCGAACACGTCACCCCGCGGACGGCGGAGGAAGATTCCCTGCTGCGCCGGCAGATCGATTCGCTGGAGAGCCGCCGCTACAGCAAAATCCTGCACGGATTCCATATCCACTCCTGGGCGCCCGTCTACGCCAATGTCGACCGGCTGATGAACGATATCGGCGGTTTCGACCTGACGAATTTCTCCAACTGGTACGAATACGTCGCCCCGGGCGTGACCCTCATCTCACAGAACCACCTGGGAACCCTGGTTTCCGTGCTGGGGTATTCCTATCACGACCACCATCACGGGGCACACGCCTATTTCAGCTATTCCGGACTCTATCCAAAGTTCGACCTGGCCGTGGATTTCAACAACCGGAGCCAGACCCATTCGGAGTATCAGTACAGTCCGGACGAAGGTCTGATCGTACAGACCGACACCCTTGCCCGCCCGGGACTGAACATCAACGCCGCGATGTATGTCCCGCTCGATTTTTCGCGCGGAGGCTGGTTCACGACCCTGACGCCCCGGCTCAACTACGTGGCTACCAACGACTCTTTCCGTCTGCTGGACGATGATGCGGCACTGGATGTTGACAAGCGCTATACGCACGCGTTCATCGCCACGCTCCGCTTCGACACACGCCTCGGCCGTCCTATAGCCCGCCTGACCCCGCGGCTGGGCTTCGGCGCCCAGCTCAGCGGCCAGATGCGGCTCGGTCCGAAGATCGAAAACACGACCTCCTACGGGTTCAACGCCTGGATGTTCCTGCCCGGTTTCGGGAAGGAAGACGGATTCAAACTTTCCTATGCCCGTCAGTTCCAACCCTGGGGCGCCTACAAATACACGGGCGATTACAACCTGGTCAAGATGCCTTATGGTTACCGGAGGGAACCCCTGATCAACTATCACCGGGGCACACTGGAATACGCCCTCCCCATCTACGCGGGCGACATCGACGGCGGTTTCTTCTTTTACCTCAAACGGTTTATGCTCGTCCCCTTTGTGGATTACGCCATCGACAAGTGGCATATCAATCCTGTCAAGGATGGCTATAATCCACCCAGCTATCACGCAGAGCTTGGTCCAAAACATTATTTCTCCTACGGCTCGGCCGTGATGGTCACCACGCGTCTGTTCCGCATCGGCACCGATTTAAAGTTCGGCGTGCGGGCCAGCTTCATGCCGGATGGCGGAAGCCGTTTCCAATTCATCATGAGCACCGGCCTGTAAAACCATGGAAAACAACAACGCACGCAAACTCAACTGGTTCGACTGGTTCCTGATCCTCGGCACCACGGCCGTCAGCATCGCATCTTCGCTGTTGGGCGACGGATGGGACACCCTCGGATTCATCGTTGCCGTCACCGGCATCGTCAATCTGGTGCTTTGCGCCAAAGGTAATATCTGGAACTACGCCTTCGGCATCGTATACAATGCTATCTACGTCTATATCGCCTGGCACACGAAACTCTACGCCGACTCAGCCATCTACCTGCTCTACTATCTGCCCATGCAATTCATCGGTTGGGCCCAGTGGAAGAAAAACCAGAACCAGGAAAGCGGTGCGGTGAACGCGACCCACCTGACCGGAAAGATGGCACTGGCGCTGCTGGCCGCAGCCGCCGTACTGATTCCGCTTTTTGCGTGGATTCTCGGTCTCCCGGCCATCGGCGACTCGCAGCCCTGGCTCGATTCGGTGACCACGGTGATCTCGATCCTGGCCATGTTCATGATGGTGCGCGCCATTGCGGAGCAGTGGTACATCTGGATCGTGCTCGACGCGGTGCAGACGGTCAAGTGGCTGATTGCCACGATCCGGGGCGAAGAGCACGCGGCGCTGATGCTGGTGATGTTCGCCTTCTTCCTGGCCAATGCGGTCTATGGCCTCATTCAATGGAATGGATTAGCGAAGCGAGCTTCGGACCAACCACGGCCGTAAGTTCTTCGAGCGAGGCTTCCTTGATGCGTTTCAGGCTTTTGAAGTGACGGAGCAGTTTCTGCTCGGTGGCTTCGCCCACGCCCGGTATCGCGCGCAGGGCGCTGACTGTCTGCGCTTTGCTGCGGCGGTTTCGGTGGTGGGTGATACCGAAGCGGTGCGCCTCGTCGCGAATCTGCATCAGCACGCGCAGGGAACTGGAATTGCGGTCGAGGAAAAGAGGCAGCGGATCGCCCGGCACGATGACTTCCTCCAGTCGTTTGGCCAGGCCCACGATGAACACCCGGTCTGCAATCCCCAGTTCCATCAGCGCCTCCAGCGCGAATCCAAGCTGGCCCCGGCCACCGTCGATGACGATCAGCTGCGGCAAATCCTCACCTTCGGCCATCATCCGTGAATAGCGACGGTTGACCACTTCCTTCATGGAGGCGTAGTCGTTGGCGCCTACCACGGTCTTGATGTTGAAATGACGATAGTCGCGTTTGCTGGGCAGGGCGTCTTTGAACACCACGCACGAAGCCACGGGATTCGTGCCCTGGATGTTGGAGTTGTCGAAGCATTCGATGTGGCGCGGAGGCACGTTCATTCCCAGGTCTTTCTGCAGCTGGGCGATGACTTTCTCCGACTTCTCGATACGTTTGGGCAGGGTCTTTTCCTTCAGCAACTTGTAGGTTTCCATATCGAGGATGCCGTGACCCACGGCCTTCTCGCGCTCGTGGTGGGCCTCCAGCAGGGCAAGACGTTCCTTCCACTGCTGCGCGTCCTCGAAACGGAGCTGCGCGGCTGCCTCCATCATCTTTCCGCGGCACGAGGCCACCAGTTGTCGGGTGCGTCCGCTCAGCAGGGCTTTGATCTCCTCGATCTGGGCGTCGTACTCCGCTTCGGAGAACAGGCCTTCACACGGTCCCGCGCACTTTTCAAGATGGTAGTTCAGGCAGCAGCGCAATTTGCCGCCTGCGATCTGTTCGGGTGTGAGCGGATGGGCGCATATACGCAACTGGTAGAGGCTGCCCATCAGGTCGAGCAGTCGGCGGGCGTGCTGGACCGAAGCGTAGGGACCGTAGTAAAGCGAACCGTCCTGTATGTAGCGTCTCGTGAGCATCACGCGGGGAAACGGTTCCTTGCGTATGCAGATCCAGGGATAGGTTTTGTCGTCTTTGAGCAGGATGTTGTAGCGGGGCTGCAGCTGCTTGATGAGATTGTTTTCGAGCAGCAGCGCATCTTCTTCCGTTTCGACCACGGTGTAACGCAGGTCGGCGATGTGCTCCACCAGGGCGCGGGTCTTGCGGTCCAGCTGCTCCGGCGGGCGGAAATACTGCGATACGCGGCGTTTCAGATCTTTGGCCTTGCCCACATAAATCACCGTTCCAGCCTGGTCGAGGTAGCGGTAAACCCCGGGATCGTGCGGCAGATAAGCTATTTTCTCGCTGATATTCATCGAAAAATATTAACTTTGTACTTTACGCGGCTTTTCCGTTATGAAAAAGAAGAAGACAAAATTAATCAATAAATCCGATATAATGAAGATCATCCACATGCGCGGGCCGGTCGGATGGCTGCTCGCCACGTTGTCGATGTGGTTATTCGGATTCAACAAAGTCAACAAGGCCAACGAACGCTGCGAGCAATACAAAGGTCCTGAATTCTCGGCGCACATCCTCAAGGTCGCCGGCGTCAAGCGCGATCTCAAGCCGCAGCAATTCGACAATATCCCCCAGGACGGACCGTTCATCGTGGTGGCCAACCATCCCATCGGCTCAGCCGACGGGATGATGCTCAGCGCCGTCGTCGGTACGATGCGTACCGATTTCAAGATCATGGCCAATTTCCTCCTGTCGCTGATTCCTTCCCTCAAGGAATCCTTCATTTCGGTCAATCCGTTCACGGAGGGAGCGCTGTCCGGCCGCAGCAGCCTGGCCGGCATCCGTACGGCCAAGGCCCACCTGGCGGCCGGCGGCTGCCTGGGCCTGTTCCCCGCCGGAGAAGTATCCACATACCAGCGTCCCGACAACCGGAGTTCGCTCAAGCGACACGTCGTGGAAGATGTTCCCTGGCCGGCATCGATCATCAAATTCATCCGCAATGCCAACGTGCCGGTGGTACCGGTCTATTTCGAGGCGCAGAATTCCAAATGGTTCCACATTGTGGGGCGCATCCACCCTATGCTGCGCACCCTCAACCTGCCCAATGAGCTGTTCAACAAGAAGGGCAAGACCATTCCGATGCGTATCGGCAAACCGATCATGCCGAACGAGCTGGCGGAATACCCGGAACTGGACCAGCTGGGCGGCTATCTGCGCAGCCGTGTCTATGCGATGGAGGCGGAATTCAACAACCCGAACGAAGAGCTCACCAAACCGCCGGAACTGGTGACGCCCATCTCCCTGCCGCGCGACAAAAAGGCGGTGGTCAAGGAGTTCGACCGGCTTCGGGCGGCGGGCAAGCAATTGTTCGACGCGGCCGGTTACCAGTGCTTCCTGGCCGATGCGGCCGACATTCCGATTGCGATGATCGAAATCGGACGGCGGCGCGAGGAAGCCTTCCGCGCCACAGGCGAGGGCAGCAACAACGCCATCGACGTCGACGACTACGACCAGTACTACAAGCAGCTGATCCTCTGGGACGCGAAACGCAAGCGGATTGCCGGCGGCTACCGCCTGGGCATCGGCAGCGAGATATTCGAGCAGCACGGCGGGGTCGAAGGGTTCTACACCAGTTCGCTGTTCAACTATTCCGAGAGCTTTTCCGAAACGCTCCGGCAGACGATCGAACTCGGCCGTTCCTATGTGAGCCTGGAATACCAGAAAGAGGCGCTTCCGCTGATGTTCCTGCTCAAGGGCCTGATGCATGCGATGCTTCGTTATCCTGAAGCCGTGTACTTCGTGGGACCGGTGAGCATCAGCAACACCTATCCGAAATTCTACCAGAGCCTGATGGTCTATTATCTCGAGAATATGCACAACTCGATGCTGCCCGAGAATTCGGCTGTGCCTACCACGCCCTTCGAGCCCGACTATCTGCGTCTCAAACCGAAAGACCTGCTCCGCCGGAAAATGGATACTTTCGAGAAATTCGACCGCTTCCTGATGCGTTTGTCCGACAACACCTGGCGGATGCCGACGCTCGTGAAGAAGTATATGAAGGTCAACGCGCGTATCCTCTGCTTCAACGTCGATCCGCTGTTCAACTACAGTCTCGACGCGCTGATCATTCTCCGCATCAAGGACTATCCCAAGCAGGAAATCCTCGCGATGAGCAAGGACGTGGCCAACATCGCCGAACGCGAGGCCATCCTCAACCGTTTCGGCTATTCCCTGAAGGATTAGCCGTCTGAGTTTTTGCCTGTCGCTTCAGGTTTCTATCTCTGAAACCGTCTCGCTTTGCTCGACCCCTCCCACCGCCAAAGGCGGCGGGTCCCTCCCTCTTACAATGCCGAGGGTGGCATGGGTTTCAGAGACAGATACCTATCCGCTCCGGCAAAAACTAAAGCTCCCAAAGTCCGCATCAGCGGACCGCCGGAGGCCGGTACTACTAAGGTACGGGATCATACCCGCTGCCGCCCCAGGGCGCGCAGCGGAAAATGCGCTTGACGGCAAGCCAGCTGCCACGCAGCAGGCCGTGCTTACGCAGGGCTTCGAGCGCATAGTTCGAACAAGTGGGCGTGTAGCGGCACTGCCGTCCCATATAGGGCGACAGGAAAATCTGGTAGAGCCGGATCAGCTTAACGGGCAGCCAGATCGTCCAGGATCTGAGCGAGGCTCTTGTCGATTCTTTCATAATCCTCTTCCTGTTTCCCGATGTAATAGATGAAAATATCATACGGGCGTCCTTCCAGCCTGGCGGCGTTCAGCCGATAGGCCTCGCGGACCCGCCGCTTGAGCAGGTTGCGCTTGACAGCACGTTTGAAAAGACGCTTGGGCACCGATACGCCGAAATCTCCCGCCCCTTCCTGAAAATATACTTTCAATGGATAGTGGAACAGGACCTGCCCCGATTTGAGCAGAGCGAGGATCCGGCGTTCGTTCATTTTTTCGATTTGCCCGCTTCCAAAAAACAGTTGAGCGCTTCGGTGATCGAAGGCGTTCCCGGCGCGGGCGCCTTGATCTCCACTTTGAGTCCGGCTTCTTCTGCGGCGCGTGCCGTGGAAGGTCCGTACGTAGCGAAAATCAGTTCGTCCTGCTTGAATTCAGGATAGCTCTCCTGCAGCGATTTCACGTCGGAAGGGCTGTAGAAGGCCACGATCTGGTAGGCGTGAAGGTCGATATCGTGCAGGTCGTTGCTGACCGTGCGCACGAACACGGCGCTGCCGTGCTTGAGTTTTTCCTTCACGAAAAGTTTCTGTACGTCGGGCTTGAGTTTGTCGGTGCAGGCAATCAGGAAGTTTTCGTTCTTGTGCTTGGTACCGATGGCCTGGACCATCGATGCGACCGTACCGGAACCGTAGAAAATCTTGCGCTTGCGGTAAACGATATACTTCTGCAGATACACGGCGATGGCCTCGCTCTGGCAGAAATACTTCATTGTCTCGGGTACGTTCACCCGGGTTTGTTCACAGATATGGAAGAACGAGTCGATGGCCGTGCGCGAAGTGAACACGATCGCCGTATAATCAAGGATGGTCACCCGCTGGGCGATGAAGTCCCGGACGGAAACGCCTTCCACCCGGAAAAACGGGCGGAAATCGACTGTAAGGCCCCATTTGGCGATCAGATCGGTATACGGCGAAGCGCCGGAAGGTTCTCTCTGAGAGATGAGAACGCGTTTAATTTCCATTTATCAATAAATTAACTACCACACAAATCGGTAAAAATTCCAGACCGCAAAGATATAAAACCCAGAAAAAAGGAGAAAATCCTGCAGAAAAAATCAGTGAAAAACTTCGGCGGACATAGAACAGGAACGCCACGACGGCGACCAGTCCCACCCAGCCCCAGCTCACCCAGCGGGGCATTGCGGGAATCAGCCAGACAAGCACTGCAACCAGACAGGAAAGCAGGATTGCAAGCACGCCGAAGGCATAACCCGTCCGCTCGACCGCACGCAAGGCGGAAGGACGGGAACCAAGCCAGCCGACCGTCCGGTACACCAGCTTCCGGAAAAGCCATAGTCCCAGGAACGCGGCAAGCGTCCACAGGTAGCCGACCGAACTGAGCCCTGTAACCACGAAAGTCAGTGCATAAAAGGGAATCAACAGCAGGAACATCAACCGTGCGGAATCACAGATATAGCCGTTGCCCAGCATCTCGGTCGTGCCGTTCATCCCGTGCAGACACGACACGGAACCCCGGAGGGCGGCCAGCAGCCGGTTGAACAACAACAGCAGCGCGACGCCGTCCGCAAGCAGGAAAGCCAGGATATATGGATCGGGCAGTTCTCTCATCAATTCCCCCGTTTGGCCTGATGGCCCATCTCTTTCAGTATCGCTACGACCTTGTCGCGGACGTCGCCCTGCAGGAGGATTTCCCCTTCACCCGCCGAGCCGCCGACACCGAGCCGCGTCTTCAGATCCCGGCCCAGTGCCGCAAGGTCTTCTTCCGCGCCGTCAAAGCCCGCAATCAGCGTCACCTGCTTGCCGGCACGCCGGCGACGGTCGATCGTCACGGTCAGCCGCTGCTTCCGGAACCGGGGCGCAGATGTATCCTGCACGGGTTCTTCCGGCAGCGTGGCAAGTTCTTCGGCAAAGCGGCCCTGCAAAATATCTTTCCAATCCTGCGACATAGTCGAAGCAAATTTTTCGCAAAGTTAGTGATAAAACCTTTATCTTTGTTGTTTACACGAAAAACCGTCTCTATGGATAAAAAACAGTTCAACCGGATCAACAGCATCATCTCCGCCTGTGTGGCCGTGCTCGCATCGCTGGTCTATCTGCTGACGATCGAGCCCACAACCAGCTTCTGGGACTGCGGCGAATTCATCGCATCTTCCTTCAAACTGGAAGTCGGCCATCCGCCGGGAAACCCTGTCTTCAACCTTTTCGCCCGATTCTTCACCCTGTTCACGACGCCTGAACACGCTGCCGTGGCCGTCAACGCGATGAGCGCGATCTGCTCGGGCCTGACCATTTTCTTCCTCTATCTGACCATCGTCCATTTCGGTCGCCGGATCCAGGAAAAACGCGGCAGGACGATGACAAAAGCGGTGGCCGTCGGCCTTTTCGGAGCAGGTATCGTGGGGGCTTTCGCCTACTGCTTCTCCGATACGTTCTGGTTCTCGGCCGTGGAAGGCGAGGTCTATGCGATGTCGTCCCTGTTCACCGCCATCGCGCTCTGGGCCGCCCTCAAGTGGGAGGAGCAGGCCGACCAGCCCTATGCCAACCGCTGGCTGATCCTCATCTGCTTCCTGATGGGCCTGTCCATCGGCGTGCACCTGCTGAACCTGCTGACCGTTCCGGCCATCGTGTTCCTGATCTATTACAAGAAACACGAGAAACCCGTCAGTTTCTGGCGCGCCTTCGGCGTGCTGGCTGCCTCGGGTGCGATCCTGGCTGTCGTACTGTTCGGTATCATTCCCTATCTGCCGCGACTTGCCGCCGGAGTGGACCGTCTCTTCGTCAATGGATTCGGGGCAAAATTCGACGTGGGCGCCGCCATCTTCATGGCGCTGTTCCTGGCCGCCTGTTTCCTTTTGCTGTTCGTCTTCCGTAAGAAAGGTAAGGCCCTGGCGCACACCATCACCCTGATGGTCACCACCATCGTCATCGGCTTTTCGCTCTTCACCATCACGATCATCCGTTCGAGCGCCGGTACACCGACCAACGAATACCAGCCCGACAACCCCTATTCGCTGATCCGCTATCTGAACCGCGAGCAGTACGGCTCCAACCCCATCCTGTACGGCCAGATGTTCACCTCGCCCTACGAGGTGGAAGAAAAGCCCTACTGGACGCCGCTCGACGACAAATACTTCCACGCCACCAACGTCGACGCCACCTTCCCCGCCGGAACGAAAATGCTCTTCCCGCGTATGTGGAACGGTTTCGACGAACGCTACAAGGAGTTCTACAAGCAGTACGTCACCAAATACAACACCCGGCGCGTGGACCTTTACGGCCGCAAGGTGAATATCCAGATGCCCACGATGGCCGACAACCTGAAGTGCTTCTTCGACTACCAGGTCAACTATATGTACGTCCGGTACTTTATGTGGAATTTCGTGGGCCGGCAGAACGACCTCCACGGAGACACGCCGGGCGACCTGACACGGGGCAACTGGGAGAGCGGCATCGGTTTCATCGACCGGGTGCGGCTCGGCGACCAGAGCGAAGGGCCCGACTTCATCGTCCGCAACCGGGGCAAGAACCATTATTTCTTCCTGCCGCTGCTGCTGGGCCTGATCGGATTCTTCTTCCAGCTGCGCCACGACCCCCGCAATAGCTGGGTCACGGGCCTGTTGTTCCTGCTCACGGGCCTGGCCATCGTGGTGTACCTCAACCAGCCTCCCTATCAGGTGCGCGAGCGCGACTACGCGTACGCGGGTTCCTTCTATGTATTCGCACTCTGGATCGGCCTGGGCGTGCTGGCGGTCCAGAACTGGATCGAGCGCCTTGCCAAGCACGAAGACGGAATGCCCGCCGCAGCCCTGGCTGTGGCGCTGGGACTCATCGTGCCCGTGCTGATGGGTTGCCAGAACTGGGACGACCACGACCGCAGCGGCCGCTACACGGCCCGTGACATGGCCTGGAACCATCTCGTCGCCTGCGGACCCAACGCCCTGCTGGTAACCCACGGCGACAACGACACCTTCCCGCTCTGGTATGCCCAGGAAGTTGAAGGCGTCCGTACCGACGTACGCATCGTCAACTCCTCGCTGCTGGGCACCGACTGGTATATCGACCAGATGAAATGCCGTTTCTATGAATCCGATCCGGTCAATATCTCGATTCCGCGCAGGCAGTATCTCTACGGAACCAACGACTTCTGCCCGGTCATCGACAAGGTGGACCGGCCGGTGCTTGCCTCCGAAGCCCTGGATATCTTTAAGGACAGCCGCTTCACCGACCAGGGCCTGGACTATCTTCCCGCCCACAAGCTCCTGATTCCCGTCAACAAGGACAACGCCATCCGTGCCGGCATCGTCCAGGAGAGCATGCGCGACAGTCTCGAAGACTATATCGCCCTCACCATCAGCGGCAACAACATCACCAAGTTCGACCTGATCATGCTCGACATCCTGGCAAACTACGACTGGTCGAGACCCATCTACTTTGTGTCCCGCAACGAGACCAAGCTGGGCCTGGAGCCCTGGCTCCAGTACGACGGCTTCATCTACAAGCTGGTGCCGTACCTCAACGACCCGTCCGGACGCGAAGACACGCTCGATGTCGATGCCATGTACGACCGCATCATGCACCAGTACCGCTTCGAGTCGATGGCCGACACCACCATTCATATCGATTACCAGAATCTCTTCACCTTCTCGGCTGTCGTACCGGTCCGCGACCTTTTCGCCACCACGGCGAGCGCCCTGATCGACCGCGGCGACAAGAAGCGGGCGGAAGAAGTGCTCGACAAATGTATCGAAGTGCTGCCCGAGCGGAACTTCCCCTACAACGTGGCAATGTTCCGGAGCCTCAACGAATGGTCGATGCTGACCATCATCGGCGACTATTTCCTGATCGGACAGCCCGAGAAAGCACTGGCCCTCGGAGACAGGTTTGCCGACGAAACCATCAAGACGATTCTCTATTTCTCGACACCGATCGGCCCGAAGCCCGACGACATTCTCTCCAATAAGCTTTACGAAGATGCCGTCAACACATACCTTTACCTGGTGAAACTCTACAATGCCCACGGACGGCAGGATGCCGCCAAAGCACTGGAAAGCAAACTGAAAGGAGAGTAACGGATTACTTGACAATACGGATTTCCTCGGTGACAACCGTCACCGAGGATTCTTTTTTCCGGGCTTGCTTCACCGGCAGGGACTGGCCGTTTTCGAAAGCGATGACGAAAGCCGAGGAAAAACCCGCGCGTTTGACCGAAGGCAGCGCCCGTTCCGCTTCCTCATACGTGCGCCAGCATCCGACGGCATAGAGCGTCTTGCCCGACCGCTGCCTGTGCGAATAAACCGGACTGAGCCCTTTGAGCTGTTTGACCGAAGGCGTCGTTCCCGTCACGAAAATCTGGATCTGATAGACGATGCCGTCGGGAAGACGGTTGCTGCGGGCGAAGGCGCCCTCCTTTCCGACCCGGAACGCTTCTACAGCTGTCGGTTCTTCTTTCGGCTGCTCGAAATCCAGCACGGGCGTCTTGCCCGCATTGCGCTTGACGAAGGTCCATTCCGGATCCGGGTCCGTGACGGACAACTGCGCCAGTCGCGCGGCTTCTTCCGGCGAAACCGGAGCGAACACGGATGTCTCCTGCCGCAGCACATAAATCACCACGGAATCCTCCCCGCAGGCACGGTTGGAAGCCAGCAGGCTGAAGCGGCCGTCGGGCGTATCGCAGAAAAGCAGGTCATCACCCGGAGAATTGAAGGGAAACCCCAGGTTCCGTACCTCGCCCCACGACTTGGCGGCGGGATTCCAGGTCGCCACGTACAGGTCGTAACCGCCAGCTCCGAACAAGCCGTCGGAGGCGAAATACAGCCGGCGCCCGTCGGGAGAGAGCATCGGGAAGATTTCGTTGCCCGGAGAAACAGCCGCTTCGCAGAAGGGTTCCGGCGTGGTCCAGCGATCCGGCCCGGGACGCGTCATAGTGATGTCGGTGTCACCTTCCTCCGTAGGACGGGCCAGGTAGAGCACCTCTGTCTCGTCGGGATACCAGTTCCGGTCGCTCCCCCAGACACCTTCCGTCAAATGGCTGTACCAGAGATAAAAGTCCGCCCGGGGAACCCGTTTCTGGGCAACGACGGCCGGGTGGGCCGCCATTGCGCCGAGCACTTTCTGGTTTGCGGTCTCGACGGCCGGACGGCCGGTTTGCTCCTGTGCCGGGAGCGGGAAGGCCGACAGCAGGGCGGCCATCGCAGTCAAAAGTATCCGTTTCATCCGCTTTGCGAGGTTTTTCAACAACAAAATTACGCAATTCATTCTATTATTGAGAAAAAAGTGTAATTTTGCAGGCTATTTCTGCCGTCATACCCTGTCGGCAATGACGAAAGAACAGACAATTAGTTATTAAAAATATCGTAGTTTTATGCAAAGCAAAGGCGCCATCACATTAGTGGCCATTCTCATCGGCTTGGCCTGCGTGTTCCAGTTGTCGTTTACCGCGGCGACGGCCATTCAGGAAAGCAAAGCTGCCAAGGCAGCCGCAAAGGTTGTCGAGGAGGTACAGCAGAGTCCTTCGTTTGCACAGGTCTCCGAACTCAACCAGGCGTTCTTCCTGGACTCCGTGAGTTCGGCCGCCAACAAACAGTACCTCGACTCGATCGCCAACAAGAAGGTTTATTTCAACTACACCTACAAGAACGTCAAGGAGAAGGAACTCAACCTCGGTCTTGACCTGAAGGGCGGTATGAACATCGTCCTGCAGCTCGACCTGGCCGAACTCGTCCGTTCCTGTGCCCGCGAAAAGACGACGGAAGAATTCAACAAGGCCATGGCCCTCGCCGCAGAGCGTGCCGACCAGACCCACGAAGATTTCATCTCCCTTTTCGCCCAGGCCTGGGAGGAAGTGGCTCCCGGCAAACGCCTTTCCTTCGACATTGACCTCGACAAGCTCAGCGGCGACGTAAAGAACAAGTCGAAAGCCACCAACGAGGAGATCATCTCGCTCCTCAAGGAGGAGGCCAAGAGTGCCATCGACAACTCCTATCAGGTTGTCGAGCGCCGTGTCAACCAGTTCGGTGTAGCTCAGCCCAATATCCAGAAAGTGGCCGGTACCGGCCGCATCCTGGTCGAGCTCCCGGGTGTGAAGGAGCCGGAGCGTGTCCGTAAGCTCCTCCAGGGAACCGCTTCCCTCGAATTCTGGGAGACCTATACCGCCCAGGAACTCCAGCCGTACCTGCAGGAACTCAACAATGAGATCCGTCAGCGCAACGAAGCCCTCGAGAGCATCGAAGAGAAAGAAGAGACGGCCGCTGCCGATCAGCCCAAGGCTGACAACGCCGACAATTCGCTGGCTTCCGAAATCGATGCCACCGCCGATGAGGGCACCGACGCCGGCCGCGACGCCTTTATGAAGGCCAACCCGCTCTTCAGCCGTCTCCAGTCGCTGGGTGGCAACTCCGCCCTGCTGGGTATCGCCCACTACCGCGACACCGCGCAGATCAACGCCTGGATCAATGAGAACCGCAGCCTCTTCCCGGGCGACTTCGTCCCGGCATGGAGCTTCAAGGCCTATGAATACGGCGAAATCCAGCCCGACACCTATTTCGAACTCATCGCCCTCAAGAGCCACGTCGGCAAGGGTCCCGCCCTCGACGGCAAGTACATCTCCTCGGCCAACGTCACCTACAACCAGATGACCGGCCTGCCGGAGGTGAGCATGGCGATGAACAGCAAGGGTGCCATCGAATGGGAGAACATCACCGGCGAGAACATCGGCAAGCAGATCGCCATCGTGATGGACGGCCAGGTATATTCCTACCCGAATGTCCAGAACAAGATCTCCGGCGGTAACTCCTCGATCTCCGGCAACTTCACCCAGCAGGATGCCGACGACCTTTCCAACGTGCTCAAGAGCGGTAAGCTCTCCACCCCTGCCCGCATCGTGCAGGAGCAGGTGGTCGGCCCGTCCCTGGGTAGCGAATCCATCCGCCACGGTCTGATCTCCTTCGTCATCGCCTTCATCCTGGTGCTGATCTACATGGTGATCTTCTACCGCCGGGCCGGTATTGCCGCCGACATCGCACTGCTCTGCAACGTGCTGTTCCTGTTCGGTGCCCTGGCTTCCTTCGGTACGGTGTTCACCCTCTCGGGTATCGCCGGTCTCGTGTTGACGATGGGTATGGCAGTCGACGCCAACGTGATCATCTACGAGCGTGTCAAAGAGGAACTCAACGCCGGCAAGGCGCTCCGCCTGGCCATCAGCGACGGTTACAAGAACGCTTACTCGGCCATCCTCGACGGCCAGATCACCACGATCCTGACCGGTATCATCCTCTACATCTTCGGCAGCGGTACGATCCGCGGCTTCGCCGCCGTGCTCGTTATCGGTATCATCACCTCGGTGTTCACCTCGATCTTCATCACCCGCCTCATCTTCGAGGCCCGGCTGAAGCGCAACAAAGACATCACCTTCGCCTCCGAATGGTCGAGCAAGTTCCTCAAGAACACGCACATCGACTTCCTCGGCCTGCGCAAGCGGACTTATCTGATCTCGGGCATCGTCTGCCTTATCTGCCTGGCCTTCATCTTCACCAAGGGCTTCTCCCTCGGTGTGGACTTCAGCGGCGGCCGTACCTACACCGTACGTTTCGACCAGCCGGTCACCCCTGAGCAGGTGCGCGCAGCCCTCCTCGACGAGTTCCAGGAATCCTCCGAAGTCAAGCAGTTCGGTGGCGCCTCCCAGATGCGTATCACCACCAAGTACATGGTCGGTGACAAGTCTTCCGAGACTGACCGCCTCATCGAAAGCAAACTCTTCAACGCTTTGAAGGGTTTCTACGCCAACGATCTGACGCTTGAGAGCTTCACCTCCACGCTCGAGAACCCGAACGGTATCGTCTCCAGTGACCGCGTGGACGCCTCCATCGCCAGCGAGGTGCGGCGTGACGCCGTCATTGCCGTGATCCTGGCCCTGATCGTGATCTTCGGCTACATCGCCTTCCGGTTCAAGAACTGGACCTGGGGTATCGGCGGTGTGAGCTCGCTGATCCACAACTCGATCATCGTCATCGGTTTCTACTCGATCTTCAGCGGCGTGCTGCCGTTCACCCTCGACGTCGACCAGACCTTCATCGCTGCGGTGCTGACCATCATCGGTTACTCCATCAACGACAACGTGGTGATCTTCGACCGTATCCGTGAATACCGCACGCTGTTCCCGAAACGGCCGCTCGAGCAGAACATCAACGAAGCCTTGAACGCCACCCTGTCGCGTACCATCAACACCTCGGTTTCGACCTTGCTTGTGTTGCTCGCAATCGCCATCTTCGGCGGCGAAAGCATCCGCGGCTTCTCGGTCTCCCTGGCCCTCGGCGTCCTGGTCGGTACCTACGCTTCGATCTTCATCGGCACTCCGATCATGTACGACCTCAACCGTCGCAAACTCGAGAAAGCCGAAAAGGCCTCGGCGAAGTAATCGGCTTCTCGCTTCCACAGAGATTACAAGGGCGACCGGAAAGGTCGCCCTTGTTGTTTGTCTCCCCTGTCTTTCCTTTGACACACGTGTGAGCCCGGCTGCCCTTTGTCCTGTCGTCTTCCGATGCCCTTCGACCGGGCTCGACCCTGCCAGAACCAGCCCCGAGCCCGCCTTTCCCTCATTTCTGTTGCGTCTGACTATGCCTCGGCGGGCTCACACCGGTCGGGCTCATACCGGCGGGATTCTCTTTCTTTTTCGCCAAACAGGCGCAAAGGAACCCGCCCGAGAAAGTGTTTGGAGCCGCTTTTCCCAAAAAAACTTTGCGCCTAGGGCCGATTTCGGCCTGTGGCGCAAGAGAATCGATAAAAATGTGCATCTGAGGGGCGTGGGCGGTGGGTACCCTTGCGCCTGTTTGGCGGCACAGTGAGACGGGACGACGGGACGGCGAGCACGACGGGACATCAAACCCAGCAGGCAGTCTGTTCCGCTATTCTCCCCTGAGCGCCCGCGTCAGTTCCACGAACTCCTCTACGGAGAGTTGTTCGGGACGGGCATCCAGGTAAGGGATGTAGGCCGGGAGGGCCGACAGGCCGGAGGAACCGGAGGAGCCAAAGGAACCGGCCCGACCCGAAGGAAACAGGGTCGCGAGGATAGGCTTGAGGGAGTTGCGGATGGTCTTGCGGCGCTGGTTGAAGGTGGTCTTGACGACCGTCTTGAACAGTTCTTCGTCGCAGTCGAGCGACGTGCGGCCGTTGCGTGTAAGACGGATTACCGCACTCTTGACCTTGGGCGGCGGCAGGAATGCACCCTCGCCCACCGTGAAGCAATACTCGATGTCGTACCAGGCCTGCAGGAGCACCGACAGGATGCCGTAGGTCTTCGATCCGGGCGGCGCTGCGAGACGTTCGGCCACTTCTTTCTGGATCATGCACACCACTTCGGGAATCTGTCCGCGATAATCCAGCACCTTGAAAAAGATCTGTGAAGAGATATTGTAGGGAAAGTTCCCGATCAGCGCGAAGCTGTCCGGAAAGAGCCGGGCGAGGTCGAGCCGGAGAAAGTCTGCCTCATACAGGCTGGGGGCAAGGCGGGGGAAATGCTCCAGCAGGTAGCGCACCGATTCGGTGTCGATTTCCACGACCTTGAGTTCCACGGCGGGATCCCGCAGCAGGTACTGCGTGAGCACACCGGTGCCGGGCCCGACCTCCAGGACGGGCCCGCGGCTGCGGAGCGTGGCGACGATGGCCTGTGCCACCGCCTGGTCGGTCAGAAAATGCTGTCCGAGGGCTTTCTTCGGCCGGACTGCTGACGAAGACTGACGCTTGTCCGGCCGCGGTGTCCGGCTCTGCGGCATTCTGCCCTGCGGCGCCCTGCTCTTCGGCGGCTTCCCGTTCATCAGCGGGCGATGAAGTATTTATACATCCGTGCGATGCCCTGATGCAGCACGTTATGCGTGCCTTCTTCGTCGTGTGAGCCGCTGCAGATGATTACGAAGCCGTATTTTTCTTCGGGGTTGAAGAACATCGCACTGCTCAGGCCGTAGGCGCCGCCCGTATGTCCCACCAGCGTGACGCCCGGCACATAGTCGTCGGCCAGCCAGAGGTTCAGGCCGTAGTGCTCCGGTTCGGAGCGCGGCACCTGCATATTGCGGGAACTCTCCTCGGAGATGATGCGTACGCCGTCGGGGGTGGTGCCGTAGTTCATATGCATCGTCATCACGCGGGCCAGGTCGAGGGCGGAAATCTTCATACCGCCGGTAGGCGAAAAGATCAGAGCGTCGTGGCCCATCGTGTAGTTGGCTACTTTCTCGCTGCGCGGCGCATAGGCTTCTTCGTAGTTGTCCACGAACTTGCCTTCCTTGGCGTCCCAATCATAGAGATGCGCGAAGCGGCTCTTGTCGAGGGAATCCACGCAGTAGCCGCCATATACGCCCAGCGGACGGAGGATATGATTCACGACATACTGGTCGAAGCGTTCGCCCGAGACGCGCTCGAGGATCGTGCCGGCCATATTGAGGTTGAGATTGCAGTATTCGTAGCCGCCGCTGCCCGGTTCATAGTCGTTGTAGCACTTGGCGTAATCGGGGTTGACGTCGGGATTGATGATGTCGATGGTCGTCCAGTAGCCCAGATCGTCGTTGATGCTGGAGGTGTGCGAGAGCAGCATCTCAAGGGTGATGGGCGTATCGGGGAACTTGGGGTTGCGGACCTTGAAGCCGATCAGGTCGCTCACGTCGTCGGTCAGGGCGACTTTCCCCTGCTCCACCTGCTGCAGCAGGCTTGTGGCGGTGAACGATTTGGAGATGGAGGCGATGCGGAAGATCGTCTGGTCGTCCACAGGCTCGCCGGTCGCGAGGTCCTTGACGCCGAAATTGTGGTGATAGACGACTTTGTTGTCCTTTACCACGGCGCAGCTCACACCGACGGCTTCGACTTCAGCAAGATATGCACCCATATCTTTTTCAAATTCCTTTTCGGGCGATTTGCAGCCCGGAAGCAGCAGGGCGGCGACGAGTCCGGCCGCAAGCAAACGTTTTTTCATAATTATGCGATTTTTACAACTGATTTTCGGACGAATCTGAAAGGGCTCCCGCAAATTTCTCCTACAAAGATAGCATTCTGCGGCGATTTTTTGGTATTTTTGCTTACCAATGAAAGAGAAAAACACACCGGGAACTCCGATGCTCAAGCAGTACTTCGAGATCAAGGCCCAGCATCCCGAAGCCATTTTGTTGTATCGTGTCGGCGATTTCTATGAAACCTACGGAGAAGACGCCGTGACGGCCAGCCGCGTGCTCGGCCTGGTGCTGACGCGCAAGTCGGCCGGCGGCGGCGCTTTCATCGAAATGGCCGGGGTTCCCCACCACGCTCTCGAAAACTATATGCCCCGTCTGGTGCAGGCCGGCTACAAGGTAGCGGTCTGCGATCAGCTGGAGGATCCCAAATTTGCCAAGAAACTGGTCAAGCGCGGTGTCACCGAACTGGTCACTCCCGGCGTGGCCTACAACGACAATCTGCTCAAGGCGGGCGAGAACAACTGGCTTGCCGCAATGGCTTTCAGCGGGAAGGAGGCGGGAATGGCGTTTCTCGACATCTCGACGGGAAGTTTCCGGGTTGCACAGGGTTCGCTCGACTACGCCGAGGTGCTGCTCGGTACGATGGGGCCCAAGGAGGTGCTGGTGGAAAAGTCTTTCGTCGACGGTTTCCGGCAGCGTTTCGGCACGAGGGCCTGCATCACGCCGCTCGACCCGTGGGCCTTCGTGCCCGACGCGGCCCGGCGCAAGGTCTGCGACCAGATCGGTACGGGCTCACTCAAAGGTTTCGGCGTAGAAGGTCTCACGCTGGGCGTGACGGCCGCCGGTGCCATTCTCTTCTATCTGGAAATGACGCAGCACAGCGCCCTGGGCCACATCCGTTCGCTCTCGCGCATCGACGAGGGAGCCTATGTGTGGATGGACCGCTTCACGGTCCGCAATCTCGAGGTGTTCCAGTCGCTGGCCGGCTCCGAGGGACGTTCGCTCATCGAGGCGGTGGGCCGCTGCTGTTCGCCGATGGGCGCACGGCTCCTGCGCACCTGGTTGTCGATGCCGCTCAAGGACATCGATGCGCTCAATGCGCGCTACGATACGGTAGGGGCCTTCCTCTCCGACGGGGAGATGCGCACCGCCGTACGCGACGAACTATCGAATGTCGGTGACCTGGAGCGCATCGTGGCAAAGGCCGCGGCCGGCCGGTTGCTGCCCCGCGAGGCCCTGCAGCTGGCACGTGCCCTGCGCAGCAGCGCGGCCATCCGCAGCACCATCGCCGTCCCGGGGATGGAACGCTGGTGCGAGGCGCTCGACGACTGTACCGCCCTGGCTGAAAAGATCGGCCGGACCCTGCTGCCCGAAGCGGCGGCAGCCCTGGGAAAGGGCGACGTGATTGCGGCTGGCGTCTCCGAAGAACTCGACGCCCTGCGCCATACCCTTCGCGACGGACGCCAGATCCTGCTCGAAATCCAGGAACGTGAACGCGAAGCCACCGGCATCGGTTCACTCAAGGTAGGATACAACAACGTGTTCGGCTACTATCTCGAAGTCCGCAATACTTTCAAAGACAAGGTGCCCGCCGAATGGATACGCAAACAGACCCTCGTAGGGGCGGAGCGCTACATCACCGCCGAACTCAAACAATACGAAGAGACCATCCTGGGTGCGGAACAGCGCATCCTTGCCCTGGAGACCCGGCTGTACGGCGAACTGGTCGCCGCCATCCAGTCCGAAATCCCGGCCATCCAGCAGAATGCCTCGACGCTTGCCGGACTCGACGTACTTGCAGGATTCGCCCTGCTGGCCTACGACCGGGACTACTGCCGTCCCGTACTGAACGACACCCTGTCGCTCGACATCAAACAGGGCCGGCATCCCGTCATCGAGCAGATGATGCCCGACGGCGAAGAGTACGTAGCCAACGATCTGCACCTCGACGCCACCGGCCAGCAGATCATCATCCTGACCGGCCCCAACATGGCCGGTAAATCGGCGTTCCTGCGGCAGACCGCGCTGATTTGCCTCCTTGCCCAGATCGGGTGCTATGTGCCCGCAAAAAGCCTGAAAATGGGCATTGTGGACAAAATTTTCACCCGGGTCGGAGCATCCGACAACATCTCGCGCGGCGAATCGACCTTTATGGTCGAAATGCTCGAGACGGCCACCATCCTGAACAACCTTTCCGACCGCTCGCTCATCCTGCTCGACGAGATCGGGCGCGGCACCAGCACCTTCGACGGGATGTCGATCGCCTGGTCGATCGTCGAATACATCCACGCCCACTCCCGGGCCAAGACGCTCTTCGCAACCCATTACCACGAACTCAACGAACTGGAGGGCCTGTATCCCCGTGTCCACAACTTCCACATCTCCGTCAAGGAACTGGAAGGCCGGGTGATCTTCCTGCGCAAGCTCTGTCCGGGCGGGGTGGCCCACAGTTTCGGCATCCACGTGGCCCGTCTGGCAGGAATGCCGTCGGACGTGGTATATCGCGCCGAAAAGAAACTGCGCGAACTGGAAGCGGCGGCGCCCGACCTGTCGGGCACGCGGCCTGCTCCGGTCGCGCCCCAGGGTGTCCAGCTGTCGCTCTACCAGCTCGACGACCCGCTGCTGCTGGACCTCAAAGACGAACTCGCCCGAATGGATATCAACAGTATGTCGCCGCTCGATGCGTTCGACGCGTTGCGCGGCCTCAAAAAGAAAATCGGTTTGTAAGCAACGTAAGACGTAGAAGAGGAGATTTGTGATGAAAGATTTTTGGGTGCAGGCTTTCAGGCAGCTGAAGGCCGACAGCTTGCGTACGCTCCTGTCGCTGCTGGGAGTATCTGTCGGGATTTTTTCGATACTGGCAGCCCTTACGCTGGTGGATTCGTTGCGGGCGGCCGTCCACGAGAGTTTCGCGGCGTACGGAAGCGATGTCCTGTTCGTGGAGCGGGAACCGCTAGAACCCGACCTCAACGAGGATGGTGTCTTCCGCTGGTGGGTGTATGCAGGGCGGCCGCCGGTCACGTGGCAGGAGTATCGGTATCTGGAAGAACGGGGCGACGGCGCCTTTTCGAAAATCGCCTATGCCGCCTATGGCCGCGATGCGGTCGGCGTGGCCGGCGACTGGCCGTTGCTGGTACCGCAGCCGCTTTCATCCGGACGGGGATTCTCACCCCGGGAAGCCAGCCAGGGGGCGCCTTTCGTGCTGGTCGGCGCCGAGGTCGATGCCGCCGTCGGCGACATCCTCTGGATCGAAGGCGCCCGCTACGAAGTGATCGGAGTCTTCGCCAAGGCCGGTATGACGACAGTCAGCCCGGTCGACATCGATCACGTCCGGCTGATTCCCTATCGGACGATGCGCGGACCGGTGCTGCGCGGCAGCATCGTCCTGTCGGAGGCCGACGAATCGCTTGTGCGCAGCCTCCTGCGGACCGTGCGCCGGCTGCCGCCCGGCGCGCCCGACAATTTCTCGTTCAACCGGCTGTCGTTCCTGCTCGACGAGATGAACGAGATCTTCACGCTGGTGTCGCGCCTGGGCTGGATTATCGGATTGTTTTCACTGCTGGTCGGCGGCATCGGCATCGCCAATATGCTCTATGTGTCGGTGGAAGAGCGCAAGCCCCAGATCGGCATCTGCCGGGCGCTGGGCGCAAAACGAGCAGTCATCGTCCGGGAGTTCCTCAGTGAGGCGGTCGCCTTGTCTCTTCTGGGCGCACTGGGCGGAATCTTTCTGGCAGCAGCGGGAATCGCCGTCGCCAGGCTGGCGATGGCGGGCGGCGGACTGCCGCTCTTCCTGTCGCTCCGCGCCATCCTCACCGGCCTGGCCGTCGCCCTGGCACTGGGCCTTCTTTTCGGCGCAGCCCCCGCCCGTGCCGCCTCCCGCCTCACTCCCGTCGAGGCCATCTCTAGAAAATAGAAATATTACTATTAAACATTTATTCTATTTTATAGAAATATTACTATCTTTGCTAAGGAGATGAAGTGGGATGAATTGCATTCCCTTATTAGAAAGAGGGGCTGGATTGTGTTTCGGATATCAGGTAGTCACGTTATTTACAAAAAGGGGGCTCGAATCTATCCTGTCCCCTATCATAAGGGTAAAGAAGCCGGCAAAGGGCTTGCTCTGAAGATAAAGAAAGACATGGAACTATAAACGGGATAAAGTATCATGACAACGATTGAAGCAATCATTGAACGAGCATCCGACGGAACGTATTCGGTTTATTGCGTAAAAGAGATCTTTTCGGGCACCGGGAAAACCATTGAGGAAGCAAAACAGGATATGCAGAAACAAATGGCATTTTATAAAGAGACGGCCATTTCGGAAGGATTCAAATATCCGTCTTTTCTCGATGAGGACTATACAATGTCGTATAGCGTCGATCCGGTCAGTCTGATGAAATACTACGTAGAATCCGGTGTTTTTTCGCTTGCCGGAATGGGCAAGGTTACCGGCATCCATCAGAAACAACTTTGGTCTTATTTGAACGGAACCAAGCCCCGAAAAGCGCAAAAAGAACGGATTAAAAAAGGCTTTTTGACACTTCGTAAAGAATTGAATACCTTTTTTGCCTAGAATCGTGTAGGAGAACGACGATATGTGGCGGGAGATAGGGGCGCTGGTCGGGGCGTTGGTGGTGATGTTCTGGAACGTCGAGAATTATTTCGACCCGTTCGACGATCCCCTGAAAAACGACAATGAATTTACGGCTGCCGCCGAACGACGGTGGACCTGGGCGCGGTTTGAACGCAAGCGCGACGGTCTGGCGCAGGCCATCGTGGCGGCCGGTGACGTCTGGGGCGGATTGCCCGCAATGGTAGGCCTCGCCGAAGTGGAGAACCGGACAGTCGTCTCACAGCTGGTGCACAAGACGATGCTCGAAGAGCTCGGCTACGGATTCGTGCACCGCGAATCGCCCGATGAACGCGGTATCGACGTGGCACTGCTCTACCGCAAAGATGTCTTCCGCGTCGTTGCGGTCGATTCACTTCGGATTCCCGGTTTCGTGACCCGGGATATCCTGTACGTCAAGTTTCGTGAGATGCCCGGTCAAGCCGGGCATGACGATTCTCGTGTGACCGGGCATGACGCAGAAGGCTTGCGCGCAGGCCTGCCGCGCGTGGGAGAAGAACCGTTGTTACACGTTTTTGTCGTTCATCTGCCATCGAAACGGGGCGGAGCGCGGGCGTCGGACAGCCGGCGGGAAGCGGCGTTGGGTGTTTTGCAGGGAGCGGTGGATTCGTTGCTTCGGGAGGATCCTGAGCGACGGATTGTCGTGATGGGAGATTTTAACGATACGGATCCTGCGGTGAAGGGGTTGGTCCCCCCGCCTTTTGACGGCGAACCGGCCAGATCAGGAACCTTGCGCTACCACGGCCGCTGGGAACAGATCGACCACTTCTTCCTCTCCCCCGCCGTCGAAGGATCCATGCAGATCTTCGCCCCCGGATTCCTGCTGGAGCCCGACGTCGCCTGGCTCGGCGACAAGCCCCGCCGCACCTACGTCGGCCCCCGCTACAACGGCGGTCTCTCCGACCATCTTCCCATCATTTTACGGCTGAATCTGTGATTTTTTCGTATATTTGAACTTATGAAACAGTATCTCGACCTGTTGCGGCACATTGAAGCGGAGGGCGTGGTCAAAGGCGACCGCACCGGTACCGGCACCACCAGTCTCTTCGGCTACCAGATGCGCTTCAACCTGCAGGACGGCTTCCCGCTGCTGACCACCAAGAAAGTCCACCTCAAATCCATCATCTACGAACTTCTCTGGTTCATCGCCGGCGACACCAACATCAAATACCTCAAGGACCACGGCGTAAGCATTTGGGACGAGTGGGCTGATGAAAACGGCGAACTCGGCCCGGTATATGGCCACCAGTGGCGCTCCTGGCCCGCCCCCGACGGACGGACCATCGACCAGCTTTCCAATGTGGTGGAGCAGATCAAGCGCAATCCGGACTCCCGTCGCCTCATTGTCTCGGCCTGGAATCCCGCCGAAGTCGACAAAATGGCCCTGCCGCCCTGCCACTCGCTGTTCCAGTTCTATGTCGCCGAGGGACGGCTCAGTTGCCAGCTCTACCAGCGCAGCGCCGACGTTTTCCTCGGCGTCCCGTTCAACATCGCCTCCTATGCACTGCTCACGATGATGGTGGCGCAGGTCTGCGGCCTGGAGCCGGGCGATTTCGTCCACACCTTCGGCGATGTCCACATCTACTCCAACCACCACGAACAGGTAGCCCTGCAGCTTTCACGGGAACCTCGTGCCCTGCCGAAGATGTTGCTCAATCCCGAACGCAAGAACCTGTTCGATTTCGTTTACGAAGATTTCACCTTGGTCGGCTACGATCCCTGGCCGGCCATCAAGGCCCCCGTGGCCGTATAAACGCAACTCCTTATGAAAGACACCCTCAGCCTGATCGGCGCAGCCGCCGAAAACAATGCCATCGGATACCGCGGCCTGATTCCGTGGCACATCCGTGCCGACTTCCAATACTTCAAGCGCACCACGATGGGCCATACGATGATTATGGGCCTGGGAACCTGGCGCTCATTCCACGAGCGCTGCCTTCCCGGCCGCCGCAATATCGTGGTTACCGACCAGCCGCTCACGGAAGCCGACAAAAACTCCGGCGCCGAATTTTTCTCCTCGCCTGAAACGGCGCTCGAAGCCGCGGCGGGCGACGGCGAGATTTTCATCATCGGCGGCGGCATGATGTACCGGCAGATGATCGACCGGGCCGACCGTGTCTATGTGACCCGCATCCACGCCGAAGTGGAGCCGGCCGATGCGTTCTTCCCCGCCATCAATCCGAAATGCTGGCAGGAGACTTTCCGCAGCATCCGCTATCACGACGACGAATCGGGCTTTGACTATACCTTCCTGCTCTATGAAAGACGCAAATAGTTCGCACGCGGCCCACGAGCACCAACGGGACTCCTTCGGCAGTTCGTTCGGCGTGCTGGTTGCCCTGGCGGGATCGGCCGTAGGCCTGGGCAATCTCTGGCGTTTCCCCTATCTGGTGGGTGAAAATGGAGGCGCCGCCTTCATTCTGATCTATCTGGGATTCGTGCTGCTGGTGGGCATGCCGATCATGATGTCTGAATTCATCATCGGCCGGCGCAGCCAGGCCAATGCGCGCGGGGCCTTCAACAAACTGGCTCCCGGAAGCTTATGGCGCGTTTCGGGTTCGCTGGCTGTTCTGTGCTGTCTCCTGATACTATCCTTCTATTCGGTTGTCGGAGGCTGGGGCATTGAGTATCTGTTCAAGGCCTTCCGTTTCGATTTCACGCGGGGCAGCGACAGTGCAGGCCTTTCCACACTGTTTTCGGATTTCGCGACCTCGACCTGGCGGCCGCTGGTCTGCCATACGGTTTTCCTGCTGCTGTCGGGCCTGATCGTCATTCTGGGCGTCAAAAACGGCATCGAGAAGTTCTCGAAGGTGATGATGCCGGTGCTGTTCCTCATCATCATCGTCATTGCCATCCGTTCCCTCACGCTCCCGGGCGCCGGCGCAGGCATCGACTATCTGTTCCATCCCGATTGGTCGAAAGTTACCGCCAATACCTATTTGGCCGCGCTGGGGCAGGCATTCTTCTCCCTTTCGCTGGGTAGCGGCATGGTTATCACCTACGGCTCGTATGTGTCGAAGAAAGAGAATATCACGGCCATCTCAGCCAAAACGGCGGCGGCGGATACCCTGTTCGCCCTGATTGCCGGCTGCGCCATTATGCCGGCCGTATTCGCTTTCGGCATCAGCCCCGGTGAAGGCCCCGGACTGGTATTCATCACGCTGCCTCACATTTTCAGCCAGTTGCCGCTGGGCGGGTTCATCGCCATTCTCTTCTTCGTGGCGCTGCTGCTGGCGGCGCTGACGTCGTCGATATCCCTGTTGGAAGTCATCGCGGCCTTCTGCATCGAGGAATTCCGGATGAAACGCTTTTGGGCCGTTGCGCTCACCGTCTTTGTCCTTTGGGTCCTGGGCAGCCTCTGCTCGCTTTCGCAGGGCGTGCTGGCTGACTGGAAAATCTTCGGTCGGAATTTCTTCGACCTCTTCGACTTCCTCTCTGCCAATGTCTTGATGCTGATCGGCGGTCTGGTTGCCGTGGTCTTTGCCGGCTGGAAACTCGGCCGTACCGTGATCCACGATGAACTCACAAACAGCGGCTCGCTGAAGATTCCCGTCTGGCTTCTCGACACCATTCTCTTCCTGATCCGCTTCCTCGCCCCCGCCGCCATCGCCGTCATCGCGATCTTCCAGTGGGTCTGACGTTGTCGCAGATTTATTGTTTTTAAAAAAATAAATTGCTTTTTTGTCGGAAGAATTCCGAATCTTGTGATTATCTTTGTATCGGTAAATAAACCCTTACGGCTGTGCCGTAAATGATGGGAAAAAGAGCATCGGCTCAGCCACTGAAAAGATCCGATGCTCTTTCTTTTTTGATATAGCCGGGCAAGTACTGTAGGGGAATCCTTTCTTTCGTTTACACTTCCCATCATTTTTATTTACCCTGAATGTAAAGATAACGATAACTCTTCTCGTACAACGTACGAATGTTCGTCCCGTTTTCGTCCACGCCCATTGGCGTAGACAAAACGGACATAACGTATTCGTTCGCGCTTATTGGCGTTATTGTCGACAAGCCTGATGGATAACCCGCAAGTCGGGTAACTTCTTCCGATGCCCGGTGGGGGCTGCTCTTTTGGGCAGCCCTTTTTTCTGTTAATTAATATTTTGAATACCAGCTGATTCCCGAAATCTTTCTGTCCTGCGCGTAACAGAAAGACGTTTGCGGGACGATGGCGGGGTCGGCTGGAGGTAGAGGCTCAAAAAATAAGGGTGACCGTTTGGGGTCACCCTTGTTTTATCAGATCTGATTCCGTCAGAAAACCGACGGACGCAGAGATTAGAATCGAACGCCGATTGTGAGCTGCGGGAAAGCGAAAGCCCGCAGATTGTGGTTGGTTGCATAGTACGGATCCTGACCGCCTACTTCCATGTGCAGCAGCGTGTACTGGTAGCAGACAGGGGCAATCTCCGCGCCAATGAACAAACCTTCCATCAATGCGTATTCGACACCGAAATTGATACCGCCACCGAAACCGAGGGCTTGACCGCCACGGTCGGCACGATACAGGTCAACCTCCTCGTATTCCATATCGGGCATGTCGATGTCGCTGACGAGGTACTGTCCCGTGTAGGGATAGAAACTCTCGATGCGAGCCATCTTGAACTGTCCGAATACGCCGAGGTACGGGAAAATCCGCTGGTTCTTCGTATTGAAGTACCACTCCGTGCCAAGCTGGAGCATCAGCCTGTTGGTAACAGCACCGAGGATAGCCTTCTGCGCATAAATGTCACCCGGCTCCACGTTGGCCAGCGTCTGGCTCACATCATAGTGAGTCAGGTTGGTCAGGTCGCGGATGTTGTAGGTTTCACCTTCGCGGAAGTTTTTGCTCGGCTGCATGTTCAGGATATAGGATCCCGACAGGTTGATGTTCAGGTGGTCGGTCACGAAGACCTTCATGCCGATGCTATAGTTGCGCGTCATGAAGTTCAGGCTCCCGTTGTTGACCAGCTGCTTGGACAGGTCACCGCTGATGTACGCGTTGCCCAAGCCATAGTTCGTCTCCAGCGTATTCAGGTCGGCGCCAATGCCGGTTGCCGTACCGTCCTCGTCGGGGAGGAGATAGTACAGGCCCGTGAAATCGTTGAAGAACTGGCCCGTTCCCACGTTCACCTGGAACTGGAACTGTCCCGCTTTCGGTCCAAACACACACTCACAACTCTCCTGTGGTTGTGCCATTGCAGGCACAACCAGGAGGATAGTCATGATAAGTATGCTTAATCTTTTCAACATATATTCGTTTGTTAGACGTTTATGTATTGAGATTAATCAAAGGTTGTTGTTATTCTTCGCTCTTGGCGTTGATGTATTCCATCACAGCGTCGTAGTCAGCTTTGCGGAGGTCGAGCTTCGTCTTGAGGTCATCAAGGATCTGGTTCTGGAGTTCGAGGTTGTTCTCGCAAGCCTTCTGCCATACGGCGATAGGATCGTAGCCAGCCTCAACCTGTGCCTTCGCGTAATTCAGAATCTCAATCAGAGCGGTGTGCTCGTTGATTTCGTCATACAGGTCGGCGATGGCGTTTTCAATGGCAAGCTTGTAGTTTTCGACGTAAGTGATGAGGTCAGTCTCAGTCGCATCCGGATCAACGACCTTGGCGGCAGCCATATAAGCGGAGTTCATCGTGTCGTAGATCGTCTGCAGGTGATACTGGACATCAACATACTGACGGTGGAAGTGGTTCCACTGAGCGACCTTCTCCGGATAGCCCGGGAGGTTGGTATCGAGGATTTCCTGGAATTTACCGGCAATCAGGTTGCGCATCATACCCGGCTGAGGGCCATTCCAGACACCGGCTTCCTGGTCGATGTACTGGTTGTGGTAGTTCACGCAAGAGAACGAGTTACGCCAGTGATCGACAGACCAGTGAGCGCAGTCGCGATCCACGATCCAGTAGTAGGCGAGGGTATCGGGTTCACCGGTGAGAGGATTGTCGTACACACCGAAGAACTCAGCCCAATCGTCGAGCATCTGGTTGCGGGCTTCCATCTGGGCGTTGTAAGCCTCGACGGCAGCATCGTGTTTGGCAACAGCCTCGTCGTGTTTGGTGGTGATCTCCTCCTTGAGCTCTTCCTTGAAGGCTTCAAGTTCTTCCTCAGCAGCAGCTTCGTCGGCAGCGATCGTAGCTTCGATGCTCTCGATCCAAGCCTTCAGCAGCTCGAGATCCTTGGCGAGGTCGACGAACGAAGCGTCGTACATCTGCCACCAGTAGAGGTAGAGCGTGAACTCGGTCGGATTTGCGGTGCTTCCGCGGCCATAGAGAATCTGAGCGCTCTCATAATGATTGTCAAAGCTCCAACCACCTGCTTCACGATCGGTAACCGAAGGATCGACAGCCGTCAGAACAGCGTCGAGAATCTCCCTACCCCAAGCGGTCTCAGGACCATCATTGAAGAAGACGATACGGGTAGGATCGCAGAACGTATTCAGCGTGTAGCAGTTCGGATCGAGCTTCTTCGTGGTGGCGTTGATCACGGCATTCTCGAAGGCCTTCAGATCATTGGCGCAAGCGGTCTTAGCCTGTGCAAGGGTCTTGCCGGCATCCATCTTGGCCTTCATATTCGTCTCATAGGCCTCAAGTAAGGTCTTGCCGGTATTCTCAGCAACGTTTTCGTTCCAGAAGCGGTTGTGGAGACGGATCCAGCCGAGACGAGCGTTATCAAGGGCTTTCACGGCCTTTTCAAGCTTTTCTTTGGCCGCCTTCACTTCAGCGCTTTCAACCTTATCAGCAGGATAAGTGCCACCCTTCGTGATAAAGGCATAAATGGGATCACCATTCGCGTCGGTTTCACCGGTATCCACCATCTGATACTTTTTATACAAGGCCTGGCAGTCACGAGCGTTGATGCCCTGCATGCCGGTGCCGATCAGACTATTCCAAGGAATAACAGTAGCGGCATCGAATTTCGCAGCAAGATCCTGGTTCATCAACTGTTCAACGAGCACACCGAAAATTTCGTTCTCAGTATACGTCGTAGTACTATACAGACCAACATAGGCTGTACCGTTGTTGGGGTTGAATGCGTAGATGCTGGCGTTGCCGTAAGTACCGCGATCCTGGTTCGTACGCAGGTCATTCCAGGTCATGTCGGCCCAGTCGATGTCAGCGGCGGTCACCGGCATCGAAGCGGAGGCGTAGTGGAAATTGTCATACTGTTTAGCCTCAGCGTCGGTGTGCGGGAAGTAAGCCTTACGGGCGGCGGCGAAAGCCTGGATGGCCTCGAAGATCTTGGTAGAGTCGTTGAGGGTCATCTGGGCATGACCAGCCACAATGTTGAGCTGCTTCTGGAACTCCTTAACAGCGTTGACCATCGAGTTGCCAAGTTCTTTCTCTGCCTTTTCAGCAGCAGCCAGTTCGTCGAGGGCCGTGTAATAGTTCTCAAGAGCCGTCGCGTACAGAGGATAGGCCTTGAAGCCCTTGCTCAGGGTGTCATAGTCTTTCTCCCAAGCTTCCTTGTACTTCTCGTAGTTGTCTTTGGCGGTCTTCTTCCAGGTTTCGTCCTTGTCTTTCATGACCTTTTCGCGGGCGAGAGCGGAATAAACACCCTTCAGACCATAATAACCCACCATACCCTCATATTCCAACTCATCAGTGTTTTCGTTACCGGTAAGGCCTTCTTCGCCAAGAACGAAGTCCTTCATATTACGGTTCGCATGCAGTACCAGTTCATCACCGTCCTGCTCAAGAATGTCATTATCGAAATAATCGCTATACCAACCCAGCATCCACCACAGTTTATTGTAGGAATAGTCGGAGAAGCGGTCGATAGCGGTAGGAACACCATTAGCCAGCGGCAGGGTGTCGAATTCGAGTTCTTCGGCCGGCATATCCGCGATCGTCATATTGTCAATCATCTCGAGAGCCGGTTCGATGTCCACAACTTCGGCCACCGGGTCCGGAACATCGATATACGGATGCTCCATGCACCAGTCAAGGACTTCCTTGGCCACCTCGGCGATACCGTCGTGGAACACATTCACCATATAGTTGATGGAGTCCTGCGTCTGGGCATACTGATAATACTCGTTCTTGCCCATCTGGTCTTTCCAAGCCTGGAGCTGATCAGCCCAAGCGCGGAGGTCGGCATCGTTCGGCAGAGAGCCCTTCTCTTCGAGTTCGGCGATGGCCTGCTTGTCAGCCTCGATGAAATCGCGGAGGAGATCAATGGCGGCTTCGTAGTTCTCGGCGGTCGGAGCGAAGTTCAGCGTGTACAGACCGGCGTGCTGAGCCGATTCTGCCTTGGTGAGGTACACATAGTAGTCCTCGGCCGGGTGGGTAGCGGCATACTGAGCGTCGAAGAGGTCGGACTCAGCGTCCATCACGACAAGCTGCTGGTCGAGATACTTGGCATAAGCTTTCTCATATTTGCGGATAACCTCGTTGACGCGTTTCCACTCATCATCGGTCAGGCCGACGTTCTTGAGGTCGATGGAGTCGAGGGTCTCCTTCAGGCTCTGCTTGGCCTCGGCGATAGCCTGGGCGAAGAGCACCTTGTTGTACTGCTGCTTCATCTTCAGGTTCTCGATCTGGTTGGCAGCGGTCAGAGCGTCGATACCGTACTGGTCGATAGCCTTCTGAAGTTCATAGGCGCGATAGATTTCGGCATATTCGAATTCCTTCTTCAGGTTCTCGATACCGGCGGCGAAGCCTTCGAGGTCGAGGGTAGCCTTGGCGAGGTCGATCTGAGCCTTGGCGATTTCGACAGCGTCGAGAGCAACCTGCTTGTTGTAAGCCTGCTCGAGTTCCTTGAGGGCGATTTCCATAGCATTGGCGTCGAACTCATCCTGGACAGCCTGACGGGCGATCTCGAGGGCGCGCATGGCGGCGTTGTAACCGATCTGGTCGATCAGGTCTTCCAGCATGGCATTGGCCTCGGCAGCGGCGGCGTTGTTGGCAGCCTCAATGCGGGCGAGTTCGAGGGCGTTCAGCGCTTCCTGGTAGCCATACTGCTGCTCGAAAGCTTTCTGAGCCTGCTCAATCTCCTGAGCGAGCTGGCTGTTCTGGAGCTCCTGGTTCTTGTTCAGCAGTTCCTGGGCGGCGACGAGCGCAGCGGCCTCGGCGGCCTTCTGAGCGGTCTCAGCCTCGTAGCGGGCGAGCTGAAGGGCGAACATGGCGGCCTGCTGGCCATACTCCTGCTCGAAAGCCTTCTTGGCAAGCTCCATATCCTGCTGATCCTTCAGGTTCTGGATACGCTGAGCCTCATTGAGAAGTTCTTTGTAATCCACATCAGCCTGAAGCATGGCGAGCTTGACAGCGGCCTCGGCGGCCTCGGCAGCATATTTCTCCTTCATGGCATCGAGAGCGGCGACTGCGGCGTCATACTCGAGGGCGCGCATCAGGGCTTCGTGCTCATAGAGGGCGGTCAGGTTCTGCATTTCGATAGCGAAACGCTGCTGATCCATTTCAGTCTGTGCACGCAGGGCGGCGGTCAGAGCGTCCTGATAGTTGGCCAGGGCGGTCTGGTACGTAGCCTCAGCGGTACGCTGCGCAGCAAGTGCCTGCTCAGCAGCGGCCTGGGCAGCGACGAGCTGCGTCTTGCTCTGCTGGAGGGCGGCAAGTGCCTTGAGATAGTTGGCTTTCTCAATCCGGAGCGTCTCCAGACCGTTCGGCTCAACCGGCTCAATACAAGAAGTGAAAAGACTGCCGGCAGCAATCATAATCACCAGTGAATAAATAATCTTTTTCATAAAAAAAATTTGTTAAGTGTGTTTATTTTTGGTTAAACATTAAAAATATTGACACAGTTTATCGGCTCAAAATTAGGCATTAATTTTGGAATGACCAAATTTTTGAGCTTTTTTTCAACAGCCTGTTGAAAAAATGTTAAAAAAATCTTGCGCGGTTGTCTTTAATCTCTGCCTCATTGGCAATTACGTTTTGCAAGACATTGGAGTGATACGACGCCTTGCGCGCCAGTTGCGTGGCGGCGTCGGCATCGGAGAAGAAGTTGCCGGCCGTACGGTTCATCACTTCGAACACATACACACCGATAGTACCTCCCACCGTATAGAGTTTTCCTTCGTCGGCCGCGGCGACGGCGCCGACCAGGGCGGGATCGGTCTGGTTATACTGGATGGAGCCGAACGAAAGGCCCGGATAATGGCTCACCGTCGTGCCGAGTTTCTCGGCCACCTGTTCGAGCGAAGTCAAGCCGGCGATCTGGCCCTTGACCTCCTCCAGCTTGTTCTGCACGGATTTCCGGGCAGAAAGCACGGTTTTGATCTGCGGCGCCATGTCGCGGATGTCGGCATAACCTTCCTTGCGGACCTTCGTCACGGCCGTGACGAAATAATATTTGTTGTCCACCGTTTTGAGGTCGGACACATCGCCCTCTTTTGTTTTCTTGTCGAAAACCCAGTACACCACTTCCCGTGCGTTGTCGGCCGGACCGAGACGGCGCGCCGACTGTACCATATTGTTCACGGGAATCACAGGGAGATCCTGTTCCTGGGCGATTTTCTTGAAATTCTCATATTTGCCGTCGCACGCATCGGCGAACTCCACGGCCTTCATCTGGAAGTCGCGGTAGGTATCGTCGGACGGCAGGACGTTCTTGACCAGCGTTGCGAGCTGGACTTTCTTCACGGCTTTCGTCCGCTCGGGGACATAGAGCACGAAGATCACCTGGTTCAGGGGATCCTTGACCTTGAACGCACGCTGCGGCGCATCGAACACGCCATCGAAACCGGTCATGTTGTTCGAGAGAACGATATCCTGCGTCAGCCAGCCCATTTCGTTGAAGGCACTCAAATCGACTTTCTTCTGCTGTTCGGCGACAAAGGCGTCGGCGTCGCTTTCCTGTGTGAGCGGATATACCTTATAATATACACGTGCCGAATCGGACATGGTGCGTACGTCGGCTACGCGTGCGGCAGCATAACGGTTCTCATCGGAAATCACCGGGCTGGTGGTGCCGAGCGGCTCGTGGAAAGCGGTCTGCTGGAATTCCGGCGTGACGGCAAGCTGGTCTTCCGTAAAGTAATACGGATTCCACTTGCTGTCGGAATGAAGCGTGATGAAACTCTTGAGGTTGTCGGACGTACGGAATTCTTCGAGGAGTCCGTCGAATTCCTCGCGCGTGTCGGCGAAATCCTGCGATGAAGGAACCACTTCCCACATAACGTATTCGATGTCGCGGTTGGCGGGCTGATTGTACTGTTCCTTGTGCTCGTTGTAGTAGCGGCGGATCTCTTCGGAAGAGACGGTGACCGTGCTGTCATTGCCGAGCGGCATGGAGACGAACACATAGTCCACATCAGCCGTGGTGTTGCTTTCGGCAATCATCCGGGCTTTCTCCAGGTCGGTCAGGAAATCGCTCTTCTCGAGAAGCGATCCGTATTTGGCGTAGAGCTGATTGCGATAGACGCTCTCTTCGAGGAACGACCAGTAGGCGGCCGCCTGGCCTGATTTGTCGGAGTCGATCGACTGGACGAAATTGACAAGGGCCTCACGGCTGAAAGCGCCGTTGCCGTCGGTGAACATACCCTGCTGGAGAAGTACCGGGGAGATGTTGTTTCCCTTGGTGATGTCCATCATTTCCTCTTCGCCCACCGCCAGTCCGGCATCGGTGGCCTTCGGAATGAAGACCTGGTTATCGAAAATAGACTGCCAGGCTGCGTCACGCAGCTGGGCCTGGGCTTCTTCCGAGGAGGGGTTCTGTCCCATCAACTTGGCAATCTCGGTGTAGTTGCCCAATTCGTCGTAATACTCTTTGTAGGTAATGGATTTGCCATTCATCGTTCCGACTTTATTGTCGGAGGAAAAACGATCGGCAGCCGACCGAAGTGTCTGAGGATCAAGGATGAACGACAATAAGGCCAGCGCTACGAGAACGGTGATCAAAATTCCGAATTTGACGCGAATCTTCTCTAATACCGCCATTTCAGTTTAGTTTTAGTTATTAATTTTTGTGTGTTATTTGCATACGGGCCCTCGCGGGCAGGGTGCAAAAGTACACAAAAATCAGATAATAGATGCAAAAAGGGGGTAAAACGTTGAGTGACGAAATGAAAAAAAAAGAATTTTTTTTCTATTTCCTCCTCGGTCCCATCTGATTGATGGTGTCGATGTACATATAGGTGGAATCGTGCTCCACCGCGTACGAATCGAACGGACGAAGGATGACGGAGTTGCGGGCCCGCTCGTCCGAAGTCATCCCGAAACCCTGCATCAGGCCGCTCTCTGAGGCGAGCCGCACATAGCAGTCGGTATAAATCTGTTTTTCTTCTTTGTTCCAGTAGATGGTGTCCGTCTCCATCCGCTCGCCTTTGATGTGGTTGATCACCACCACGTCGCCGAAAGCGCTCCACGATTCCTCACCTTGCGTGGTGATATGTTTGGCCTGCTCGGCCGTGATCGTGGTCTCCAGCTGGCCGTCCTCCGTGTAGGCGTTCACGAAGAAACCGTCGGTATATAGCTCGTATGTGTGCCGCACCGAATCCCTGACAAAATCGAAACGCTGCATCAGCGGCGCCTGCATCCGCATTTCAGCACCGCCTTTGTCGGTCTGCAGGACCTGCATATCGTGGACCACCTGGACGGGGGTCTGCTCGAAGTCGAAAGTGACGTTTTCAGGCTCACGGCACGATGACAACAGGATGGCCGCCGCAAAGGCGACGGCCATCGGGATGCATCGGATATGAAAGCCCGTCTTCAATTATTTGTTGGTACGGACCGTGGTACGCTCGGTCATTCCGCCGCAGCTGACGGTATAGCCCTGTCCGTCGGTGATGTCGAGGAAGAAGGCGTCTTCCGTCTTCGGGAAATAGCGACGGTACTGCGCGGCCAGGCTGTTAGCTTCGTCGGCCACCGAAGGATCGATGGACGCGGCACGCTGCAGATAGTCGACGGCCACCCAGAAGTGGGCGCGGCTTTCAACTTCGTTGCCGCCGCATTTCTGGGAGCCCCAGATGGTGCCGATCAGCAGATATGCCTTGCCTTTGTAGGCATCGTTGATTTCAGCGGCTTCTTTGGCCTTGGCTACGGCAGAAGCGGTCTTGCCGCATTTCTTGAAGTAATAGGTTGCCAACTCGAAGGTGTAATCGGCCTTCGTGTTCACATCCTCGGGGTTCAGCAGGCTGATGGCACGCTCAAGTGCCTCGGCGGCTTTGGTGTTCTCATCTCTCGAAGAGTAGAGGCGATAGAGGCCGTACACGGAGCTGGCGGTCGGGTTGATCTCGTTGAGCGCGACGATAGCCTTGAGGAAGAGGTCGGTGTTCATGCACTCGCTGCGGGAGAGCATATAGACCATATTGGTCAGCAGCGCCTCGTCGGTCGGATTGGCTTCGAAACGCGGAGTATAGAGCGCCACCAGATTGTCGCAGGAAGCCACGCCGCTGTCGATAAGCAGGCTCTCGACGTCCTGCTTGGCTCCGCGGTATTGCGGGTCGTTGCTCGAATCGATCTTGTCGTCGAGATAACCGGAGATCTTGGTGTAGTTGTTCATCACGCCCTCCGGATCGAGCTTCTGGTTGCGGTACATTTCGACGGCCGATTTCATCTGGGACACGAAGACCACCGGGCTGGCATCGCCCTTGATTTTATCGAGCACCTCGGTCAGGTACTTGTATTGCGCCTCATAGTCGGCGTCGTAGTAGTTGACTACGTCGATGGCTTTGTTGTCGAGGCTCTTGATGGCGTTCTTCGGATAATACTGCGCACGCAGGTCGTTGAGCATCAGCAGCGTATCGACCAGTTCCCTGTAACGCACGGGATCCTTCCTGTTCTGGTTGATCTCGTAGCGGATGATCTTCTGGCCGTTGATGAACATATTCTGGCTCACCGTGGGCGGGCAGTGCGTGAACGCGTTGCGCCAGTAAGGGGCGGCTTCGCTCAGGTTGTTCTGCTTGACGAGTTCGGAATAATAGGAAAGATACTTCACGCACTCGGCGCTGTCTTTACCATAACGTCCCTGGGCAAACGCCGGAACGGCGAGGACCAGAGTCAGGAAAATGATGGCTAACTTTTTCATATCTGCTTGCGTTTAGTAGTGACAAATTTAGCAAAAATCAGTTGTATAGTACGGGGATGAACCAAATATCGTGCAAATTGAATGAAATCGTGAATAAAAAATAACGTTCCCGGATCAGATTGCTGTCGAGCGTGCCCCGCTGGCCGAGTTCCAGGCCCACGTTGATGCTGTTGTAATAGCGGAAAACCGGGATGCCGACACCCAGCGTCACGCCGGTCGAAACAATCGACTGCCCGTTGAGCGAGAAATAAGCCTGCTCGCGGTATGCACCCGCCCGGTAAGTAAGCCGGCGCATCCAGTGCCTTACATCGAAGCGGTTGGGGGTCACTTCGAAGCCCGCCCGGAAATTCTGCGCCACGCCCGTGCTGAAATCGACGGACGGATATCCGTCGAAGGTCAGGCCGGTCCAGTCCTGCCGCGTATAGTCGAACCCGAACATCCAGCGCTCTGCAGAACGCAGGGTGAAGCCCACGCCAAGTTCAGCCGGAATGCGGTAATTCTCGAGGGAAGCCGCGTTGAAGCGGATGGTGTCGGTGGCGGCCGACGTCTCGCCGAAGGCATACTGCGTTTCGCTGCCGCGAAGTTTCGTGTCGAAACCGTAGGTCACGCCCAAAGTCGCCGAAAGCGCACGGGAGAAAGGCTGCGTGTACTGCATTCCCAACTTGCCGCCGAAGCAACTCACGTTGTAACGCCAGCCCGTTTCGATGGAACGGTAGGAGGAACTGGTGGTGAAAGTGGCCGACGACCAGCGGTTGATCTTGCCGAAATAATAATCCAGGTCGGCACCCAGGCTCAGCCGGTTCCACAGCGTCACACCGGCGCCCAGCACAGCCTGATAAAGACCGCCTGCACCACCTTTGTTGTAACGGATGTCGCCCACGTCGGCAATCAGCGTTTCCGACGTCTCGTCCGCACGGAAATTATAAGAAACTGTGCTGTAAGGCATCACCCCCAGTTTGAAAGCACCTTTTCCCCCGATGGGCAGGGTTGCCGCGATGTGATGCATATTGAACACATTATTGGCCGACTTGAGAACGCCCGTGGCCGTTTCGCTCAACGAAGTGGCAGCGTTTCCCTGATACAGGACGTTGCGGTTCTCGAGACCGAAATCCATCATGAAGGATTTGGCCTCACGCGCCGTCACGGCAGCGGGATTGAGCAGGTTGATGTAGCGCACGTTGCGGTCGCCGATGCCCATTCCGCCCATCGACAGGCTGTACGACGTGCCCAGACGGACCGGGTCGCCGAAACCGTAGAGGGAATAAGGAGAATAGCCGTTGCCGGCCACCACGTCGTCCTGCGCCGCCGCCTGTTGCCAGAATCCCGGAAACAGGAGCGCTGCAAGGACCGCAAGAAGGAACGCTTTCTTTTTCGCCATAGATCTCAATGCGTGCTGCGTATGAATTGCAAATGTAGCAAAAAATCAAAGATTATACCAAAAAGGATGCGAGAACCTTGGCCGCAGCCTGCACGGAACCCACATCCTGGACTTTGAAATGCAGCTTCCCCGCCGTCTCGAGCAGGCTGATTCCCTTCTTCTGCAGGGCGATCCGCTGAAGGATGCGGTCGAAGTCTTCCGACTGGAAGAACGGGTGGTTGCGCTCGGCGATGAACCAGGCCGACATCGTGCCGCCCTTGAGGACGATGCGCTCGATGCCCAGTTTCCCGGCCGTCATCCGCAGCCGCACCACGTCGATGAGTTCGAGCACCGGCGTGGGAATCGGGGAACCGAAGCGGTCGGCCAGGTTGGCCGTGAAGCGCTTGAGCAGGTCTTCCGACTTGATGCCGTCGAGTTCCTTGTAAAGCCTTATTTTCTCAGACGGTACGTTGACATACCAGTCGGGAATCATAATCTCAAGATCCGTATCGACCTGTGTGTCCAGTTCATAGGCGAAATGTACGGGAGCCTCTTCCGCGGCGGGGCGCGTAAGCGCCAGTTCGTTCATCGCTTCCCTGAGAATACGCATATAGGTCTCGAATCCCATCTCGGCCATAAAGCCCGACTGCTCCGCACCGAGCAGGTTGCCCGCGCCGCGGATGTCGAGATCCTGCATCGCGATGTTGAAGCCGCTGCCCAGGTCGCTGAAGGCTTCCAGTGCCCGGATACGGCGCCGTGCATCGTCGGTGAGTTTCTCCTCTTCCGGAACGATGAGATAACAGTAAGCCTTTACATTGCTGCGGCCCACGCGACCCCGGAGCTGGTGCAGGTCGCTCAGTCCGAAACGGTGCGCCCGGTCCACGATCATCGTGTTGGCGTTGGGTATGTCGATGCCGTTTTCGATGATGGTGGTCGAAAGCAGGATATCGTAGTCGCCGGCAATGAACTGCAGCACCTTTGTTTCCAGTTCGCGTGCCTCCATCTGGCCGTGGGCCACGCAGATTTCGGCCCTGGGACAGATTCGGTGCAGCATATCGCGCACCTGGAAGATATCGTCCACGCGGTTGTGCACATAATACACCTGTCCGCCGCGTTCTATCTCCCTGTTAAGGATATCTGCGATGTATTCCTCGTCGAACAGGATGACTTCCGTGGTTACGGGAATGCGGTTTGGCGGCGGCGTGTTGATGATTGACAGGTCACGGGCGCCCAGCAGCGAGAACTGCAGGGTGCGGGGAATCGGCGTGGCGGTGAGGGTGAGCGTATCGACCGATGTCTTCATCTGCCGTATCTTTTCTTTGGCCGCGACGCCGAATTTCTGTTCCTCGTCGATTACGAGCAGACCCAGGTCCTTGAATTTGAGACTGCTGTTGAGGATACGGTGCGTTCCTATCAGTATATCGATTTTTCCGGCGGACACTTTTTCGCCGATCTCCCTGACTTCTTTCGCCGTGCGGAGCCGACTGATATAATCGACCGTAACCGGAAAATCCTTGAGCCGCTCCTTGAAAGTCTGATAATGCTGCAGCGCCAGGATGGTGGTAGGCACCAGTACGGCTGTCTGCTTGCCGTCGCACGCCGCCTTGAACGCCGCCCGTACGGCAATTTCCGTCTTGCCGAAACCTACGTCCCCGCAGATCAGGCGGTCCATCGGATGCAGACTCTCCATATCGGCCTTGACGGCTTCCGTGGCCGTGGCCTGGTCGGGGGTATCCTCGAACATAAAGGAAGATTCGAGTTCCTGCTGCAGGTAACTGTCCGACGAGAAAGCGAAGCCGCGGGCCTGATGACGTTCCGAATACAGACGGATGAGATCTTCCGCAATATCCTTGACCTTGGCCTTAGCCGAGCGCTTGAGATTGTCCCAGGCCTTGCTGCCGAGCCTGTAGATTTTCGGCGCCTCGCCGTCGCGCGACTTGAATTTCGCGATACGGTGCAGCGAATGGATCGAAACGAACACCACGTCGCCGCCGGCATAGACGAGTTTGACCGCTTCCTGCTGGCGACCGTTCATATTGGTTTTTACCAGACCCCCGTACTGCCCTACCCCGTGATCGATGTGCACGATGTAATCCCCCGGCCGAAGGGCGTTCAGATCGTTGATCGTCATCCGGTCGGAACGTTCCACCTGGCGGCGGACCGTTAGTTTGTGGTAGCGCTGGAAAATCTGATGGTCGGTGTAATAACAGTTTTTCGATGCTTTGTCTATGTATCCCTCGTGCAGCGATACAGGCAGGAAGGCAGGCTTTATGTTGCGCAGAATCTCTTTCAGTCGCCGGGTCTGGCTTTCATTAGGTGAAAGGATCGTGACCGTGTAGCCTGCAATCTGCTTTTTGACGATATCCTCAGCCAGCAGTTCGAAATTCTTGGCGAAAACGGGTTGCGGAAGGATATCGGGATCGTCCTGCCTGAGTATGTCGTCGCGCAGGTCCCATATCGTGGCACCCGGCGGCAGGATATCCTGGAAACCGACATATTCCGCGGTTTCTCCTATTTCATCGAGATTCGGATAGATGGTTACTTCCGGCAACGGATCACCGATTGACAGCTGGTTGTCGGGATTGAAATGCCGGATCGTCTCGATTTCGTCGCCGAAGAAATCAATGCGCAACGGTTGTTCATCGGCAAAGGAATAAATATCCACCAGGCTTCCGCGAAGTGCGAATTCACCGGGCATCGTCACAAAATCAACCTTGCGGAATCCTTCGCCGAAAAGGATTTCACTGATGGTTCCGTGCGACAGGGACTCCCCTTTCCGCAGCGTCAGAAGCGCCGCCCGGATCGATTTCGGACGCAGCACCTGCTCTTCGACGGCTTCCGTATATGTGACGACGATCGTCGAAGGTACCGGCTCCTTCCGCCATAATTCCTGTGACAGGACATAAGAACCGTTTTTCGGTACTTCCGGACTATTCTCCCAATGTGTGACAGCAGACAGGGCCGCCGTGCGCTGCAGCAGGGCCGTATTCTTTTTATATTCCGATTTCTCGCTGGTGGCCGGAAAGAAAAACAGGTTTTCCTGCAAAAAGAAATTGTCGAAATCGGAAGAAAGATAATAGGCGTGTTTCTTGTCGTCGGCAATCACGACGTGAAGCGCACCTTGCGGGGCGCGCTTCACGGCATTTGCGATATAGACTGCCTTGGAGGAAACGATCATAGGATATACAGGAGCGGCAGGCTTTCCTTATCCAGATGTCCCTGTTTGTAGGAAACCTCCATCAGATAGTCCGCACGGATGAACATGCTTTCCTCCAGCGGTGCGAGTTCCTGCATGAAATGGCGTGCGGCGGAATAATTGAAATAATTCTTGCCGTTTCCACGCTTGAGCGGGAAAACCTTCGCACGGCGCTCCAGCGCCTGGTTGCACATCACGCAATTATCGCTGTCGGCCTGTTTGAGCATATAGTCGGGCTGATCGGCACCTGCAGCGACAAACAAAGGAACGGCAGCTCCGCACGGCGGATAACCCAGAATGGTCCACATTACCGTCAAATCGGGATTTTCACCGGGCTTGACACCTTTTACGACAATGGAAGCACTGGTGCTGCGACGGGGAATGAAATCCTGGTCCACAAACCAGCCATTCGGTGCAATTTCCGGGTTCTTGTTGAGATCGATGCCCAACAGTGAATGGTAGAAACTGCGCGACAGGTTGTTGAAAATCCACTGCGGCGTGAATTCCACACCCTGGATCCATGCCCGGTGGATAATCTCATTGGCCGTGTTGTAGCGTACATAACCCATTCCGTCATCTTTCCGGCCTGTGTAGGAGTGATTGGTGTAAATCAGAAAACCTTCCGGAGCAATCTTCGGATCGTTCACGTCGATCTTTGTCCAGGTCGTATTGTTGACTTCATAATAAGCGGCACCGCCTTCCGCATCTATCACGCCGAAATTGGCTTCCACGCCACGGGGTTTCTTCATCTTGTCGAGCATCTTCTCGAAATCCGCCAGTGTCTTACAACTGCCCAGCGCCTGATACATCACAACGCCTTCCTGATCTTCGATTTCGGCAGCTTCGCTCTGCAGGTTATAGGAAGCGGTATTCATAATGGAAAAACCGGTTTCATTGGTGCCCGTCCATACTTCACCGTCCTGAACATCGCTATTGACCAGACCGATAAAACTATACTTACGGCCATTTCCCGACGGGAAGAATTCAATCCGGTTGTCGAGTTCACCCGTATCACGGTGCTTCCACAGGAGCGGACGTCCGTCGGGCGTGGATTTTCCGGTAAAGATGGCCGATGTACAGGCATCGGCCGGCAGGGTTGCGGAAAGTGCCAGCACCAGCAGCAAACTAAGAGAAAAGATCTTTTTCATGGTTGGGGTTGAATTTTCCTAAATGTTTATATGCCAGCTCCGTGGCCACACGGCCACGCGGCGTGCGCGTCAGGAATCCTTCCATAATGAGGAAAGGTTCATATACTTCTTCAAGGGTCCCTGCGTCCTCGCTGATGGCCGTTGCCACCGTTCCCACACCCACCGGACCGCCGCCGAACTTGTCGATGATGGTCGTCAGTATCTTGTTGTCGATCGCATCGAGACCCCGCGTATCGATATTGAGCGCCTTGAGCGCATATTTCGTGATGTCCAGATCGATGACTCCGTTTCCCTTCACCTGGGCGAAATCCCTGACCCGGCGCAGAAGCCTGTTGGCGATACGCGGCGTACCGCGGCTGCGCAAGGCAATTTCACGGGCCGCATCTTCTTCAATGTCGATGTCCAGGATCCCGGCGCTTCGGCGGATAATGTTGAAAAGGACGGCCGCATCATAATACTCCAGATGACACTGGATGCCGAACCGGGCCCTGAGCGGCGAAGTCAGCAGACCGCTGCGGGTAGTGGCTCCGACAAGCGTGAAAGGATTGAGGGCGATCTGTACGCTGCGGGCACCCGGTCCCTTGTCGATCATAATGTCGATGCGATAGTCTTCCATCGCGGAATAAAGGTATTCCTCAACGATAGGACTCAGACGGTGGATTTCGTCGATGAATAGCACGTCACCGGCTTCCAGGGAGGTCAGCAGGCCGGCCAGATCGCCAGGCTTGTCAAGAATCGGACCCGAAGTAATCTTCAGATTGACACCAAGTTCCGATGCTACAATATGGGCAAGCGTGGTCTTGCCAAGACCCGGAGGACCGTGGAAAAGCACGTGATCGAGCGCCTCGCCCCGGAGTTGGGCCGCCTTGACGAATACCTTGAGATTTTCCAGCACCTTGTCCTGACCTGAAAACTGGTCGAAACTCTGGGGCCGGATCACCTCTTCGAATTCGCTCTCTTTATATGTAAGCTCTTTCCGGGGATTGAAATCTTCAGCCATAACACCGCAATCGTTGTCAACAGCACAAATTTAATAAATATAAAATTTAAAAAAATCTTTTCCGGGTATTTCTTAGCCTGTTGAAACGGTGGATAAAATCTCGGGAAAAAGTTATGAATAGCGGTTTCAACAGAAAATAAACACCCGTTTCACGGTCCGGTTGAAACGGGTGCGTTTTTGTTGATAAGCAGTCAAAGTCCGGGTGTTGAATAAGGCGTTGTTGAAAAGGGTCGGAAAAAGTGGGTTAATCTACCTTTTTTTGAACAGGCGGCAATTTTATCAACACCTCGGAAAAAGTTCTTCACTAGTCTTTGAACTTCGCTTTGAGGAATTCCCGGTTGAGGCGGGCAATGTGGCTTACCGTGATGTGCTTCGGGCATTCCATCTCGCAGGCGCGGGTGTTGGTGCAGGCACCGAAGCCCAGTTCGTCCATCTTGGCTACCATCGCCTTGGCACGGCGGGCTCCCTCGATCTTGCCTTGCGGAAGAAGGGCGAGAGAACTCACACGGGCCGCTACGAACAGCATAGCAGAACCATTCTTGCAGGTGGCTGCACAGGCGCCGCAACCAACGCAGGAAGCCGCATCCATGCTTTCATCTGCATTCTTCTTGGGAATGGGAATCGCATTGGCGTCGGGAACGCCGCCCGTATTGACGCTGATGAAGCCGCCTGCCTGCAGGATCTTGTCGTAGGCACCGCGGTCCACCACCAGGTCTTTGATTACCGGGAAACCGCGGCTGCGCCACGGTTCGATGGTGATGGTGCTGCCATCCTTGAATTTGCGCATATAGAGCTGGCAGGTGGTCACCCCGCTTTCCGGACCGTGTGCACGGCCGTTGATATAGAGCGAGCAGGCACCGCAGATACCCTCGCGGCAGTCGTGGTCGAACGAAACGGGGCCGCTCTGTTTGCCGTGACATCCGGCATCGAAGGCCACCGGATCGATTTTCTCGCCGATGAGCTGCTCGTTCAGAATATCCATCATCTCCAGGAAAGAAGTGCCTTCCGAGATGTCCTTCACCTGATAGGTCTCAAAGTGTCCTTTGCTTTTCGCGTCGCGCTGACGCCAAACTTTCAACGTAAAATTCATATCACTTCTTTCTAAAGATTAGTCTTTGTAGTTACGGGTTGCCACGTGGGCGAATTCGAATTTGAGCGGTTCCTTGTGGAGTTCGGGTGCTTTTCCGTCACCCTTGTACTCCCAAGCGGCCACATACATATAATTCACGTCGTCACGTTTTGTCTCGCCTTCTTCGGTCTGCATCTCTTCACGGAAATGACCGCCGCACGATTCGTTGCGGTTGAGTGCATCGCGGGCCATCAGTTCGCCGATTTCGAGGAAGTCGGCCACGCGGAGGGCTTTTTCGAGTTCCTGGTTGAATACACCCGTCTCACCCGCCACATAGACATTGCTCCAGAATTCTTTCTTCAGGTCCTGGATCAGATCGATGGCTTTCTTCAGTCCGGCCTCGTTGCGGGCCATGCCCACATATTCCCACATAATGTGGCCGAGTTCCTTGTGAATGGAGTCGACGGTACGTTTGCCATTGATTTTCATCAGACGGTCGATCTTTTCCTGGACGGCCTTTTCGGCAGCTTCGAATTCCGGCGCATTGGTGTCGGTCTTGGGCTCCTTGAATTTGCTGGCCAGGTAGTCGCCGATCGTGTAAGGCAGGATGAAATAACCGTCGGCAAGACCCTGCATCAGGGCCGATGCACCGAGGCGGTTGCCGCCGTGGTCGGAGAAGTTGGCTTCGCCGATAGCGTACAGACCGGGAATGGTGGTCATCAGGTTGTAGTCCACCCAGAGACCGCCCATCGTGTAGTGGATGGCCGGATAGATCATCATCGGCTCTTCGTGCGGATCGACGTCGGTAATCTCCTTGTACATATCGAAGAGGTTGCCGTAACGGGCGTCCACAACTTCTTTTCCGAGACGCTTGATGGCATCCTTGAAATCGAGGAACACGGCCTTGCCGGTGTTGTTCACGCCATAGCCGGCATCGCAGCGCTCCTTGGCGGCGCGGGATGCCACGTCACGCGGAACGAGGTTGCCGAAAGCAGGATAACGGCGTTCAAGATAGTAGTCGCGGTCTTCTTCAGGAATCTGCGAACCCTTGATCTTGCCTTCCTGGAGTTTCTTGGCGTCTTCCAGTTTCTTCGGTACCCAGATGCGGCCGTCGTTGCGGAGAGACTCGGACATCAGGGTCAGTTTGGACTGTTGGTCTCCGTGGATCGGAATGCAGGTCGGATGGATCTGGGCAAAGCACGGGTTGGCGAAGAAAGCACCTTTCTTGTAGCACTGCCAGGCGGCCGAACCGTTGGAATTCATGGCGTTGGTGCTCAGGAAGTAGGTGTTGCCATAACCGCCGGAAGCCAGCACCACGGCGTGGGCGCCGAAACGTTCGATCTTGCCGTTGGTCAGGTTGCGGGCGATGATACCCTTGGCCTCGCCGTTTATGATCACAAGGTCGAGCATCTCGTGGCGCGGATAGGATTTCACCTGTCCTTTGGCCACGGCACGGTTGAGGGCCGCATAGGCACCCAGCAGCAGCTGCTGGCCGGTCTGGCCGCGGGCATAGAAAGTACGCGATACCTGTGCGCCGCCGAACGAACGGTTGTCGAGCAGTCCGCCGTAATCGCGGGCGAAGGGAACGCCCTGGGCTACGCACTGGTCGATGATGTTGTTGCTCACTTCGGCAAGACGGTAGACGTTGGCTTCCCGGCTGCGGTAGTCACCGCCCTTGATGGTGTCGTAGAACAAGCGGTAAACCGAGTCGTTGTCGTTCTGGTAGTTCTTGGCCGCGTTGATACCTCCCTGCGCCGCAATGGAGTGTGCGCGACGCGGAGAGTCGCTGATGCAGAACACCTTCACGTTGTAACCCAACTCTCCCAGCGAGGCGGCTGCGGAGGCGCCACCGAGACCGGTTCCGATCACGATGATCTCCATTTTGCGTTTATTGGCAGGACTCACGACTTTGATGTCGGCTTTATGCTTCGACCATTTCAGTTCGAGCGGTCCTTCCGGAACCTTAGAAATCAATTCAGTCATATAGATACGATTTAAGTGTTTCAATAACATACAAATGTCGGAAAAATCAAACATATTTGCAATTATTTGTATCTTTACTGATGAAATATTGGCAGAAGATCATGAAAAGGATTCTATTTTTTATTTGCACGATGGTTTTATTGTCTTCGTGCGGCGCCTCCGGCCGGGCGGCCAGGACGGCTGAAGAAGCTGCGGAACGGGCCGCGATCGTCCAGGCGATCGAGCAGGCCGATTTCATTCTCGACGTGAATCACATCATTCCGCAGGGATTCCCTGCCAAGAGCACGACGGGGGAATACGAACTGCGCCTGAAGGGCGACGTGGTCACGACGCGCCTTCCTTTCATCGGCGTTTCCCGTGAAGCGACCTACGCCGGAGTCGATGAGATCTCCATTGTCTTTGAAGATGAAAAAGTCGATTTGCGCAGGGATTTCTCCAAGGTTTCCTCGAAGGGAGAATATACTTACATTTTCAAAGGCGGGAAAGGCCGTACGCCCTGGACGGTTACGCTCGATATTTTCGAATCGGGTTCCGCGACGATCCGCTGTACCAATTCGGACGGACGTGTCATGACCTATTACGCGAATCTGGTAATTCCTGAGAAAAAATGAAAAAAAATAGAATTGTGATGCTGACGCTTGCGTTGCTTGCGACGGCCCTGCCCGCCCGTGCCGCTTTCGATTTCGTGCCTAAACCCGCATCGGTACATTACTATGATGCGGAACCTGGATTCATTCTGGACAAGAATGTCGTCATTACCGGCGGGGATGCGTTCAACGTGGCGTATCTCAAAACCCATATCGCCCGTGTCATCGATCCGGTCGGCGACAGCTGGAACTCCGGAAAGCCGGGCCGTATCGAATTCGTGCGGACCAAGTCTTTCCCCGCGGAAGGTTATTCCATCGATGTATTGAACAATCGGATCCTGATTACTTCCACGACACGCGCTGGTGAGTTCTATGCTATCCAGACCCTGCTGCAGATGCTTCCGCCGCAGGTATACCGCAAGGTTTCCGGACCCGATGCGATGCTGCTCCGCCAGTGGGCGATTCCCGCCGTGGAGATCGTCGATCAGCCCCGATTTGACTGGCGCGGCAGTATGTTCGACGTGTCGCGCACTTTCTTCGACAAAGAATATATCCTGCGTCACCTCGACTGGCTGGCCTACCACAAGATCAATAAGTTCCACTGGCACCTGACCGACGACAACGGCTGGCGCGTGGAAATAAAGAAATATCCGAAACTCACTGCGGAAGGTGCCTGGCGCGGCTACGGGGAAGCGCTCGAGCCTTCGTTCAATTCCGGAAAGGAGCGCTACGGCGGCTTCTATACCCAGGAAGACCTGAAGGAAATCGTGGCCTATGCCGCCGATCGTAACATCGAAATCATTCCCGAAGTGGACCTGCCGGGCCATTCCAAGGCGCTGGCCGTCTCGTATCCTGAAGTGGTGTGCAAACACGACGCAGATGTCCTGAGCGTACAGGGAGAGGTGCACAACGTGCTTTGCGTCGGCCGCGAGAAGAACTATGAGATGCTTGAAAACATTATCAAGGAACTTGCCGCGATATTCCCTTCAAAATACTTCCACGTAGGCGTCGAGGAAGTGGCGACCGATTCGTGGAAGCATTGCCCCGAATGTCAGAAGCTGATGAAGAAACTTGGTTATAGCGATGAAAAACAGTTGCTGGGTTACTTCACCGGGCGGATGGAAAAGATCCTGGCCAAGTACGGCAAGACGCTGGAGGGATGGGAAGATATCGTCGCCGGCGAAACCCTCTCCCGCAACGATCTGGTACTGGTGTGGCACCGCCAGAATGTGCTGCAGAAGGCCATCGACGCAGGTTTTCCGGTCGTGACGCAGAATTGCGACTACCTGTATCTTGACATGAAACACACCCCCGCTGAGCGCGGAATGACTTGGGCTTCAATTATTGATTTGGAAAAAGTATACTCTTTCGATCCCTTACAAGGGCTGGAACTGACGCCTGAAAAGAAGCGTCTTGTACGCGGTCTCCAAGGCGGCTTGTGGACGGAACTGCTCTACTATCCCGCCCATTTTTCCGAGTATCAGCTGTTCCCCCGCCTGTGTGCCGTGGCGGAGGCGGGATGGACACCGCAGGAGCAGCGCGAGTTTGCCGACTTTGATGCCCGACTGGCCCACACGCACTACGAGCGGATGTGGAATATGGGCGTCCGGTTCCGGGTTCCTTATCCGGAAGTGGATGCGCATGGCAATGTACGCTGTCCTTACCCCAATATGGTGGTACGTTATACTGCCGACGGTTCCGAACCTACGGTCAGTTCTCCCGTCGTGACGGGTCCTATCGTGGCCGACCATCCGGAAAAACTGCGTTTCGCCACCTTCTTCGCCGACGTCAAAAGCATGACGGTCGGAGTACCCGGTTCACAGAAGTATCTCAAGCCGGCCGTGAAAGTGACGTCATCGCTGGAGGGCACGAAATCCCTCCCGCTTTCGAACCTGGAACTGTATGAGACCAGTAAGTATATGCGGACGGTTCGTGCCCCGCAAAAGGGTGATTACGTGCTCTTTACTTTTGAGGAACCCGTTTCCTGCAAGTGGATTACCGTGCAGACGGCCGATCCGACGAACAACTTCTATGGCATCACCGACGGACACGTCGAAGTGCTGTTCGACGATGGGACGGATACGTGGACTTCCCAATCGCCCGGCAGTACTTTCGATATGTACAATCGGGTGAGATTCTATGCGGCGGTGCCCGTAAAAGCCGTCAAGATCGTCGTGGACGGTCCCGGTGAAGGCAAACCCGTCAGCATCCAGTCGTTGATCATCGAATAACCTATGGAATTCTTTACGACTTCCGACGGAATATCCGTTCACGTATGGGACACCCGCGACGAAAAAAGCGCGGAGTCGCCGTGTATGGTGCTCTTGCACGGGTACCTGGAGAGTATGTATATTTTCAACGAACTGGTCGAGGCCCTCAAAAGCCGCTTCCGGCTGCTGGTGATCGACCTCCCGGGCCACGGTCTGACCGATTCGGCACCGGCCGACTCCGAAGGGCGGCGGATCAATTCCCTGTCGTTCTGTGCTGCCGTCGTGGCCGGGGTGATGAAAAAATGCGGCATGGAGAAGGCCTGGATCGCGGGTCATTCGATGGGAGGCTATGTTGCCCAGCAATTCCTTGCCGACTGGCCCGGTCTGACCGAAGGCGTGATCCTGCTGTGCTCTCACCCCTACCCTGACGCCCCGGAAAAAGCGGCGGACCGCGAGGCCGAGAAGAAAACCATCCGGGCCGGAAAACTGATGACGCTGGCAGCGATGTCGATCCCGAAAATGTACTATGAGGAGAATCTGCGCACGTGCGATGAAAAGATCCGCGAAACCGTGGAATTGTGCGAAATGCACGATCCGGAAGGAATCTGCAGTTCCCTCGACGGACTGCGGCTGCGCCCCGATTTGCGTAACGTCCTCGCCGATCCTGCCCGCCCGGTACTGGTAATCCACGGCGATCACGATAATTTCCTGCCGCTGAGCCGGATCGAGGAAATGCGCACGGCCTTCCCGAAGGTCGCCTTCGCACGGATACCCGAGTCCGGACATAATGCCTTCATCGAGCGCCAGGACGCAGTCGTCGAAGCTATAGGAAAATTCACGTCATGCCCGGCCTGACCGGACAACTCACCATAGGAAATTGTTGAACGGGAACCTTCCCGCATGAATCTCCGCAACCATCTTGTAAAGGTCGTTGCGGAGCTTTTCTATACCGATGCGCTCTTTCGCCGAAAGGAAAATGCAGGGCGTGTGCTCGCGGGAGATCCACGAATTCTTCATCTCCTCGAGCGTATAATTTTTTGAAGTGCGCTCCTGTAGCGAGAATTCGTCATAGGGCTCATACCGGTATGCGTCGATTTTATTGAAAACCATATAAATAGGTTTGTCCTGCGCGCCGATGTCCTTGAGGGTCTGGTTCACGGTGCGGATCTGGTCTTCGAATCCCGGATGCGAAATATCGACCACGTGCATCAGAATGTCGGCTTCACGGACCTCGTCGAGCGTACTTTTGAAAGACTCGACCAACTGTGTCGGCAGTTTGCGGATGAACCCAACCGTGTCGCTGAGCAGGAACGGAACGTTCTCGATGACGACTTTCCTTACGGTGGTGTCGAGCGTGGCGAAAAGCTTGTTCTCGGCGAAGACGTCGCTCTTGGCCAGCAGGTTCATAATCGTGCTTTTTCCCACATTGGTATAGCCCACCAGCGAGATACGGACCATCTGCCCGCGGTTCGACCGCTGCGATGCCATCTGCCGGTCGATCTTGCGGAGCTGCTCCTTGAGCCGGGTGATCTTTTCGAGCACGATGCGGCGGTCGGTCTCCAGCTGGCTTTCGCCCGGACCGCGCATATTGAGACCGCCCTTGCCGCCACGCTGCCGCTCGAGGTGGGTCCACATACCGGTCAGACGCGGGTAAAGGTATTGATACTGTGCAAGTTCCACCTGGGTCTTGGCGTAGGCCGTCTGGGCCCGGTCGGCAAAGATATCGAGAATCAGCCCGGTGCGGTCCACCACGCTGCAGTGATGGTCGGGCCAGTGGTCGTTGATCTCCCGTTCGATGTTGCGCATCTGCGATGGCGTGAGTTCGTCGTCGAAGAGTGCATAGTCGATCTCGTTGGCCCGGATATATTGCTTGATTTCTTCTAGTTTTCCCGAACCGATATAGGTGCGCGGATTGGGATGGTCGAGACGCTGGGTAAAGCGCTTCTCCCCTTCCACTCCCGCAGTCAAGGCGAGGAACTGCAATTCGTCGAGATACTCCTCGACCCGCTCTTCGTCCTGGTCGTGGGTGATCAGCGCGATGAACACAGCGGTAACGATACTATTGTCTACGGTCTCATACATCGTTTCGTCATTCCCGGCTTGACCGGGAATCTCATTTTGCAAAAATACGACTATATTTGTAAAAAATAACTGCCTTATGAAGAGAATCTTTGTTTCGTTCCTGCTGCTGTCGCTGTGTGTCGCGGCGTCGGCGCAGTCGGCCCAGCGGGGCCGGATCCGCGATTTCGGCATCGAACCGGGTGTTTTCAAGCCGGGCACATATAACGCCATCACCGACGTGCCGGGCGTCCGGGTCGGCCACGTCACGATCATCGAGGGCGACAATATACGTACGGGGGTCACGGCCATCGTGCCGCACGACGGCAACGTGTTCCGCAAGAAATGTCCTGCCGCCGTCTATGTAGGAAACGGATTCGGCAAACTTGCAGGCGTGACGCAGGTTCGCGAACTTGGCAACATCGAAACGCCTATCATTCTGACTAATACGCTTTCCGTGGCTCAGGGCATCGAAGGTGTGCTGACCTACACGATGGGCCAGAAAGGCAACGAGGAAGTACGCAGTGTCAATGCCGTCGTGGGCGAGACCAACGACAGTTATCTCAACGATATCCGCGGCCGACACGTCAAGGCCGACGATGTGGTCAAGGCGATTCTCAGCGCCAAAGGCGGTCCGGTCGAAGAAGGATGTGTGGGTGCCGGTGTCGGCACGATCTGTTTCAGCTGGAAAGGCGGTATAGGCACTTCTTCCCGCGTGCTGCCCGCCGATCTGGGCGGATATACGGTAGGTGTCCTGGTGCAGACCAATTATGGCGGCATCCTTGAAATCGAGGGTGCTCCGGTCGGACGCCGTCTCGGCCAATACAGTTTCCGTTCAAGCGTGGAAGATCCTGAATATCAGATGAGTCCCGACGGTTCCTGTATGATGGTGGTCTTTACCGATGCGCCGCTGGATGCACGTAATCTGGAGAGGATGGCCAAGCGTGCGATGATGGGACTGGCCAAGACGGGCGGTATCGCCAGCAACGGCAGCGGCGACTACGTGATTGCCGTGAGCGTGAACCCGGAAAACCTGATCGATGAGAGCACACAGCGCTACTACCCCACCCTGCTTCATAACGACGATATGAGTCCTCTCTTCGAGGCAACCATCGAAGCCACGGCCGAGGCCCTCTGGAATTCGCTCTTTATGGCAACGGATATGAAAGGCCGTGACGGGCATTTCATCCCGGCCCTCCCCATCGAGTCTGTTCTGGAAATATTGCGGCAACCGCGATAGAGGCGAGGCAAAAAAAGGGCTGCTCCGTCAAGCAGCCCTTTAAGTTAATAAAACCTGTTTTAGCGGAGCTGGAACACAACAGGGAAGTTGTACACGACTTTCACCGGCCGGTCACGCTGCTTGCCAGGTGTCCACTTCGGGGACATCTTGACAATGCGGACAGCCTCTTTGTCGAGGGACGAGTCAACGCCACGGAGCACCTTCACGTCGCTCACGGAGCCGTCGGTGTTGACCGTGAACTGAAGCGTCACGCGGCCCTGCACACCGTTTTCCTTGGCGATTTCAGGATACTGCAGGTTCTTGTTGACCCAAGCGGAGAAAGTGTTGGCGTCACCGCCCTGGAATTTGGGTTTTTCCTCCACCAACGCAAACGGGATGGCTTCTTCCTCAACTTCTTCTTCTTCAACGGCGGCGTGGTAGTCCATGATCTCTACACCGAGGTTGGCGTTGTCCTCCATATCGATGAAGAGGTCGTCGTTTACCTGGATGTCGTCGTCGACGATGTCGATGATGTCGGAGAGAACAGGAATCTTGGGCATCTCCGGAGGAGTCTCAATTTGCTCCTGCGTGTTGATGATCTCTTCTTCTTCGATGGTCTGTGCCTGAGCCGTCAGGTCCATCGTTTCGACCGGATCGGAAGATGACCATTCAAAAGCGAGAAGGCAGAGGGCCAGAGCGGCGATCAAACCAATCTCGAGGAACAGTGCACTCTTCTTAGAAAGGTCAGCTTTGGGAGAAATTTTGCTTTCCATATCGTTACGTTTTTTTATTGTTTTCTTTCAACAATCGCGCCGTTTCCACAGCTACAGTACCCAAAATTAAGAAGAAAAAATCAATTATTCCAATTTTTCTTCAAAAAAAATGTTGACAACTTTTCCGCAAAACAAGCTAACGACCTAATAATTAACGAGATAAAATATTGTTCTCGTAAAGGACGTTATTAACATTCTTGACGGCGGCGGCACTCTTGTCGAACGCAGCCTGCTCTTCGGCGGTCAGATCGTAGGACAGGACTTTCTCGCAGCCACGACGGCCGATGACGGCCGGAACGCCGATGCAGAGGTCTTCTTGGCCATATTCGCCTTCCAGATAGCAGCAGCACGGGAACACTTTCTTCTCGTCGAGCAGGATGGATTTGACCATCGCGGCGCAGGAAGCACCCGGGGCATACCAGGCCGAGGTACCGAGGAGCTTGGTCAGCGTGGCTCCGCCCACCATCGTGGCGGCGACGACCTTCTGGGCGGCCGGTTTGGTGAGGAGCTTGGTTACAGGCATGCTCTTGCAGGTGGCCTTGCTGATGAGCGGGATCATCGTGGTGTCGCCGTGTCCGCCGATTACGATACCTTCCACATCGCTCGGAGCGGCCTTCAGGGCCTGGCTCAGGTAGTAGCAGAAGCGGTTGCTGTCGAGCTGGCCGCCCATGCCGATGACGCGGTTCTTCGGCAGGCCGGTGGCCTTGAGGGTCAGGTAGGTCATCGTGTCCATCGGGTTGGAGATGATGATGAAAATGGCCTTGGGCGAGTATTTGAGCGCATTGGCGACCACACCGTTGACGATGCCGGCGTTCACGCCGATAAGTTCTTCGCGGGTCATACCCGGTTTGCGCGGAATACCCGAGGTGATGATGATCACGTTGGAATTGCGCGTGGCGGCGTAATCATTGGTGACGCCTTTGATGCGGGTGTCGAAGCCATACATCTTGGCGGTTTGCATCATATCGATAGCCTTGCCTTCGGAGAGACCTTCCTTGATGTCGAGAAGAACGAGTTCCGAACAAATTCTCATATGTGCAATGGCGTTTGCACAAGTGGCGCCAACGTTGCCGGCGCCGATGACGGTTACTTTAGACATAATAATTATTGTTTAAGCCTTTTTTGTGTTAAATTTGTCTGTCCAATCCGCAAAGATAAAAATTTTTATGATACGGTATTTCACAGAAGACACGACTTTCTCACTGAAAGGAAAAAGACTGATCAATAAGTGGTTACGTGAAGTTGCGGCGGGCCGCGGCTATGAATTGGGAGAACTTAACTACATTTTTTGCTCCGATGCGTACCTGCTTGCCATCAACCGGCAGTTCCTGGGTCACGACTACGAAACCGACATCATCACGTTCGACAATTCTGAAGACTATCTGCTGGAGACGGGACGCCGGGGCGTGAGTGCCGATATCTATATCAGCATCGACACGGTCCGGTTGAATGGAAAGGCGTATGGAGAGGGATTCGAGCGGGAGTTGCACCGGGTGATCGTGCATGGACTGCTGCACCTGATCGGCTACGACGACACGACCGTCTGGAAACAGCAGCGGATGCGTGCGGCGGAGAACAGGGCGCTGGTTTTGTTGGACACGATGCGGAAAGGGGAGTAGCGGCGGATGGTCGACCGCTACGATATCATCGTCATCGGTGCCGGTCATGCCGGCTGTGAGGCGGCCGTTTCGGCGGCCCGTCTCGGATCTCGCGTCCTGCTGGTGACACAGGATATGAACAAGATCGCCCAGATGTCGTGTAATCCGGCGATGGGCGGTATCGCCAAAGGACAGCTCGTCCGGGAGATCGATGCGCTTGGCGGCTGGTCGGGTGTCGTGACCGATGCCTCGACCATCCAGTTCCGGATGCTCAACCGATCGAAGGGTCCGGCAATGTGGAGTCCGCGTGCACAGTGCGATAAACTGAACTTTTCGCTGAACTGGCGTTTTGTGCTCGAAAATACCTGTGGCTTAGACATTTGGCAGGATTCTGCAGTCGAGATAACGCTCCGAGAATCGAAAATTTCAGGGGTCAGACTGGGGATGGGTGCAGAATTTGGCGCCAAAGCGGTGATTCTGACAGCCGGAACTTTCCTGAACGGGAAGCTTTATGTCGGAACGGAAACGGCGGAAGGCGGCAGGCTGGGGGAGTTGCCCTCCAGGGGTCTGTCTCAAAAACTGGCCGGCCACGGTTTGACGGTCGGCCGGATGAAGACGGGAACTCCGCCGCGGATCGACGTCCGCTCGCTCGACCTTTCCCGTCTGCTGCGACAGGAAGGCGACGCGACGCCGGCCCGTTTTTCATTCCTGCCGATACCGACTGCTATCCAGCAGGGCAGGGAACAGAAGGACTGCTACATTGTCCATACGAATCCGCAAGTGCACGACGTTCTCCGTACCGGGTTCGACCGCTCTCCGCTTTTTACCGGACGTATCCAGGGAATCGGGCCGCGCTACTGTCCGTCGATCGAAGACAAGCTCCGTACCTTTGCCGGCAAAGACTCTCACCAGTTGTTTCTCGAACCGGAAGGATGGAATACGTATGAATACTATCTGCAGGGCTTTTCTTCATCACTTCCGTTGGAGACACAGATCGAGGCCCTGCACGCCATCGAAGGGTTGGAGGACGTCCGTATCTTCCGTCCGGCCTATGCCGTGGAGTACGATTATTTCGATCCGACGCAGTTGCAGGCCACGCTGGAGTCGAAAGTGATTCCCGGGCTGTATCTGGCCGGGCAGGTGAACGGGACGACGGGCTACGAAGAGGCGGCCGCGCAAGGTTTGGCCGCCGGTATCAACGCGCACTTGAAACTCGCTGGAAAAGAGCCGTTTATCTTGAGTCGTGATCAAGCGTACATCGGGGTCTTGATTGACGATCTGATTACCAAAGGGGTGGACGAACCCTACCGGATGTTCACTTCGCGGGCGGAGTATCGGATTCTGCTCCGGCAGGACGATGCCGACCTGCGGCTGACGCCTGTCGGGCGGGAACTCGGCCTGGTAGACGATTTCCGCTGGAGAGTATTTCAAAAAAAATATGCGCGGGTAGATTCGCTGGTTGAATCGCTGGAAGCCTTGTCGTTGAAACCGTCGGAGGTGAATCTGTATCTGGAAAGCGTTGGGTCTGCTCCGATCGAAACATCGAAGCGTGCTGCAGATCTGCTTGTCCGTCCGTCGGTTTCCCTGTCGGGGCTTCTCGAAAACGTTGAGATTGTTCCACGTGGAACGGGTGTTGCGCCGGTTGTAGATGATATGCTGGCGTTACGGTTGCCGTGGTCAGGCAGGGAGAAACCGGTAGAGATTCGGATGGATGATATGGAAATCAGAGATGCGGCTGAGATTCGGATCAAATATGCCGGCTATATCGACCGGGAGCGGAAACTGGCCGAAAAAATGCTTCGCCTGGAAGCGCTGGAGATTCCAGAAGATTTCGATTTTCAGAAGATTACATCCCTTTCGATGGAGTGCCGAATCAAACTTAACCGCTATCGTCCGCGTACGATTGCCCAGGCATCGCGGATTTCCGGAGTATCGCCTGCCGATATTTCCGTCCTTCTCGTTTACTTCGGCCGTTGAAGGAAAATTGTTCCACGTGGAACGTGTTAGGATAGAATTGTGTATATTTGTAAATAAAGAACGTTAATTATGGAAATCCTTCGCACATTCGACCTGCTCGAAAACCTGAAAACCTATCCGCCGAAAGACGACATGCTGGCACGCCGTACCCGCGGCAAATGGATCAAGTACAGCATTGACCAGTATTACGAAATCTCCCATACCGTGGCCTACGGCCTTCTGGCACTGGGGTACAAGCCGGGAACCAAGGTCATTACCATCACGAACAATCGTCCGGAATGGAACTTTATGGATATGGGTATCAATCTGGCCCATATGATTCACGTCCCCGTTTACAGCACCCTGAGCCACGACGATTACCTTCATATCTTCAACCATTCCGATGTTGAACTGATCGTTGTCGGCACGCAGACGCTCTATAATCGCGTGGCGCCGATCGCAGCCGAGGTAGACCGCGAGATTCGTTTCCTGATGATGGACGACTCCGAAGAGGTGATGTCGCTGGCGAAACTGTATGAACTGGGCCGGGAAAACAAAGAGCGCTTCGCCCCGGTCATTGAGCAGAACAAGAAGGAAATCAACCCGGATGAATGTGCGAGCATTGTCTATACCTCCGGCACGACGGGCTTGCCCAAGGGTGTGATGCTTTCGCACCGCAACATGATGTTCAATTCGCACGGCCACGCCATCCGGCAGACCAAGAACTATTCCCACAAGATGGTGAGTTTCCTGCCGCTTTGCCATATGTACGAGCGTACGATGAACTATGAGTATCAGGAGCTGGCCATCAGCATTTACTACGCGGAAAGCCTTGCTACCATCGCTTCTGACCTGAAGGACTGCCATTCCGACGGTTTCTGCGCTGTGCCGCGCGTGCTTGAAATGATGTACGGGAAACTGGAGGAAGCTGGCAAGAAACTGACGGGTTTCAAGCGTAAGATCTACGATGCCGCCTGGAATTATGCCAATACGTTTGACAACGAAAACACGGGCTGGTTCTATCTCCTGAAGCAGAAACTCTTCGACAAACTCGTTTACAGCAAATGGCGCGAGAATCTGGGCGGGCACGAGATGCTGGTGGTGAGCGGCGGTTCCTCCATCCAGGCCAAGATCGTGCGTTGCTTCAATGCGGCGAAGCTCTATATTTTTGAAGGCTACGGCCTTACAGAAACCTCTCCTGTGATTGCCGTCAACTCGCCGGCCGACAAATACAATGTGATCGGCACGGTGGGCAAGGCTATGGACGGTACGGAACTCTCCTTCGCGGAAGACGGCGAGATCCTCACGCGCGGTCCTCACGTGATGTTGGGTTACTACAAGAATCCTGAAGCAACGAAAGAGATGATCGACGCCGACGGCTGGCTCCATACAGGCGACATCGGTTTCCTGCAGGACGGCAAATTCCTCAAGATCACCGACCGCAAGAAAGAAATATTCAAGCTCTCGTCGGGTAAATACATCGCTCCGCAGGTGCTCGAAACCCTGCTGCGCGAGAGCGAATACATCGACAACGCTTTTGTCTTCGGCGCCAACGAGAAGTTCGCTTCAGCCATCATCCTGCCGGCCTATGCCAAACTGAAAGCCTTTGCCGACGAGCACGGAATTACGGCGGAGAAGAAAGAGCAACTTCTTGAAAACGAGAAGATAATGTCTTTACTTAACCAGGAGGTGATGGCTGTCAACAAGAAGGTCGCCGACCACGAGAATATCAAGAAACCCCACTTCGCCTTCGACGAATGGACGCCCGACAACGGTATGCTCTCTCAAACCCTCAAGCCCAAACGCCGCAACCTCAACAAGCGCTACGCCGAGGTCATAGCAAACACCTACAAAACGCCCGCTTAAAGAACAAAACCATGAAACGGATTCAATTTACACTGCTTTTCCTGTGCGCGATGCTGGTCACGGCGCCGATTTTCGCGCAGACGCTTCCCCCAGGGTCCCGAATTGCCCGAATTGATGGGACTGAAACCGATGCACATCGCGGGTGATGAGACCGACAGTTTTATGTAAAATAAACGCGTGACCTTATCGCACGCGCCAGCGAGCGCTGCAATTGAAAAAACGTAATCCGCCATTGTTGGGGTGCGAGCATCGCACCCCAACATTTTTTTGCGACCAGGTCGTCGGAGTCGTACAGGGCGGTCCGCAGGACGACGGCCCGATGAAAACGCCCCTCCGTATAATTGTCGAAGGCCTGCAGCATCCGACGGTTTTTCTCGCGCTGGGCAGAACGTTGTCCGCTGTTCCGTTCGTTCCAGGATCCCGGAACGCCGGTCCGGTAGACAGACATCCGGTCGGGAAGATAATACATCCCGCCGCGCGACGCACCCTGGAGCTGCACGACATAATCGCTGACCAGTACCTCGCGCATCGGCGTCCAGGCACGATAGACGTCGGTCCGGCATAACAGGGAACTTGTCGCCACAAAACGGCTGCCGCCGCCCAGGATGACGTCTTGCGCCGGAATCAGGGTTTCCCGCAGCCGGGGTGCAACGGAACCTTGCGGCTTGCCGTCGGACGCACGGACACGCAGGACCCGGTGGGCGCAGATGTCCGCATCTGGATGCGCTTCCAACGCCGCCACCTGTTTCCGGAGTTTATGGGGATCGGTCCAATAGTCATCTCCCTCACACAGAGCGACATAGCATCCTCTGACCAACGGGGCGAGCAGTTGCGGTCCGATAGCCACACCCCGGGACATCCGGTTCTCGGATTCAAGGACGGGCCGGATGATTTCGGGAAAGCGCCGGGCGTAGTCCCGGATCACGTCGGCGGTTCCGTCGGTCGAGGCGTCGTCGTGGACCAGCACCTCGAAGCGGAAGGGTGCTTCCTGTGTCACGAAGCCCTCCAGCGCATCGCGAATCCAGGCTTCGTGGTTGTAAGCCAGGCAGATAACCGTTACAACGATCTCATCCATCGATCAAATCATAGTCGTCGAGCCGCTCGTGAAGTTCTTCCCGGGAAAGGAACATCATTGCGTCGAGAATCGAGAGATTCGCTGTGAACGGCTGGCCGAATTGCGGGTACGGGGTCTGCCGCCCTTTCAAAAACCGCAGCCGGATGCCGTGGCGGGCAAATTCGTCTCCCCGGTACAGCGCCGTTCCGCCGATGGCGTTGAGGTAGGTATCCGCATTCAGCCGGTGGCAGAAGTCGTAGATCCGTTCCTCCCGCTTGAAATGACTGTTGCCGGCCAGGCCGGACGTGAACCCGATCGGTGTGGTAATGCCCAGCCAGCTGCAGATTTCACGGATGGATGCGGTCAGGAACGCGGCCAGGTTGCGCTCGGGGTTGCAGAGAATGTGTTCCACAATCGGATAGACGTCTTGGAAACACGGCGCCTTATGGTATGCCATTTCTATGGTCTTGAGCTTGTCGACAAGGCGGACGGGTGCGAATTCCAAATCGCAGATGAGCCTGAAACAGCTCCGTGCCCGTACCTCCATCCGAAGATACTGCGGCTTGCCCTGTACCAGGATATAATTTCTCGTGATCCAGCCTTTACTGATGAATGCATAATCGTCGCCGACCAGGAAGCGGTCGGCTGCGTGAATCAACTGCCAGTAAGGAAAATAGGGCAGGAGATAGGGCTGATTGGAGGCAAGGATCATAGCAGGTCGCAATATCGGAGCAGTTCCGGGTCGTCGGTATGCAGGGAGCAGGCCTTGCGGTTGTCGCCCACGTTTGTCACGGGCAGGCTGGAGCAGCGGAACATTCCCGAATCGAAATAACGGTCGTCCACGCAGAGCATCATCCCGCAGAAATAGTCGTCGAACGAAGTTCCTTCCCAGATCGTGGGACAGGTGCGTTGGGGCAGGAAAGGCTGCAGCACCATCGAATCGGCAGGTCCTTCCCAAAGCCGTTCCCATTGCTCCGGACTGGTCAACGGACCGGCGCATACGCCTTCACTCTTGCCCAGACGCCAGGGTTTGAGGATATATCCGTCTTTGTGTATCCGGGCGTCCCGGACGGCATCTCCTCCTTCCGCGCAAATGTACGTCGGGATGGCGTGCGCGCGGAGGAAAACGCTCTCTTCGGGCGTCAGGCAGTTGTCCGTAAACGCATCTTCGAACCACAGGCGCATAAAGCGCTTGTCGTGGAGGAGGAAGATATTGCGCAGGTCGCTGTAAAGGCCCAGATCCAGCATCGCACGGATGGAATCGTCCTCCAGGGCCATCAGATCGCGCTGGTTGAGGGCGCTGACGAGGAACGCATCGTGCGACCATTCCTGGCGCCGGGCATCCACTTCGTTGAATTCCAGTACGTTGACTTCGCAGCCGCAGGCTTCGTAAAAGCGTTTGTAGAGGCGGATTTCGCTGGTACGGTCGCTGCTTTTGAACACAAAGATCCGCTTCCGGCCACCCGGCAGGCCGCGCATATGATCGAGCAGCTCCCCGTAACGCGAATTGCGGGTTGCACCGGGGAAGCGTTGCAGGAAAAGATCCGCCGCCCGTTCTGAAAACCAGCTCATAAAGATGCCGTGTGCGAAGAACCGCGACGTGATCTCGCAGAGTTTCAGTTCGCCTGCGGCCGTGACCAGGTAGTCCGGCCGCCAGGTACCGGCCCGGAACGGATAGGCACGCTGCCACGACAACAGTTCCAGTTCCCGTTCGCCCAGCGGCATCCAGCGGGGCACATAGTCTTCGTAGTGCAGGGCAAAATGCTCCGCGCATTTATACAGCACGGCGTGGAGCCGGCGCAGTTCGTCGCGCCGGGCACTTGTGATGCCGACGGGCCGGTCGTGATACCAGCGCAGATAGTAGTCGGCCAGATCACTGTACATCGGCAAAGAGACGGGATTGATATCCCAGGCATTGGAAACCGTTCCGATTGATCAAAGGAATCTGTTCTTCCGTGATACCCAGTTGTTTACGCACCCAATAACAGATACTTACACTCATTCCGAGCGTATCGGTGAAACGCATCATCCGGCCGAGATGCGCCGCGCTGACGGCACGGTCGGGTGCCGTCCGGCCCCGTTGCTTGCGATGGTCGGCGTTCGAGGGCAGCAGATAATCCTCGTAAAGCTGCCGTTCCAGCGTGCGGTCGAAACGGCCGAGCAGCGGACCGAGCATCGCCAGGTTTTCCATACAGACTGTCAGGAATTCCGGTTTATAATTGCGGATGCCGGCTTTGTGAAGCATCTCGAAAAAGGTCTGGATGTTTCCATCGGTCAGGAAAGGCGTGAATATGGGCTGGACAAGTGCGGAGTCAGACGGGATGCCGCGGCTGCGGCACGCCTGTACGGCTTTCAGCCGCTCTTCGATGGGCGCTGCGCCGGGTTCGAGGAGCGTCCTCAGGGCGGGAGGCATCATCGAGACGCTCGTATTGAACTGCATCCGGCTGCGCAGGCGGGCGAAAAGGTCGAGGATCGTCTCGCCGTTGTCGGCAATCTGCAGATGTGCTTCTCCGGCCTTCGAGGCGATGAAGAGCCGGGCCCGTGAATCGGGATTGCGGCGGAAATGCGCATCGAATTCCCGCAGGATACGATGGGCGACGCCCGTCTGCAGGGTGGCTTCCTGCAGGGCTTCCGTTTTCGGCGAAAAATAGTAGTAGTGGTTACGGTTCTCGCTTCCGGCTCCGTTCCGGCTTTCGAGCAGGCGGCGGACGTAGAGCGGATAGTTCTCATCGACTACGAGCGGCTGCTCGTGCACGCCGTCGGTGACCAGGCAGTATTGGCATCCCACACCGCAGCCCCGGACCGGATTGATCTCATAGGTCAGGGTCGGGCAGCGGCCCGTGTAGTTGTGGATTTCGTCGGGAATCGACCCGGGGTCGAAGGCTTCGACGCGGCATTGCCGTCGCGGCAGCAGGGTATGCTCCGCAAGCCTTCGGGCGAAAATGCGCGATCCTTCGGCGAGGGTGGCCAGCGTTTCCGGAGCGGGTTTGACCTGAACCCCGAGCACACGCAGATACTCTTCGTCCACAAGCGGGGGAACGAAGTCGTCCAGGGTATATAGATTATCCGCGACCGGATATACCGGAATCACGTCCAGAACACGCATAGCGGCACTTTTTCATGCAAAAATACAACTTTTGAAAATAATGGTAAAAGGATTTGCGATTTTGGTAAACTATTTGTATATTTGCGCATTGTTAGTTTTTGTGGATAATTATGAATACACCTGCTGAACTGAAATACACGAAAGATCACGAATGGGTCCGCGTCGAAGGCGATGAGGCCATCGTAGGTATTACCGATTTCGCCCAGAGCGAGCTGGGTGACATTGTTTTCGTCGATATCCAGACCGAAGGCGAGACGCTTGCCAAAGAGGAAGTGTTCGGAACCATCGAGGCTGTCAAGACGGTAGCGGACGCCTTCATGCCGGTTTCCGGCGAGGTGGTGGAAGTCAATCCCGCCCTGGAAGGTGCGCCTGAACTCGTGAACTCCGACCCCTATGGGGAAGGATGGATGATCAAGATCAAATTCTCCGACCCGTCGGAATTTGATACCCTCCTTTCTGCTGCGCAGTACGAGGAAATAATCTGATTTGTAAAAATCAAAAATGTGATGTGTTCAAGGGGAGTCCCGACCGGGATTCCCCTTGGTTATTTTTGTTTTCCGGGCTCTGCCCGGACCTGCCGCTTTTACATCATCTTGAGGGCGCGCTTGATGAGTTCTTCGACGGTGTAGTCGGACTTTTCCTTGAGGAGTTTGTCGAGGGTCTTCTCGACGGCGGGTTTGGCGAAGCCGAGCATTGTCAGGGCGCCGAGCGCCTCGTCGCGCACCGGTGAAACGGCGGTCGCTGTCTCAAACGGGATTTCCCCGCCGCCCTTGCCGATCTTGTCCTTCAGATCGATGATCACCCGCTGGGCGGTCTTCAGCCCGATGCCCTTGACGGCCTTGAACTTGTTCACGTCGCCCGTCAGGACAGCCTCCTTCACCTCGTCGGCGGTCATAGCCGAAAGGATCATCCGGGCGGAGCCCGGACCGACCCCGCTGACGGAAATCAGCTGCACGAATACGGCGCGCTCGGCCTTGTCGGCGAAGCCGAAGAGCGACTCGTCGTCTTCTCGGACGAGATGATAGGTATAGATCTTTACCGCCTTTCCCCGGTCATTCTGGAGTTTTGAAAAGGTGCTTAGTGAGATAAGCAGGTCGTAGCCCACGCCGCAGGCTTCCACGATGGCGTCGGTGGGGGTGATTTCTTCCAGGGAACCGGTGATATATTCGTACATGGGGCTGTGGTTTATAAATTATTCCGTAAAAATAGTTATTTTTGCAAGAATATGGATGTAAGAAGTCTTTTTCCGGCATTGGACCGGCAGGTTTACGGCAAACCGCTGATCTATTTCGACAATGCGGCGACGGCCCAGCGGCCGCTGCCCGTGCTCGAACTGCAGCAGCGCCTTTGCGTGGAAGCCAACGGCAACATCCACAGGGCCATCCATTTCCTGAGCGCCGAAGCGACCGACCGCTATGAAGCCGGCCGGGAAGTCGTACGCCGTTATCTCAACGCGCCGGCCCGGGAAAACGTGGTCTTCACCAGCGGTACGACCGCCTCCGTCAATCTGGTGGCGACCTGTTTCTGCCAGCGCTTCCTGGGCTCGGGCGACCGGATCCTGATTTCGGAGGCCGAGCACCACAGCAATCTCGTGCCGTGGCAGCTGGCCTGCCAGCGTTGTGGCGCTTCGCTCGAGGTGCTGCCGGTCGATGAAAGGGGAGAACTGTCTCCCGGGGAGCTTGACCGTCGTCTGCAGGCGGCAGCCGGCCGCATCAAACTGGTGGCGGTCGCGCATATCTCCAATGTGCTGGGTATCGTCAATCCGGTGCGGGAGATCGTGGAAACGGCCCACCGTCACGGCGTTCCGGTACTTATCGACGGGGCGCAGGGAATCGTCCACGAGCCGGTCGACGTGCAGGCGCTCGATTGTGACTTCTATGCTTTCTCCGGTCATAAAATCTATGCGCCCACCGGTATCGGCGTGCTCTACGGCAAGACGGAATATCTCGACGCGATGCCGCCGTATATGGGTGGCGGCGAGATGATCGATACGGTGACCTTCGAGAAGACCACCTATGCCCCGCTGCCGCTCAAATTCGAGGCCGGTACGCAGAATTACGTGGCGGCCGCGTGTTTCGTGCCCGCCCTGGAAGTGGCGCGGGCGATGGCGGAGGACGCTGACCTGCAGACCGCCCAACGTGCGATGCGGGACTATCTGCTGGAAGAACTGGGAAAGATCGACGGGCTTCGCATCTACGGACTTCCGCGCGATCCCGAACGGAAGATCCCGCTCTTTTCCTTCTCGGTGGAAGGCGCGTTCCCGGCCGATCTGGCCCAGATTCTCGACAAAGCCGGGATTGCGGTACGCTCGGGCCACGTGTGCGCCGAGCCGCTGCTGCACCGCTATGGCCAGACCTCCATCCTGCGGGCCTCGCTGGCCCCGTACAATACCCTGGCGGAGTGCGAAGCTTTCGTAGCGGCGCTCCGGCGGGCTATCAATATGCTGCGATGAAAACGATACAGGAAATACAGTCCGAAATCGTCGAAGAATTCTCCGTCTTCTCCGACTGGATGGACAAATACGAATATCTCATTGAACTGGGCAAGAATATGCCGTTGATCGATGAGAAAGACAAGACGGAAGGAAACCTGATCCGTGGCTGCCAGTCGCGGGTGTGGCTTTCCTGCCGCAATGAGGATGGCCGGCTGCATTTCGCCGCCGACAGCGACGCCATCATCACCAAGGGCATCATCTCGCTGCTGCTCAAGGTTTATGATGGGCAGACGCCCGGCGATATCCTCGCTGCAAACGAGGACTTCATCGCCCAGATCGGCCTCAAGGAGAACCTTTCACCGACCCGGGCGAACGGCCTGGTCTCAATGATCCAGACGATCAAGGGCTATGCGGCTGCTGCCCTGGAAACGAAAAAACCGATGCCGGACGGCGACGTCGAGGCTGATATCGTGGCGGCGCTCCGCAACGTGTACGACCCGGAGATTCCGGTGAATGTGTATGACCTGGGTCTCATCTATGGAATCAAGGGCGACGAGACGGGCAAGGTGTCGGTGACGATGACGCTTACCGCCCCCAACTGCCCGATTGCCGACGAAGTGGTGGCACAGGTGCGCGAAGCGGTGCTGGACGTACCGGGCGTGACGGATGCGGCGGTGGAACTTGTCTTCGAGCCGGAATGGAACACCGACATGATGAGCGAGGAAGCCAAACTGGAATTGGGAATGCTATGATTTACCTGGTGTTGGGATCGAATCTGGGCGACCGGGAGTGGAATCTGGAGCAGGCCAAGGCGCTGCTGGCCGAGCGTTTGCGCGTAGATATGCTCTGTTCGCAGATCCTGGAGACGGAAGCGCTGGGTTTCGACGGGCCTCCGTTTCTCAATCAGGCGGTCTGCTTCGAAAGCGACGTTACGCCCGAGGACCTGCTCGATACTTGCCAGGACATCGAAGAACAGTTGGGCCGGCCCCGGCACGAAGCAGAGTATGATGCGGACGGGCGCCGGGTTTTCCGCAACCGGACCATCGACATCGATATCCTCCGGTTCAATGAACGGGAAATCCGCACGGAACGGCTCGTGATACCGCATCCCCAGCTATGGGAGCGGCCGTATGTACAAATGCTTATGGACGAGATGCCCGATCGGGTCGGGCATGACGCCTTTTTCGTCACCCCCGGCTTGTCCGGGGATCACAACAACGACAATAATAAACCAATCGAAATATGACACAGGAAGAAGTTTTCAAAACCCTCGTGGCCCACGCCAAGGAATACGGGTTCATTTTCCAATCCAGCGAGATCTATGACGGCCTGAGCGCCGTGTACGACTATGGCCAGATGGGCGTCGAGATGAAAAACAATATCAAAAAATATTGGTGGGAGGCGATGGTCCACCTCAACGACAACATCGTGGGTATCGACTCGGCCATCTTCATGCATCCCCGCATCTGGGAGGCTTCCGGCCACGTAGGCGCCTTCAACGATCCGCTCATCGACAACAAAGACTCCAAGAAGCGCTATCGCGCCGACGTGCTCATCGAAGATTATCTGGCCAAGCTCGAGGAAAAGATGAACAAGGAGGTCGAGAAAGGCCGCCGCAAATGGGGTGAAAGCTTCGACGAGGCGCAGTTCCGCGCCACCAACCCGAACGTCTTGCGCAGCAAGTCCAAATACGACGAGGTGCACGCGCGGATGACCAAGGCCCTCAACGACAACGACCTGAAGGAACTCCGCCAGATCATCGTGGACTGCGAGATCGCCTGCCCGATTTCCGGCACCAAGAACTGGACCGACGTGCGTCAGTTCAACCTGATGTTCAGCACGCAGCTGGGCAATGTGGACGGCGGTGTGGGTACCATCTACCTGCGTCCCGAGACCGCCCAGGGCATTTTCGTCAACTTCCTCAACGTCCAGAAGACCGGCCGTATGAAGGTGCCTTTCGGCATCGCGCAGATCGGCAAGGCTTTCCGCAACGAGATCGTGGCGCGCCAGTTCATCTTCCGCATGCGCGAATTCGAGCAGATGGAGATGCAGTTCTTCGTACGTCCGGGCGAGGAGATGAAGTGGTTCAACCAGTGGAAACAGACACGTCTGGCCTGGCACAAGGCCCTCGGCCTGGGCGACGAAAAATACCGCTTCCACGACCACGAAAAACTGGCCCACTATGCCAACGCCGCCACGGACATCGAATTCGAATTCCCGTTCGGCTTCAAGGAGCTCGAAGGCATCCACAGCCGCACCGATTTCGATCTGTCGCAGCACCAGAAGTTCTCCGGCCGCAAGATCCAGTATTTCGATCCCGAGACCAACGAAAGCTACACGCCGTACGTCATTGAGACCTCCATCGGTCTCGACCGCACCTTCCTGGCCGTGCTTTCGTCGTCCTATTGCGAGGAAGCGCTGGAAGGCGGCGAGACCCGCGTGGTGCTCCGCCTGCCCGCCTGCTTGGCGCCCGTGAAACTCGCCGTGCTGCCGCTGGTCAAGAAAGACGGCCTGCCGGAGAAAGCCCGCGAGATCCTCGACAGCCTGCGCTTCGATTTCAACTGCCAGTACGACGAGAAAGATTCCATCGGCAAGCGCTACCGCCGCCAGGATGCCATCGGCACGCCGTATTGCATCACGATCGACCACGACACGCTCCAGGACGGCTGCGTGACGCTGCGCGACCGCGACACGATGCAGCAGGAGCGCATCCCCATCGATCGCCTGCACGATATCGTCGAACAGCGCGTGAGCATGAAACCGCTGTTCCGGAAGATCCACAAGATCTAGGGTTTCGCTGGGGATTGTGCTCGCGGGGCTGCGCATTCCCCGGTCGGTGAGCAAGCTCCCCGTCCGGCCAATAACGAAAACAGCCGGCTGCAAGCAGCCAGCTGTGTATCGAGTTTTGCGGTGAGGGGGGGATTCGAACCCCCGGTACGGTTGCCCGTACGTCAGTTTAGCAAACTGGTGGTTTAAGCCACTCACCCACCTCACCGTACGAGGGAATGCAAAGATAGGGGGTTTTCTGAAATACGCCAAATTTTTTTTATCTTTGCGGCCTATCGGGATGTGGCGCAGTTGGTAGCGCACTTGGTTTGGGACCAAGGAGTCGCACGTTCGAGTCGTGTCATCCCGACGTGGAAGTCGATAAAGGCAAGATCAAGGAGCCCGGTCTCGGGCGGTTGCTGCTCGGCGCATTGGCGCTGGGCAGCGCTATTCTGTTGGGTTTCGTGCTGGGCCTTCGGGCCGGCGACCGCAATCGGAACGAGGTTCCGCCCGTGGCCGGAATCGCGATGCCCGTTCCGGATACCCTTGCCTTGCAGGATACGGTCGCAACCGCGCCCGAACCGGAACCGGCGGAGCCGGCGCCCGGTTTCTCCAAGCAGGAAATCGCGCTCGGTTTGGAGTATCTTGCTTCACACAACCGTTGGAATCGCGAGGAAATGGAAAAGATTGCCGTCCTTGCCGGCCTGTGGGATGCGGTCAATACGTATGCGGTCGATGAGATCCGCCGTTACAACGAAACGCTCGTTTCCACGTCGCTGACAGCCATTGTCGACGGACTGGAGCGTACGCCCAAACACGGATTCTATACGTCGAAAGGCGACAGCAATATCACGCTGAGTACGTATATCAAACACTTGCGATAAAAAAAGAAGCCCGAGGCTTCTTTTTTAATAGAACTTCCTGATGAAAGCGTTGTAGTCTTTTGTGGCTTCTTTCTCGAAGGCGCGCCGCGCCCGGAAGACTTCGCGTTGCTGGGTGCTGGGGTCAAAGGAAGCGTCCCATCCGTCCACATACTTCCAATAAAAATGGTTCGGATACTTCTTGCGAAGGTCCTTGCCGTCCGTCATATGCCTTTTCTCGGCCTCCTGAGCGGTCTTGAAGCGTCCCAGTCCTGCCGGCGCTTCAGTAATGCCGGCATACCAGGGGACATAGACTTCGCAGCAGGGATGGCCCATTGCGTTCCACATCACGCAGCCCGTCTCGAAGTCGAGGGTGGGGCGGAGCTGGAAGATGGAGGAAAGGATGGTGTTGTCGTTGCAGATGCTATTGACCAGGTGTCCCTCTGCATCGGCCGGATGGTGGAGGGCCAGGACGTTCATCATATCGCGGATCGAGACCTTTTTCATCGGGGTGGAAGCGAATTCACCCGGACGGTCAGCGCCGAAGAAGTAATTCCAGGCCTGCTTGTGGCGGCTGATGCTGTTGACCGACGACAGGGATTTCTCGGAGGCGTAGGCCTTGGCGAAGTTGAAGGCGCCGTCCTTGTCGGGATCGTACCAGCCGCGCGAGACGGCGTATTCCACCAGGTCGTCGCTGCCTGCGAAATTCTCTTCGTCGTCGAGATCGACTTCACCGATGACATAGTAGTTCGGAATGGTCATCACTTTGTCGTCGGGAACGCGCTGGGCCACCCAGTGCTTGCCTTTGACTACGGAGACAACCCATCCTTCCGAGGGATCGGCCACAATGTAGGAACGGCCGCTGCCCTTGTAGCCGAACGTCTCGACCAGGGTGCCGATCAGCACCACGGCTTCGCGGGCGGTGCGGGCGTATTTGGCGACCGAAGTGCGCACTTCGTAGAGTACGCCGTTGCCGGAAATATCCCCTTTGTCTTCGCGGGAAGGGCAGCCGTTGGAGGCCACCGAAACGCCGAACTGGTTCATCAGGACATCGGACACCTCCATTCCCGGAAATTCGCACCAGATGTAGCGCAGGTTCTTGTCGGTAGCCGGAACAACGTAGATGTTGAGCATCTGCTCACCGCTGTCGTCTTCGTTGTGTGCCATCAGTACGGAACCGTCGACCGTTGCATTCCGGCCGGCGATGACGGAAAAACAGTTTTCGTCCTGCGCGGCGGCCAGGCTCAGGCCGAAACACAGGAGCGCGAGGGAAAAGAGTATCTTTTTCATACGATCGGGATTTATCTCGGGTTAACCAGCCAAAGATAATAAAAATCAATCACATTTTTGCTATCTTTGCAAGTTAAAATTAAAAAGAGTAAAATGGCTTTGAAATGCGGTATCGTGGGATTGCCGAATGTCGGTAAATCGACCCTCTTCAATTGCATCAGTTCTTCGAAGGCGCAGGCGGCGAATTTTCCCTTCTGCACCATCGAACCGAACATCGGGTCCACTACGGTACCCGACAACCGGCTCACTGTCCTGACCGAAATCTGCCACCCGAAGCGGACCATCCCCGCAACGGTGGAGATCGTGGACATTGCAGGCCTGGTGAAAGGGGCCAGCCGGGGTGAGGGTCTGGGCAATCAGTTCCTGGCCAACATCCGTGAGACCGATGCCATCCTGCACGTCCTGCGTTGTTTCGACGACCCGAACGTGACGCACGTCGACGGCAGCGTCGATCCGGTCCGCGACAAGGAGATCATCGACATCGAACTGCAGATCAAGGACCTGGAAACGGTTACCAACCGGCTCTCAAAACTGCAGAAGCAAGCCCAGACGGGCGGCGACAAGCAGGCCAAGAAGGCCGTGGACGTGCTGCTCCGCTACAAGGATGTCCTCGAACAGGGCCGTAATGCCCGCGAAGTGGAGCTGGAAAACGCGGAGGAGGTCCGGATTGCACGGGAGTTCTGCCTGTTGACCAACAAACCCGTACTCTACGTCTGCAACGTGGACGAGAATGCGGCCGCGACGGGGAATGCCTATGTCGAGGCGGTGCGCCAGGCGACGGCGGGCGAAGACGCCCAGATCCTGGTGATTTCCGCGAAGATCGAATCCGAGATTTCGGAGCTCGACGACCCGGAAGAACGCGCGATGTTCCTTTCGGAGATCGGGCTGGAAGAATCGGGCGTGGTCCGGCTCATCCAGGCGGCCTATGCGCTGCTCAACCTGCAGACCTTCTTTACGGCGGGTGCCGACGAATGCCGTGCCTGGACCATCCGGCGGGGCGACAAGGCGCCGCAGGCGGCCGGCGTGATCCATACCGATTTCGAAAAGGGTTTCATCCGGGCCGAAGTCATCAAATATGAGGATTTCGTGACCCTGCGCAGCGAGGCGGCCTGCCGGGCGGCGGGCAAGATGGCCAGCGAGGGCAAGGAATATGTGGTGCAGGATGGCGATATCATGCACTTCCTCTTTAACGTTTGAGTTGTCAAAGTAAGTCAAATAAAGTAAACTTATATCATTGATTTAGCGGCTTTTAGGCCGCTTTTTCTTTTTACTTTCTTTTACCCGCGTTGAGGTAAATTTTGTTACTTTCGCAAAATTTTGTTACCCGCTTGTTACTTGTTTCGGATTTTTTGCCTATCTTTGTAGCCGTAACAAGTTAAGTTTTTCTATTATGGCAAGACCGAAAAAGCAAACGCGGGCAAAAGAACCCGTAACAATCCGTTTCAAGCAATTAGCCAAAGGCAGCAAATCTATTTACCTGGATATATACCGGGACGGGGTGCGCTCTTATGAGTTTTTGAAACTTTACCTTATCCCGGAGCGCCCAGGCGTTGAGGCGGACAAAGTAACCAATAAAACAACCCTTGACGCGGCAAACGCAATAAAGGCCCAGCGGATTAGGGACATAGTAAACGGGGAGGCCGGAATTAAAAACCTGGGTGGCAAAAACTTGCTTTTATCCGATTGGATGCAGCAGCGCCAGGCCCGCGCCGAAAAAGCCGCCAGGGATGCCGGGCGCGCTTTCAGTAACACCGCCGAAACCTATAAGACTGCAGCCGTACACTTGCGGCGCTTTATGGAAAAGGAATACAAGGGCCGGGCCGTTACCCTTGCAAAGATTGATAAAGATTTTTGCATAGCTTTTGCCGCCTATCTTAAGACCGCCCAAAAGTCCCACTATACCAAAAACGGCCAAACAATCCACAAAGGCGGCGCGCCCCTGGCGGAAACCACAAGCGCGCTTTATTACGCAACCTTTGAGGCGGCAATAAATGAGGCTTACAAAAAGGGCCTTATTTCCACAAACCCGGCGGCGCTTGTTGAGGAAAGCGAAAAGCCCAGCGCCCCGCCCGTAGAAAGGGACTATTTAACGGCGGAGGAATTGAAAACCCTGGCCGCTGCAAAATGCCCTAACGAACAAGTCCGGGCCGCTTTCCTTTTCTCTTGCTTTTGCGGCTTGCGCCTTTCGGACGTTGAGGGCCTAACCTGGGCGGAGGTACACCAGGACGGGGACACCTGGCAAGTGGAAACCCGGATGAAGAAAACCCGCCAAATACTATATTTGCCGCTTTCGGATGCTGCCCGGCGCTATATGCCGGAACGCGGGGACAAAGGGCCGCAAGATTTAGTTTTTACCTTGCCTAAAAGAGTTACAACGCAGTGCGATATAAGAACGTGGGTAAAACGCGCCGGGATTGCTAAAAACATTTCCTTTCATTGTGCGCGGCATACCTTTGCAACCCTTGCACTTACCCAGGGCGCGGACTTGTATAGCATTTCCAAGCTATTAGGCCACACAAACGTAAATACAACGCAGATTTACGCGGCTATCATAGACCAAAAGAAACAAGATGCCGTAAACCTTTTAAACGGGATTTTAGACTAAAACGCCGGGCCTTATGCTGCAAGAACTTGAAACCATAACCGCCCGCCCGGATTGGAATTTAAACCCGGAGGGATGCCGCCAGGAATTACAAACCCTTGCGGCCCAATACGCAGACCGCGCCGCCGCGAATAAGACCACAAACCAGGCAATTAAAAAAGACCTGGAAACAATCTTGCAAAAATGCTTTGAGTATTGGGCGGCGGCAAAGGCCGCAAAGCCTCAAACCCAGCAAGGAAAAGACGCAGAAAGCAAACTTGCGGCCCTATTGGAAACGGGCGCAGCAAGGGGAAAAGCGGAGCTTTGCGCGGGCTTGTTTAACTGCATTTGTTTAGCCCTGGCGGAGCGCGGTTTTTCCGTCTATACGGCACACGAAAGAGCCGCCCTAAAAACCAAATACGGGGTATCTTTCCGCGCCCTGGAGCGCATAGGCCGGGACACGCCGCCGCCCTCAATCCCCAAAGGGGAACGCCTAACCGATAAGCAAGCGCGCGCCCTCTTTGAGCAGCTGACCGAAAAGGGCTATATTTCCGGCCCGCTGGCGGCTTTTATTTACCACTTTGGCCCAATCCCCCGCCCGGATGCCGAAAGGCCCGCAAACGGCCTAATTTGGGCCAAAAGCCCGGCCCTTTTCGCTTTCTTTGTGCAAACCTTATCCAACCAGGTAAAACGCCCTTACGGGACTAATAACGCCGCCTTTATTGCCGCTTTCCCTGGGCAAAGTATTGAAACCCTGGAAAGCAACCTTAAACGGATAAGAGCAAAGGGCCGGGCAAACCAGCCCAGCGGAATAGGCGGCGCGGAGGCCCTGGCCGCTATCTTTGAGCAAGTATTTACAACCAAATAACCCCTTAAAATGTAACAAGTTATGGAAAAGCAAGACTTTATTAACGTATGCGAAAACGCCCTTTCTATGCTCCTGGAATATTGGAAAACGGACGCGGGCGCGGCCTGGGATGCCACAATGAAAGAAACAATTATCGGCCTCAACGATATAAAGCAATACTTTATAGCTAACCAATAGACCCCAAAGATATGAGCAAAAACGAATTTACGCCGGAAACCCGCGAAACCTTGCGGCAGTACGTTATTAACAACCGGGAAACCTATGAGGCAATAACGGCCCAGGCGCGGCAGCTTGCCGGGATTGTAGCCGAAACCGCCGCAAAGGTAAACGCCTTTTCCGTTGAGGAAACGGGCGCGCCCGTAGTGAACACCCCGGCAGACCTGGCGGCGCTTATTTCCGTAGTGCTTGCCGAAACTGACGAGGTTTTAACCTGGGAACTAATTAACAAGCACACGGCCAAAGGATAAGCCGCCCAGGAAACCCCGCCGCCGGGGATGCCCGGCAAAACACCCAAATACCCCGCAGAAAGGCCCTAACACCTTTTTGCGGGGTATTAAATTATTGATATACTTTCACTTACGTTTTACCTTTGCCCCCGTATTTTAGTTTTATCGCAATTGCTGAAAAGCGGCCCGCGCCTTTCCGTGCTTCTACTAAACCCCTGGCGCGGGCTTTTTAAGAAAACAAGTTGAACACGATAAAAGTAACAACGTATGAGCAAGGAATTATTAAAAATGATTGCGCCGCTTTTCGCGGAGGCAAAACGGCAAACCGCCGGGGAACTAATAAGGGCTTACGCGGCCCGGCATAATTGCACCCAGGAACAAGCAAAAGAGGACTTGCGGGCGGCTCTTAATGAGGGCGCAATATCTAAAACTATTGCAGAGGGCCGCAAGGTATTTTATAGCTGCAAAGCGGAATAGTAACCAAACCGGGCCGGGCGGCTCTTGCCTGGCCCTTTAATCTTTTGGATATGATGCAACACGAAAACCCACACGGCGGCGAAACCTTGCGCCAGGCCGTTATTACCCAGCCGGGGGACACCAAGCCGGAAAACCTTTTAGACCTCAACGCGGCGGCGGCTTTCCTGGGCCTTAAGAAAAGCTATCTTTATAGGCTTACAAGCACCCGGCAAATACCTTTTTACAAGTACGGCGGGCGGCTTGTAATGTTTGACCGCGCGGCCCTGGAAAGCTGGCGCGCCGCCAGGCTGCAAGCCGTACCAACCCAGGCGGAACAAGCGGCCCGCGCCGCCGCCTATTGCGCCGCTAATCCCCTGCAGAAATGAGCAGCGCCAGGCAAATACGTTTAGACCTTTGGCCCGTACATAAGACCGCCCAGGAAAGCGGGCTAAAAGTGCCGTATTTAGACATTTCCGGGGAGGACACCCCAACGGATTACCTTTTTACCCTGGGCGGCAAATACGGCCTTATTGTGCGGGCAAACTTGCACACCCTCAAAGGCCGGGAAAAGACCGGGAAAAGCGCGGCGGGCCTGGCGCTAATAGCCGCCGCCCTCAAAGGGGAATTTATAGGCATAACACCCAGCCGGGACAATTTGGCCGTTTTATGGATTGACACGGAGCAAGACAAAAACACCTTGCGCCAAAAGGCTAAAGCCGTGCTTTCTATGGCGGGACTTGACACCCAGCCGGAACGCCTCAAAATTGTAGCCTTGCGCGGCTTTGGAGGCCCGGCGGATGCCCTGGCCGCTACCTTGCAAGCTATTGAGGAAACCGCCGCAGATTTCGTTTTTCTTGACGGGGTTGTGGATTTGTGCCAGGCGTTTAACGATGAAGAAAAGAGCCGGGCCGTAGTGGAACAATTGGAGGCACACGCGGAAAAGTACGGCGCGGCTATTTTGGGCCTTATTCACACCAACAAAAAGGACGTAGAGGCGCGCGGACACCTGGGCGCAATAATGCAGCAAAAAAGCGGCGCGGTGTACATAGTAACCAAAGAGGGAAACACCGCCACAATTACCCAGGATTGCAACCGCTTTGGCGCGCCCGTGCCGCCTTTCTCTTTCACGTTTGCGGATGATTTCAAGATAGCAGCGCCCGCAGAGGGTAACACGGATTTAGAGCGCTGGGCCGCGCTAAACCGGGCCTTTGTGCCGCTTTTCGCTGGCGCGGAACGCCTAACCGCCGGGGAACTTGTGGACGCATACAAAGACTATTACCAAAAGAGCAAGCGCACCGCCCAGGATGCTATAAAGGCCGCAACCTTTGCCCGCGTACTTGATAGAACAATGGAGGGCCGCAAGGTTTATTATTGCATACCTTTCCAGGATATACCCGCCGAAGATGATATTTAACTGCAAGCATAGCGGCATAGGTGCAATAATGGTGCAAGCGTATTCTATATATACGCTTTTGCACCTTTGCACCAATTGGCCGCGTTTAGTGCAATTGCACTTAAATTGCACCTATTTTGCACCTTTGCACCTATTTAGCTAAACTCCTATGTATCAATCAATTTTCAAAGCAAACGTTTCCTTTTTCCCGTGCAAAGAGGCGGGGAAAAGCAAAATACAAACTATTTCCCTGGGCCGGGCCTTGCTTGCTGACACCTGGCGCGCCCAAGTTGAGGCGTTGAGGGCGGAGGCAGACCCGGCCAAACGCCAGGCAATTAAAGAGGCTTTGCCGTGCATTTCCCCCGGCGGGGTATTTACTTACGTTCAAAAGGGCGGGCGCAAAAGTATGAGCCTTATAACGCCCAGCGGCTTTTTGTGCGCTGATATTGATTGCAAGCCGGAAAAGGGGATAAATAGCGCCCTGGCGGGGTTTGACCTCAAAGCCGAAATTTCCCGCTTGCCCTTTGTTGCCTATTGTGGCAAATCTTGCGGCGGCGCTGGGTATTTCCTTATAATACCGATAGCAGACCCGGCCAAATACCGGGACTATTACAAAGCCTTGCAAGCGGATGCCGAAAAGTGCGGCCTAACACTTGACGCGGCTTGCAGTAGTATTGCTTTCAAACGTTTCGTTTCCTGGGACGCAGACCCCTATATTAACACCGCCGCCCGGCCTTACTCTTACACCTTGCCGGAACGGAAACGGGACGCGCCTATTACGCCGGAAACGGCCCAGGAATACGCCGCCAAATTGGAGGCTATTATTACCAAAGTTGAGGCGGAAAAATTGGATATTGCCCCCGCTGAACGGGATTGGTTTGAAATGTGTTGCGCCCTTGCAAACATTTTCGGGGAGGCGGGCCGGGATTATGCGCATAGGCTTTTCCAATTTTACCCAGGCTATACGGCGGCGGAAACGGACGCGAAATTTACGCGGGCAATTGAAAGCCCTTACCCGGCCTATACCTTTGGCACAATACGGGAATTTTTCAAGCGCTCCACAATAGCGCGGGACTTTGACGATATAGGCCAATGAAAAGGGAACGCAAGCGCCTAAATATAAGCCTCCCAGCGGCGGAGTATGAACAAGCGGAGCGCCTGGCCCTGGCCGGGGGATTTAAGAACGTTTGCGCCTTTGCGCGGGCCTTGCTTTCCCAAGTGGCGCAATACGCCGCCCGGCGGCAAATGAGCGCCCAGGAATTAGCCCGCCAGCCCACAACCATAACGGCGGAAATTAACGAAATGTTTGAGGAACTTATTACCTGGGACGCGGCCACGCCAGCGGAAAAAAGGGCCGCAATACACGCAAACGAAAAACACGAAAACCGATGAAAAGAGAGAAAAGCCAAAAGGAAAAAACCTTTTTGCGGGAAACCGAAAACGGGGTAAAACCGCATTACTTTAACCCGGAAACCCCGGAAACCGCCCGCAAGATTAGAGAGCGCCGCAGCGCCTCGCAAGTTGCCGAAATGCGCAAGGAAACCGGGACAAAGCCAAAGCCCAGGCCCAGCGCCAGGGAACGCGCCGCCGCCCAGGTTGCACAAATGCGCAAAGCCGCCGGAAACTTTAAAGCCCCGGCCAAATGAGGCGGGACTATTCCTACAAAGCCGCCAGCAAAGAGCGCCAGGCGTATAAGTATGAGGCTGACCGCCGCCAGCGGGAAAAGGCCGCAGCCGATAAGCGCAAGCGCAAGCAAGCCAAACGCCAGCGCCGGGCGGCGGGGGGATAAGTGAACGCAGACACCGGGGGGGGTATTTTTTAAAAGGGGGGCACACCCCGTTAAACCTCGCCCCCAGCCTCGCGCCTCGAAAAGTGATTTTTTCAATTTCCGTCACTTTTACCCTAATGCGCCAAAAGTGTAAAATTATGAAAACCAATTTTTTGAATTTGCGGAACTTTGGCCGGAAACGGCCCAAAAACGAACAAAAGAGTATGAAAAAACACGTTTTTACCGATACCGCCAGGCTTAAACGCCTGGAAAACTGCCTACCTATTGCGGCGGAAAGAGTGACCGCCGCCGGGGATGCTATGCGCGCCCAATTTCCGGCCTTGCCCTGGAATACGCGCGCCCTTTGGGTTTTGGCCTTTGAGCCTGGCGCAAGGGATTACCTTTGCAAAATAATCCTGCAGCGCGGCGCGGATGCCGCCGGGCTTTGTTGTGCCTGGGATAAAGAGGATTACACGCCCAAAGTTGTAAACGTTATCTTGCCGGAAGAAGTGGAACACCCCGCCCCCTTAAGCGCGGAAATAAAGCTAAACCGCAAGTTTGTAGAACGGGACACCGAAACGGCCCGCGCCCCTTTCCGGGGCCTGGATGCCGTGCCGGAACTTGAAACCTATTTGCGTACCGGGGTTTTGTCAATTGGCAAAAAGGGGGAAACCATAACCGCGCCGGATGCGGCGGAACGCCTGGAGGACTTTTGCACCCTATACGCGGAAACGGACGCGCAAGCGGCCTTTGTGGAAAACCTGGAGGGGATGCGGGACGCAGCGGCGAAAATGAGCGCGGCCTATCTTAAGACCCTGGCCGGATTGCCCGCCCAGGCCCGCCCGCAATTGGCCGCAAACGCCGGGTTTTATATGCCTACCCTGGGCGCTATTGCCAAAGGCGGGCAATTGCTCTTAAAAGGCGAAGACACCCCGGCCCGCGCCCTTATTTCCTTTTTTGGCCTTACCCGCGTAACGCCGGACACCCCGCCAAAGTTTTACAACCTGGCCGGGATATGGAACTATACGGCGGAGGATGCAAACGCCCTTATTGGCTGCAACCTGGGCGGATTGCAAAAGCTGGGATTATCAAAGCCCGCCCCCGCCGCCCCTGGCGTTACCCTTTTCCCCGCTATTTTGTAGGGTATGAATAGAAAAGTATTTGAAAGCGGCTTTGCGGCTCTTAATGAGGGCGGCGCGCCTAAAAGTGTACTTGCCGAAATGCCCGGCGGCGCGGGGGTATTATTGGCCCGGAACGGGCGGGCCTATTACCGGGATATTAGCGGCGCGGGCTTGCTGATAGAACACCCAGGGGGAAAAGCCTTTTTTGTCCCCTATGAAACAATAAGAGCGCTTGCGGCGGAATATTAGCCGCCCAGGGGTTGCACCTATTGAAATTTTTACTACCTTTGCAGAAAGCCGCGCGGAAATGGAGTTTTTGGCCTTGCCGAACTTGTTACACCCTCCATTTTTTCCGGGCGGTTTTTTGGTTGAAATGTTACCCGTTTGTTACCCGTTTAATTTTGTTACGCGCTATATGATTGATAATCAAAGGGAAAACGCGGGAACTATTCATTTCCTCTTCAATGTATAATCTAAAAATTCGATCAATAAGATGAAAAAGATTCTTTTTGTGTTTGCCTTGGCAGCCGTCGTCCTGACCGGCTGCAACAAGAAATCCCTTCCTCCGGTGGCGGAGCCGTCGTGGTACACCAACACGACGTATTTTGCGGAAAAGAACGGCCTGTATTCGGAACTGCCGGTTTATCCGAAAAACATCGTGATGGTCGGCGACGATTATATCGACCGGGGCCTCTGGAATGAGTTCTACGGCGATACCACCGTCAAGAACCGTGGCATTACCTACGATGCCACCGACCACGTGCTGTACCGCATCGACCGGATCGCGAAGCAGAAGCCGGGCAAGATCTTCGTCAGCGCCGGTCTCAACGACCTGCTTCACGGCACCGCCGTCGACACGATCGTTGCCAATGTCAAGCACATCTTCACCCGCGTTTCGAAGCTTTCGCCCGAGACGAAGTGCTACTATATGAATATCGTGCTGAGCCCGGTCCTCAACGAGGAGCAGAAAGCGGCCGGCGCCAAAGTCAATGAGGCTATCCACGAGTATGCCAAAGGCGGTGCCTTCGAGTGCATCGACGTGAACGCCGCTCTGCAGCAGGGCATCGAGGACGGCCGCTTCTCCTGGGACGGCGGCAAACTGCTCAACGGCGCCGGTTACTCGGCCCTGGCAAAGGCCATCGAACGCCAGATCGGCAAACCGGCTCTCAACCTGCCGGACGATCGCGAATATCCGCTCGAGGTCTCGGATTATTACAAGCACCGGGTTTCCATGCTTCGTTCTCTTCCCAAAGAGAAAGGCAGGATCGTCATGCTGGGCAACAGTCTGACCAACAACGCCCCCTGGCCGGAACTCTTCCCGCTTGGCTATATCGTCAACCGCGGTATCAGCGGTGATGTGGTGGACGGTGTCCACCAGCGGATCGATATGTTCGAAGGCACCAAGCCCGACAAGTTCTTCCTGATGACGGGTACCAACGATTTCGTGAACGATCCCGAAGTTTCGGCCCTCAAGGTCTGGGAGCGTTTCGAGTCGCTGATCAAGGATATCCGGGAACAGTATCCCACGACCTGGCTGTATGTACAGAGCATTCTCCCGATGAACCCGAAGTCTCCGTATTATGCCGGCTTCAACGAGAAAGCGGCCGAGGTCAACAAGTTGCTCGACGCCGGTAAGGAACGCTACAGCTATGTCTATCTGGATATTGCGAGCCTGGTTTCCGACGGAAACGGTGATCTGAAGGATGAATGCACCTGCGACGGCATCCATCTTTCCGCCACGGGCTACTTCATCTGGTCGGCCGAACTGGCCAAGGGTCTGCGTATGATGCAGAACCTGGATCCCACGGAAATGCTTTTTGAGAAAAACTAAATATGTACCGTACACATACTTGTGGAGAATTGCGACTCAGCGATACGGGCCAGACCGTAACCCTGGCCGGCTGGGTTCAGAAAAGCCGCCGGATGGGCGGTATGAGTTTCGTTGACATCCGCGACCGCTACGGCATCACGCAGCTGCGCATCGATGAGACCACCGATCCGAAGATCAGCGAGACCGTGGCCCGTCTCGGCCGCGAGTTCGTGATCCAGGCGACCGGCGTGGTCGAGGAACGCCAGAGCAAGAACGCCAAGATTCCGACGGGCGAGATCGAGATCCGCCTGACGGACTTGAAGGTGCTCAACGCTTCGCTGACGCCTCCCTTCACCATTGAGGACGAATCGGACGGCGGCGAGGATATCCGGGCGAAATACCGCTATCTCGACCTGCGCCGCGGCCCGCTGAAGCGCGCTCTGATGCTCCGTCACCGGATGGCGCACGAAGTGCGAAACTATCTCGACGGAAAGGGTTTCCTGGAAATCGAGACCCCGTTCCTCATCAAATCGACGCCGGAAGGAGCCCGCGACTTCGTGGTTCCCTCCCGCATGAATCCCGGCGAGTTCTACGCCCTGCCGCAGAGCCCCCAGACCTTCAAGCAGCTGCTGATGGTGGCGGGCTACGACCGCTATTTCCAGATCGTGCGCTGCTTCCGCGACGAAGACCTGCGCGCCGACCGCCAGCCCGAGTTCACGCAGATCGACTGCGAGATGAGCTTTGTGGAGCAGGAAGATGTGCTCGAAGTGTTCGAAGGCATGATGCGGCACCTTTTCAAAGAGGTGATCGGGGTGGAAATCGCGCCGAAGATTCCGCGGATGAGCTGGTACGACGCTATGGACAACTACGGTTCCGACAAGCCCGACATCCGCTACGGCATGAAGATCCACGAGATCACTTCGCTGGTCCAGGGCCACGGCTTCAGCGTCTTCGACGGCGTGGAGTACGTGGGCGCGATTGCGGTTCCCGGTTGTGCCGGGTACACCCGCAAGCAGACCGACGAACTCACCGAGTGGGTGAAACGCCCTCAGGTAGGTGCCAAAGGCCTGGTCTACATTAAAGTGAACGAAGACGGTTCCGTCAAGTCGTCGGTCGACAAGTTCTACACACCGGAAGAAGTACAGGCCATCGCCGCCGCCGCCGGTGCCCAGAAGGGCGACCTGGTGCTGGTGCTCTGCGGTGCCAAGCGCAAGGCCCAGACGATGCTCGGCGTGCTCCGCATCGAGATGGGCAACCGCCTCGGCCTGCGCAACCCGCACGAGTATGCCCCTCTCTGGGTGGTGGACTTCCCGCTCCTGGAATGGGACGACGAGACGCAGCGCTTCTATGCGATGCATCATCCGTTCACGGCTCCGAAGCCGGAACACCTGGACTGGTTCTACAGCAACAAGAAGGAAGACCTCGAGCGCGTCTGCGCCAACGCCTACGACTTCGTGCTCAACGGCGTGGAACTGGGCGGCGGCTCGATCCGTATCCACGAGGCCGATGTCCAGCAGCGGATGTTCGAAGTGCTCGGCATCTCGAAGGAAGACGCCGACTACAAGTTCGGCTTCATCATCAATGCGTTCAAGTTCGGCGCTCCGCCGCACGGTGGCCTGGCATTCGGTTTCGACCGCGTCTGCGCCCTCTTCGGCGGCCAGGAGACCATCCGCGACTACATCGCCTTCCCGAAGAACAATATGGGACGCGACGTGATGCTCGACGCGCCTTCGCGCATCGACGACGTCCAGATGGACGAACTCTTCCTGCGGAGCACGGCGCCGGAGAAATAATCCGGCGATCGTTATGCCTGTGGCGCTGGGGTGCTTGTGAATCAGCGACTTAGCAAAAATCGGTTGCGTCAAAATACGCAACCGATTTTGTTTAAAGTGCTGATAATCTGACAGCTATGCGCCACGGATGATCTCTTCAGCGGCGGCACGCATGGCGTCGAAGAGAGGACCGTCGTTGAGGGCGGCGGGGGTTCCCGCGTCGCCGCTCTCGCAGACACTCTGGACGAGCGGAATCTGGCCCAGGAGCGGCAGGTCGTATTTGTCGGCGATCAGCTGGCCGCCGTCGCGGCCGAAGATGTAGTAGCGGTTCTCCGGCAGTTCGGCGGGCGTGAACCACGACATGTTTTCAATGATGCCCAGGATGGGTTTTTCCACCTGCGGGTTGCGGTAGAGGTTGACGCTCTTCTCCACGTCGGCCAGGGCAACGGCCTGCGGCGTGGTGACGATGACAGCCCCGCTCAAAGGAATGTCGTGGACCAGGGAGATGTGGATGTCGCCGGTTCCCGGCGGCAGGTCGATGAGCAGGAAGTCGAGTACGCCCCACTTCACCTGGAGGATCATCTGCTTGAGGGCGTTGCAGGCCATCGGGCCGCGCCAGATGAGTGCCTGTTCCGGTCGGGCGAAGTAGCCGATGCTCATCCATTTGACGCCGTATTTCTCGATCGGGCAGATGATTTCCTTGCAGTCTTCGGTGAGTTCTGCGTCGATGGGGAGCGGCTGGCCCATCTCATCGTAGACCTCCACTTCGGGGATGGCTTTTTCGGTGCCGGTCATCTTCGGGATGGAGGGGCCGTACACGTCGGCGTCGGCCAGGCCGACTTTATAGCCCATCCGGGCCAGGGTTACGGCCAGGTTGACGGCGACGGTGGATTTTCCGACGCCGCCTTTGCCGGAGGCGACGGCGATGATGTGCCCTACGTCCTGGAGTTGCTCCATTCCCAGTTCGAGCGGCCGTTTTTTCGGCTTGGGCTTCGGTGGATTGGGGTTATAGGGGCCTTTGATCTCGAAAGGTTTCATATTTTTCAGTATTTTTGTTGTGCGATGACAAATATACGAAAATATTTGCTGGTTCCCGACAAGTTTAAAGGGTCTCTGTCCGCTTCCGGTGTGGCCGACGCGCTGGAGACGGCAATCCGGCGGCAGACGGTCGGCGGCTTTCAGGCAGAGATCGTGAAACTGCCGATGGCCGACGGAGGGGACGGGTCGATGGAGGTTGTTGAGGCGGCGCTGGGCGGATCTGCGGTCCGGGAAATGGTCGATACGTTCGATGCACTGATGCGTCCGATCCAGGCGCCGGTCCTGCTGTTCGACAGCGGACGGCAGGCGTTCATCGAAATGGCGAAGGTCTGCGGGCTGGCGATGCTCGCGCCGGATGAGCGGAATCCGGAAAAGACGACGACCTATGGCCTTGGGGTTCTGATTGCCGCTGCAGCCGCCCGCGGTTGCGGAAAGATTGTGGTCGGCATCGGCGGCAGCGCCACGAACGACGGCGGCGAAGGCCTTTTGCGTGCAATAACCGGGATGACTCCTTTGACGATAACCGTCGCTTGCGACGTAGATAATCCGTTGTTGGGGCCCAATGGGGCGACAATGGTGTACGGACCGCAGAAGGGGGCGGATGCGGCGATGCTGGAGCGGCTGGAGCGGCGAATGGAACGCTTTGCGGCGGAAGCCGGACTCGACACGATGCTGCCGGGCGGCGGCGCGGCGGGCGGTGTGGGCGCCGCCCTGCACAAGCTAGGCGCCGAGCTCGTGCCCGGCTGGCGTCTCTTCGGCGAGATGGTCGGCCTGGAAGAGAAAATCACCGCGGCCGATTTCGTCGTCACCGGCGAAGGCCGTTTCGACGGCCAGAGCCTGGACGGGAAACTTGTGTCCGGCGTGCTGTCGCTCTGCCGGAAATATCATAAAAAACCGGTCGTCGTCTGCGGGCAATGCGCCCTTGCGCCTTCGATATGGAAAAAGGCGGGCGTCGCCGATGTGTTTACCCTGACAGAGGTGGAACGCGACCGGCGGCGCTGCTTCGCCGACACCGCAGCGCTGCTCTCCGGAGAGCGGACACTCGTCGCCGGCTGCGACGAGGCCGGGCGCGGCTGCCTGGCCGGCCCCGTGTTCGCTGCTGCGGTCATTCTGCCCGAAGGTTTTTCGCATCCGCTGCTCAACGATTCCAAACAGCTTACCGAGGCTCAGCGCGACGAGTTGCGCCCGATTATCGAGCGTGAAGCGCTTGCCTGGGCCGTGACGGCCGTCAGTGCCGAAGAAATCGACCGCATCAACATCCTCAACGCCTCGATCGAGGGAATGAAACGCTCCCTCGACGGTCTGAAGGTCAAGCCCGGTCTCGTTTTGGTGGACGGAAACCGCTTCTCGCCGTGGCGCGACGTCCCGTCGCATACCGTGGTCAAGGGCGACGGCACCGTGCAGGCCATCGCAGCGGCCAGCGTGCTGGCCAAGACGCATCGTGACGAGTATATGCGCTCCCTGGCCAGGGAGTATCCGCAGTACGGCTGGGACCGCAATATGGCCTATCCCACCGAAGAGCACCGCCAGGCCATCCGCAAATACGGTATTACGCCACACCATCGCCGCTCTTTCAACCTTTTGGGCGATGAAGCCTCGCTGTTCGAAAACCAGGAAACAGATTATTGAAGCTCAGAGAATCCGTGAATCATCCTGAGATGATACTGGAAATCGTAGAGGTCTTCGCCCAAGTATGTGCGGAAATGGTTGGCATCCGCTGAATAATTTACATTGTCTTGTACGGTATTTCCAAAACCCCAATTCATCTTGAGATAGCGGCCGGACAGGACCGTGTCGCGAACGACCTTGGTCTGTCCGTAGCTGTATAAGTCATTCTGCGTTTGAGATGTCCATACGTAGGTCCGGTCATAGACCGTATAGGCGGCGGTAGCCGCATCGGCCAGGAAAGTATGTCCGTCTTGGTAAGTAATATTTCCCCAAAAATCCATTGTCCGTGTCGCGTGGGCGGAAAGGATGGCGGGCTGTCCGGTTTGTCGGATCGCATCATACACCACATCTCCGTCGTAGATCAACGGCAAGGACGACAGTACGCCCTGAGTCAGAAAGAAGGCCGGTAAAGCGGTAAAGTAAGCTTGGGAAACCGTTGGGGAATACCTTGTATCGATGCTTTTACCGACGAATCCGATCCAGAGCGCACTCAACGTATCGCTCTTCCCTGCGACAATGTCAAGATACTTTGTGGCCATGTTTTCCCAGGCTTCCGACGAAAAAGCGGAAAACGTCTGGCTGTATGTGGTATCTGTCAGATTGGCCGCATAACCGGTGCAGGAACCTTCCGTTGGTGCCGAGACAGGACGACCGATGTCTCCATGCAGGAAAAACAACAACTGTGCAGCCGCGATTGCCGTACAACCGGCCGGATCCCGAGTTTCGCCGGAAGCGGAGGATAGCGGAGAAAACATATTCCAGGGACTGTCTTGATGCCAGCGGGTCTGGATAAGATGGCCGGTGGCATCGTCAAAATCGCCGACCCATTGTGAATCGATCAGTTCCCAGAATTTCTCTTCTTCCTCCGGATCCCCATCGGCTTTTGTCGCCGGGATATAATCGGGCTGGATTATGAACCAGAATGCCAGGTTTCTCAGCATAGCGGCATCGTCGGCCGGAATGGAGACAAGGCCCTTTTTCAGGCAGGAAATAGTTTCCAGGTCGGCAGAAAGGCAGGATGTCAGAGCGGCGTTGTCGGCCGGAAAGCCGGCGTCCCGGCCATAGGCAAGTACCGGCGGCATCCGTTTGTCGGCCGAAAGCAATTCCCATCCGTTTTCGGTGGAGAGCAGATAGGCAAGCGTTTCGCCGTCGGGTGCGATGGGAGTAATATCCACATTCTCGGCTGTCTTCGTATGGGGATTCAGCTTCAAATATTGCCTGACATTCTCGGGACTGACATCGAAACGGGCCTTCCATAAAGAATCGTACCAGGCAATAAGCTCCGGCGGCTGTTTTATACCGTCAGGATCTATGGTCGCATGACAGGAAGAAAGAGTCATTGCGACAATAAAAGACAATAGGAATAGGTGTCTCCTCATAAATCTCATAATGATAGTGTATGCAAAAATAGTAAAATTATCTTAACATACAACATTTTGCAGGAATGAAAAAGAATCATTAATTTTGCAGGCTATTCCGATGAAATAACAAAAAAATATAAACGTTTATATCGATATGAAGAATTACACCACCCAACAGATCCGCAACGTCGTCCTGCTTGGAGGCACGCGTTCCGGCAAGACCACGCTGGCTGAAGCCATGCTCTTCGAGGGCAAGGTCATCGACCGCCGCGGTACCGTCGAAGGCAAGAATACCGTCTCCGACAACACCGAGGTCGAACAGATCTTCCAGCGCTCCATCTATTCCACCCCGCTTTATGCTGAGTACAAAGATCACAAGATCAACGTGATCGACGCTCCGGGCGCCGACGACTTCGTCGAGGGCGCCATCCTTGGCCTCAATGTCTGCGAGTCGGCCATCATGCTGGTCAACGCCGGTCAGGGCGTCGAGGTGGGCACCGAGATCCACGGCCGCTATGCCGAGCAGTACAACAAGCCGGTGGTTCTTGCCGTCAACCAGCTCGATACCGAGAAAGCCAACTGGGACAACACCCTCGACAGCCTGCATCAGGCTTTCGGCGGCAAACCCGTCGTGATCCAGTTCCCCGTGAACGCCGGTGTAAACTTCGACAGCATCGTCGATGTCCTGAAGATGAAGATGTACAAATTCAAGGACGACAACGGCTCCGTCGAAGAGTGCGATATCCCCGCCGATCTCAAGGGCAAGGCCGAGGACATGCACGCCGAACTCGTGGAGAAGGCTGCTGAAGGCGACGAAGAGCTGATGATGAAATTCTTCGACGAAGGCGAACTCTCCGAAGAGGAAGTACACCAGGGCCTCCGCGTGGGCTTCGACAAGGGTGAGACCTATCCCGTGTTCTGCATCTGCGCGAAGAAGGACATCGGTGTCCGCCGCCTGATGGAATTCGTCACCGAGTTCTGCCCGGCTCCTGCACAGGACGCCGCGGGCCAGACCTCCCTGTTCGTCTATAAGACCGCCCTCGAGCAGCACCTGGGCGACGTCACCTACTTCAAGGTGATGTCGGGCAAGATCACCGAGGGTCAGGACGTGATGAATATGACCAGCGACACGAAAGAGCGCATCACCACGCTCTATGTCGTTGCCGGCAAGAAGAAAGACCGCGTCACCGAAATCGTGGCCGGCGATATGGGCTGTACCGTGAAACTGAAGGCCGTCAAGACCAACCAGACCCTCAACGCCCCGGGTTACGACAAAGTCGTCGATCCGATCACCTTCCCGCCGTTCAAGTATCGCTGCGCCATCAAGGCCGTGGACGAGAAGGACGAGGAGAAGCTGGGCGAGGCCCTCAGCCGCGCCAGCGCCGAAGACCCGACCCTCCGTGTCGAGTATTCCCGCGAACTAAAGCAGACCATCATCAACGGTATGGGCGAGCAGCAGATCAACATCCTCAAGTGGCATCTGAACAACGATTATAAGATCGACGTGGAGTTCCTCGCTCCGAAGATCCCGTATCGCGAGACCATCACCAAGGTGGCCAATGCCCAGTACCGTCACAAGAAACAGTCGGGCGGCGCCGGCCAGTTCGGCGAGGTGCACCTCGTGGTCGAGCCGATCGTCGAGGGTGTCGAGACGACGGCCCGTTTCAAGATCGACGGCAAGGAGACTCAGCTCAATGTCAAGGCCAAGGAAGAATTCGAACTGCCTTGGGGCGGCAAATGGGAGTTCCTCAACTGCGTGGTCGGTGGTGCCATCGATGCCAGCTTCATGCCGGCCATCAAGAAGGGTATCACCCAGCGTCTGGAAGAGGGCCCGCTCACCGGTTCCTATGCCCGTGACATCCGCGTCTTCGTCTATGACGGCAAGATGCACCCGGTGGACTCCAAGGAAATCGCCTTCATCATCGCCGGCCGCAACGCCTTCCGCGAGGCCTTCAAGAACGCTGCCCCGAAGATCCTCGAGCCGATTTATATGGTGGAAGTGATGGTCCCCGCCGACTGCATGGGCGACGTGATGAGCGACCTTCAGAACCGCCGCGGCATGATCGAGGGTATGAACTCCGAGAAGGGCTTCCAGATCCTCCGTGCCCGCGTTCCACTCGCCGAGCTCTACAAGTACTCGACGACTCTGAGCTCCCTGACCTCCGGCCGCGCCACCTTCACGCAGGAATTCATCGAATACCAGCAGGTGCCCGCCGACGTCCAGGACAAGCTCCTCAAGGCCTACGAGGCCGAGCAGCAGGAAGAGGACTAAGCGCCCTCCTGATGATTCAGGCCCGACACATCGACAAATCCTTCGGGACCCTCAGGGTCCTGAAGGATGTTTGTTTTACGGCAGCCCCGGCCGAAGTGGTGAGCATCGTGGGTGCCTCGGGTGCCGGCAAGAGCACACTGCTCCAGATCCTCGGGTCGCTGTCGCGTCCCGACAAGGGAACCGTCACGATCGACGGAACCGACATCTTTTCACTTTCCGACAAGGCACTGGCCGCTTTCCGCAACCGGAAGATCGGTTTCGTGTTCCAGTTCCATCATCTGCTGCCGGAATTCACGGCCGTGGAGAACGTGATGATTCCTGCGCTGATTGCGCACACCGCACGTGCGGACGCCCGCAAGCGGGCGGAAGAGTTGCTGACGCTGCTGGGGCTGGGCGAGCGCCTGACGCACAAGCCTTCCGAGCTCAGCGGCGGCGAGCAGCAGCGCGTGGCTATCGCCCGGGCGCTCGTCAATCAACCCAAGGTGCTGTTCGCCGACGAGCCGTCGGGCAATCTCGACAGCAAGACCAAAGGGGAACTCCATCGCCTGTTCTTCGACCTGCGCGACCGCTTCGGCATCACAATCGTCATCGTGACGCACGACAAGGACCTGGCTGCGATGTCCGACCGCGTAGTCGAAATCGTCGACGGACAAATTTTGTAGTTTTTTTGTTTGCTTAGGCGCTCTGGTTGTTGCTCCGGAACCGTCTCGCTTCGCTCGACCCCTCCCACGCCAAGGCGTGGGCCCCTCCCTCTTACAATGCCGAGGGTGGCATGTGTTCCGGAGCAATCAACCACCCGCGCCATCGCCGCAAACAAAAAACCTTTATTTCGGGAGGCCGAAGGCGATGCCGAGCTCGTGCATCTGCGCGTCCGTCATCCCGTCGGGCTCGAAGCCCATATTTCGGGCAGCTATATAGATCTGGGCGGCCTTGTTGAGGACGTCGACCTGGTCAAAAGCGTCCATAATGTCGGTGTCGACGGCGAAGACGCCGTGTTTCTCCCACATAACCACATCGTAATCTTCCTCAATGACCCGTATCGTTGCCGTGGCGAGTTCCCGACTGGAGGGCAGCATATAAGGCACGATGCCCAGGCCGCGCGGGCAGAAGGCCCGGGTCTCGGGAATCATCGACCAGAGCATCTTCGTGGCGGCGTCTTTCTCGAGCCATTTCCGATTGTGCGTGAGGGCTACCAGTTCGGTAGGGTGGGTATGGAGCGAGGCCCGGTACGGGGAGCCTTTGGCCAGCAGATATTCGTGGACGGCCAGATGTGACGGCAACTCTGAGGTGGGCGCGAGGGGAGCGTCGGCTACGATTTCATAGAATTCTCCCGTGGGGTTGATGCGGATGACGGATCCGTTTGCCATCGGATCGCGGGCTAGGTCGCGCATACGCCGCCCGGTACCCTTGCAGTAGAACCAGCAGCCGCTCAGGTGCGGCATGAAGCCGATGGGCCGTCGTTCGCTGATGGCGGGCATCCCGCGCAGGGCTTCGTCCACAGAATCCGTAATGTTCACGACGATATTGCCGCCGTTGCGCTCGGCCCATCCCTTCTGCCAGAGATAGCCCGCCACTTCGGCAATCTTTTCAATCTGCTGCCGGAGCGCCGGCCTGTTGTCAAGAATACTGTCCATAGTCAATCAATAATTATCGCCATAGCGTTCCCGGGTGATTTGTGCGAGCGATTTGCCCCGCGTGTCGGGGCATCCGACCACACCTACGATCAGGGAAATCAGCAGGAGCGCGATCATACAATAAGCGGCGACGGTGAAGCCTTCGCCGTTTTCACCGTAAATATAAGTAAATACGAGTCCCCATACTGCCGAAAGACCGCGGACGATGAAGAACATCAGCCCTTGGGCTCCGGCCCTGAATTTTGCGGGGAACAGCTCCGACCCCCACAGGGCATAGAAAATCTGCACGGACATACCGCCCTCGATGCCCCAGAGCAGGGTGAACAGCCACAGGCCGGCCTTTCCGTTGACACCGACTGTCACGATGATGACCCAGGCACTGATGGCGAAGAGCAGCCCCAGGATGTAGATCAACTTGTGGCTGGTCTTGTCGATGAACCTGGACAGGAGGAACGTGACAGCCACGATAATGGCCCACTGGATGCAATTCATCCAGTTGGCCTGCTCGTTGCTCACGCCGCCGGCTGTTTCATAGATATGGGGCTGGAAAAAGCCGAGAACCGAAGCCACGAGGTTCCAGGTCAGATAGATGACCGCCAGGAAACACACGGTCCGGATGGCCGTCCGGTTGGAAAACAATACCTTGAAAGCGTGCCGGAGGCCGGCGTTTTCGCCCTTGTCCCGGGCTGCGGCACGGCTGGCCGTCCATTCGGCGCTTTCGTCGAGTCTGCGCTGCAAGGTCCAGGCGATGAACGCGACGACCAGAAGCGCAAAGAAGACGATGCGCGAGCTGAACACGCCGACGGCTTCCGGCGAAAGACCGTCGCCGCCGATGGTGCGGGCGAGGCTTTCCACCCAACCGGACAAATAGCCGTCGGGGGCGAACAGCATTCCCAGGAGCAGGATGATCATCGGGCCAAAGCCCCAGGACATCTGCGAAATGCAGATGTTGCGGCCGCGCTTGTCGTTCTCGGAACTTTCGGAGATATAGGTCCACGATGCCGGCACGCCGACACCCACCGAAATGCCCGTCACGAGGAATCCGGCCAGCAGCATCGGGAAGCTTGAGGAAAGGATTATGAGCAGCACGCCCGCCATATAGACGAGCAGGTTGTAGGTATAGATGAACTTGCGTCCGTACCGGTCGGCGAGGAATCCGCCGATGATGGCGCCTACGGCGGCTCCCAGGCAATTGGCACTGATGAAGTTGAGCCAGCCCAGATGCACTTCGGACAGGCCGAGATAGTTCTGCCACAGCGTCAGGCCGCTGGCGCCGGCCACAATCGCTCCCGCATCCAGGAAGTTGGTCAGGGATACGGCGATGGTGCTTTTCAAACTGCCTTTGCTCATATTATCTGTTTGTGGTTACTTCCCGTTCGTAGCGTTCGATTTCAGGGATGAAATCCGTACCCACGGGGACGTTGTTTTTCAGGTTGAACCAGTCGAAGACGGCGCCGAAGGGCAGGGTCTTGGCTTCTTCGAGAAGGGCCAGGCGCTGGAAGCCCTTGCCGGCATCTTCGTATTCGCGGAGCTTGGCTAAAGGCTCGAGCAGGGCGCTGAGCAGGCATTTCTGCGTGGCGCGGGTGCCGATGACGTAGGCGCCGATTCGGTTGATGGCCGCATCGAAGTAGTCGAGTCCGATGTGGCTGCGGCCGAGCGCCCCGGCGCGGACAATCTCCTTGAACAGGTCGAGGGTGGGGTCGTTCATAATGGTCACGTGGTCGGAGTCCCAGCGGATGGGACGGCTCACGTGGAGCATCAGTTCCGGCACAAAGAGCAGCAGTGAGGCCACCATGTCGGCCACGTTCTCGGTCATCTCGTAGTGGCCCGTGTCGAGGGTGTACATCAGTTTGCGGGTGGCGCAGTAGCCGGCTACGAAGTCGTGCGAGCCCACGGTGTAGCTCTCCAGGCCGATGCCGAAGAGCTTGGCCTCGAGGCAGGTCTTCATACCGGGAAGGTCTTCGGCCAGGATTTCGTCGAGGGCGGCGGCGAAGATCTCGCGGTAGCGGAGACGCTCCACTGTCTGGTCTTTCGAACCGTCGTGCACCCAGATGTTCATGATGCAGGGATCGCCCTGCGCACGACCCATCGTGTCGGCGATGCGACGGCAGCGTTTGGTGTGCTCAATCCAGAAATTGCGGATGGCCGGGTCGGGGTTGGCGAGCGAAAGGTCGCCGCTTTTCGGATGCCCGAACGAGGTGGAGTTGAAGTCGAGTTTCATCCCGTTCTCCCGCGCCCACTGAATCCAGCTTTCGAAATAACGGACGTCAACCTGGTCGCGGTCCACGAAGCGGCCGCCGAAGTCGCCGTAGATCTCGTGGAGGTTGAGGCGATGGCTGCCGGCGATCAGGCTCTTGGCGAAGAGGACGTCGGCGCGGACTTCGTCGATGTTGCGGGCGCGGCCGGGGTAGTTGCCGGTGGTCTGGATGCCGCCCGAGAGACCGGCCGCGCGCTCGAAGCCGATTACGTCGTCGGTCTGCCAGCAGTGCAGGGAGATGGGGGTCTTCTCCAGGATTTCGACAGCTTTGTCGGTGTCCACGCCCAGGGCGGCGTAGCGTTCGCGGGCGTATTCGTAGGATTTCAGGATATCGGATTCTTTCATAAGGACAGATGCCCGGTCAAGCCGGGCAGGACGTGGGGTTAAATGTCTTGACGGGGAAGCTGTCGGCGATGAGCCGGCGCATCTGCCAGCGGTCGGCCACCAGGCCGGCGGCTTTGGCCTGCATCATAATGTTGCCGATGGCCGTGGCTTCGGTCGGTCCGGCGACTACGGGGAGGCCGATGGCGTCGGCCGTCCACTGGTTGAGCAACTCGTTGGCGCTGCCGCCGCCGATGACGTGGAGCCTCCGGATGGGGAAGGGAGCAAAGCCCTGCAGCCGGGCGAGCACTTCTTTGTAGCGGTCGGCCAGCGAATGGCAGATGCAGGCGACGATCTGGGCGTCGGAATACCCGTCATTCCCGGCTTGACCGGGAATCTCAGATGCCCGAGCAGGTCGGGCATGACGCAATGCGTTGATAATTTCCGCCACCATATCGGCGGGGTTGGCGAAGCGGGGATCGTCGGGGTTGATGCGACCGGGGAAGCCGGCTTCGGCACGGGCCATCTCCACCAGCTGCGGATAACTGTAGTCGCGTCCGGCGGCTTTCCACACCTTGCGGCACTGCTCGAGCAGCCACATTCCGGTGATGTTCTTCAGGAAGCGCGTGGTCCCTTCGATACCGCCTTCGTTGGTGAAATTCGCCGCGGCGGAGGCCTCATTGATGATGGGTGCGGGGGCTTCGATGCCCATCAGGCTCCAGGTACCGCTGCTCAGGTAGGCGAACTGCGGGTCCGTGGCCGGAACGGCCGCGATGGCCGAGGCCGTGTCGTGCCCTGCCACGGCAATCACCGGCACGGGGCCGAGGCCCGTCTTCGCGGCCAGTTCCGGCCGCAATGTGCCTACCCGGGTGCCGGGCTGCACGACGGGCAGCAGGACATCCGTCCGGATGCCCAGACGCGCCAGCAGTCCCTTGTTGAACTGCCGGGTATTTTGGTCCATCATCCCCGAGGTGGAGGCGTCGGTATATTCGCAGACCTTGTTTCCCGTAAGCAGATACGACAGCAGGTCGGGCAGGAAGAGGATGCTCTCGGCGGCGGCCAGCGCCGGATCTTCCGCTTGCGTTTGCGCATAAAGCTGGAAGATGGTGTTGAAATCCATAAGCTGAATGCCCGTAGCGCCATAAAGCTCCTCGCGCGGAATCTTCGCGAATACCTGCTCCGGTACGCCTGTGGTGTACGGATCGCGGTACGCGCGCGGAAGGCCCAGCAGCGTCCCGTCGGGAGCGATGCAGCCGAAATCCACGCCCCAGGTGTCAATGCCGATCGAGTCGATCCGCACGCCTTTCTGTCCCAGCCGGGACAGAAAGGCGACGAAATGCTCGCAGATCGACCGGATGTTCCAATAGTATCGTCCGTCCACTTCAAGCATCTGATTCGGAAAGCGACCGGTCTCCTCCATCGAGAAACCGCCGTCCGCAAAGCGGGCCAGAACGGCCCGGCAGGAGGTCGCTCCGCAGTCAAATGCCAGGAAGGTGCCGTCCATTATCGGTAACGATACGGGATTTTCTGCAGATCCCGGTCGGCGGAACTGCCGCCGTAGAGCAGTTCCCAGTCTCCCTTTGCGGGAACCATATCGCCGGCTTCGGGCGACCAGGACAGGAACGTCTCCGCAGAGAGCGGGAAGGCCACCGTGACAGTCTTGCCGGCCGGGATGCTGACGCGCCGGAACCCGCGGAGGGTCTTCAGGGGGCCGTCCGCATCGGCGGGACGGCGCACATAAAGCTGGACCACTTCGTCGGCGTCGCATTCGCCGGTGTTGGTGACAGGGATCTCCAGCCGGCCTTTCCCGATACGGGCCTGGCCGTATTCAAAAGTGGTATAACTGAGGCCATAGCCGAAGGGGAAGAGCGGGTCGCCGTCGAAATAACGGTAGGTCCGGCCCTTCATATCGTAGTTCTCATAGTCCGGAATCTGCCCGATGTTCCGGTAAAACGTGACGGGTAGTTTCCCGGATGGCACCACATCGCCGAAGAGGATGTCGGTCAGGGCCGTTCCGCCTTCCTCACCGGGATACCAGGCCTGGACGATGGCGTCGCAGCTCTCCGTCTCGGGCACCAGGCCCATCGCGGAACCCGAGAAGTTCACGAGCACTACGCGCTTGCCTGCGTCGTGGAGGGCGGCCAGCAGCTGTCGCTGCACGGCGGGAAGCTCAATATCCGTACGGTCGCCGCCCCGGAATCCGGGAAGGGCAACCGGCATTTCTTCGCCTTCGACGCGCGGCGAGATGCCGCCCGCAAAGACCACGATATCGATGCCTTCCAGTTGTTTCAGCACATCGGTTACTGCTTTTTCGGCCAGCGGTTCGGTGCTTACCAGTTCGCACCCGCGCAGCGTGACGAGATCCGGAATCCGCTCGCGGAGTGCTTCAGCCAGCGTGACCGAGAATTCGGGAATCGCGTTGTAGTTGCCCCAGAGCATCTCCCGGTCGTCGGCATTCGGGCCGACAAGGGCGATCTTCGCATCGGCTTTCAGCGGCAGGATCCGGTCGCGGTTCTGCAGCAGGACGATCGATTCCTCGGCCATCTTGCGGGCCAGGGCGCGGTGCGCGGGCCCTTCCACGATCTCATCGCCCAACGCTTCCCAGGGCTCATTGTTGCCGTCCAGTTCGCCCAGGCGGATACGGGCGGCCAGGATGCGGGTCAACGCCGGCTCCAGCTCCGCTTCGTCGAGCAGGCCGGCGGCGACCGTCTCCGGAATGTGTCGGTACGACTCTCCGCAGTTGAGGTCGGTTCCGGCCCGGACGGCCTCGGACACAGCGTGTTCCACGTCCTCACTGTAACCGTGCCGACCCGGCATGAAGAAGTCGTGGATGGCCCAGCAGTCGGACACCACCAGACCCTTATAGTTCCATTCGCCCCGGAGTACCGTGTCGATCAGATAGGTATTGGCGCCGCAGGGGACGCTGCGGAAGCGGTTGTAGGCGATCATCACCTCCTGTACGCCAGCCTTGGTGACCAGGTCTTTGAAAGCGGGAAGATAGGTTTCGCGCAAGTCGCGTTCGCTCACTTCGGCGTTGAAGCTATGCCGGTTCCATTCCGGGCCGGAATGCACGGCGAAGTGTTTGGCACAGGCGTGCGTCTTGAGCACCGGTGCATCGGGATCACCCTGCAGGCCGCGGACCACAGCCATGCCGAGTTGTCCGGTGAGGTAAGGATCCTCGCCGTAGGTCTCCATACCGCGTCCCCAGCGCGGGTCACGGAAAATATTGATGTTGGGTGTCCAGAATGTAACGCCCTGATACCAGCCCGACCCGCCTGCAGCCAGCGCCTGGCGGTGTTTGACCCGGCCCTCATCGCTCACGGCCGTAAATACTTCTTCCAACAGCGGCTCGTCGAAAGCGGCGGCCATTCCGATAGGTTGCGGGAAGGTGGTCGCCTTCCCGTTGCGCGCCACCCCGTGCAGCGCTTCGTTCCACCAGTTGTAGGGGCGGATGGCCAGCGACTCGACGCCTTCGGAGTCATAGCGCATCAAGGCGGTCTTTTCTTCGATCGAAAGTTGGGAGATCAATTGCCGGGCGCGGTCTTCCGGCGTGGGGCCTTTCGGTGTGGACCCTTTTTGACAAGCGGCCGCCACGAGCATCAGCGCGGCAGCGGCAAAAACGATGGCGAGAAGAGGGTGTTTTTTCATCATGTCACGAAGTTACGAAAAACTTGCTGATCCGCCGGACCTATTTTTATTTTTTGCTGTTTGGTGATAAAAACAATGCTCTACAGCAGAAAATAAATGCAACATTTTAACAGAGATTGCATCTAATAATAGATGAAGAGTGTTGTCACGACATTAATTGTCCTCGTCCTGCTGTTGGCTACCGGCTGCGTCCAGCCGGTGACGATTGAGCCGCCGGCGGAGCGGGAGGTGTTTGTGGGGTGTGTTCTGATGAACGATACGGTACAGCGGGTGACGCTCTTGTATTCGGGAGGCATTGGCGAGGAGCGGTTTGATCCGGTTGAGGAAGCGGAAGTCTATATCGATTCTCCGGATCACGTGAAGATCCGGTTTTTTCCAAAGGGAGATGGAATCTGGGAGAGTGACTTTCAACCTAAAGCGGGTGATACCTATACACTGAATGTCAAGATTCCCGATAGGGAGCCGATTTCGGCGACAACCACTTTCCCTCGTAGTTTTACCGTCATTTCCCACGTTTATGTTCCGGCACGATGGGTCTCTGATATGTTGCAACATTACCGGAATAACGGCTATCATCATAATCTGATTCCCGAGTGGCTTGGTGTGTTTCGACAAGAGATTCCGGGAGATCCTCCTATGTGGGATTATTCCGTTCTGGACAGAATGGAGGATTTCCATGGAACGACGATGCATCAAGCGATGCCGGGAATGCCCTTCCGCATAGAGGCGGAAGAAGACATAGTTTTGTATGTTTTGGGCACTAAGACAGACAATGCGGGAAATGTGACCTGGATGGAACAATTGGGAAGCAACCACAAAGGGTTGGATTTGTCCAACTCTCTCCAAGTCGGATTTCATCCAACTGGGGTGTCTCAAGAAGAAACACCCTTGAATCTCGAACCCAAGATGGGGAAGGGGTATGATTATTTTTTGAACAATCCGGAAAACAGAAAGCGTTATGCGGACGCCACGCTTCTAGCCTATGAGGGAATGCCGATATGTCGATCCTTTTTGCGAATAGAACACCCCAGGACCTATGATAATGGCGAGAGAATCTATACGGTTACTTATGAATTCCTACGGAACGGGAAAGGCATACCGGAGTCTGTAGGCGAAGAGGATCCTTCTGCTACGGTCAGCCCCCCCTATGGTTTTCCGGCAGAAGACTATCAGATAAGCTACCACCTGTCTCTTCTTCCGGTGGCTCGCGCCTTTTTTTCCATTTACGGAGATTTTTCGTTTAATATCTGGGATACCCAGGCTCCTCCGGGAAACCCCGTTCTCTATTTCTGTTCGGTGTCGGAAGAATACGACAAGTATCTCAAGAGTATTCAGGCGGTAATTGTCGATACGGAAGGCGATTTGCTGACTTCTCTATATGGAGAGGCCAGCGGATATACGAATATCCGCGGGGGATGTGGTGTTTTTGGTGCAGCCAGCGTGTTGCGGCACAATTGTCAGATGCGGGATGCATCGGGCACCACACCGTTTAATCCTAATCCGATTTTGTGGTACGGAACTTATCCCGCCTATCCCGCCCCGCTACCGTCGTTGTAAATACAGGATAATAAACGCAACAAAACAGGAGGTATTTGCATTTATTAGGTATGAAGAAGGCTCGTTATTCCGTTTTCTGGTTTGTTGCTTTGTTCCTGCTGGCGGCCACTGGCTGTGTGCAGCCGGTGGCGATTGAGCCGCCGGCGGAGCGGGAGGTGTTTGTCAGGTGCATTCTGGAGAAAGGAAATTACATTCAACAGGTGACGCTGCTCTATTCCGGTGGGGTTGGGGAATACCGATTCGAGCCGGTAGTTGACGCCAAAGTGACGATCAGTGGGCCTGAGGCTAAAGATCGGATTTACCAGTTTCAATATACGGGTGATGGTATTTACGAGGGTCGATTGGAACTGGAGGCTGGAAAAACGTATGTATTGAAAGTCTTTGTTCCCGGGCGCGACACAATGGTAGCAACAACGACAGTTCCCAGGCCTTTTTCCATCGGCGCGAGAATTAATCCTCCGATAGAATGGCTTGAAGAAGGTGGATCAAATCAGCGCGATTTGAATCCGTGGTATTTTGATGTCTGGGAAGAAGCGTATAATCAGATGAAGTCGATGGGAGGAAAGTCGTTGTTGTCGGAAATGCCGGGGATGGTTTTCTGGATAAGCGCAGAGGAACGACACCATTTGTATATTCTAGGCAGGATGGAGGATTCTACCGGCGTAGTCGGTCCAATTACACAATTAGCCACGAATCATCGTCTGGTCGACAATGTCAACGAAAACGGTCGCAGATACATAGCAGGCTCCGATGCGGAGAATCAAGCAACGACTCCTCAACAGCGGTATGATCGATTTATAAAACAACACTACGAGGAGGAAAACCTGATTTACCATAATGATTATTTGAGAATCGATTGCCCGCAAAACTATAGCAATGGTTTAAGGAATATATATCGACTTCTTCTTCCCGCCTCAACCGGCGTGGATCCGGGCGATTATTTGGATAAAGAGATGGACGCGACACAGTACTTTACGGTTGTTGGTGATTTTGATTACAATATTTGGGACACAAACCATCCCGGGGAAACACACCCTGTCCTTTATTTCTGCTCGGTATCAGAAGAATACGACAGGTATCTCAAAAGTGTACAGGCTACACTTGCTGATGCAGAAGGAGATCTTCTTTCAACACTTTATGGTGTAGCCGGAGGATATTCGAATGTTCACGGTGGTCACGGCGTCTTCGGTGCAATCAATACCCTCCGGCACGATTGTGACGTGAAGATAAAGTATTCATTAGCTGTTATAAAAGGTTACTATGACGGCTACCCCGCCTATCCCGCCCGTTTGCCTAAATTATAATCTGTTTCGCCTATGAAAAACATCTTGCCTATACTTTTGTTGTTGCTGAGTACGGCCACCGTCTGCGCGCAGGAGCAGACGACGCTGCGCGACACGCTGCCGGCTGCGATGAAGGTCGCGGACCGCGTGCAGCGGGTGCGGGCCGACGGATACCGGATTGATCCGGTCAAGACGCGGCGCGTGGTCAGTCCGTTGGGAAGCGGCGATGCCATCAAGTACATCCAGACGCTGCCGGGCGTGGCGATGGGCGGCGAGGGTGGCTCGGCGATCTATGTGCGCGGCGGCAATATGGGGTCGAACCTGATGACGCTCGACGGGATGCCGCTCTACGGCATCAGCCATCTGCTGGGTTTCACGACAGTCTATCCGGGTGAGGTGATCGGCGAAACGGAGTTTCACGCGGGTGGCTTCAGTTCGGAGGAAGGAAACCTGACGGCCTCGCACATCCGCCTGCAGACTAAGACGGGCGACTTTTCTTCGATGCACGGGGAAGGTTCGCTTACTCCGTTCCTGGCATCGGGAAGCATCAGCGCCCCGATCGTGAAAAATAAGGTTTCAGTGCTCGGCTCCTTGCGCGTTTCGCCGATCGGGCTGGAGTACAAAGCGGCCCGTGGCATGATCAACCGGTATCAGGACGTGCTGCAGGATTTCGGTGCGACGGTGGGCGATGCGTTCGGGAAGGTAACCTGGAAAGCGGATCCGCGCAACGACCTGTCGCTGTCTTTGTTTGGGAGCCTGGACCGGTACAGTTTCGTGCTGGGCGAAAACTCGACCGACGGGATGGGCTGGAGCAATGCGCTGGCGAATCTGAGCTGGGACACGCGGAGCGTACAGGCCTTCGACAAACTTCATACAGCCCTGTCGTACAACCATCACGCGGGTTATCAGGAGCAGGAGACGGTGTTGGACGGGAGTTACAACCGCTATCAGTTGCGGAGCACCCTGCAGGAGGTAACGCTGCTGAGCACGGCAACGAAATCGTGGGGACGCTGGACCTCGCAGTTCGGGGTGAAGTTGCGCGGCGCGCGTTTTAATCCCGGCTCGTCGCGCCGCTTCGACGGCAGCAGCTACAAGGATGCCGAGGAGTCGCCGCTGGTGGATTCCTATATCCAGACGGTCCTTTCGACACTTCACGGACAACTGGAATATCAGATTCCTGATAAATTCCTACTGCGGATGGCCGTTCGCGGCAATGCCTACGCCTACGGAGTCGGCGGAGTCGGCGGCCAGTCGGGTTGGCTGTTCCATCCGGAAGGCAGCCTGACGGCGCGGGTCCATCTGGTCCGTCAGTTCGGCGTTGAGGCCACGGCCGACGCGCTGACGCAGTACTACCATACCCTGGAAGGAATTCCGCTCGGAATGTCGATCGATATGGTGGTGCCGTCGGATGCGACGAATCCGCCGGAGCAGGCCCTGCAGGGCTATGCCGGCGTGTTCGGCGGCTTCGGGGCGCATACGTTCCGGGCGGGCGGCTTCTACAAACTGATGCGGAATCTGGTATATTACGGCGACGCGACGCAGTTCTTCAGTTCGGCGCAGTCGGGCTGGCACGAGAACATCAGCATCGGGGAAGGCACTTCGTACGGAGCAGAGTTCCTCTATGAAAAAGACGGCGATATCTTGTCGTGGCGCGCCTCCTACACCTGGTCGAAGACCGACCGGCTTTTCCCCGACCTGAACCACGGCCGGCGCTTCCCTGCCAAATACGACCGGCGGCACATCGCCAACGCGTCGCTCGACTGGACGATTCTTCAGCGGGAGTCGCTGACGTTGGGATTCAATACCCTGTTTACCTACCAGAGCGGCAGCTGGGATACCCTGCAGGACGGTGCGCTGCCCGGATTCTTCATCGGACAGAAGGAATGGCTCTCCCTGCCGATGATTTCCGCGCTCAACAATTACGAACTTCCGGCCTACATCCGTTGGGATGCCGCGTTGCATCTGGACATCAAAGGCCGCCGCGCCAGCCACGAAGTGGGGCTGGGGGTCTATAATCTGCTGAACCGTCACAACCCCTTCATGCTACGCTACAACCCCGACACGCACGCCTGGAACCTCATATCCCTGCTCCCCATCATGCCGAGCCTCAGCTGGCGAATTACCATTTGATTTGTGGAAGATGTTTCGTATCTTTGTTAGTCGGATACGGAATAATCTCTTCTACTTATGGAATACACCCTTCAACAAATCGCTTCGCAGGTGCGGAGGGATATCGTGCGTATGGTCACGGCCGCCGCATCGGGCCATCCGGGCGGCTCGATGAGCGCGACGGATGTCCTGACCTACCTGTTTTTTAAAGAAATGAACGTGACGCCGGAGAACTGGCGCCGCAGCGGAGAAGGCATCGACCAGTTCTACCTCTCGGCCGGCCACATCTCCCCCGTGCTTTACAGCCTGCTCGCCCGCCGGGGCTACTTCCCGGTCGCCGAACTGGCCACTTTCCGCCGCTTCGGTACCCGGCTCCAGGGCCATCCTTCGGTGGACAAAGGCCTGCCGGGTGTGAACCAGGCGGCCGGCTCGCTGGGACAGGGCCTGTCGGTAGCCATCGGCGCCGCCATCGCCAAACGGCTAAACGGCGACCCGAACACCGTATATGTCCTGATCGGCGACGGCGAAAGCGAGGAAGGCCAGATCTGGGAAGCCGCGATGTCGGCCGCCCACTACAAGGTGGACAACCTTATCGCAATGACCGACTGGAACCACCAGCAGATCGACGGACGTATCGAAGACGTGGCGGGACTGGACAACCTGCGCGCCAAGTGGGAAGCTTTCGGCTGGACGGTCATCGAGGCCGACGGCCACGACTTCACCGCCATCGAACAGGCCTTCGCCGAGGCGCACCGCCGCAAGGGTCTGGGTAAACCCGTGATGATTCTCTGGCATACCGAGATGGGCCACGGTGTGGACTTTATGGCCGGCACCTGCAAGTGGCACGGCAAGAATCCTTCGGTGGAACAGTGCGCCGAAGCAATGAAACAACTCGAAGAAACGATGGGAGACTTTGCCTTATGAAAGAATACGTAGATACCGGTAAGAAAGACACCCGTTCGGGCTTCGGCGCAGGCCTGGCTGAACTCGGCAACAGCAATCCGAAAGTCGTGGCCCTGACCGCCGACCTCAAGGGTTCGCTCAAGATGGACGCTTTCGCGGCGGAGCATCCCGACCGCTTCTTCGAAGTGGGCATCGCAGAGGCGAATATGGTGGGTATGGCAGCCGGCCTGGCCATCGGGGGTTATATTCCCTTCATCGGCACTTTCGCCAATTTCGCCACGGCCCGTGTGCTCGACCAGATCCGCCAGTCGATCTGCTATTCGCAGACCAACGTGAAGATCGCCGCCTCCCACGCCGGCATCACGCTCGGTGAGGACGGCGCCACGCACCAGACCCTCGAAGACATCGGCCTGATGCGGATGCTGCCCGGTATGGTGGTCATCAATCCCTGCGACTACAACCAGACAAAGGCGGCCACCCTTGCGGCCGCGGCCTGGGATGGCCCCGTGTACCTGCGCTTCGGCCGTCCCGGCGTGCCGAACTTTACCCCGGCCGACGAGCCGTTCGTCATCGGCAAAGCCATCAAACTGAACGACGGCGCTGACGTGTCGGTTTTCGCCACCGGCCACCTCGTATGGGAAGCTATCCAGGCTGCGAAACAGCTGGAGGCCCAGGGCGTGAGCGTCGACCTGATCGACATCGCCACCATCAAGCCGCTCGACAAGGAAGCGGTTCTCGCGTCGGTCCGCAAGACCGGCCGCGTGGTCGTCGCCGAAGAGCATCTGATCGCCGGCGGTCTTGGCGAGGAAATTGCAGGTTTCCTCGCGCAGGCCTGCCCCGCACCCATGCGTTTCGTAGCCATCGACGACAAATTCGGCCAGAGCGGAAAACCCGCCGAACTGATGGCGGCCTAC